>CBIHMU010000037.1:0-52606 GCA_966211105.1 uncultured Burkholderiales bacterium
GCCCTCCCCCATCCGACCGATGCGCGCGCCTGGGCACACCCCCTAAGGTATCCGCAGGAGCGCGCCGCGCTCCGGCCCGCCGCGGCGACGCGGCTCAGCAGGGAGCACGCATGTTCGGTCTGACCCTCCTCGGCGCCGTGCACACGGCGTTCTCGATCGTCGCCCTCGTGGCCGGCTACGCCTTGATCATCCGCAACGGCCGCATCGAGGGTCAGTCGACCCTTGGCCGCACCTACCTCTGGTGCACCGTCGTCACCTGCCTGACGGCCTTCGGCATCTTCCGCCACGGCGGCTTCAACATCGCGCACGTGCTGGCGATCGTCACGCTCGTCGCGCTGGCCATCGCCGTCGCGGCGCATCGCACCCGATTCCTCGGCGGCCTCTCGCCGTATGTGGAGACGCTGGGCTACAGCTTCACGCTGTTCTGCCACATGATCCCCGGCCTCAACGAGACCTTCACCCGCGTGCCCGTCGGCGCCCCGCTGTTCACCGGCCCCGACGACCCGGCGCTGCAGAAGGCGATCGGGGTCGTGTTCCTGCTCTTCCTGATCCTCATGGCGGTGCAGGCCTGGCGCATCCGCAAGGGGCCTGCGGCAGGTCGAGTCGCTGCGTCGCCTGGACGATCGACGGCATCCTGAGCGGCGACGGACGCGGGAGGCGCGGGAGGCGCGGGACCGCGTGCGGCCCTGGGCGATGTCGTCGGTCGCCGGGTGACGGGCTGGCCTCAGTCGGCGGGGCAATAACGCACCGCGTGCGCCTCCGTCGGCACCGGCAGTTCCCCTTGCGCAGCATCCCCTGCAGCGCGCTGTTGGACAGGGAGGTGTCCCGCCGGCCGTTGCGACGCAGCAGTTCCGCACGGGGACGTTCGAGGTAGACGATCTCCACCTGCGCGCCGTACGCGAAGAGCAGGTCCAGCGTCTTGTCCCGCATCTGCTGGCTCAGGTGTGTCGCATTCCAGACGAACGACGCCCGCTCGCGCAGCAGCGACTTCGCCTTGTCCACCGCCGCGTGCGCGACCTTGCCCTCGTTGTGCCCGTGCTTCAGGCCGAGCGCCGCGCGGGCGTCGTCGAAGGACACGACCGGTTGGTCGCGTCGATGCGCCGCCACCCAGGTGTCCTTGCCTGACGCCGGCAGGCCGCACATCACCGTCACGCGGGCGCCGGGCTCCTGGAACAGCGCATAGTCCGGATGCACGTCCGCGCCGCGGAAGTAGCTGACCCGCGTGTGCGCATCCGCGAATGCCCGCGGCTGGCCGTAACAGCCCTCCTCGCGAGCCTGGATGTCTTTCCATTGAATGTTCATGGTTCCTTCCTCCGTCCCGCTCAGGGACATCGGTGGTCGTGATCGCCTCGTGGTGCGTCGCGTCGGGCACCGCGTGACCCGCCGCGCGACGACGCTGCCAGCGCCTTCAACGCCACCAGCGATGTGATCGTCTCCAACCCGAGGTCATGCCACGTCACCGTGGGCCGCTCGCCGAAAAGGTCCGCCCCCGGCGCCAGCGCGTTCGGCAGAATCGGCCGGCGGGCGTGGTGCGTCTCGCTGTCGAGGATCGTCTGCGTGAAGGACGGCCTCACCAGCTTGAACCGGCCCAGCACCTGCTCGTCGTCCTCGACTTTCAGGTAGAGGCCTTCGGACTGGTCGGCCTTGTCGGTCTGCTTCCAGCACAGGTCCAGCGGCAGCGATTCGCGCCGTGTCGCAGCCTCGAAGGCGTCGCGCCAACCAGGCGACTTCGCCAGTGAGCGCACCACCAGCGCCCAGAGCAGCGTCGGGTCGGTCGGCATCGTCCCCGCGTAGAGCACCGGCACCGGCAGCACCGGCGAGCCCGCGAGCAGCGCATGGCGGCGCGGCGTCGACAGGAAGCGCGAGGTGGCACGGTCATAGACATCGAACTCGTTGAAGTAGTGCGGCAGCCGGTCGTACCAGACGCTGTGCTTGGCGTAGGCCCACTCCCCGTACAGGACGTAGCGGTCCTCGAGGCGTTCGATCAGCCGGCGCTCATGCGCCAGCGCCCAGATCTTCATCGGGTTGAACTGGCGTTCGCCGAAGCCGCCGATCAGATAGTGGCCACGCGACTGCAGCAGCAGATCGCCGCCGTCGCTGAACGAGATGCCGGCGTTGGCGCCGTCAAGTTTCTCTTCGATGACGACGTGGCAGCCGGCCAGCGCCGCAAGCGGCATCTGGTCATGGGCGGAGTCGCCCGCCTGCAGGCGACTGCCCGCGAGGTGCGCCGTGCGCGGATAGCGCAGCAGCGGCAGGGATTGCAGAGACATGGAGTCCGTCACCCGCCGCGTTGTTGGCGCGGGCGGGTCCTGGTGGAGTCAGGGAACCGACGGACGTGTCACAGACGCAGTCGAGTCGCTGCCGGTCGACGGACCGGGCAGAGTCGCTGGGGGAAGTCGCGGGGAGGTTTCGTGCCCCGCCGGCCTCATGGCAGGCGTCGGGGCGTCAGGAACCGGTGCCGCAGCCTTCGCGGGCGCAGACGGCGCCGACACGATGCTGCAAGGAAGCAGTCGTCGGCAATCAGCAGTGGATGGACGTACGGGTCTTCATGGGGCACCTCCGGACAGTGAAGAGGTTGGAACGCGCGCGGACGGAGCCGTCCGGCGTGGGCGCGATTCTTCCATCGCGTTGTCGGCGGCGTCAACCGACGTTGATGCATCGATCCGACACCGGGATCAGGGACGGATCCGCAGCGCGATGCCTCAGTGTCTCCGTGCCTCGGCGGCTCGGTCGCCGGTGGCGAGCGCGGGCAGCACCTCGTGGCCGAGCTCTTCGATCACCTCGCGCGCCGGCCTGCTGCGTCCGAGGTTGAACAGCACATGCGCCACGCCCATCGCCTGCAGGCGATGCAGATAGGCGATGAGCGCGTGGCGTCCCGTGCGCAGCCCGAGTTCCAGCGGCTCCGCTGCCGCATCCGGATCGGCGAGCAAGTCGAGCTGCACCGACTGCACGAACGGTTTCGGACCGACGCCCTTCTGTTCGAGCGCGCGTTGCCACAGCTCGATGCGGCCTTCCTGCCGCGCTTCCTCGCGGTGGTAGGTGGCCCAGCCATCCGCATGCGTCGCGGTCCATTGCAGCGACTGACGCGCCGAGCCCACGACGATCATCGGGATCCGTCGCGTCGGCGCCGGGAGCACCTCGAAACCACCGGTCGCGTCGAGCACTGCCGCGCGTTCGTCGGGATCGGGCGAGAGCGCCGCGCGCACGATGGCCCAGCGGCTTCGGAAAGCCTCCGCACGCTGCTCCAGGTCTTCGCCGAAGGCCGCGAATTCCGCGGGCCGGTCGCCCGAGCCCATGCCGAGGAGGAAGCGTCCGCCGCTGAGCCGATCCAGCGACAAGGCGGACTTCGCCACATGGAGCGGATGCCGCAGCGGCAGCACGATGGCGGCGGCGCCGACGGCGATCTCGCGCGTCGCGCCGGCCAGCGCGGCCAGCCAGAGGAAGGGATCGTCGAGCGCGCTCGCCGAGTTGTCGCTGCCCTGCGGCACCATCAACGGGACGTCGCGCGTCCACAGCGCCGCGACACCGAGCCGGTCCGCGAGCGCGGCCAACTCGAGCGCCTCGCCGACGTCGGCCATCCGATCGGGTCGGGCATCGACGGACGCCGCAGGCGCCACGGGCGTCATCAACCCGACCGTGAGGCGGCCGGGCTGGAAGACCGGTCTCACTTGGTCTTCTGCTGCACCACCTTGGCGTAGTCCGTCTGCAGCTTGGTCATGAAGTCGGTGGTGACGCGGAACTGCTGTTCGTGGAAATCGATCAGCTTCTGGAACTGGTCGGCGGCGACTTCGAACGGCGCGCCTCCCGCCCGCATCGATTCGAGGATGGCCTTCTGCGATGCGAGCACCGTGCTCCACGCGGCGTAGTTCTGTTCGAACGCCTTCTTCGACTGCTCGAAGAAGGTCTTGGCGAGTTCGACCTGGGCCTGTTGGATCATGGGGAGTCTCCTTGTTGAGCGGTGTCGACCCGAGGATCGGGCCAGCGCCCCGATGCGGGCGTGCGACCAATGCTACAGGCGACGCGCCCATCGTGCTCGGGCCCGTGCTCGGGTCCGTGCTCTCACTCTCACACGGGCATCCAGCTTGCGCCGCTCAGGGCATCAGCCGGTAGCCCACCCCGGTCTCCGTCAGCAGGTGCTTCGGACTCGCCGGCTCGGCCTCGAGCTTCTGGCGCAGGTTGCCCATGTAGACACGCAGGTAGTGGTTCTGCTCCACCTGCGACGGGCCCCACACCGCCTTCAGCAGTTGACGGTGCGTCAGCACCTTGCCGGCATTGCCGATCAGGTGGCTGAGCAGACGGTACTCGATCGGCGTGAGGTGCACGTCCTCCCCGGCGCGGCGCACGCGGCGCGCGGCCAGGTCGATCTCGACGTCGCCGAAGCGGAAGACGGGATCCTGCTGCTCGCTCGCCCGCGCCTGGTTGCGCCGCAGGGCGACGCGCACGCGCGCCATCAGCTCGCCGACGCCGAAGGGCTTGCTCAGGTAGTCGTCGGCGCCGTGGTCCAGGGCCGTGATCTTGTCGTCCTCGGCGCCGCGCGCCGACAGCACGATCACCGGCACCGCCGACCACGCGCGCAGGTCGCGCAGGAAGTCCTGGCCGTCGCCGTCCGGCAGACCCAGGTCGAGGATGACCAGGTCCGGCCGCCGCGTGCCCGCATCGATCAGGCCCTGGCGCAAGGTGCCGGTCTCGTGCACGGCCCAGCCCTCGCCCTCCAGGGCCAGACGCACGAAGCGGCGGATGTTGGGCTCGTCCTCGACGATCAGCGCCACGGGCGCGACGCTCGCCTGCGGTTCGTTCACGGTTGGACGCTCACGGTTGGAATTCCCTGTCTTCATCGAAGGCCGGCAGCGCCGGCGGCTGGCCCAGCGGCAGCGCCAGGCTGAATCGCGCGCCACCCTGCGGCGCCGCGCGCTCAGCCCAGATGCGGCCGCCGTGGGCCTGCATGATGGCACGGCAGATCGCCAGCCCCAGGCCGACGCCGGGCAGGTGCGACTCGCTGTGGCCGCGCGTGAATTTCTCGAAGAGCGCCTCCTCGCGGCCCGGCGGCAGGCCCGGGCCGTTGTCCTCGACGGACAGGCGCATCTCGCCGTTGCCGGCGCTGCTGGCGCTGCCGGCGCCAACGCCGTTGCCGCCGTTCCCGCCGGTGTCGACGCCCTCGTCGTTCAAGGCGCTCGAGCCCACGCCGCCGTGCGCGCGCGCGATCACGCGGATCTCGCTCCCCGGCGGCGTGTACTTCGCGGCGTTCTCCAGCAGGTTCGCCAGCACGCGCTCGATGAGCACCGCATCGAGCTCCACCAGCGGCAGCGTCGACGGCACGTCCAGCACCACGCGGTGCCGCGCCAGCGCCGTGCCCATCAGCTGCAGGCTGCTGCCGATGACCTCGTCCACCGGCTGCCATTGCCGGTTGAGCGTGAGCGCGCCGCTCTGCAACCGCGCCATGTCCAGCAGGTTGTGCACCATCGCGTTGATGCGCAGCGACTGCTGTTCGATCGCCTGCGCCGTCTCCGCGGCGCCGGGATCGAGCGCCCGCTTCGTCAAGGTCTCGGCCAGCCCCTGCAGCGCGGCCAGCGGCGTGCGCAGGTCATGCGAGAGCGCCGACAGCAGCGAGTTGCGCAGCCGCTCCGACTCGATCTGCAGCAGCGCCTGCTGCGCGACCTCGACGTAGTGCACGCGCTCCAGCGCCTGCCCCGCGATGCGCGCGGCCGTCTCCAGCTGCGCGCGGCGCTCCGGCAGCATCAGCGTCTGCGCGTCGCCGGGCCGCAGCGCGAGCACGCCGCGCGTGCGCATCGGCGCGCGCAGCGGCAGGTAGAACCACTGGCTGCCCGGCAGCGTGTCGGTGCCCAGGCCCGCGGCCTGCTCGTGATCCAGCGCCCAGCGCGCGGTGCCGGCGTCGGAGCGGTCGCCGACCGGCAGCGTCTCCTCCGTCGGCGACGGCTGCAGCCGGTCGTCGTCGTCGAGCACGTGCAGCAGCGCCCGCCCGCCGAACTGCTGCGCCAGCTGCTGTTCCGCCGTCGCGATGACCTGCTCGGTCTGCAGCGCGCCGGCCAGCTCGCGGGTGAGTTCGAAGAGTCCGCGCGCCCTCGCCTCGCGGTCCGACGACACGCGGGCCTCATACCGCAGCCCCGCCGTCAACTGCCCGGTGATCAGGCCGACCGCCAGCATCACGACGAAGGTGATCACGTATTGCACGTCGCTCACCGCCAGGCTCAGCCGGGGCGCGACGAAGAGGAAGTCGAACAGCGCGACGCTGAGGAAACTCGCCAGCACGGCCGGCCCGCGCCCCCAGCGCATGGCCACGCCCACCACGCCGAGCAGGAACAGCATGACGATGTTGTCGTTGGCGATGCCGTGCGACAGCGGCCAGCACACCGCGGCCACGCCGAAGCAGGCCAGCGTCGCCCAGAGGTAACGCCGCGGCGCGGCGCCGAAGGTTGGACCGGTGTCGTCGTCGTTGCTGCGCTGCGTGGCCGACGCGCCGACCTGGATCAGGTCCAGCTCCGGTGCGGCGCGGCCCAGGTGGGCCGCCAGGTCGCGGCTGCCCCAGCGGCGCAACGACGAGGACGCTGGCGGCGCGCCCCGCCCCATCAGCAGCTTGGACAGGTTGTGCTCGCGGGCGTAGTCGGCCAGCGCCTGCGCCGGGTCCTGCGCGGACAGCACCGCCGTCGTCGCGCCGAGATCCTGCGCCAGCCGCACCACGCGCAGGCAACGCTCGCGCCGCGCGTCGGGCAGGCGGTGCAACGCCGGCGTCTCGACGTAGACCGCATGCCAGCTCACCGTCAGCTGCTGCGCGAGCTGCGCGGCGCTGCGCACGACCGATTCGGCCTCGTCGCCGGGGCCGATCGCGCAGAGGATCGCGGCCTCGGTCTTCCACACCGCCGCGATGCGCTCGTTGCTGCGCCAGGCCTGGACGTCGTCCTCGACGCGGTCGGCCGTGCGGCGCAGCGCGAGTTCGCGCAGCGCCATCAGGTTGCCCTTGCGGAAGAAATGCTGGCCGGCGCGCTCGGCCTGTGCGCCCTGGTAGACCTTGCCGGCCTTGAGCCGCGCGAGCAGCTCGTCGGCCGGCGTGTCCACCAGCACGACCTCGTCCGCGCGATCGAAGAAGGTGTCGGGCAGCGTCTCCTGCACCCGCACGCCGGTGATGCCGCCGACGACGTCGTTGAGGCTCTCCAGATGCTGGACGTTGACCGTCGTGTAGACGCTGATGCCGTTGGCCAGCAGCTCCTCCACGTCCTGCCAGCGCTTGGGATGGCGCGAGCCGGCGACGTTGGAATGCGCCAGCTCGTCGACCAGGATCAGCGCGTCCGGCTGGTCGCGCAGGCGCTCGAGCGCGCCGTCGAGGTCGAACTCCGGCAGCGCCCGGCCTCGGTGGTCGACCTGGCGCATCGGCAGCCGCGGCAGGCCGTCGAGCAGCGCCGCGGTGTCGGCCCGGCCGTGCGTCTCGACCACGCCGATCAGCGGCGCGCGTCCCTGGTCCGCCAGCTGGCGCGCGGCCTGCAGCATCGCGAAGGTCTTGCCCACGCCGGCCGAGGCGCCGAAGTAGATGCGCAGCCGGCCGCGCGACTGCGCCTCCTCCTGCTGACGGAGCTGCGCCAGCAGGTTGTCGGGGTCAGGTCTTTCGTCGGACGGACTCGGCATCGCGGAATTGTCGCTTCGGAACGGACATCGGGGAGCACGCGGCTCCCCGAGCGGGTTTTGGCGGAACGGTCGCCAAGAAGGATCAGAAGGTCTTGGAGACGCTCAGCACCACGCCGGTGTCGCCGAGGCGCTTCGCGCGCGACGCGGCGGAATCGCCCGCCTGGTACAGCGCCTTGTCCGCGTCGGTGCCGACGACCGCCAGACCCAGCGTCAGGCCGCCGAGCTGCTTCATCTCCTTGGTCACGGACAGCTTCCAGTCGGTATAGGACAGGTCGCCGTACTTGCGCACCCACAGATGTCCCAGGTGCACGCCCGCATTGAAGCCCTGGCCCAGCTCGAAGCCGTAGTTCAGGTCCAGGTAGGACGTGCCCTTGGACGAGCCCTTGGCCGGCAGCGCGTTGAAGTAGGCGTAGCCGGCGGTCTCGCTGTCCAGGCCGAAGTAGTCGGTCGCGGCCACCGACAGCTTGGCCGAGAAGGCGCCCGCCGTGACGGCGGCGTACAGGTCGACGTTGTCGTACTTGTTGCCGGTCGGCTGGCCGGGCGCCGCGTTCAGGCGCGCGCCGGGATAGACGTAGGCCAGCGCGCCGACGTCCAGCGTGACGCTGTCGGCCAGCGGCAGCTTGTAGCCGCCGTACAGGTCCCACTCCATGCCGGCGCCGTTGTTGTAGCTGTTGCCCGAGACGTTGGACGCTCAGGTGCCCAGGTACAGGCCGCTGGCGTGGCTGTAGTCGAAGCCGGCCTGCACGGCCGGGCGCTTCCAGGTCTGGCTGATGCCGCGGAAGCGGTAGTCGCTGACGAAGGCCACGTTGCCGGTGAAGGTGTGCTCGGGCGTCGGCGCGGGCGCGGCGGCTGGCGCTTCGCCTTCGGCGCGCGCGGCGGCGTGCAGGAAGCAGGAGGAGATCAGGAACAGCGAGAGAAGACGGGTTTTCATGAACTGCGTGAACTGCTTGAGGGGGTTGTCGTTCTGTTTATGCGCTCGGCGCGGAGGCCGCCGCGGCCGGCGGCACTTCCGCCTGCTGCCCCGGCACCTTGTCGAGCGCCAGGTTGAGCTTGAGGACGTTGACGCGCGGCTCGCCGAGGACGGCGAGGTCGCGGGCCTCGGTGTTGGCCTGGATCAGGCGCTGCACGGCCTCGACCGGCAGGCCGCGTTCGCGGGCCACGCGGGCGGCCTGGTAACGCGCCGCGGCCATGCTGATGTGCGGATCCAGGCCGCTGGCGGAGGCGCTCACGAGGTCGACCGGCACCGGCGCGGTGTTGCCCGGATCGGCGGCCTTGAGCGCCTGGAGGCGGCCCTTCACCGCGTCGACCAGCGCGGGGTTGGTCGGGCCCTGGTTGGAGCCGCTGGAGCCGGTGGCGTTGTTGGCCATCGGCGCGGTGGCCGACGGGCGGCCCCAGAAGTAGCGCGGCGAGGAGAAGTTCTGCCCGATCAGCTCGGAGCCGACGACCTTGCCGCCCTGCAGGATGAGGCTGCCCTCGGCCTGGAACGGGAACATGGTCTTGGCGACACCGGTCACGAGCGCCGGGTACAGCAGGCCGGTGACGGCGCTGAGCAGCACGAAGCCGACGAGCGCGGGGCGCAGCATCCGCAACGGCGAATGGGACGTCGACAGGGGGTTGGAAGGCGTGGTTGTCATGATGGGGTTCTCCGCGTCACACGAGGTGGAGCGCGACCAGCAGCAGGTCGATCGCCTTGATGCCCACGAAGGGCACGATCAGTCCGCCGAGGCCGTAGAGCCACAGGTTGCGGCGCAGCAGCGCGGCCGCGCCGATGGGCCGGTAGGCGACGCCCTTGAGCGCCAGCGGGATGAGCGCGACGATGATCAGCGCGTTGAAGATGACGGCCGACAGGATGGCGGACGACGGGCTGTGCAGGCCCATCACGTTGAGCGCGGCCAGCTGCGGGTACACGCCCAGGAACATCGCCGGGATGATGGCGAAGTACTTCGCCACGTCGTTGGCGATCGAGAAGGTCGTCAGCGAGCCGCGCGTCATCAGCAGCTGCTTGCCGGTCTCGACGATCTCCAGCAGCTTGGTCGGATTCGAATCGAGGTCGACCATGTTGCCGGCCTCCTTCGCGGCCTGCGTGCCGCTGGCCATCGCCACCGCCACGTCGGCCTGCGCCAGCGCGGGGGCGTCGTTGGTGCCGTCGCCGGTCATCGCCACCAGGCGGCCTTCGGCCTGGTAGTCGCGGATCAGCTTGAGCTTGGCCTCCGGCGTCGCTTCGGCGAGGAAGTCGTCGACGCCCGCCTCGGCCGCGATCGCCGCGGCGGTGAGGCGGTTGTCGCCGGTGATCATCACCGTGCGGATGCCCATCTTGCGCAGCTGCGCGAAGCGCTCCTTGATGCCGCCCTTGACGATGTCCTTGAGCTCGACCACGCCCAGCACGCGGGCCTGGCCGTCGTTCAAGTCGGCCACCACCAGCGGCGTGCTGCCGCGGCGCGCCACTTCCTCGGCCACCGCGGTCACCTGCGCCGGCATCTGGCCGCCGTGCAGCTCGACGAAGCGGCGGATCGCGTCCACCGCGCCCTTGCGCAGCTGACGCTTGGGATGCTCGGGATCGCCGAAGTCGACGCCGCTCATGCGCGTCTGGGCGGTGAACGGGACGAAGTGCGCCTGCAGCGTCGCCAGTTCGCGCTCGCGCAGGTTGAAGCGCTGCTTGGCCAGCACGACGATGGAGCGGCCTTCCGGCGTCTCGTCCGCCAGCGAGGCGAGCTGCGCCGCGTCGGCCAGCAGCTGCTCCTGCAGCGTCGGGGCCGGCAGGAAGGCGCTGGCCTGGCGGTTGCCCAGCGTGATCGTGCCGGTCTTGTCGAGCATCAGCACGTCGACGTCGCCGGCGGCCTCGACCGCGCGGCCGGAGGTCGCGATCACGTTGGCCTGCATCAGCCGGCTCATGCCGGCGACGCCGATGGCTGACAGCAGGCCGCCGATGGTCGTCGGGATCAGGCACACGAGCAGCGAGACCAGCGCGGTGATCGACACGACGGTGCCCGCGCCGGCGGCCTCGACCGCGAACAGCGAGTACGGCAGCAGCGTCACGGTGACGACCAGGAACACCAGCGTCAGCGCCACCAGCAGGATGGTCAGCGCGATCTCGTTGGGCGTCTTCTGGCGCTTGGCGCTCTCGACCATCGCGATCATGCGGTCCAGGAAGGCTTCGCCCGGGTTGACGGCGATGCGCACGACGACCCAGTCCGACAGCACGCGCGTACCGCCGGTGACGGCCGAGAAGTCGCCGCCCGATTCGCGGATCACCGGCGCGGATTCGCCGGTGATGGCGCTCTCGTCGACCGAGGCGACGCCTTCGATGACCTCGCCGTCCAGCGGCACCAGATCGCCGGCCTCGACCAGCACGACGTGGCCCTTGCGCAGCTCTTCAGACGCGACCGGATGCCAGGACGAGCCGTGGCGCGGGGTCTCGAGCTTCTTCGCCCAGGTCTTCGCCTTGAGGCCGCGCAGCGAGGCGGCCTGCGCCTTGGAGCGGCCTTCGGCCAGCGCCTCGGCGAAGTTGGCGAACAGCACGGTGAACCACAGCCACAGCGCGATGGCGAGCATGAAGCCGGGACCTTCGGCGCCGGCCAGCTCCGGATTGGCGAAGCTCGCCAGCCACAAGCCGGTGGTGAGGATGCTGCCGGCGTAGACGACGAACATCACCGGGTTGCGCAGCTGCGTCGACGGGGCGAGCTTGATGAAGGCATCGCGGATCGCGGGCTTCACCAGCGCGGGATCCCACATGCCGGTCTTCGCGCTGGCGCGCGGGGCCTGCGGGTCCTGCCCTTGCGGACTGGGCGAACCGTGAGGGCCTTGGGGACCTTGCGGACCGGAGGATCCTTGGGGACCTTGCGGTCCAGGGGATCCCTTGGCGCCGCCGAGGACCTCGGTGCGTGCCGAAGCGGGCACCGACGTATGGAGGGTCTTGAGTTGATTGGTCATGATGGGCTCCGAAGCTTTACTTCCAGAGCATCAGGTGCTCGACGACGGGACCCAGCGCGAGCGCGGGCACGTAGTTCAGCAGGCCGACCAGGAGGACGGTGCCGATGAGCAGGACGACGAACAGCGGGCCGTGGGTGGGCAGCGTGCCCTCGCCGACGGGGATGCGCTTCTTGGCGGCCAGGCTGCCGGCGATGGCCAGCACGGGGACGATGACCAGGAAGCGGCCGAGCCACATCGCGATGCCGAGCAGCGTGTTGTAGAACGGCGTGTTGGCGGACAGGCCGGCGAAGGCGCTGCCGTTGTTGTTGGCCGCCGAGGTGAAGGCGTAGAGGATCTCGCTGAAGCCGTGCACGCCGGGGTTGGCGATGCCGGCCTTGCCGTCGGTCGCGAGGACCGCGATCGCGGTGCCCGCGAGCACGACGATGGGCGTCACCAGGATGGCGACGGCGCTCATCTTCATCTCGAAGGGCTCGATCTTCTTGCCGAGGTACTCGGGCGTGCGGCCGATCATCAGGCCGGCGATGAAGACGGCCAGGATCGCGAAGACCAGCATGCCGTACAGGCCGGTGCCGACGCCGCCGAAGACGACCTCGCCGAGCTGCATCATCACCAGCGGCACCGCGCCGCCGATGGGCGTGAAGCTGTCGTGCATCGCGTTGACCGCGCCGCAGGAGGCGGCGGTGGTCACGACGGCGAACAGCGAGCTGGCCGAGATGCCGAAGCGCGTCTCCTTGCCTTCCATGTTGCCGCCGGCCTGGAGCTCGGTGGCCTGGATGTCGACGCCCTGCGCGGCGACCAGCGGGTTGCCGGCCTGCTCGGCGGGCGTGGCGACCAGCACGCCGACGACGAACAGGATGCTCATCGCGGCCAGGATCGCGGCGCCCTGGCGGCGGTCGCCGACCAGTTGCCCGAAGCTCAGGCACAGCGCGGCCGGGATCACGAAGATCGCGACGATCTGCAGCAGGTTGGTGAACGGGGTCGGGTTCTCGTACGGATGCGCGGAGTTGGCGTTGAAGAAGCCGCCGCCGTTGGTGCCCAGCATCTTGATGGCTTCCTGCGAGGCGACCGGACCCATCGCGAGCGACTGCTCCTGCGTGTGCTGGTTCTCCATCACGGGCTCGCCCTTGGCGTCCTTCAGCGGCTGGCCGTCGGCGCCGAGCTTGGGCGTCTGGTAGTCCTGCGCCTCGACCGTCTGCACGGTCTTGTAGCCGTCGAAGTTCTGGATCACGCCCTGCTGGACGAACACGACCGCGATCACGAGGGCCAGCGGCAGCAGCAGCCACAGCGTGCAACGCGTGATGTCGGCCCAGAAGTTGCCGACATGGCCGGACAGGCGCGAGGCGAAGCCGCGGATCAGGGCGAACACGACCGCGATGCCGGTGGCGGCGGACAGGAAGTTCTGCACCGTCAGCGCGAGCATCTGCGTGAGGTAGCTCATCGTCGACTCGCCGCCGTAGCCCTGCCAGTTGGTGTTGGCGACGAAGCTGATGGCGGTGTTGAACGCCGAGTCCGGCGTCACCGCGCCCATCCCCTGCGGGTTGAGCGGCAGCACGCCCTGCAGGCGCTGCAGCGCGTAGACCGCGAGCACGCCGATGAAGTTGAAGATCAGCAGCGCGATGGCGTACTGCTTCCAGCCCATGCCCTCTTCCGGCTTGATGCCGGCGAGGCGGAAGATCGGCCGCTCGATGGCGGCGATCCAGCCGGGCATCTGCCCTTTGGCGAGCGCGGTGATCCAGCGCGCGAGCGGCCAGGCCAGCAGCAGCGTGACGACGAGGTAGAGGGCCAGGTTGGCCCAGGCGAGGTTCGTCATGTCAGAACTCCTCCGCCCGCCACAGGGCGACCAGGAGATAGACGAACAGACCGGCGGAGATCAGTCCGGTCAGCCAGTAGAGCGCGCTCATGGCTTGGCCTCCAGGCGATGGCTGGCGACTGCCAGGCCCACGGCCACGAGGAACAGCACGACGCTCAATCCGAGAAAGAGTGCATCCATTTTTTTGGGGTCCCATGCCCCCTCCATGAGGGCGTGATGGGATGGATGAACTCTAGGAACGGCGGCCTCAAGGGGCTGTAGAAGCTCGGGGCGGGGGTATCAAGATTCCATAAAGATCGCTCCCCGGCGCTCCTCGGCGCTCCACGAAACGCCGCTTCGGCCGGACATGTTTCAAGATGAAGCGGTTGTGACGTTGTCCACAACTCACCGGGAAAATCCGGGGTTGCGGTTATTGCATAGGGATTCCGTCGCCGTCGTCACCGAAGATCCTGGCCTTTCCAAAAGCGCCAGGAAGTCAGCCTCATGAACCGCCGCCACCTGCTCCAGAACCTCGCCGCCCTCGCCGGCGCCGGCAGCCTGCCTGCCTTCGCCGACAACGCGCGCATCGTGCTGGGCCAGTCCGCGCCCTTCAGCGGCCCGGCGAAGGAACTGGGCGAGCAGTTCAAGGAAGGCGCGATGCTGGTCTTCGACCAGGTCAACCAGCGCGGCGGCGTGAACGGGCGGCGCATCGAGCTGCGCAGCATGGACGACGGCTACGAGCCGGAGCGCTGCGCGGCCAACACGCGGCGCCTGATCGAGGACGGCGTCAACGCGCTGTTCGGCTACGTGGGCACGCCCACGACGCTGGCGGCGGTGCCGCTGCTGACGGCGGCCAAGATCCCGCTGGTGGCACCGTTCACCGGCGCGGAGGCCTTGCGCACGCCGTTCAACCGTTTCCTGTTCCACATCCGCGCGTCCTACAACGACGAGGCGGCGGAGATTGTCAAGCAGCTGACCGCGGTGGGCATCACGCGCGTGGCGGTGTTCTTCCAGAACGACGCCTACGGCCAGGCCGGTCTGGCGGCGGTCACCGCGGCGCTCAAGCAGCACAAGCTGGCCCCGGTGTCGCAGGGCACGGTGGAGCGCAACTCGGTGGACGTGGCCGCGTCGGTGACCGCGGTGATGGCGGGCAAGCCCGAGTGCATCGTGCAGGTGGCGGCCTACAAGTCCTGCGCGGCCTTCATCCGGGGCGCGCGCAAGATCGGCTTCCTGGGCAACTTCTACAACTTCTCGTTCGTCGGCGCGCAGGCGCTGGCGTCGGAACTGGGCAAGGACGCGCGCGGCGTGGTGGTGTCGCAGGTCGTGCCCTTCCCGTTCTCGGGCCTGACGCCGATCGCCGGCGAATACCTGCAGCGCGCCAAGGCCGCGAAGGTGGACGTGAGCTACACCGGGATGGAAGGCTTCGTCGCCGCCAAGACGATGGTGGAAGGCCTCAAGCGCGCCGGCAACGACCCGACGCCGGCCAACATCATCAACGGCCTGGAGGCGCAGAGCCAGCTCGACCTGGGCGGGTTCTTCATCAGCTTCTCGGCACAGCGCCACGCCGGATCGCGGTACGTGGACATGACGATCCTCACGGAGGACGGCAAGGTCCGGCGTTGACAATGCAGCGGCCACCTCCGGCCGCTTCAGAATGTCCATGCCGATGCCCCGATCGACACCGCGCTTGATCCTGCTGCTGGCCGCAGCGTTCCTGCTTTGCGCGTGCCGGTCCACGCCTTCCACGCCTTCCCCCTCTTCCACCTCCGCGCCCTCCACGGCCAACAGGCAAGACCTGGCCCCCGACGCCCGGATCGGGCGCATCGAACGGGGGCTCGTTCCGCTAGACGCCTCGCGCCGGGAAAGCGGGCCGCCACGGTCGATCGCCGAGCGCATGGCGGATCTCCGCATCCCCGGTCTGAGCGTCGCGCTCTTCGATCAGGGGCACCTCCAGTGGGCGCAGGGCTACGGTGTCCGCGACGCGGTGACGCGCGAGCCCGTCGATCCGTCGACCTTGTTCCAAGCCGCCTCGATCTCCAAGCCCGTGAGCTCGGTCACCTTGTTCCGGCTGGTGGATCAGGGGACGCTGACCCTCGACGAGGACGTGAACGACCGGCTGCGCAGCTGGAAAGTGCCTGAGAACGCCTTCGACCGGATCGAGAAGGTCACGCCGCGCCGCATCGTCACCCACATGGCCGGGCTGACCGGCCATGGTTTCGGCGGCTATGCGCAAGGGGACGCGCTCCCGACGGTCCGGCAGATCCTCGACGGCAGCCCACCGGCCAATTCGGCCGCCGTGCGCGTGGACGCCGTGCCCGGAACGCTCGAACGTTATTCCGGCGGGGGCTTCATGGTGCTGCAGCTGCTGATGGAGGAGGCCTCGGGGCGTCCTTTCACGGCGCTCGCGCAGGAGGCCGTCCTGCTGCCCGCAGGCATGCGGGATAGCACGTTCTCGCAACCGTTGCCCCCCGCGCTGGCGGGTCGGGCGGCGGCGGGTCACACGTCGGATGGCGAGCGCCTGAAGGGGCGTTATCACGTCTATCCCGAGCTTGCCGCGGCGGGGCTCTGGACCACGCCGTCCGATCTCGCCCGATTCATGCTGGCGGTCGACCGCTCGGCCCGGGGCGAGCCGGACGGACTGCTCAGTCCCACCAGCGCGCGCACGATGTTGACCCGGGTTCCCGGCGGGGATGGCCAGGGCTTCGATCTCTCGGGCACGGGCGAGGCGCTCCGCTACAGCCATGCTGGCGGCAATGCGGGCTTCAGGTGCTATGCGGCGGCCTTCGCCGGCACGGGCCGCGGCGTGGTGCTGATGACGAATTCCGACGAGGGCGACCGCCTCGTGCGCGAAGTGACGCGAGCCATTGCCCGCGAGTACGGTTGGCCGACGCTGCGCGATTAAAGCGCCAGGTCAGCTCATCGAGGGAAGGACAAGGCCCCGTGCGGCCAGCAGGCCTCGAATACCATCGCCGTCCATGACTCCGATTCAGCAATGGCATGCCACCCGCAGCCTGCGCCTGCTCTGGCAGACGCTGCGCGACATGATGGTCTCGATGGGGCCGCTGCTGCTGCTCGGCGGCGGCCTGCTGGTCGCGGCCTACTGGTGGCTGGATCCGCAGCCGCCGCGCCAGGTGCGCCTGGCCACCGGCCCGGCCGGCAGCGCCTACGCCGCCTTCGGCGAGGGCTACGCGAAGGTGCTGGCGCGTGAGCGCATCCAGGTCGCGCTGATCGCCAGCGAAGGCGCGCAGGACGATCTGGCCCATCTGCGCGCGGGCACGGCCGATGTGGGCTTCGTGCGCGGCGGCATGGCCGATCCGGTGGCCGATACCGAGGCCGGCATCGTTTCGCTGGGCAGCCTGTTCTACGAGCCGATCTGGATCTTCTATCGCCGCGATCTCGGCATCGCGCGCCGCCAGCCCGGCGGCGAACTGCAGCGCCTGACCCAGTTGCGCGGCCTGCGCGTCAACGTGGACCAGGACGGCAGCGGTGTCCCCCAGATCGTCGAGAAGCTGCTGACGCTGAACCAGCTGAAGCCGGCCGATCTGCAGCTGTCCAATCTGTCGCCCGACGATGCCGGCGCGGCGCTGCGCGAGGGCCGGCTGGACGCCGCGGTGCTGATCTCGGCGCCGCAGTCCCGGCTGATCCGTGCGCTGCTGCGCGACCCGGCCATGGCGCTGATGGCCTTCGAGCAGAACGAGGCCTATTCGCGCCACCTGCCCTTCCTCTCCACCGTGACGCTGCCGCGCGGCGTGGTGGACCTGGCGGCGGACCTGCCGCCGCACGACGTGCCGCTGCTGGCCACCACCACCGCCCTGCTGGCGCGCGAGCAGACGCACCCGGCGCTGCGCCAGCTGTTCGCGCAGGCGGCGCTGGGACAGCACAGCGAGGCCGGCTGGTTCAACGGCGCGCGCGACTTCCCCAACACCCGCACCAGCGAGCTGCCGGTCAGCGCCGAGGGCGACCGCGCCATCAACGGCACGCCGCCGGCCTGGGCGCGCTACCTGCCCTTCTGGGCGGGCAATCTGCTGGAACGCATGTGGCTGGTGGTGGGCGGCCTGCTGGTGCTGATGCTGCCGCTGTCGCGCGTGGTGCCGCCGCTCTACACCTTCCGCGTGCGCTCGCGCGTGTTCCGCTGGTATGCGCGGCTGCGCGAGGTGGAAGCCAAGCTGGAAACCGGCACCGGGGGGCGCGAGGCCTTGCTCGACGAGCTGGACGAGCTCGACCGCGTCACCCACCGCATCGCGGTGCCGCTGTCCTATGCCGAAGAGCTCTACGCGCTGCGCAACAACATCCATGCGGTGCGCAAGCGCCTGCTGGCGCAGCGGCCCCCTCAGGCAGACGGAGCGACCGGCTGATCAGCGAGCCGCCCTGACCCGGCGCCTTGCGTGACCCTGGGCCTGCACGCCCGAGCCCGGCGGGGTTCGACCGCTCAGACCTTGGCGAGAAAGGCCGCGGCATCCCCCGCTTCGCACTGCCAGTCTGCGAAGACCCCGACCAGATTGCATTCCACGCAGTGGCAAGCGATGTAGTACCAGCGCACGTCATGGGTGCCCTCGTACACGGAGACGCCGGACATCAGCTCGAACACCTCGTTCTCGCACACGCACTCGTGCGTCTCGGGCGCGGCTTCTTCCAGGTGGTCCGCGCTGTCGCCCATCAGGTGGTCCCGCCCGCAGTCGGTGCAGGTGCGGATCGCCACGCCGGCGTCTTCATCGCTCTGAAGCGCAAAGGTCCGGCACCCGCAATCGCATTTGGACGCGGCAAACCGGACGGCCTCGTGGCGGTTCGCAATGCTGTAGCTGCGCAGCTCGGCTTGGGTATCGCCGGACGTCGTCCCGTACCAGAACTCGCCCTTCTTCGTCAGTGCCATCGATGCTGCTCCATTCGTCAACGTGAGGCGTCCCGGCAGGCCTGACGCCAGGCTCGCCCCGATCCTTCGGATTTTGCCTGGAGGCCCGGCGAGTCGTCGTCGACCCCGATCAGTAGCGAAACTACGGACTGAAACAACTGCTCGACCTCAGTGGAAAGGGCAAACGGCGCGACTTGGTAGTTTTCCTACGGAATTTCTGCGCCGGCCTGTCTACAGTGGACGTACTTTCCGAGCCCGGAAAGCCGGCCATGGCAGGCAGTCGAATGGCCGAATCCAGCCGCCCCGCGACGAGGGCGGCGGCCAATCAACACCGGAGACCACATGCCTCAGCTGCCCTTCTCGAGCCGCCGGCTCGCCCACGCCCTGACCGCCGCCGTCAGCGCCGCGCTCGCCGCCTTCGCCAGCCCCGCGCAGGCGCTCAACCCGAACGCCACGTCGGTGCAGATGTTCGAATGGGCCTGGCCCGACATCGCCACCGAATGCACGCAGTGGCTGGGCCCCAAAGGCTTTGGCGGCGTGCAGATCTCCCCGCCGGGCGCGTCCAAGAACGCCAACGGCTGGTGGGGCGTGTACCAGCCGGTCAACTACGCCAACCTGACCAGCCGCATGGGCACGCCCGCCCAGTTGCAGAGCATGATCAGCGCCTGCCACGCGGCCGGTGTGCGCGTCTATGCCGACATCGTCGTCAATCAGATGGCCGACGGCAGCGGCACCGCCACGGACGGCTCGACCTGGAACGCCGCGACGCTGAGCTACCCCTTCTTCAGCGCCAGCGACTTCCACGCCAACTGCACGATCAACGACGCCGACTACAACTCGCCGTCCGGCCGCAGCAACGTGCAGAACTGCCGCCTCGGCGGCCTGCCCGACCTCGCGACCGAGAGCAGCTACGTCCAGGGCCAGATCGTCAACTACCTGAAGGCCCTGCTGGCGCTGGGCATCGACGGCTTCCGCATCGATGCGGCCAAGCACATGCCTGCCAGTGCCTGGACGTCCATCATGAGCGCGGTGAAGGCGACCTATCCCAAGACCCTGCAGGGGGAGAACATCTGGCTCACGCAGGAGATCATCAACGACGGCGAGGTGGACCGGCCCAGCTACTTCCCCATCGGCACGATCAATGAGTTCCAGTTCCCGTACGCGATGCGCGACGTGTTCCGGGGCAACAACGGCAACACCCTGTCCAGCATCCCGAGCATCATGGGCACGTGGGGCAACTGGGGCGGCACCTGGGGCTTCATCCAGCCGCAGAACGCCACGGTCTTCGTCACCAACTGGGACACCGAGCGCAACGGCAGCTCGCTGAACATCAACAACGCCGCCAACAACGACGCCGCCAACCAGCGCTACACGCTGGCCAACATCTTCATGCTGGCCCAGGGCTACGCCGAGGCGCAGCTGTACTCCGGCTTCAAGTTCAGCAACACCGACGCCGACCGCCCCACGACCAGCCCCTACAGCGGCGGCGTGCCGCAGATCAACGTGGTGTGGGACTTTGCCCACCGCTGGACGCCGCTGGCTAACATGGTGGGCTTCCGCAATGCCAGCATCGGGCAGGCGCAGCAGAACTGGATCGTCGGCGACAACGGCAACCAGGTCGCCTTCAGCCGCGGCAACGTCGGCTTTGTCGCGCTGAACAACAGCGGCAGCGCCTGGACCCGGAGCTTCGCCACCGGCCTGCCCGCCGGCACGTATTGCAACGTCATCAACGGCACCAAGAACGCCGCCGGCACCGGCTGCACGGCCGACTCGGTCACCGTGGACGGCAGCGGCAACGCCAGCTTCACCGTGCCGGCCAACAGCAGCGGCAGCACGCCGGCGGTGGCGATCTACGCGGGCCAGAAGACCACCGGCGGCGGTGGCGGCGGCACCGGCACCTGCGCCGTGACCTTCACCATCGCCAACGCCAACACGGTGGTGGGCCAGAACCTGCGCGTGGTGGGCAGCGTGACCGGCCTGGGCGCCTGGGCGCCGGGTTCGGGCTTCGCGCTGACCATCCAGGGCTCCGGCGCCAACGTGCCGTGGACGGGGACCGTCAACCTGCCCGCCGGCACGGCGGTCCAGTACAAGTACGTGAAGTGGAACGGCTCGACCGCCGTCTGGGAAAGCAACCAGACCACGAGCAGCGGCAACCGCGAGTTCACGAGCTGCGCGAGCGGCTCTCAGGCGCGGTCTGACGGCAGCTTCAAGTTCTGAGTCGAGGCGCGCTGACTCACGGGCGGAGTCGTCGGAAGTCGATGGGCGGGATCAGCCGCTGCGTGCATGCACAAGTTGCCCGCGGAAGGGCGAATCGGTTTCCGCCGTTCTGACCCATGCACGGATCCAGAGGTTCAACGCGAGGTGCTCGGCATGGCCGACACCTCGCGGTCTCGGGAACTCGCTCTCAAGACGCGACCTTCCTCCGATCCTCATCCACCGCGCGCTCCACCACGCCGAGCATCCCCAGCCCTTCGCGCAGCGACTCCTTCACCGCGTTGGCCACGTGCTTGGCCGGATCGCTCTCCGCGCTGTTGTCGGCGAGCATGGACAGCATCGACGCGCCGCTCACCAGCAGTGCGCGCAGATTGGCCAGCGCCGAGCCCGTCGTCAGATCTGCGCGCAGGCAGATCGCATCAGAGCCGAGACGCGGCCCGAAGATCTGCGGCTCGGTCATGCCCCAGCCGTGCTGCAGCTGGATCAGCGTCTGCTGATCGCAGCCCGCGAGCGGATGGCGTTGGCGCATCGGCTTGTCGGACTCGTCGATGCGTGCTTGTTGGAAACTTGCCATGTCGTACTACCTCGATCAAGGTTGGAAGCCACCGGCTCCGACGTTGAAGGCGACATGCCTTCGGATCGACCGGAGAGGTGGGCGAGATGTCAAAAGCACGGCAATGACGTGATGGCCATCCTCGCGGAGAGGCCCATCTCGCCCATGATCGAGAGATCAGGGACGCGAGCACCGATCGCAGGATCGGTGCCGGAATTGCACGGCGCTTTTGAAACACCGGGGTCCATGCTCCGTCCGATCGGGACTTCGTTCTCTGATCTATGTCAAAGACTTCGGGCGGTTCGTTCCTTAGAGGGAGTGCGGGGGATGAGATCGCACCTTGGAGGGTCAGGACTTGTCAGTTCAATCTGGGGCCCGACGTTGCTCGTCTCAGGTCGGCGTTCCCAAGAATTCTGAAGTTGATAGGCTTGCGGCGCGAGCTGATCCGCTTCGCCGTTTTGCAGCGATCTCGGTCAGCGGGCGCCGTGCGCCGTGCGACGCGCGACCGGTCCTGAGCGCCTTTCGGTCATCCACGCGTCGGCCGGGTCAAGCTCCGGCCGTCCGCTCTGATTGTTAGACCGTTCGTTTAATGTTGCCGCCCGAGTTCAGGATGTTCGAGTGACCGCTGCGAGGTCCCTCATGCAGGCACGAGCACTCCAGTGATCACCTTCGAAACGATGTCGAGGAGGCGGCCTCGGCGCGACCATCGCGTACGGAGCCATCAAGGCTGCGCCAGCAACCGGATCGCATGCCGGTCTTCCCGAGGGGCAGCGCCACCTGATCGGATGTTGGCGGGCCGAAGCTGCTGCGCGTGTCGGCTGGTTCTGAGTGCGCGTTCAGCTACTGCCGGATATGGCAGCGCTGCAGCGCTGGCAGGGACTTGAAACACCGTGCGCGGGGACCGCATCAGGCTGATCTCAGTCGTTTCCAAGTCAGGTCCTGACCGGCCGCTCGCGCCAAGACTGGCCCCGCGGGTCGGGGCGCTTGGCCGACGGCTTTGCCATCCAAATCGGTCGCTCGGCAGCGGCGCCCGTCTCGAGCCTTCGTGAGCGGCCGCCTCCGCTCGTCGCGACGAGCTGATGTCGACCCGCAGCAGACGTTGCCCCCTTGAGATGGTTGGTATGCAGGCTGATTGAAGCCTCCTCGAAATCTTGATCCAGCCGGGAGTAGAGAATCCAAACCCATGGAGCCTCTACATGAAGAAATCCAGATTCACTGACAGCCAGATCGTTGCGATCCTCAAGGAGGTCGAGCTTGGCGGCAAGGTTGGCGAGACGTGCCGCAAGCACGGAATCAGCGAGCCGACGTACTACAAATGGAAGAGCCGCTTCGCCGGCATGAACGTGTCGAGCCTGGCGCAACTGCGGGAGCTGCAGGACGAGAACGCGCAGCTCAAGCGCATGTACGCGGAGCTGGCATTCGGCGAAAACCGGAGCACTGCCCTGTCCCTTCAAATGTGACCTCGAGGTTGACCTTCGTCACGCCTGGTGTCGCACGCGAATTCACAGAATGGCGCCTGTACGTCTGATGGGGAGGGGCACAACGATGCCGACGTTTTCTGAACTCTGGAAGCAGCACCCCAATGTCGCCGGTGACGCGCCGATCCTCGACAAGACGGTCTATGAGAACCAATGCGCGATCAATCTTTCTGCCGCGATGATGCGTTGCGGGATCGACTTGAAGTCGTTCGGGGGCGCTCGCTCCTGGGAGAAGGACAAGCCGAAATATCCGATCCGCGCTGAAGAGCTGGCGGCCTGGCTCGACAGGAATGCCGCGGTCCTTCCTGGGAAGATCCAGAAGTTCGCCGGCAAGGACGTGGCGACCTCGTTTGAGAAGATCAAGGGCAAGCAAGGGGTGATCTTCATCAAGGACTACTACGGTCCCGGGCTCAGCGGTGATCACATCGATCTGTTCAAGGAATCTCGTATGACGGACACCTCTTCCTGGTTCCGCATCGCCACAGGCTTTGCCATCCAGGGCTTCTGGAGCGACTACAGAAAGGCCAAGGCCATCTGGTTCTGGCAGATGACATGAAGCGTGTACTGTTCACCGTCCTTGGCTCAGTCCTTTTCGCTCTGGTGTCCTATGGACTCGTGGAGCTCTTTGCCCTTTGGTACGGCCCCCGCTACATCAAGTCCGATTCCGACATCGGGGATGCTTTCATGGGAGCCTTCGCCTTCATGCTGATCTGCCTGATCGCGGGCGGCATCGTGGGCTACAGGTGGGCAGGTCGAAGAGGCCGACTCTGAGCGCTGGCTGCCCTTGTTGCTCGGCGGTCCGCGTCGCGACTAGCCAAGAGTCATTTGCGCCCGTCCCGCCAACCCGGCAACATGGGCCGCTCGCCGCCGGGCCGTCCGGCGGCACCTTGCAGGGAGCTTGTCATGGCACGTGCCGTCGTTCCAGGTCCGATCGGGTTGGACGTCGCCCGGCTGACGTCCGATCCGGGCACGAAGTGGATTGGCGACTCGCCGCGCCCAGGGCCGATCGGCCTGGACGCGTCCGCGGGCGACAACTGGCTGCTCGTGGGCGCCGACTTCACGCCGCCCGCCAACGCCCCCTACGTGCCCGCGCCGCAGAAGCCTATCGCCACGCCCGAGGGCGAGGCCCGCGGGCTGACGACCGGTGAGATCGCGATGGCGCGGCTGCTGTTCAAGGACGCGCTCGACTACACGATCATCAAGGTCCACAACGACGAGTACCTGCCCTTCGGACTGCAGCCCGACGACACCGCCATGACGCCCAACGGCGAGATCTACTTCAACCCGAAGCACTTCAAGGAAGACTTCTCCGTCACCGACGTCTACACCCGCCAGTGGTTCATCCATGAGATGGTGCACGTCTGGCAGTACCAGCTCGGCTATCCGGTGCGGCTGCGCGGCGCGATCCGCATCGGCCTCGGTTATGACTACGAATTGAAGTCGGGAACCACCCTCGGCGACTACAACATGGAGTCGCAGGGCGACCTGCTGGCCGACTACTTCGCGCTGAAGCACATGAATGCGCCCGAGGCGATGCGGCAACAGCAGTTCGCCAATCAGATCACGCTCTTCGAAGAGGTACTGAATGCCTTCCTCCAGAACCCGTCCGACAAGTCGAACCTGCCTTGAATCCGCGCTGGCGCTCGCCTTCTGCGCCTCGCTGAGCACGGCCTGCGCCACGTCCCGCATGGGCGACGCCGAGGTCCGGCTGCAGGACGGCCAGCCCTGCTTCACCATCTCCGCCAAGGAGGCCGCACGGGGACCGACGATCCGGCTGCAGGCAGTGATCGTGAGCGACACCTCCGTCTCGCCTGTCGGCAGGGTCTGGTCGGTGATGCTCGATCAGCAGCGCCTGCCGACGATGTCGCCCGAGCGCTGCGCCGCCTATGGGCAGACGCCGGAGGGCGCCACGGCCAAGCCCACGCCGGTGCCCGAGCTTCAACCGGGCAAGGTCTATCAGGTGCACCTGAACACGAGGTCGTCGGATTCCTCCGATCCCACGCGCGGGTACGTCGGCAAGTTCTGCTTCATGCCCGATGGGGCGAACGGTCAACGGCTGGTCGCGCTGAAGCCCGGTTCGCGCGAGTGGATGGAAGAGGTCTGCCGCTGAGGTCTCGTTGCCTCACTGCGGAGAGCCCGCGCGCTGCGCGCGCCCCTCACCCCGGCTCTCTCCCGCAAGCGGGAGAGGGAGTCGGAGAGCCTCAGCGCATCACCTTCGCCAGGTGGCTGGCCATCATCCCCGCCGCGATGCGCGCGACTTCCTTGGGCTTGAGGCTCTCGTCGAAGAGCATTTCCACCGTCGCGTAGATCAGCTCGACGACGATGCGGCTCGCCAGCTTGAGCTCCGCGCGCTTCGCGCCCGGCAGCGCCTTCATCAGCAGCCGCGTCTGCGCCTCCGTCACCGCGGCGTGCGAAGCCAGCCGTACTTCCTGCAGCGCCGGCACGGCCCGCATCGCCCGCATGATCCACACGCCCGCCGGCGTGTCGCGCGTGACCGCGTAGGTATCGAGCAGCAACTCGGCCAGCGCCTCCTCCAACGCCGGCACGCCGCCGCGGATCACCTCCACCGACACGCGCCTGGCCACGCAGTCGTTCTGGCGTTGCATCAGGCGCTGTCCCAGCTCGTGCAGCAGCGCGTACTTGTTGGGGAAATAGCGGTACAGCGCCGGCGGCGACACGCCCGCCCGCATGCACACCAGGTTGGTGGACAGCCGCTCCACGCCCACTTCGATCAAGGTCTGCGCGGCGGCTTCGAGAATGCGTTCGTAGGTCTCCGTGGCGCGCTGCTGCGCGGGCAGCTTCTTCGCGGCCAATGAGGGCTCCGGTGTGGAGTCCGAAGCGATGTCGGATGTCTTGCGGCGCGTCTGGGGCATGGGCATGGACCGGCGTGAGCACTGCGGGATTGTTCCAGGGTCGGCGAGCACCCCGGAACGATAGCCATGACTATAAGATCTCCGCTCATCTTCCAACGCATGGTTTGCGCCGAGATGAGCACACTTCCCCTCACCGCAACGGCGCCCGCCTCGACCAGCACGCGCGCGGCGCAGGCGCTGGCGATCGTCGTCGGCTCGGTCGCGCTGCTGATGCTCGGCCTGCAGCCGCTGCTGCTGGGCGCGCTGCTCGAGGCCGGCCATGTCACCCTGGAAGGCGTCGGCCTCGTCGCCATGGGGGAGATCGTGGCCCTGGGCCTGGGCGTGCTGATCGGCGACCTGGCGCTGCCGGTGCGTTCGCTGCGGTCGATCACCGTCCTGGCCGCCCTCGCCGCGGCGGCGCTGAACCTCGTCACCATGCGGGTCGCGGGCGATCTGGCCCTCGGTCTCGTCCGCGCCGGCGCCGGGATCGCCGAAGGCCTGATGGTCTGGAGCACCACCGCGGTCATCGTCCGGGCGGCCGTGCCCGAGCGGCTCGCCGGGCTTTTCTTCGTCGTGCAGACCCTGGCGCAGTCCGTGCTCGGCCTCGCGCTGGCGCATCTCGTCATTCCCTCGCACGGCTGGCCGGGCGGCTTCGCGGTGCTGGCCGGGCTGTGCGGCGCGGCCGCGCTCCTCGCCCTCGCCTTCGCCCGGCCGCTCGGGCCGCTCACGCCCACGGTGAGCCAGGTCGGCATCGGCATGACCTGGACCCGGCCGCGCATCGGCACGCTGCTGGTCGTCTTCCTCCAGCTCGCCACCCTGGGCGCGCTGTGGGCCTATGCGGAGCCGCTGGGTACCCGCGCCGGCTTCTCCCCGTTGGCCGTCCAGACGCTCATCGCCGCCGGACTCGGCATGCAGGTCGTCGGCGGCAGCGTCGGCACGTGGCTCGTGCGGCGCCTGCCGGTACGCTTCGTCCTGCTCGGCTGCGCGGTCGTGCTCGGGCTCAGCGCCCTCGGCATCGCGCAAACGGAACAACGCGGCACCACGGGCTTCGCCGCACTCTGCGGGCTGTTCACCTTCACCTGGCTGTTCATGCTGCCGTTCCAGATGGCGCTCGCCTTCCGCGTCGACGGCAGCGGGCGCGTCGCCTCGCTGGTGCCGGCCGCCCAGCTCTTCGGCAGCGCGTTCGGGCCGCTGATGGCCTCGCTGGTCGTCACCGGCGACGAGGTCGCGCCGGTGCCCTTCGTGGCTGCGGGGTTCGCGGCGCTGGCGATCCTCGCGCTGCCATCGACGCGCGCACCCGTCCTGCCCGCAGCGGATTGATAGAAGGCTTCCGTACTTCCAACGTCGACCGCCAGGGTTTCTCCGCAAATCAAATTCGATAGTCATCGCTATACCATAGCCATCACTATCCAATTGACGCGAGGGCAGGACCCTCCGGAGAGGACGCGATGGCAGCTCGACAAGCCCTTCCCCGACGAAGCGCCCCCAGGACATCGGCCTGGCCGACCGTGGGGACGACGATCGCGACGCTGTGCCTCGCGCTGCTCCCGGGTCTGGCGACGGCCGTCGGACCGGACGACGCCAAGGGCCGATGGCTGAGCGCCGACGGCGGCGCCGTCATCGAGTTCAAGCCCTGCGAGGACAAGCCGGCCGCGCTGTGCGGCCGCATCGTCTGGGACAAGGACGCCGGCAAGGCCGACGACACCTGCGGCATCCAGATCGCGCAGCTGGACCGCTACGAGAACGAGGCCTGGCGCGACGGCTGGGTCTACGACCCGCGCGACAAGAAGAAATACAAGGGCGCGCTGCGCGTGAAGAGCGGCGACCTCTACATCCGCGCCTACATCGGGACCGAGATCCTCGGTCAGACCGAGCAGATGAAGCGCGTGGCGGAACTGCCCGCCTCGCCCGTCTGCAAATCCTGAACACCGGCACGCCCGAACGCCCGAACGCGCGAACGCCTGACCGAGGAGATCCGAGATGACCCGCAAGACCATCGCCTGCTCGCCCTTCGAATCCGTCGCGGCCCATGCGCCTCGCCTGGCCCTGTGCGCCTTCGCGACGATGACCGCCCTCTGCCCCCTCACCGCCCGCGCCGACGAGACCGGTACCGCCACGATGGCCGTCGACACGGAAGTGAAGCTGCTCTCCGACCTGCGCAACCGCGGCGTGTCGGATTCCGGTCGCAAGCCGTCGCTGCAGCTGGGCGTCCAGATCGCGCACGAGTCCGGATTCATCGGCCTCGCGCAGCTGTCCACGGTAAGCAGGAAGGCCTTCACCGACGGCGACGGCCTCAACCTGCTGCTCGGCACCGGCTACCGCTTCGGCGATCCCGACGGCTGGCACTTCGGCCTGGGCCTGGCCAAGGAGTTCTTCCCCGGCGCGAAGTTCGACGCCCCGCACGGCATCGACATGGAAGCCGGCGTGCCGGTGGACTTCCGCCGCACCCGCTACGACACCGCCTACGCCGTGCTGGAGATCGGCTGGGGCAAGCTCGAAGGGCGCATCCTCAACGTGCTCTCGCGCACCTACCGCGGTGCGGACACCGGCGGCGTCTGCGGCCAGATCCTCGTCGCCGGCGTCGATCCCACGCCGGCGCTCGAGTGCTACGGCCGCGGCGACAACAACTCGCGCGGCAGCATGCTCTACGAGCTGGCCTATCGCCATCCGCTCACGCCGACCACGACGCTGAACCTGCACGCCGGCACGCAGAAGATCCGCCACTTCAAGGAGGCGGACTTCAGCGACTACTCGATCGGCGTCACGCACCAGCGCTGGGGACTGAGCTTCACCGCCGAATGGGTCGCCACCCGCACCCACCGGCCGGAGCTCTTCATGATCCCCGACGGCGACGGCTGGAAACGCCAGGACAACAACACGCTGGTGGTGTCCGTGTCGCGCAAGTTCTGATGAGCGCGCCGGTCTCATCGGCCTCGCCGCTGGTGCTCGCGGTCGACCTGGGCACCAGCGGCTGCAAGTGTGCCCTGGTGACCCTGGGCGGCGAGGTCCTGGCCTGGGCCTTCCGTCCCGTCCCCCTGCTGGTCGACGGTGCGCGGGCCGAGCAGGACCCCGAGGCCTGGTGGCAGGCCTTGCTCGACGCGGCCGGCGAAGTGCTCGCGCCCGATGCCGCGCGCCGGCGCCGCGTGTCGGCGGTGTGCTGCTCGACGCAGACGGAGGTGACCGTCTGCCTCGGCCGCGACGGCCGCGCGATCGGGCCGGCGTTCAGCTGGCTGGACGCGCGCGGCGCGGGCGCGATCCGGCGCCGGCTGCGCAGCCGCTGGCTCAACATCGAGGGCTATGCGCCGCACAAGCTCTGGCGCTGGCTGCGTCTGACCGGCGGCGCGCCGTCGCTGAGCGGACGCGACGCGGCCGGCCACATGGCCTTCATCCGCGACGAATCGCCCGCCGTCTACGAGGCGACCCGCTGCTTCCTCAACGCGCTCGACTACCTGAACTACCGCCTGTGCGGACGCATCTGCGCAACGCAGGACTCCATCCTCACGAGCTGGGTCACCGACAACCGCGATCCCTCGCGCATCCGCTACGACGCGCGGCTGATCCGCGCGCTGGACCTCGACGCGGACAAGCTGCCGGCGCTCGTCCGCTCCACCGACCTGCTGGGGCCGCTGCTGCCAGAGGTCGCCACCACGCTGGGCCTGCCCGCCGACACGCCGGTCGTGGCCGGCGCCGTCGACACCTCCGCGGTCGCGGTGAGCGCCGCCGTGAAGGACTTCGACACCCACCTCTACCTCGGCACCTCGTCCTGGCTGGGCGCGCACGTCCCGACCATGCGCACCGACGTGCGCCACAAGATCGCGGCGGTGCCGTGTGCGGTCGACGACCGCTATCTCGCGCTCGCGCTGCAGTCGACGGCCGGCGCCAACCTGTCCTTCCTGCGCGACCGCATCCTCTACCACCCCGACGAGCTGGCGTCCGACGAGGAACACCCCGCCGTCTACGAGCTGCTCAACACGATCGCTGCCCGGGTGCCGCCGGGCGCGCGCGGGCTGATCTACATGCCGTGGCTCTTCGGCGAGCGCACGCCCGTGGATGATCCGCTGCTGCGGGCGGGGCTGATCAACCTCTCGCTGGCGCATTCGCGCGAGGACATCTTCCGTGCCTTCCTCGAGGGCGTCGCGCTGAACACGCGCTGGATGATGGCGCCCTTCGCGCGGCTGCTCGGACGCTCGCCCGGCACCATCGCGGCGGTCGGCGGCGGCGCGCAGAGCGATGTCTGGTGCCAGATCCTCGCGGACGTCACCGGCCATCCGATCCGGCAACTCGAGCACCCCCTCCAGGCCAACGCGGTCGGCGCCGCCTTTCTCGCGGGCATCGGCACCGGCGCGCTGCGTTTCGGCGATCTCCCGTCGCTGCGCCGCACGCGCCGCGTCTACGAGCCCACGCCGGCGCTGCGCCGGCTCTACGACGACGAGTTCGAGGCCTTCAAGGACGCCCATCGGCGTCTGGCGCCGCTGTACCGCCGCCTCAACGGCGCGCACGCGACAGGCGCGGCGCACGGCGCGGCAGGCGTGGCGACGGGAGCCACCGCATGAAGCACGAGATCGAGCGCCGCCACGTGGTGGATCTCTGCCTGCGGCTGTCCGAGCGCGGCTACTTCGCCGGCACGGGCGGCAACCTGATGCTGCGCATCGACCGGGCACTCGTCGCCGTGACGCCCTCGGCGACGGATTACCTGGTCATGCGGCCGGAGGACGTCTGCGTGCTTCGCCTGGCCGATCTGGCCGTGGTCGACGACGCCAGCGGCGGCGATCGGCCGCCCTCCGTCGAGACCGGCCTGCATGCCCGCGTGCTGCGCGCGCGGCCCGACGTCGGCTGCAGCATCCACACGCACCAGCCGCTGGCGAGCGCCTGCGCGCTGATCGGTCAAACGCTGACGGTGCCGGAGGCGATGCGGCGATGGCTGGGCGCGGAGGTGCCGGTCGTCGGGTATGCGCCGTCGGGGACCGCGTGGCTCGCCGGCAAACTCGCCAAGGCGGTCCGCCCGGACCGGCAGGCCTACCTGCTGCGCAACCATGGCATCCTGTGCTGCGCTTCGGACAGCGCCACCGCGCTCGAAGCGGTCGAGCGCCTGGAGACGCTCGCTCGCGATCTGCTCGCGGCGCGCATCGACGAACGCGCCCGTCGCGAGCCCGGCCAAGCGGCCCGGCTCACGGCGGTGCGCGATCTGCTGCTCTCTCTCAAGGGACCGTGATGTCTACGCTTGCCTCCGACCCCACCTCGCCCACCTCGCCCACCTCGCCCGCCACGCCTGCCACGCCTGCCTCGCCCAGTCCGGGCACCGCGTCCGCGTCCGCTTCGCCGGAGGGCCGCGCCGCGCCGAGCTCCGGCGCCTTGCCGCCGGACGCGCCAGCGGTGCCGTCCTGGCCCGATACGCACGCGCTCTACGAGCGCTTCGCGGCGCTCGTGAACCAGCCGATGCGGCCAATCCGCCCGGACGCGATGCCCAAGGTCCTGCGCTGGTTCGACGACCACTGCGCCGGCTCCAAGCGTCTCGCAACACGGGCCGCCGCCGTGATTCCCGGCGGCGTGCAGCACAACCTCGCGTTCAACCATCCGTTCCCGCTGGCGATCACGCGCGCCGAGGGCGCGCACCTCACCGACATCGACGGCAACCGCTACATCGACTTCCTGCAGGCCGGCGGCCCGACGCTGCTGGGCAGCAACCCGCCGGCCGTGCGCGCGGCGGTGCACGCGCTGCTCGACGACTGCGGCCCGGTCACCGGCCTGCTGCACGAGTACGAGGTCAAGCTCGCCGAGCTCGTCTGCCGCCACATGCCCGGCGTGGAGATGCTGCGCATGCTGGGCTCCGGCACGGAGGCCGTGATGGGCGCGGTGCGGCTGGCGCGCACCTTCACCCGGCGCCAGCGCGTGATCAAGATCGGCGGCGCGTACCACGGCTGGAGCGATCAGCTGGTCTACGGCATGCGGCTGCCGAAGACCGGCCGCATGGAGGCCATCGGCATCCCGCCCGGCGCGACGGCGAACACGCAGGAGTGCCTGCCCAACGATCCCGAGGCGCTGCGCCGGCTGCTGCGCTGGAACCGTCTGCGCGGTGGCACGGCCGCGGTGCTGGTAGAGCCCTTCGGGCCGGAGAGCGGCACGCGGCCGGTGCACCGCGAGTTCAATGCGCAGGTCCGCGCGCTCTGCGACGAGTTCGGGGCGCTGCTGATCTTCGACGAGGTGGTGACCGGCTTCCGCGCCGGCATGGGCGGCGCGCAGGCCTACTTCGGCGTGACGCCCGACCTCACGGTGCTGGGCAAGTGCCTGACCGGCGGTTACCCGATGGCGGGCGCCATCGGGGGCAAGCGGGAGATCATGATGTCGCTGGTCGGCGGCATCGGGACGACCTCCCGGCGGGCCTTCGTCGGCGGGACGCTGTCGGCGAATCCGCTCAGCTGCGTGGCGGGCTACCACGCGCTGCTGGAGGTGGAGCGCACCCACGCGCCGGCCGTGGCGGGACGCGCCGGCGAGCGTCTGCGCATCGGATTGGACGAGATCATCCAGCGGCGCGGACTGCCGTACGTGGCCTACAACCTCGGCTCCATCGTGCACCTGCAGACCTCGGGCGTCCTGCTGCTCGACACGAGCAGCCTGTGGAAGCTGCTCAAGGTCAAGGACGAGGCCAAGCGCCGCAAGCACATGATGGAGGAGATGGGCGCGGCGTTCACCGCGCACGGGCTGATCTCGGTGGCGGGCAGCCGGCTCTACACGAGCCTGGCCGACACCGACGAGGTGATCGACGACGCGCTGAACCGCTTCGACGATGTGATGGCGCTGATATGAGCGACGGCATGGACAACGGCATGGACGCCGGAACGCTCGCCGACAGCTGGCGCGGCCTTCGACAACGGCTGCTGGCGCGCGGGCTCATGCCGGGCGACGCGGACAGCCTCTCGCTGCGCGATCCCGCGAGCGGGCAGATGGGCTGGGGAACGGCCACGGACGCATCGATGCGCAGCTCACCGCTCGCTCCTGCCGAAGGCCTGGTCGCAGGCGCGCCGGCGCTGCATCGGACGGTCTACGCGGCCCGGCCCGATGTCTGCGCCGTGCTCGTCGGTGGCGGCCCGTTCTGCCGCCAGATTGCGGCCTTCGGCGGATGGATGCCGGCGGTCTTCGACGAGCAGATCCGCCAGCTCGGTCACATGGCGCACCCTACCGACCACTTGTCGCAGCTGCCGGCCGCGCTGGCCGACGGCGGCAACGTGGCACTGCATGCGGGTCAGGTCTTGCTGCTGGGAATGACGCCGTCGCGGCTCGCGCTGAACGCGGAGCTCTTCGAGAAATGCGCGAAGGCCTGGGTCACGGCGACGGCCGCCGGCGCGAAGGTCCGTCCCCTGCCCTGGCTGGTGCGGCATGTCGCCAACGGCAGGCTCATGAAGGAGGAGGCCCGTGCCCGGGAGCAGGTGCGGCAGGGAAAAACGCCGATGGAGACGCGCGGGTATTGATGCGGCGTGGGGGCATCGCTCAGAGCCAAACGCTTGCGGCGGGTGTCCACGGACGCGCTGCCAGTGGCGGCCCGACAGACTGGCGATCCCTTCCACCGATCGCTGCCTGGCGCTTCTGCAGCCGCTGGCTGAAACGACGGGGCCGCCCTCTGGGCCACTAGAAGCTTTTGGCCACCCAATCGCCTTTAACCTCAGCTCACCGCCCACATCCGCAGGCCGCCACATGCCTTGCCGATTGGACGGGCGCGTCGACTAAAACGCTGGCTCGCGCTCATCCCATCGAAGGCATTGAGTGTCCAGACTCTGTAGAAGATCGGATCAAGGCTGTCCCATGAAGATGTACATCCTCGTACGAGACGACATTCCCCTCGGCATCGCGATGGTTGCGGTCGCGCATGCCTCCCTGGCGGGATACCTCAAGTTTCGTGACACCCCCGAGGTGGCCCGCTGGCTGGATCCAGGCCCGTTCTTCAAGGCCGTCTGCAAGGTGAGCGCCAAGGAGTTCGAGCAGGCGAAGCAGTTCGAGGATCATGTCGTGCTCACTGAATCCGCACTCGGTCATCAGGAGGTCGCGATCGCGTTCAAGCCGCGCGAGGAGTGGCCCAAGATGTTCCGCTTCCTGCCGCTCTATCGCGACGCGCCGGGCATCGGCAACGATCCCGGCCGGAGCGACTGATGAACGAGACCAAGCCGCCGCTCTTTCGCAAGGAAAACACGACCGCGTACGCGATGCGCCACCGCCATGACGCGCGCGACTTCGGCGATACGCGCAACACCAAGGCGGCACGGACGTCGGAAGCCACGCGCCTCCCCATGCACGGCAAGGAGCGTCGCGGACGCGACTACACGCCGCTCTTTCGATTCCTCCTGTCCAAGGTAGGACAGCCTTGGACGGTCGTCCATTCGGAGGCCGTCGCCAGACTGGATCGCGTCGATCCGATCTTCTGGCTGGTCGCGCTGCGCGAGGAAGATCGTGAGGACTACGTCCGCACCGGCGAGTCCAGTTGCTTCAGCGGCCTCTACGTGGATGATGACGGTGTGCTGCGCATCGTCAATCCGGAGATCGGCCCCTCCACCTTGGAACCGAACTGCCGCTGCTGCACGCACACCTTCAACGGCGTCCCGTTCAAGCAGAAATATCGCGATCCGGTCCAGTGAAGAAAGCTCGCGAGGCAGCTGCGGCGTCGCCATTCGGCCTGGAGCGAAGGCAAGACCTTCAACGCCGGCACCGTCGGGCGGGCCGGCGCTGTCGCCCCATCCGCACACACCTCCCCCCTTCGGGGTGACGAAGGTCGCCCCGCCGCTGAGGGATACTCCTCCGCGACGGTCGGTTTGGACCGTGCCTTTCGTGGAGCAGCGCCATGGGCCTGATGGACTTCATCAAGAAACAGTTCATAGACATCATCCAGTGGACGGAGGACGACAACGGCGTCCTCTCGTACCGCTACCCGATGCAGGACTTTGAAATCCAGTACGGCGGCTCCCTCACCGTGCGCGAATCGCAGATGGCCGTCTTCGTCAACGAAGGCAAGGTCGCCGACGTGTTCGGCCCCGGCATGTACAAGCTGACCACGCAGACGCTGCCGGTCCTGACCTACCTCAAGAACTGGGACAAGCTCTTCGAGTCCCCCTTCAAGAGCGACGTCTACTTCTTCTCGACCCGCCAGCAGATCGACCAGCGCTGGGGCACCACCCAGCCCGTCACCATCCGCGACAAGGACTTCGGCGCGGTGCGCCTGCGCGCGTTCGGCAACTATTCGTACCGCATCGTCGATCCGAAGAAGTTCCACACCGAGATCTCCGGCACCCGCGAGCGCTACACCGTCACCGAGCTCGACGGCCAGCTCCGCGGCCTGATGCTGCAGCACATCTCGGACGCGGTCGCCCAGTCCGGCATCCCCTTCCTGGACCTCGCGGCCAACCAGGTCGAGTTCGCCAAGGCGCTGCAGGAGGCCAACGCCGCGGCCTTCGACGCGCTCGGCCTCAAGCTCGAGGGGGTCACGCTGCAGAACGTCTCCCTGCCCGAGGAACTGCAGAAGATCCTCGACCAGAAGATCGGCATGGGCATGATCGGCCAGAACATGGGCCAGTTCCTGCAATACCAGACCGCCCAAGCCATTCCGAAGCTCGCCGAGGGCGTCGGCGCGGGCGGCGGCGGCGGCATCGCGGGCGATGCGATGGGACTGGGCGCGGGCCTGGCGCTCGGCCAGACCATGGCGCAGCAGCTGCAGCAGGGCTTGTCCGGCGCCAACCAGGCCGCCGCGCAAGCCGCTGCACAAGGTGCCGCGCCCGTCCAGCCGCAACCCGTCAGCGCCAGCGCCGACGAGGTGCTCCTGCTGCTGGAGAAGCTCGGCGACCTCAAGGCCAAGGGCATCCTCACCGACGAGGAATTCGCGGCCAAGAAGGCCGACCTGCTGAAGAAGCTCAGCTGACGCCGTGCGGCGTCTCGGCGTCTCCCCCGGCATGACTCGCTCCGGATCCTGATTGGCCACCGCTTCCCCCCAGCGCCGCTGGCAGGCGCTCTGCCCGAACTGCGGAGCGCCGGTCGAGTTCGCCTCGGCCGCGTCCGCCAGCGCCGTCTGCAGCTACTGCCGCGCCACGCTGCTGCGTGAAGGCGATGCGCTGCGCAAGATCGGCACCAGCGCGGAACTGTTCGAGGACTACTCGCCGCTGCAGCTCGGCGCCGCCGGGCGCTACGCCGGCGCGGGCTTCGTCGTCGCCGGCCGGCTGCAGATGGCCTACGCCGACGGCAGCTGGAACGAGTGGCACCTGCTCTTCGACGCCAGCGCCGACCAGCCGCCCCGCAGCGGCTGGCTGGCCGAGGACAACGGCAGCTTCGTCGTCAGCTTCGAGGCGCCGCTGCAGGAGCGCGCGCCCGATCCCGCCACGCTGCGCCCCGGCGGGTTGCAGATGCTCGCGGGCTCGGCCTGGCAGGTCGCGTCCATCGTCGATGCGACGCTCGCCGCCGCCGAGGGCGAACTGCCGCATCCGCCGGAGCTGGCGAAAAGTTATCCCGTCGTCGACCTGCGCAACACGGCCGACGAGGTCGCGACGCTCGAGTACAGCGATCCGGCACAGCCCACCTGGTCGATCGGCCGCGCGGTCCAGCTTGCCGACCTGTCGCTGACCGGCCTGCGCGAGGCCAGCGGCGCCACGCTGCAGTCGAAGTCGCTGCCCTGCCCCAACTGCGGCGCCGCGCTCGAGCCGAAGCTGGGCACGACGCAGTCCATCGTCTGCGGCCAGTGCCAGTCCGTCGTCGACGTCTCCCAGGGCGCCGGCGCCGATCTGGCCGCCTATCGCCAGAACACCGGCGGCGAGCCGCAGATCCCGCTGGGCACGACCGGCCTGCTGGCGGTCGAGGGCGGCACGCCCAAGCCCTGGCAGGTCGTCGGTTACCTGGAGCGCTGCGACCTCCCCGAGTCCGGCGAGGACGAACAGACCTTCTGGCGCGAGTACCTGCTGTTCAGCCGCATGGAAGGCTTCGCCTTCCTCGTCGACACCGAGGACGGCTGGAGCGTCGTGCGGCCGATCACCGGCGCGCCGTCGAACGCGGGCGCCAAGTCGGTCCGCTACAAGGACAAGGACTTCAAGCACAAGTGGACCTACACCGCGAAGGTCACCTACGTGCTGGGCGAATTCTACTGGCGCGTCAAGCGCGAGGAACGCGCCCTCGTCCGCGACTATGAATGGCGCAACGGCACGCGGCTCGAGCTGCTGAGCAGCGAGCAGGCCGGCAACGAGGTGACCTGGAGCCACGGCCGGGCCGTCGACGCCGCCGAGGTGCGCCGCTTCTCCGCGCTGCCCGAGGACCGGATGCCGGCGCTGCGCCGCGACGTGACGTCGGGCATGGACCAGGGCAAGCTGCTGCGCAACATCATCATCGGGATCTTCGTCATCGCGGTGCTGTTCGCGCTGCTGCGCGCCTGCAGCAAGGACGACTGCGACCGCTACAAGGACACCTACGGCGAGAGCAGCGCCGAGTACCAGCAGTGCAAGCGCAGCAGCCGCGGGTCCGGCGTGGGCTACGTGGGATCCAGCGGCGGCTCCTACGGCGGCTACAGCAGCGGCGGCGGCGGCCACAAGTAGTCACCAGTCTCACCCAGAGTCACTCAGAGTCCCCCGACGACGGCGGCAATCGCGGAGACACTCCGGCGGCCCGGATCTCCGACCGCCGTTCTTCACCGATATCAAGTTCCCAGGAGAACGACATGGAAGGTTTCGAATGGCTCAAGCCCGCGATCGTGCTGGGCTCCATCCTGTACGCCCTCATCGGCGTGCTGGTGTTCTGGATCAGCTTCGTCGTCATCGACAAGCTGACCCCGTACAAGCTGTGGGAAGAGATCGTGGAGCACAAGAACATGGCCCTGGCCGTCGTGGTCGCGGCGATGTGCATCTCCATCGGCCAGATCGTCGCCGCGGCGATCCACGGCTGAACTGAACAGACCTTCATGCGCCCCTCCGTCCGATCCGTTGTCCCCTTCGCGCTGGCCGCCCTGGCGGCGACCGCCGCTGGCCCTGTCGCCGCGCAGTCGCAGGCCTACAAGCCGCCGCCGCCCGCGAAGTCCACCGGCATCGCACCCAAGGGCGACTTCACGAAGGACCTGCAGCGGGCGCGGCCCGACGCGGATCCAGGCCAGGCGTCCGGCAACGAGGGCTCGGACGAGGCCTTCCGCGCCAAGGCCGAGGCCGACGCCATCCGCAAGGCCAACGCGGCCAGCCGGCACGACCTCATCAAGCGCACCGGTTCGCGGCTGGTGCTGCCGACCGTTTCCGGACGACCGGAGCTCTTCGACAGCGTCTGGCCCAACGCCAGCGGCCACGGCGAGGCGGCCTATGAGGACTACCGCTTCGACGGCCTGTCGCCGGATCGCGAGTTCTTCATCGTGCGCGCGACCTACTACGAGAGCAGCGACGTGATCTGGGTCTCGCGCCAGGACGGCGAGCGCTACCGGCTGCGCGCCACGCCCAGGCCCTCGCCGGACGGCAGCCTGCTGGCGGTCGTCAGCGCTTCCGAGGCGACGGACTTCAACGGCATCCTGATCTGGGAGCGTGCGTCCAGCCGGCTGGTCGAGAAGTTCCGCCACGAGCCCGGCGATCGCTACGCGCAGTACCGCTTCATGCGCTGGAAGGACAACCGGACCATCGAACTCGAGCGCACCACGCAGGGCGATCCCCTCACCTGCCCCCAGGCCATGGAAGAGACGCTGGTCGTGCTCGCGCGCGAGGGCGACCACTGGGCGCTCAAGGATGTGGCGGCGCCGCGCTGCAGGCGTTGAAGGCGCTGGTGGTGCAGAAGGCGCTCAACCCGCGCAAGGCCTGAACCCGCCGGGGCAGGTCTTGTCACCAGGCGTAAGTTGTGTGGGACAGCGAACGGAGCGCTTTTAGACTGCGGCGCCCAGCCTTCCGTTCCACCCGCGCCCGCAGTTCCGTCCGATGTCGTCCGCCTTGTCCGCCGTTCTGGCATCCCTCCCGGCAGCATTTCCGCAAGCTGTCCCCACGGTGCCCTGCGGCCGAACCAGCGACACCAGTCGCGCCGAACGCACCCATCGCATCCATCGCACCCATCGCAGCTGTCGCGGCAGCCACGCACGCCGCGCCGTCCTCGCGCTCGCGCTGACGTTCACGGGACTTGCCGCCGAGGCCTCCTCGAACGCCTGGCCCGCGCCGCCCCGCCCTGCCGCCTCCGCCGGTTTCGCCCCGCGCGGCATGCTCTTCGCGCCCTCGTCCACCCTCGCTGGCGCTCCCGTCGCCGAGGAAGGCTCCGACGAGCAGTTCCGCGTCCAGGCCGAAGCCGAGGTGCTGCGCCGCATCGGCGTGGCGGCACGTCGCGAAGACCTGCGGCTGTGGTTGCCGGTCGCCAAGGGACGGCCGGTGATCCTCGACAGCCAGCGGCCCGACCCCAGCGATCCCAGCCTGCCCGCCGTCGACTTTCGCCTCGACGGCCTGTCGCCCGACGGTCAGTTCTACGTCGTGCGCGCGACCCTGGCCGCCGGCAGCGAACTGCTGTGGATCTCCCGCGCCGACGGCACGCGCTATGAGATGCACGGCAACGTCAATCCGTCGCCGGACGGGCGCTACCTGGTCGTGACGCATGCGTCACCGGGCGCCGAGTTCAACGGCGTCGTGATCTGGAGCCGCGAGGACGGCCGCCTCGTCGAGCGCTACCGTTTCCAGCCCGGGGCGGACCAGACCGCGATCAGCTTCCGCTTCATGCGCTGGCGCGACGCGGACACCGTCGAGCTCGCGCAGTTCGCCGAGGTCGACGCGACGACCTGCGACCTGGGCACGCTCAGTTCCACCGCGCTGCTGTCCCGCAAGGCCGAGCGCTGGATCCTGCGCAGCGCCAGCGGCCAACGCTGCGACCGCTGAGGCGCGCGGCTCCTTCGCCGCTGCCTCGCCCATGCCTTGCCCTCGCCCTCGCCCTCTTGCCCGGCATCACCGCGGCGGGCCGCTTTATCACGTTATTCCAGCCTGTCCCGGCGTCGGATCCGCCTGGAGTTGCATCCGATGTGACGCCCGGTAATCGAACTTGTAACAGCATCGGGCGCGGACCTAGGATTTCGCCACTCCTTCATTCAGGTCCCCCCATGAACCGACAAGAACAAGCTTTCCAAGCCGCTGCAGAGGCGCCCGCCGCCCTCGTTGCGACGACGCCGGCATCGCGTCCCTCGCTGGCCAAGCGCGCGATCGCATCCACGCTGATCGCGTCGTGCACGCTGATGGCGCTGCCGATGCATGCGAGCGCGCAGGTCGTGCCGACCGACGCGCTGGTGCCGCCCGCCACCACCGCCACGACGCCGGGCACGGCCGCCGACAGCCGTGTGCGCGTCAACGCATTCTTCGCCCGCGAGGACGTGCGTCAGGCCATGGTCAAGGAAGGCGTTGACGGCGCCGCCGCGCAAGCGCGCGTGGACGCCATGTCCGACGACGAGATCCGCGCCCTCGACGGCCGCATCGCGCAGGCCCCCGCCGGCGGCGACGTGCTGGGCATCATCTTCGCCGTGTTCGTGATCCTGCTGGTGACCGACATCCTGGGCTTCACCAAGGTCTTCCCGTTCACGCGCTCGATCCGCTGAGGCCGACATGCGCTTCGTCCGGCTCGATGGGCCTGGCCGCCAGGCCCGGTCCGTGAGGTCCGACCGGGGCGACCGGGGCGACCAGTCCTCCCGGTCGCTGACCGCGTTCGCCGCGCCCGCGCTGGCGCTGGCGCTGCTGCTGGGCGGATGCGCGAGCACGCCGCCGCAGTTGCAGGCGCTGGAACGGCAATGGCCCGCCGAACTGCCGACGCAGGTGGACCTGTCGGGCAGGACGCCCTTCATTGCGCAGGACGACTACGAATGCGGCCCGGCCGCGCTCGCGATGCTGCTGCGCACGGCGGGCAAGGCGGCGACGGTCGAGCAATTGAAGCCGCAGGTCTTCCTGCCCGGCCGCAAGGGCTCGCTGCAGACGGAGATGCTTGTGGCGACGCGCCGCCAGGGCCTGCCGGCCTACGTGCTGCCGCCGCGCCTGGACGCGCTGCTGACCGAGGTCGCCGCCGGGCATCCGGTGATCGTGTTCCAGAACCTGTCGCTGGACATCGCGCCGGTGTGGCACTACGCCGTGGTGGTCGGCTATGACAGGCAGCGCCGCACGATCCTGCTGCACAGCGGCAAGACCGCGCGGCAGGAGGTCGAGCTGCCGGTCTTCGAGCGCACCTGGGCGCGCGGCGACTACTGGGCGATGACGACGCTGCCGCCGGATCTGCTGCCGGCCTCGCTGGACGGCGCCGGCACCGGCGCGGCGCTGGCCGCGCTCGAGCGGCTGGATGCGTCCGCGGCGCGCAAGGGCTACACCGCCGCGCTGACGCGCTGGCCCGGCGAGCCCGTGCTGCTGCTGGGCGCCGGCAACACCGCCTACGCGGCCAAGGATCGCCGCACCGCGGCCCGGCATTACGCCCGGCTGACCGACGTGCGGCCCGACCTGCCCGAGGGCTGGAACAACCTGGCGCAGGTGCTGCTCGAGCAGGGGCAGCGCTACAAGGCCTCGCTCGCGATCGAGCGCGCGGTCGCGCTCGGCGGCCCGCGCCTGGATCAGTACAAGGCGCTGCAGAAGAAGATCACCGCCGGGATGTGACCCGGCGGGGGGCGCCTCGTCGGCGGATGAGGCGCGGATCAGGCGCGAACGAGGGGCGCGAAACTGACGCGGACTCAGGGGCGGAAGTCGATCGTGCGCTGCGCCGCCTCGAGCGCCGCGTCCGCCGCATAGCTCCAGGTGTCGAAGCTGCGTTCCAGCTCGTGCCAGTAGCCGTTCAGCTCCGGCTTGCCGCCCTCGGTGGCCGCATGGGGCGCGATCACGAGGTAGCGCGCGCGGAACGGCGGCGCCTCGCCGACGACTTCGCGGATGAACCAGCGTCCGTTGTGGCTCTCGACACCCCCGACGGCATCGGTGTGGTCTGGCTTGGCTGACATGAGAATTCCTTTTGGGTTGTGATCAGATCCGTGACCCGCTGGCAAGCAGGTCGCGCCTTCACGCCTGGGCAAGTTTCCCTCCAACCATCCTCCGGCGCCACGCGGGCCGACGATGTTTTACCCCCGCATTACAAGGGAGGCCGGCCCGCGGGCCGCGAAGCAACTTCCACGCCGGAAGCGTCGGGTTTCATTACAGTCGCTGACCCATTCTCCAGGGACAGGCGACGCAAGTCCTTGAGGCACCACGCCTTCGCGCCCGGTGGCTTGGATGTTGCTTTCCTCCCCCGCTTTCCGCCTCCAGATCCCGCCTCCGCATTCCGCCGCCGGTTTCGGCCTCCCGCCACCGACGAGAAGAACGACCGTCAGAGAGAGAACCCCCGATGAAGCGCTCGACCCTCCTCCCCCGTTTCCTCCCCCGTCTCCGCGCCACGCTGACCGCCGCCGCGCTGTGCGCCACCGCCGCGGCCGCGCACGCCTCGGTGCTGATCCTCGGCGCGCCCGTGCAGGCGGGCGGCCTGGCCGACGTCCAGTCCAAGATCGCCGCCACCGGCGTGGTCAGCGGCGTGGTCGACGTCTTCAACGTCGCCACGGGCACGCCCACGCTCGCGATGCTGACGGCCTACGACGCCGTCCTGGTCTACGACGAAAGCGCCCTCGTGCCTTTCGCCAGCGCCGTGCAGCTGGGCAACGTGCTGGCGGACTACGTGGACGCCGGCGGCGGTGTCGTCGAAGCCGGCCTGTCGCATGCGACCGCCGCCTTCAAGGGCATGCAGGGCCGTTTCGTCACCGCCAACTACGACGTCTTCAACACCAACAACAACCAGAACACCTGCGGCGGACTGGGTCACGTGACCCGACCCGACAGTCCGCTGATGCGCGACGTGACCCGCTTCAACGGCGGCACGTCCGCGTTCTGCTACCGCCTCACGGCGAAGGCAGGCGCCGAGGTCGTCTCCGAGTGGAGCAACGGGCAGGCGCTGGCGGGTTACCGCATGGACCACAACGGTGTGGTCGTCGGACTGAACATGTTCCCGACCTCCAGCGATGTGTCGCCCGGCGGCTGGAATCCTGCCAGCGACGGCGCGCTGCTGATGGCCAATTCGCTGGCCTTCGCCGCAGGCGAACTGCCGGAGCCGGGCTCGCTCGCGCTGCTGGGCATCGCCGCGCTGGCGGCGGGCGTCGCGGGCCGCCGCCGCGCCCGCGCCGTCACGGCCGCGCCCTCTACGGCCGTCACGGCCGCCATGGCCGCGGTCTGACGGAGACCGACCCTGAGGGATACTGCGGCGCATGTCCACGCCGCCGACCTTCAACTTTCCCGTCCCGCCCGCCGACCTGGTGATCACCGAGGACGAGCGCGCCGCGCTCTATTTCCTGCCGCAAGCGCCCGGCGGCATGCCGGTCAGCGAAGCGATGCAGCAGCGGCTGCAGGACAAGGGTCTGGCGACGGCCATCCGCGAGGACGGCCGCCGCTGGCTCACCGAGCTGGGCGACCGCGCGCGGCTGGGCAAGATCTGACCCCCGCGCCGTCCGCGCGACCTGCGCCGTCGAGGGCCTCAGCGCCGCCCGTACTGGGTCTTGCCGAACAGCACCTCGCGCGCCTTGTCGTCGACCAGCGGCCGGCGCTTCTCGGCCAGCACCTCGACGGCGCGCACCACGGCGGGCCGCTTCGCGATCTCGTCGAACCAGCCCTTCAGGTGGGGATGGTCCGCCATCTCCACGCCCTGGTTCTTGGCGCCGCGCAGCCACGGGAAGATCGCCATGTCGGCGATGCCGTACACCGGTCCGGCGATGTACTTGCTGCGCGCCAGCCGCCGGTCGATCACGCCGTAGAGGCGCTTGGCCTCGTTGGTGTAGCGGTCGATGGCGTACTCGATCTTCTCGGGGGCGTACATCCGGAAGTGGTGCGTCTGGCCCAGCATCGGCCCGACGCCGCCCATCTGGAACATCAGCCACTGCAGCGCCTCGTAGCGCCCGCGCGTGTCGGGCGGCAGGAACTGCCCGGTCTTGCCGGCGAGGTACAGCAGGATCGCGCCGGACTCGAACAGCGAGATCGGCTGCCCGTCCGGCCCGTCGGGATCGACGATCGCGGGGATCTTGTTGTTGGGGCTGATGGCCAGGAATTTCGCATCGAACTGGTCGCCGGCGCCGATGTCCACGGGAATCACCCGGTAAGGCAGGCCGCACTCTTCCAGCATGATGTGCACCTTGTGGCCATTGGGCGTGGGCCATGAATACACTTCGATCATCAAGCGTTCTCCGTTCGGGCGCGAAGGCCCAGCCGTCGACACGTCGGTCGACACGTCGGCTGACCCGTCAGCCGGCTCGTCAATGCACGGACCCCGGGCCCCGCGCGCATCGTCCCGCCTCATGGTAATCAAACAAATCAAACAGTGGTTCGCCGCCCGTGCCAATGCGGCGCGGTGGCGTCCCTTGAGCGACTGGGCCTCGGAACGCGGCGGCCAGCTGCGCCAGGCCCGTGACGGACGCGGCTTCGTCATCGACCTGCCCCGCACGCTGCCCGGCCTCACCCGCATCGAGTGGGGCCCGTCGCAGCGCAGCTACATCGACGGCTACGAGCTGCGCATGCGCTGCGAGCTCAAGGTCAATCCCGACATGCAGATGATGCTCATCGAGCGCAAGCTCATGGAGCGTCTGGAGAGCAGCGTCTTCGAGGCCTACACCGACACGCTGCGCACGCGGGTGGACACGGACACGCCGGAGGAGATGCGCTGGCTGGTGATGTTCCCCAAGCACTCGCAGCTGGAATCCAAGCTCGTGCGGCAGCGCTTCGGCGCGGTGGGCATCAACCGCGAGCTGGTGATGGCCTGGCTCGACAAGGACCTGAACGAGCGGCTGGCGCAGGCGACGCAGGACGTGCTGGTGGAGGGCCGGCCGTTCGTGCTGCTGAGCCTGCGCGGCAACGTCTACCTGCGCACGACGATGCCGGCGCCGTCGCTGCCCGAATTCCAGGCGCTGACCCGCGTGCTGGACGCCGCGGCGCTCAGCGCGCAGGCGGTGCATCAGCGGCTGGGGGACGGCGGACCGTGGCCGACCACGACGTCCGTGGCCTGGCACAGCCGGCCGTCCGAAGGGGACTATGGAACGCCGGCCTGAGGGCAGCGTTTTACTCTCTCTCCCCTCTTACTCCCTCTCCCGCAGTGCGGGAGAGGGGAAGACAAAGAGCGTCGTACCTAGGCGAAGAGGTCGGCCGCGCCAGCCACTGCCTCGGTGCAGTCGATCAGGCGGCCCTGCCCCGTGATGAAGGCGCAGCGCACCGGCTCGCCGGGCTGCAGCGCCATCACGGCCTCGCGGTAGCGCCACAGCTGCTGGATGTACTCCGGGTTGCGCTGCGGCGCCGGGTGCAGCTTGTAGTCGAGCACCCACCACGTAGGCACGCCCGCGCCGTCGCGGCGGCTGACCAGCCGATCGAGCCGCATGTCGTGCCCGTTCCAGCTGAGCGGCACCTCGTTGCCGTGCCAGTCGAGCGCGGCCGCATCGAAGAAGGACGCGCAGTCCTTGCCGTCCAGGATCGCCTGCACGCTGCGCTCGAGGCGCTCCGTGCGGCGCGCGTCGAGGCCGTACATCTGCGCCGCGGCCGCCATCAGCCGCTCCAGCGACTGCGCGCCGCCGCGCGGCCCGCTGTGCCATTCAAGCACGCGATGCAGCGCCTCGCCGAGCGCCGCGCTGTCGTCGACCTCGTCGGGGCTCTGGCCCACGTCCGCCCCCGCCTCGGCCACCTCGACCGGCAAGGGGTCGACGCGCGGCAGCACCTTGAGCCGCGCGACCTCGTCGTCCGGCGCGGGCCTGTCGTCGGCGAGGTCCGGCACCGCCATCGCCTCGGCCTGCGGCTGCACCCGCGTCCACCACGTGCCCGATGAAGCCTGGCGCTTCGCGGGGGTGCGGCTCAGCAGCAGCCGGTGTCGCGCGCGCGTCATCGCCACGTACAGCGCGTTGAGCTCCTCGCGCTGGCGCTGCTCCTTCTCGTCGTCGAGCAGGGCCTGCAGCGACGGCGGCGGCTTTGCCTCCGACACCAGGAAGGCCACCGTGCGCGGCACCGGCTCCAGCACCGGCCACGAAATCGCCAGCGCCATGCTCTCGGCACGCGCCGGACCCGCCTCGGCGTCCATCAGGATCACGACCTTCGCCTCCAGCCCCTTGGCGCCGTGCACCGTCAGCAGTTGCACGGCGTCGGGCTCGGCAGGCGCCGCCAGCTTCAGCGCACGGCTCTTCAACGCGCGGACGAAGCCGTAGAGGCCGGCGTAACGACCGCCGTCCAGCTCGAGCGCGAGCGCCAGCAGCGCCTCCACCGCATGCAGCCGGGCGCGGCGCTCGCTGGCCGGCACCGCGGCGGCCAGGCGCGCCATCAGATCGCCCTCGTGCACGATCGCATCGAGCAGGTCGTGCGGGCTGCGCAGCACCGCCATCGAGGCCCAGCGCGACAGCAGACCTTGCGCGCGGCGCAGCGGCTCGCTCAAACCCTCGGGGTCGGCTTGCTGGAGCGTTTCCCACCAGGAGCGGGTCGTCGGGGTGGTCGCTGTTTCGGGTCGGGGCGCTTCGGGCGGCTCGGCCTCAGGCGGGGGATCGCCCGCCTGCACCGTCTCAGCGGGCCCTGCACGGGGCATGGGGGATCCCTCCTGGACCCCCAAGCCCCATTCCGGTCCTGCCGCACGCGCTGTCTGCGTTGGTTCTCTGTCCGCGGGGGCCTCTTGGACCAGCCACCGCACCGAGTTCGATTCAGCGGCGAGCCACAGCAGATCCGCCTCGCTCGCGCCGAACAGCGGGCTGCGCAGCGCATGCGCCAGCGACAGCTGGTGGCCGCTCGACGCCAAGGCGTCCAGCAGCGCCAGCAGGTCGCGCACGTCCGGGGCGTCCAGCAAGGCCATGTCCTCCGGCGCCGCGTGCGCGATGCCCTGGCCCTTGAGCACCTGCGCGAGCACACGCAGCCCCTCGCGCTTGCGCGCCAGCACGAAGATCTCGCCGGGCTGCGTTCCGCCCTCCGCCAGCAGGTCGCCGATGCAGGCGGCGATCCGCTCGGCTTCGGCCTCGCGGCGATGCAGCTCCGGCTCGCGTCGCGGTTCGGTCAGGCTCGGGCGCCAGGTGCCCGCTTCCCGCTCCGGCCCGATCGCGTCCTCGTCGGCTCCCTGGTCGCCATCGATGTAGAACACGCCGTCCAGCGGATCGCCGCCGCTGGACTCCGTCGTGTGCGGACGGAAGCCGCTGTACTGCTGCGCCAGGCTCGCCGATTCGAAGACGGCGTTCACCGCCGCCAGCACCGGCGCCGAGTTGCGCCGCGTGTGATCGCAGGCCAGCAGCACGCCGTCCAGGCCTTCACGCACGAAATCGCGCGCCGCCGCGAAGACGCGGGGCTCGGCGCGCCGGAAGCGGTAGATGCTCTGCTTCGGGTCGCCGACGATGAACACCGACGGCGGCCGTTGACCACTGGCGCCGCCGCCCGCGCCGACGTACCCCGACAGCCAGGCATGCAACGCGTGCCATTGCAGCGGGCTGGTGTCCTGGAACTCGTCGATCAGCAGGTGACGGACCTGGCTGTCCAGCCGTTCCTGCACCCAGCCCGACAGGTCCGCGTCGCCGAGCAGGGCGAGCGCACCGCGTTCCAGGTCGTTCATGTCGACGATGCCGCGCTCGCGCTTGAGCCGGTCGAACGCGTCGAGCAGCGTCAGCGCCAGCGCGCACATCTGCTGGTGCCACAGGCGCGCCCGGTCCTGGTCGATCGCGAGCAGCAGCCGCTGCAGTCGGTCCAGCACCGCCGACAACGCGGGTGAATCGCCCAGGTGCTTGCGCGGCGACCCGTCCGCCGTGAAGAGCGCCTGGCGCACGCCGGCGAGCGCCGCGTCGTCTTCCAGCTGCAGCGCCTGTTCGATCGCGGTCGCGCACTTCTTCGGCGTGACCTTGGTCGACTGCCCGAGTTCGATCGCGAGTGACTGCAAGTCGCCGCGCAGGGTCGCGAAGGCGTCGAGCGGATGGGCGAATGCGGCGAGTTCGGGCACCACCTCGGCCGCCGTCGGCATGCTGTCCATCAGCCGTCCGTGCGCATGGGCGAGGCGCAGTTCCACGCGCTTGTCGAAGGCCGAGGTCAGCCAGTCCTGCAGCTTGTTGCGGCCGTGGATGAGGCTCAGGTCGCGATAGATCGCCAGCAGCGTCTCGTCCTCGAGCACCGCGGCGTGGAAACGCTGCCACAGCTCGGGCATCAGGTCGCTGTCGTCCTCCAGCAGCTGGAGCTCCGGCGACAGGCCCTGCGCGCGCAGCAGCTCCAGCGGCGCGGCGCGCAGCAGCTGCGAGAACCAGGCGTGGAAGGTGCGGATCTCCACCGGCCGCGCGTCCTGCAGCAACCGCTGCTGCAGGGTCGCCAGGCGCGGCGCGAGTTCAGCGGCCTGCGCCTGCGACAGCCCGCGCTGACGCAGCGCGAGCACGCGGCCCGCTTCGTCGCAGTGCGCGAATTCGTGCAGCCACTCGTTCAGGCGCGCGCGCATCTCGCCGGCGGCCTTGCGGGTGAAGGTGATCGCGACGATGTCCTGCGGCCGCGCGCCGTCCAGCAGCGCGCGCAGGATGCGCGAGACCAGCATCCAGGTCTTGCCCGCGCCGGCGCAGGCCTCGACGACGACGCTGCGCGCCGGATCGCAAGCCAGCTCGTAGAAACGCTCGCGCGCGACCGGCGCGCCGTCGAGCGTGTAGGCGGCGACGCTCGTCGTGAGCGCGTTCGTCGGCACATTCATCGGCGCATTCATCGACACATTCATCGGCGCGGTCACGGCGCGGCCCCTTCCCAGTCGTCGCGGCGGCACAGGCCGCGCATCTCGCAGTAGGCGCAGGCGACGCCCTCGCCCAAGGCCGGCAGCGGATCGCCGGCGTGGATCGCCAGCAGGTCCCGGCGCAAGCCGTCCAGCATCACGGCCGCCGTTTCCTGCACGTGTTCATGCTCGATCTCCGCGATGCCCTTGGCATCGTCCAGGGCCAGGTATTGCGCACGCAGCGGGCTGGCGGACTGCGCAGGTCGCTGGCCCTCACCCCTGCCCTCTCCCGCGAGCGGGAGAGGGAGTTCGGAACCCATGAGCACGGCGTAGACGGCGAGTTGGGTGTCCTCGAGCGGACTCGCGACCTTGTCCTTCAGGCCTTTGAGGCTGCCGGTCTTGTAGTCGATGAGCAGTTGTCCATCGGGGGCGTCGTCGATCCGGTCGATGCGGCCGAGCAGCGCGAGTTCCGCGAGCGCGGGCTCGATCTGCGCCCAGGGATGCACGCGGCGATCGACCTCGCCGCGCTCGAAGCGCTGGCCCTCGGCCTCGCGCTGCGCGAGCCAGCCGAGGTAGGCCGGCACGAAGCGCGCGAAGCTCGCGGAGTACGGCAGGAACTCGGCAGGCGCCAGGCCGAGCTCGCGCATCTGGTCCTGCGCGGCGCGCTGCAGGCGCGCTTCGTCGTCCAGATGCGGATCCGCGTCCGCCCCACGTCCGGTGTGGAACTGGTGCAGCACCGCATGCAGCCAGGTGCCGTAGTCGCGCTTGTCGGCCTGCACATCGAGCTCGCCGGCCTCGCGCAATCCCAGCAGCACCCGGCCGAAGAACTGGTACGGGCACTGGCGCAGCGACTCGACGGCGCTCGCGCTGAGCGCCGAAGGGAGCCGCCCTTCGGCCTGCGCGGCGGCACGACCGGCGTGCGCCGTCGGCACGGTCGCGTCGAGGCGCGGATCGTGCCAGTGCGGCAGCACCTGGCCAACCGCCTGCAGCGCGAGATCGAGCCGGTCCAGCAGCGGACTCGGCGCGAGCGGCTCGCTGCCGAGATGCCCGCGGCGCAGCAGCGTCACCGCCGGCGCGCGCAGCAGCTGCGCGAACTGCCAGGCCAGGGCCTGGCGCTTGGCCTCGATGGTCGGCAGGCCGAGCTCGCGCGCGAACGTGTCGCCGATCAGCACCGGCCCCGGCGGCACCGGCCCCAGCGTCGCGGCATCCGCGCCCGGCAGCACGATCGCGCCGAACGGACGCAGCATCGTCCGCGCCAGCGGTGTGATCATGATCTGCAGGCCGCCTTCCAGCGGTGGCTTGTATTCGCCAGCCTCGAGGGTCTGCGACACCCAGTCGACGAATTCGGACGCCGTCAGCTGCGCGCCCCGCAGGACCGCTTCGTGGCCGGACCCCGGCCACGGCGTCTTGCTGAGCCACAGCGCCTCCAGCACCTGCGGGCCGCCCGCGGGCTGGCGCTTGAGCTGCTCGTCCGCGCCGAGCTGCTGCAGCGTCTGGCCGAGCGCGGCGATCCACGCGTCCAGCGCCTGGGCGCCACGCGGCTGCAGCGGCGTCAGCGCCTCGCGCGCCCCCTCCCAGAGCCGTTCGCCGCCCGGCGGCAGGCGATCGGCGCGCACCGCCTGCGGCGAGGACCAGCCGCGCTTGCGGCAATGCGCCTCGAGCGCGCCCAGCGCGCCGCTGCCGCCGCGTTCCCGCAGCGACGCGGCCAGCGGCGTCTTCAGCCAGGCGAGCCAATCGTCGACCGTGGCATCGTGGCGCGCGGCGCGCAGCATCGCCATCAGTTGCGCGGCCGGCGCGGTCGTGGCCAGGGTCCAGCCGGTCTCGTCCTGGATGCCCAGACCCTGGCGCTCCAGCAGCGCCCGCACCCGCCGCAGCAGCACACGGTCCTGGGCGATCAGCGCGACCGGCGCGCGGCCCGCCTGCAGGTGGTCCAGCACCGAGGCGGCGCTGCATTGCGCCAGGTCCTCGAAGTCGTCGCACACGGCCTGCTCGATGCGCCCGACCGGTGCGCCGCCGTCGAACGCGGCATCCAGCGGCAGGTCGGCATTCAGGCGCAGGCACGGCACGCCGGCGGCCTCCGCGCTCGCCAGCAAGGCGTCGGCGAGCGGATCCGGTCCGCCACATTGCAGGTGCAGCCAGGCGCTCGGGCGCAAGGCGAAGAGCGCATCGGTGGCCGGCGCGCGCGGGTCGGCCGCCGCCCATTCGAGCGCCACCGCCAGCAGCGCGCGCTCCAGGTGGCCTACGCCGCTCTGCAGCGCCAGCGCCTGCCGGCCCTGCGCCCAGAAGGCGTCGCGATGCGCCGGATCGCGCAGCGCGGCGGCGCGCGCCAGCGCATGCGCGGCCTCGACAAGCCGCTGCACCGCGGCGTCATGGGCGCGCGGGTCTTCCTTGCGCAGGGCCTCCGCCCAACTCTGGCCGCGCATCAGCGCGCGCGCGGCCAGCGCGTCGATCGCCGCGTCGCCGGTCAGTTGCTCCGCCTGCGGCAGCGCGCTGGGTCCCAGCGCCGACGCCAGGCTGTGCGTCGTCTCGATGCGCGGTTGCCAGCGCGAGAGCTTCATCCAGGCGCGCCGCGCCGGTGCCAGGTGTTGCGCGAAAGGCAGCAGCAGCACCGCGTCGCGTGCCGCGAGTCCGTGAACCTCCAGCCATCCGGCCGCGCGACGCGCGACGCCGTCCCAGATGGCGGCACTGGTGTGGGCCGGCAGCAACGGAAAGTCGACCGGCGACCGCGCAGCGTCGACCGGCGGCGGGGGCGTCATCAAGGGCGGCGGCGTGATCGGCAAGGCGGTGGTGCAGGCGGTGGCAGTGAGGGGGAAGACAGAGGCGGCGGCCGTTGCAGCCGCCGTTCCAGCGGCGGTTCCAGGGGCAGCTCCAGTGGCAATGAGGGCGCCCGCGCTGGCGGGCCCGAAGATTCCGCGCATCGCGACGATAGCGAAATCCAAGGCCTCCGCCCCTTGAGATGCGGACGGCGTGCCGTCATGTCCAGGGAGCGCCTACTCGGGCCGAGGTTTCCGGGCTTGTGTGAGAATCGTCGCACCCTGCAACCCTGTGGCCCCCGAGGCGGCACACATTGTCGCCCGGCTGGCCGCCCGTCCGTGGCATCCGCCCGGCAGGGACATCACGCAAGGACCATCTCCATGAGCAGCGAACAGATCAAACACATCTCCGACGCCTCGTTCGACAGCGACGTCATCCAGTCCGACAAACCCGTGCTGGTCGACTACTGGGCCGAGTGGTGCGGCCCTTGCAAGATGATCGCCCCCATCCTGGACGAAGTCGCCAAGGACTACGGCGACCGCCTGCAGATCGCCAAGCTGAACGTCGACGACAACCGCGAAGTGCCGGCCAAGTTCGGCATCCGCGGCATCCCGACCCTGATGCTGTTCAAGGACGGCCAGCTCGCCGCGACCAAGGTCGGCGCGTTGTCCAAGGCCCAGTTGACGTCCTTCCTGGACGCCAACCTATAATGATTCCATTCGCCGGGGTCCAAGCGACCCTGGCGAACCACTTGCCACCACGCCCTCCCGGGCTCAAGGACGTCATTCAGGCGTCGTCGATCTTCCGGGTGAGCGCGTGGACTCGGCGCCCAAGTCTCCACGCTTTCCTCAAGTCCGCAGCAACGCGGATGCGCGTCCCTTGGGCTCGCCGTTGTTTGTGTCTCTGGCCTTGGCAGGCTCTGGACGACAGACCGGGTCAACCCCCCCATGCATCTTTCTGAACTGAAGGCGCTTCACGTCTCCGCCCTGATCCAGATGGGCGAAGAGCTGGAGATCGACAACGTCGCCCGTCTGCGCAAGCAGGAGCTGATGTTCGCGATCATGAAAAAGCGCGCCAAGGCCGGCGAGCAGGTGTTCGGCGACGGCGTGCTGGAAGTCCTGCCCGACGGCTTCGGCTTCCTGCGCTCCCCCGAGGCCAGCTACATGGCCTCAACGGACGACATCTACCTCTCGCCCAGCCAGATCCGCCGCTTCAACCTGCACACCGGCGACATGGTCGAAGGCGAAGTGCGCGTGCCCAAGGATGGCGAGCGCTACTTCGCGCTGGTCAAGGTGGACCGCGTCAACGGCCTGACGCCGGAGGAGTCCAAGCACAAGATCATGTTCGAGAACTTGACGCCGCTCTTCCCGAAGGAGCAGTTCAAGCTTGAACGCGACATCCGCGGCGACGACAACATCACCAGCCGGATCATCGACCTGATCGCCCCGCTGGGCAAAGGCCAGCGCGCACTGCTCGTCGCCCCGCCCAAGTCGGGCAAGACGATGATGATGCAGCATCTGGCGCACTCGATCGCGGCCAACTATCCCGACGCCCACCTGATGGTGCTGCTGGTGGACGAACGCCCCGAGGAAGTGACCGAGATGCAACGCACCGTGCGCGGCGAGGTCATCAGCTCCACCTTCGACGAACCGGCCGCGCGTCACGTGCAGGTCGCGGAAATGGTCATCGAGCGCGCCAAGCGCCTGGTGGAACTGCGCAAGGACGTGATCATCCTGCTGGACTCGATCACCCGCCTGGCCCGCGCCTACAACAACGTGCTGCCCAGCTCCGGCAAGGTGCTGACCGGCGGCGTGGACGCCAACGCGCTGCAGCGCCCCAAGCGCTTCTTCGGCGCCGCGCGCAACATCGAGGAAGGCGGCTCGCTGACCA
>CBIHMU010000038.1:0-50226 GCA_966211105.1 uncultured Burkholderiales bacterium
CGAACAAGATGCTCACGAAGCAGTCCTCGCCGACCGCCGTCCCGACCGCTTTCTCCGTCACGCCCGCCCGCGCGGGCGTGCTCGCTTTCGGGCTCGCGCTGCAGGCCGCCGCCTTCGCCGCCGACGCCCCCGTCGCGCCTGCTGCGGCCCCCTCGCCCGCCACGGCCGCCTCGGCCCCCGCCGCGAAGTGGAACGTCAACCAGCCCCCCGGCGACAAGAAGATCGCCAACATCGACGTGCGCACCGGCACCTGGATGTCGGTCGACGTCAGCCCCGACGGCAAGCAGATCGTCTTCGACCTGCTCGGCGACCTCTACGTGATGCCCGTAGGCGGCGGCGAAGCCAAGGCGCTCACGCATTCGATCGCCTGGGAGATGCAGCCCCGCTTCTCGCCCGACGGCAAGCAGATCGCCTTCGTCTCCGACGCCGGCGGCGGCGACAACATCTGGGTCATGAACGCCGACGGCTCCAACGCCCGCGCGATCACCACCGAAGACTTCCGCCTGCTCAACAATCCCGTCTGGCATCCCGGCGGCAAGTACATCGCCGCCCGCAAGCACTTCACCGGCACCCGCTCGCTGGGCAGCGGCGAGATCTGGCTCTATCACGTCGACGGCGGCAAGGGCCAGCAGCTCAACGAGAAGCCGAACTGGCAGAAGGACCTCGGCGAACCCGCGCTCTCGCCCGACGGGAAGTTCCTCTACTACTCGCAGGACAGCACGCCGGGCCGCCAGTTCGAATACAACAAGGACAGCACCGGCGAGATCTTCCGCATCTACCGTCAGGACCTGACCGACGGCACCAGCGAAGCCTTCGTCACCGGCCCCGGTGGCGCGATCCGCCCGACGCCCTCCCCCGACGGCAAGTACCTCGCCTTCATCCGCCGCCTGCGCGACGCCACGGGCAGCCGCACCACGCTCTTCCTCAAGGACCTGAAGACCGGCCGCGAAATCCCCGCCTGGACCGGCATGGAACGCGACCTGCAGGAGTCGTGGTCCGTGCACGGCGTGTATCCCTGCATTGCCTGGATGCCCGATTCCAAGCAGGTCGTCGCGTGGGCGCAGGGCAAGTTGTGGCGCATCGATCCCTTCAAATCCAGCGCCGTCGAGATCCCCTTCCATGTGAAGGACGAGCGTCAGATCACGCCCGCGCTGCGCTTCGCGCATGAGGTCGCGCCCGCCAGCTTCGACTCGAAGATGCTGCGCTGGGTCAAGGTTTCGCCAGACGGCAGGCGAGTCGTGTTCTCCTCCGCCGGCTACCTCTATACGAGCGAGCTGCGCGACGGCCAGCCGGTCGGCGAGGCCCGCCGCCTGACCTCGCAGACGGAGCGCTTCGAGTACTTCCCGGCGTTCTCGCGCGACGGGAAGCAGATCGTCTACCTGAGCTGGTCCGACGCCGACCAGGGCCGCGTGCGCGTGCTCGACCTGGCCGGCGGCCGCGACACCGTCGTCACGCCGGAACCGGGCAAGTACCTGTCGCCGGCGTTCTCGCCGGACGGCAGGACCGTCGCGTACCAGAAGGCCAGAGGCGGCTTCCTGACCTCGCCGTGGAACAGCCTGGAGCCCGGCGTCTACGTCGCCGCCGCCGACGGCAAGGGCCAGCCGCGCCGTGTGACCAAGGACGGCGAAGCGCCCCAGTTCGGCGCCGACAACGACACGCTCTTCGTCACGCGCAAGCAGACGACCGGCGAGGTCGATTCGAATCACCAGCTCATCCGCTTGAACCTCGTCGAGCGCAGCGAGTTCGCCGTCGCCAAGAGCGAATTCGCGACCCGCTTCACCGTGTCGCCGGACGGCCAGTGGCTGGGCTTCACCGAACGCTTCCATACCTACGTCACACCGCTCGCGCCCGCGGGCAAGCTGCAGACGGTCGGCCCGAAGGCCGAAGCGATGCCGGTCAAGAAGCTCGACGTCAACGCGGGCGACGACCTGCAGTGGTCGGGCGACGGCAAGTCGCAGCCGTATGCGCTGCACTACGCGCTGGGCAACGAACTGTTCACCGTGCCGCTGGCGCAGGCCCTGCAGCCGGGCTTCAAGCCGGCGGAGCGCGGCGCGCCGATCAAGCTGACGCTGACCGCCGACAAGCCCAAGGGCCGCATCGCGATCGTCGGCGCGCGCATCGTGACGATGAGCGCGAGCAAGCCCGACGAAGTGATCGAGGACGGCGCGATCCTGGTCGACGGCGACCGCATCGCGGCGATCGGGCCGCGCGCGTCGGTGACGATCCCGGCGGGCACGGAGACGATCCAGGCGGCCGGCAAGACGGTGATCCCGGGCCTGATCGACGCCCACTGGCACGGCACGATGGCCGAGAGCGAGATCGTCCCGCAGCAGAGCTGGATCAACTACGCCTCGCTGGCCTTCGGCCTGACGACGCTGCACGACCCGTCCAACCGCACCAGCGACATCTACACGCAGTCGGAGATGCAGCGCACCGGCCGCGTGGTCGGCCCGCGCATCTTCTCGACCGGCACGGTGCTGTACGGCGCGAAGGCCGATTTCTCCGCGGTCATCAACAGCCTCGAGGACGCGCAGACGCATCTGAAGCGGTTGAAGTCGGCCGGCGCGATCAGCGTGAAGAGCTACAACCAGCCGCGCCGCGACCAGCGCCAGCAGGTGCTCGAAGCGGCGCGCGAGACCGGCATGATGGTCGTGCCGGAAGGCGGCTCGCTGTTCCAGCTCAACATGTCGATGGTGGTCGACGGCCACACCGGCGTGGAGCACGCGCTGCCGGTGGCCAAGGTCTACGACGACGTGAAGCAGCTGTGGCCGCAGACGCAGGTCGGCTACACGCCGACGCTGAACGTGGCCTATGGCGGGCTGGACGGCGAGCACTACTGGTACGCGCGCACGGACGTGTGGCGCCATCCGATCCTCAGCAAGTTCGTGCCCAAGGCCGTGCTGGAGCCGCGCAGCGTGCGCCGCGAAACGGCGCCGGAAGAGGACTTCAACGTCATCCAGGTCGCGAAGACCGCGACCGAGCTGCAACGCGCCGGCGTGCCGGTGAACATCGGTGCACACGGCCAGCGAGAAGGCCTGGGCGCGCACTGGGAGCTGTGGATGATGGGGATGGGCGGGATGACCTCGCTGGAGGCCATCCGCACCGCCACGCTCAACCCGGCGCGCTACCTCGGCCTGGACAAGGACATCGGCTCACTGGAGCCAGGCAAGCTCGCAGACCTGGTGATCGTCGACGGCGACGTGCTGAAGGACATCCGCCAGAGCGACCGCATCAGCCAGGTCATGCAAGGCGGTCGCGTCTTCGACATCCCATCGATGAACGAGGTCTGGCCGGCGAAGAAGCCGCGCAAGCCGTTCTTCTTCGACGGGGTGAATGCGAGCGCCCCGGTGGATGCCGCGGCGGCGGGCGTTGAAGAAGGACACGGGCACGGGGACTGACCGAAGGTCACTTCGGTCGGGCAAGCGCGGGCTCTCCACGGGGCATGGGGCCTCCCTCCGGGAACCCCAAGCCCCATTCCGGCCCCACCCTCACTCGCTGACGCCAGCCTGCGATTGACAGGTCCTACCGCGTCGGCCAGCGAGCTGTTCGGCGCCTGGGGTCAGGCCTTGCCGGTCGATCCGAATCCGCCCTCGCCTCGCGAGGACGCGTCGAAGTCGTCGACGACGCGGAAGGCCGGCTGCACCACCGGCACGATCACCATCTGCGCGATGCGGTCCATCGGCTGGATCGTGAATACGTCCTTGCCGCGGTTCCACACGCTGACCATCAACTGGCCCTGGTAGTCCGAATCGATGAGGCCGACCAGGTTGCCCAGCACCACGCCGTGCTTGTGGCCCAGGCCAGAGCGGGGCAGGATCATCGCGGCCAGGCCGGCGTCACCGATGTGGATCGCCAGGCCGGTGGGCACCAGCACGGTGTCGCCCGGCGCCAGCGTGATCGCGGCGTCCAGGCAGGCGCGCAGGTCCAGGCCGGCGCTGCCGGTCGTCGCGTAAGCAGGGAGATGCTCGGCCATGCGGCGGTCGAGCACCTTCAGATCGATGGTGGTCATGGAGTCAGTCGAAAAGGGAATCGAGGCGTCTGAAGCGGGAGGACCGGAGGCCGTCCCCGCCTCAGGCGCCGTAGGTGGTGAGCCGCTGCGCGATCTCGCGCACCAGCTCGCGCGCCAGCGTCAGCTTGTCGGCGCGCGAGAGCTCGCGTTCGCCGCGGGCGTCGACCAAGGTCAGCGCGTTGTCTTCCTGACCGAAGGCCGCCGGACCGATGTTGGCCACGATCAGCGGCACGTTCTTGCGCTGGCGCTTCTCGCGCGCATGCTTGATCAGGTCCTGGCTCTCCGCCGCGAAACCCACGCACAGCGGCGGGTGCGGCAACGCGGCCACGGTCGCCAGGATGTCGGGGTTCTCGGCCAGTTCGAGCGCGGGCGCCACGGCTTCGCCGGCCTTGGCGTTCTTCTTGATCTTGTGTTCGGCCGTCTGCGCCGGCCGCCAGTCCGCCACCGCCGCCGTCGCGACGAACACCTGGTGCGTCGCCGCGCGCGGCAGCACCGCGTCCAGCATCTCGCGGGCGCTCTGCACGTCGATGCGGGTCACGCCCAGCGGCGTCGGCAGATGGACCGGGCCGGCGACCAGCGTCACCTCGGCGCCCGCCTCCGCCGCCGCTCGGGCGACGGCGAATCCCATCTTGCCGCTCGAACGGTTGGTGATGCCGCGCACCGGGTCGATGGCCTCGTAGGTCGGCCCGGCCGTGATCAGCAGCTTGCGGCCGGCCAGCACCTTGGGCTGGAAGTGCGAGACGACGTGCTCCAGCAGTTGCATCGGCTCCAGCATGCGGCCGTCGCCGACCTCGCCGCAGGCCTGCTCGCCGGAACCGACGCCCAGCACCTGCGCGCCGTCCGCCCGCACCTGCGCCAGGTTGCGTTGCGTGGCCGGATGCGCCCACATCTCGCGGTTCATCGCCGGGGCCAGCAGCAGCGCGCACTCGTGCGACCGACGGGCCAGCGCGGTCAGGGACAGCAGGTCGTCCGCGCGGCCCTGCGCCAGCTTGGCGATGAAATCCGCGCTGGCGGGCGCGATCACCATCACGTCGGCCTCGCGCGTCAGGTTGATGTGCGCCATGTTGTTGTCGGGGCGCGCATCCCACTGGCTGGTGAAGACCGGCCGGTTGGACAGCGCCTGCATGGTCACCGGCGTGATGAAGGATTCGGCGGCCTCCGTCATGATGACCTGCACCGTGGCGCCGGCCTTCACGAACAGCCGCGTCAGCTCGGCGATCTTGTAGCAGGCGATGCCGCCGGACAGGCCCAGGAGGATGTGCCGGCCGGCAAGGGAGTTGGATTCGGACATGGGGGAGAACTCTACCAGCGCGACCCTTCTGGCGTGCCCTGAATGCCCCGGCAGGCCTGCGGCGCCTGACCTTCGTCACGCGCGAGTGCTCGCGCCGTCGGCCGTTCGGACGCAGGGACGCAGGCGTCGCCCGGGTCAGGCCTTGCGCTTGAACACCAGGTCCCAGACGCCGTGGCCCAGCTTCAGGCCGCGGTGCTCGAACTTGGTGAGCGGCCGGTAGTCCGGCTTGTCGGCGTAACCGTCCGCGCGCGTGGACGTGTTCGCCAGGTCCGGATCGGCCGCCAGCACCTCCAGCATCTGCTGGGCATAGCGCTCCCAGTCGGTGGCCAGGTGCAGATAGCCCCCGGGCGCCAGGTGTTGCACCAGCTTGGCCACGAACGGCGGCTGCACCAGCCGGCGCTTGTTGTGGCGCTTCTTGTGCCAGGGATCCGGGAAGTAGATGTGCACGCCGGCCAGCGAGCCCTTGGGGATCATGCTGTCCAGGACTTCGACGGCGTCGTGCTGGAGGATGCGGATGTTGGGGATGTCCTGCTCGCCGATCAGCTTGAGCAGCGCGCCGACGCCGGGTTCGTGGACCTCGCAGCCGATGAAGTCGATGCCGGGCAGGGTCTGGGCGATCTGGGCGGTCGGCCCCCCCATGCCGAAGCCGATCTCGAAGACCACGGGCGCCTGGCGTCCGAAGGTCGCTGCGTAGTCCATGGCTTCCGGCTTGAACGGCAGCACGAATTTCGGGCCGAGTTCCGCGAGGGCCTTGATCTGTCCGGTGCCCATGCGGCCGGCGCGCACGACGAAGCTGCGGATGCGGGCTTTCGGATGGTTGACGCCTTCGCCCGCTGGCGATTCGCTCGCGTTATTGCTGTCGCTGTCGATGGAATCGTCGTTGGGGTCGATGGAATCGATGGAATCGGGCATGTCGTGAACCAGGGATCGAGGCCCGGAATTCTACCGACCCCCAAGGCCCGATCGCCTCGCTCGTGCGGTCGGAGGGACCCGGTGCCGGCCGACCGATTTGCGGAACATGTGCAGCGTATGAGGGAGGCCGGCACCGGGTCCCGCAGACCTGCTCGGTCTCAGCCGAGTTCCGCCATGACGAGCGGCGCCGGCGTCCACGCGGGCGCGTCGCCGATGGTGATGGCGGCGAGCACCTGCGCGATGGCGCGCTTGGCCGAAGCGTCATCGGCGGCGTGGACGAAGGCGATCGGATCCCCCGCTGCGACGACGTCGCCGAGCTGTGCGAAGCGGTCCAGGCCGACGCGCATGTCGAGCGCGTCGCCGGGCAGGCGGCGGCCGCCGCCGAGTTCGACGATGACGAGGCCGAGGTCGCGGGTGTTCATGCCGATGAGTCGACCCGCGCGCGGCGCCGGGATCGGACGCACGACCGGCGCCGATGCGAGGTGGGCGTCGGGCTTCTCGAGCAGATCCGCCGGCCCGCCGAGCGCCGCGACCATCGTCGCGAAGCGTTCCGCCGCCGCGCCGCTGTCCAGCGCCGCCTGCAGCTTCACGCGTGCGGACGCCGTGTCGGGCGCGAGCCTGCCCAGCACCAGCATCTCGGCGCACAGCGCGAGCGTGAGCTCATGCGTGCGGGCGTCGCGCGGCCGGCGTCCGGTCAGATAGTCGATGGCGCCGCGCACTTCCAGCGCGTTGCCGACTTCCTGGCCCAGCACCTGGTTCATGTCGGTGATCAGCGCCCGCGTGCGCAGGCCCGCGCCGCCGGCCACGTCGACGATGCTCTGCGCGAGTTCGCGTCCGAATTCCGGTGTGGCCGCGAACGCGCCGTTGCCGCACTTGATGTCCATCGCCAGGCCCTGCAGCCCGGCCGCGAGCTTCTTGGAGAGGATGCTCGCGGTGATCAGCGGCACGCTCTCCACCGTGGCCGTGATGTCGCGCACCGCGTAGAAGCGCTTGTCCGCCGGCGCCAGATCGCTGGTCTGGCCGATGATGGCGCAGCCCAGCGTGCGCACGATGCGGTCGAAGTCGGCCGGCGCCGGCGTCGTCGTGTAGCCCGGGATGGCCTCGAGCTTGTCGACCGTCCCGCCGGTGTGCCCGAGGCCGCGTCCCGCGATCATCGGCACGTAGCCGCCGCAGGCCGCCACCATCGGCGCGATCATCAGGCTCAGCTTGTCGCCGACGCCGCCGCTCGAGTGCTTGTCGAGCACCGGGCCTGGCATGTCCGGCCAGCTCAGCACGCGGCCGCTGGTCCTCATCGCGCGCGTCAGCGCGACGGCCTCGTCGCGACCCATGCCCCGCAGGAACACCGCCATGCCGAGCGCGGCCACCTGGCCCTCGCTCCAGCTGCCGTCCACCAGTCCGCGCACGAAGTGCTGGATCTGGGTGTCGTCCAAGGCGCGCCCCTCGCGCTTGGTCCGAATGATTTCCTGCGCCAGCATGATCGCCGCGTCCCTTCGATGTGTTGTCGTCCTGCGCCCGCCCCTCGTCCATCGGGGCGGGTCGTCGCGGCTTGCGCTGCCTGAGCGCTTGTTCCAGGCTTCAGTACGCGGCGCTGACGGCCGCGCTGTCCTGTCCGGCCAGCACCGCCTCGATGTCGCCCAGCAGGCCGCTCGCGCCGAAGCGCAGGCGCTGCGGCGTCAGCGCGGCGGCGCCGAGCGCGTCGGCCGCCAGCTGCAGATAGGCGCGGGCATCGACCACCGAACGGATGCCGCCCGAGGCCTTGAAGCCCGCATTGCCCAGACCGCTGCCGGCGATCTCGCGCAGCATGGTCGCGGCCGCCGCCGGCGTCGCCGACACCGGGGTCTTGCCGGTGCTGGTCTTGACGAAGTCCGCCCCGGCCATCAGCGCCTGGCGCGTGGCCTCGGCGATGCGCGCGGTCGAGCCGAGTTCGCCCGACTCGATGATGACCTTGAGCGTCAGCGGCCGCGTCGCATGCCGGACTTCGGACAGGAATTCACCGACCTCGGTGGACTTCCCCGCCATCAGCGCACGGTACGGCAGCACGACGTCCACCTCCTGCGCGCCGGCCTGCGCGATCGCGTCGATCTCGGCCAGCACGCGCGGCAGGTCCAGGCTGCCGTCGGGGAAATTGGCGACCGCGGCGACGCGGATGTCCTGGGGCAGCGCGGCACGCGCCTGCGCGACGAACCTGGGCCACACGCACACGGCGGCGACATGGCCGCGCTCCGGCGCACCGACCGCGCGCTGGCACAAGGCCTCGATGTCGGCGGCGTTGTCGCCGTCGTTCAGGCTCGTCAGGTCCAGGCATTGCAGCGCCAGGCGCGCCGCTTGTTCGAGACTCATCTCCGACTTCATCGACTACTCCCTACTGCTCATTCATGGACGGCCGGCCCGCCGGTCGGACGACCGGGGTGCGTCGCCCCGATCTTGCACCGCCGCGTGTCAGGCCTTCAGCGATTCCAGCGTCGCCAGCGAGGCCAAGTACTGGCCCAGGTAGGCCGCCGCGCGGTCGCCCGAGACCTTGGCCTGCTGCAGCGTCAGTGCGTGCGTCAGGGCTTCGTCCGACATGCCCGCGGCCATGTTCGTGATCAGCGCCAGGCCGGCGACGCGCAGGCCCGCGTGACGCGCCAGGATGGTCTCCGGCACGGTGCTCATGCCGACCGCGTCCGCGCCCCAGGCGGCGAACATGCGGATCTCCGCCGGCGTCTCGAAGTGCGGACCGACGGCCCACACGTACACGCCCTCGGTCAGCACCATGTTGTGCTCGCGGGCGACCTTGAAGCCCTGCTGGCGCAGCTCGGCGTCGTAGGCGACGCTCATGTCGCAGAAGCGGTCGCTGCCCGGCAGCCCCGTCAGCGGCGAGCGCTGCGGCGCGTTGATGTGGTCCGAGATCAGCATCAGGCTGCCCGGCGGCTGGTGCGAGCGCAGGCTGCCCGACGCATTCGTCAGCACCAGCACCTTCACGCCCCAGGCCTTCAGGCTGCGGATCGCGCCGGCCATGCCGGTGCAGTCGCCGCTCTCGTAGGTGTGGGCGCGGCCGCGCAGCATCGCCACGCGTTGCTGGCCGACGCGGCCCACGGCGATCTCGGCCACGTGGCCTTCGACCTTCGGTTGCGGGAAGGCGGGCAGCTGCGCGTACGGCAGGTGCTGCACGTCCTGCAGCTGGTCGACGGCGCCGGACCAGCCGGAGCCCAGAACGACGGCGACTTCAGGACCTTGTTCGCCGAAGGTCGACTTCAGCGTGGCGATGCTGGCGGTGATGGCGGCGTCGAGCGCGGCGCCTTGCAGGGGGATGGACATGGGGTGCTCCTGTCGCGACCTCGGGGGCCGCGTCGATGGGGATGTTCAGGGCTTCAGGTGATCCGGACCGAAGCTGGCGGGCAGCAGCTGCTCCAGGGTCCAGTGCGCGCGCACGCCGGAGGCGTCGCCCGCGATCACGATGAGGTCGTCGGGCCGCGCGAATTCGCGCAGCTTCTGGCGGCAGCCGCCGCAGGGGGTGATGATTTCCGAGCCCGCGCCGGTGACCATCACCGCGCGCGCCACGCGCCCGCCGCCCATGATCATGTGGCCGAGCGCATTGGTCTCCGCGCACCAGCCTTGCGGGTAGGCGGCGTTCTCGATGTTGCAGCCGGCGTGGATGCGGCCGTGCTCGTCCAGCACCGCGGCGCCGACGAAGTATTTCGAATATGGCGCATGCGCATGCTGGCGCGCGTCGAGCGCGGCCTTCAGCAGGCGCTCGATGAGGTCGGCGGGCAGCGGGATCGCCGCGATCAGGTCCTGGGACGTGGCCATGATCAACGCTCCTTCACGTAGGGCTTGCTCAGCGCCTTGGGCGCGATCGCCTGGCCGATGAAGCCGGCCAGCAGCACCACCGTCAGGATGTAGGGCAGCGCCTGGATGAGCTGCACCGGCACCTCGCCGATGCCCGGCAGCGACACGCCCTGCAGGCGGATCGCGACGGCGTCCAGGAAACCGAACAGCAGGCAGGCGCACAGCGTCGGCACCGGCTTCCACTTGCCGAAGATCATCGCGGCCAGCGCGATGAAGCCGCGGCCCGCGGTCATGTTGGGCGAGAAGGAGGCGTTCTGCGCCAGCGTCAGGTAGGCGCCGCCCAGGCCGCACAGGATGCCGTTGAGCGCCAGCGCGGTGTAGCGCAGCCGCGGCACGGACACGCCGGCGGCGTCGACCATCGCCGGGTTCTCGCCGACCGCGCGCAGGCGCAGGCCGGGGCGCGTGCGCTCCAGGAAGAACCACACGACGACGACCAGCGCGAAGGCCAGGTAGACCAGCGCGTTGTGGCTCAGCAGGCCGTGGCCGATGACGGAGGCGACCCAGCTGCCGGGCGTGGGTTCGGCCCACTGCGGCAGCAGGCCGGTGATGCGCTGCTCGGCGCCGATCGGCGGCGTCTGGCCGCCCTGCGCGAACCAGGCGATGCCCAGCACCACCGTCAGGCCGGCGGCCACCATGTTCAGCGCGACGCCCGAGACGACCTGGTCGCCGCGGTGCGTCACCGTCGCGAAGCCGTGGATCATCGACATCGCGATGGCCACGCCGACCGCGGCCAGCAGGCCCAGCGTCGTCGAGTGCGACACGCTGGCCACCGCCGCCGCCGCGAACGCCGCGGACAGCATCTTGCCCTCCAGGCCGATGTCGACGACGCCGGAGCGCTCCGACAGCAGGCCGGCGAGCGCGGCGAACAGCAGCGGCGTGGTGACGCGCAGCGTCGACGCCAGCACGGAGCCGATCAGGACCTCATCCATGGGACTTCCCCTGCGCCGCGCGCTGCTTGCGTGCGAACGCGCCGTAGAGCTTCGCGAACATGGGCGCGCTCACCATCGCCATCGCGCCGGCGAAGAGCACGATCAGGCCCTGCACCGTCACCACCATCTCGCGGCTGAAGCCGGGGACCTCGAACGAGACCTCGACGCCGCCCTGGTACAGCGTGCCGAACAGCAGCGAGGCCAGCACGATGCCGACCGGATGGTTGCGGCCCATCAGCGCCACCGCGATGCCGGTGAAGCCGGCGCCGGCGACGAAGTCCAGTGTCAGCTTGCCCTGCACGCCGGCGATCTCGTTGACGCCGACCAGGCCGGCCAGCGCGCCCGACAGGCCCATCGCGGCCAGCACCTGCCAGCGCGGCTTGATGCCGGCGTAATGGGCGGCGCTCGGATTGGAGCCGACCGCGCGCAGCACGTAGCCGGCGCGGCTCTTCCACAGGAACCACCAGACGAAGACGCAGGCCGCGACGGCCAGCAGGATCGACAGGTTCAGCGGCGAGGACGGCCACTCGATGCCGAGCTTGGCCAGCAGCTCATGGACCGCCGGGATGCGCGCGGAATCGGCGAAGGCATCGCTCTCGACCGACATCGAGCCGTTCGGGCGCAGCCAGTTCACGAGCAGGTAGCCGTTGAGGCCGGCCGCGAGGAAGTTGAACATGATGGTCGTGATGACCACGTGGCTGCCGCGCCAGGCCTGCAGGTAGCCCGGCACCGCCGCCCAGACCATGCCGAAGAGCGCGGCCGCGACGATCGCCAGCGGGATCATGACGAAGCCCGGCAGCTTGGGCGCGAGCCACAGCGACAGCAGCGCCACGCCGATGCCGCCCAGCGTCGCCTGCCCTTCCCCGCCGATGTTGAAGAGACCGCCGTGGAAGGCGACCGCGACCGCGAGACCGGTGAAGATGAAGGTGGTCGTGTAGTACAGCGTGTAGCCGAGGCCGCGCGCGCTGCCGAGCGCGCCGTCGAGCAGCACCGTCAGCGCCTGCGTCGGGCTGGCGCCGATCAGCAGCACCACGCCGCCGGCCACCGCCAGCGCGATCAGCAGGTTCCACAGCGGCAGGAGGACCAGGTCCATCCAGCGCGGCATCTGCAGGGCTTGGCTGCTCATGGGGTGGTCGCCGCGGCGGCGGTCTTCTCGTGATTCGGGGAGGCTGACATCAGCAGGCCCAGGTTCTTCTCGGAGCACTCGTCGATCGCGAGTTCCCCGGTGATGCGGCCGGCGTTCATGACGATGACGCGATCGGCCAGCGCCAGGATCTCGTCGAGCTCGCTGGACACGACCAGGATGGCGCAGCCGGCGTCGCGCAGGCGGCGCAGCTGGTTGTGGATGAATTCGATCGCGCCGATGTCGACGCCGCGGGTCGGCTGGCCGACCAGCAGCACCGCCGGGCTCTGGCCGATCTCGCGCGCCAGGATCAGCTTCTGCTGGTTGCCGCCGGAGAACTTGGACGAGCCCAGCTCCGCGTTGCGCGGACGGACGTCGAAGCGTTCCATCATCTCCGCGGTCTGCGCGCGCAGGTGGCGCTGGTTCATGCCCAGGCCCATCGGGCCGGCGCGGTAGGCGTCCTGCTCGTGGTACCCGAGCGCGGCCGTCTCCCACGCGGGGAAGTCCAGCACCATGCCGAGCGCGTGGCGGTCCTCGGGCACATGCGCGAGCTTGAGCTCACGCGCCGTGCGCGGATCCATCCACGAGGTCGGGCGGAAATCGCGACCGGCGACGTGCAGCGAACCGGCGTCCGGCGCGCGCATGCCAGCCAGGACTTCCAGCAGCTCGCTCTGGCCGTTGCCGGAAACGCCGGCCACGCCGACGATCTCGCCCGGACGAAGCGCCAGCGTCGCGTTGCTCAGCAGGTGCACGCCGGAGCCGCTGTCGCCGGCGACCGTCAGGCCTTCGGCCTTCAGCACCGGCGCGTCCGACGACGCCTTCGCGGCGGCGTCGTCGCGGCCCAGGTTGACCTTGCGGCCGACCATGCGCTCGGCCAGGTCCTCGGGACTGGTCTCGCCGATCGCGCAGGTCTGGATCACGGCGCCCGCACGCATCACGGTCACGGCGTCGCACAGCGCCATCACCTCGCGCAGCTTGTGCGTGATCAGGAGGATCGTGGTGCCGCGCTCGCGCAGGCGGCGCAGCACCTCGAACAGCTGGTCGGTCTCCTGCGGCGTCAGCACCGCGGTCGGCTCGTCCAGGATCAGGATCTTCGCGCCGCGGTACAACGCCTTCAGGATCTCCAGCCGCTGCATCTCGCCGACCGGCAGGTCGGCGACGGTCGCGTCCAGGCGCACCGTCAGGCCGGTGTCGCGCATCAGCGCTTCCAGCTCCTGGCGCACCTGGCGCTTGGCGCGCGAAAGGAAGAACGCCGGCTCCGCGCCCAGCATCACGTTGTCCAGCGCGGACAGGGTGTCCACCAGCATGAAGTGCTGGTGCACCATGCCGATGCCCAGCGCGATGGCCTGCTGCGAACTGGCGATGGTCACGCGCTGGCCGTCGACCTCGATGTGGCCCTCGTCGGCGTGGTAATAGCCGTAGAGGATGGCCATCAGCGTGCTCTTGCCGGCGCCGTTCTCGCCGACCAGGCCGTGCACCGTGCCGCGCTCGACGGCCAGGCTCACCGCCCGGTTGGCCTGGACCGCGCCGAAGCGCTTGGAGATCTCGCACAGACGGACCGCGGGCGCGGCGGCGCCGCGTGGGGACTGTGTCATGTCAGGAACGCTCGCTCGCGAGGGGTCAGTTCTTGCAGGCGTTGTCCGCCATGTAGTCCGCGACCTTGATCTTGCCGGCGATGATGTCGGCCTTGTACGCGTCCAGCTTGGTCTTGACCGCGGGGGCGATCAGCTTGGCGTTGTTCGCGTCGACGGCGTACTCGACGCCGCCTTCCTTCAGGCCCAGCACGCTGATGCCGGGCTTCCATTCCTTGAGCACGTTGTAGACGGCCACGTCCACGCGCTTGACCATGGAGCTCAGCATGGTGCCGGGCTGCAGGTGGTTCTGGTTGCTGTCGACGCCGATGGCCAGCTTGCCGGCGTCCTTGGCCGCCTGGTAGACGCCGACGCCGGTGCCGCCGGCCGCGGCGAAGACCACGTCCACGCCCTTGGCGAACTGGGCCTTGGCCAGCTCGCCGCCGCGGGTCGGATCGTTCCAGGCCGAGGCGGTGGTGCCGGTCATGTTCTTGAAGACCTCGGCCTTCGGATTGGCCGCCTTGGCGCCCTGCTCATAGCCGCATTCGAACTTGCGGATCAGCGGGATGTCCATGCCGCCCACGAAGCCGACCTTGCCGGTCTTGCTGGTCAGCGCGGCCAGCGCGCCGACGAGGAAGCTGCCTTCCTGCTCCTTGAACAGCACCGACTGCACGTTGGGCTGGTTGACCTTCTCGTCGATGATGACGAACTTGGTCTTGGGGAAGTCCTTGGCGACCTGGTTCAGCGCCGAGGCCTGGGCGAAACCCACCGAGATGATGGGGCTGGCGCCGCGCTCGGCCATGCGGCGGATCGCCTGCACGCGCTGGGTCTCGTTGCTGATCTCGAACTCGAGGTACTTGCCGCCCGTGTCCTTCTTCCACTGCTCGACGCCGCGGTACGCGGCCTCGTTGAAGGACTTGTCGAACTTGCCGCCCATGTCGAAGATCACCGCCGGGGTGGTCTGCGCGGCCGCCGCGCCGCTCGCCACGGCCAGCGCCAGGCCGGCGGCGATCGAGAAGACGGTCTGTCTGGACGACAGCGTGGGCGACAGGGAGAACTTCATCATTTGCGGTCTCGATGCGAAGGGTGGAGAAGCAGCCGAGCATTCTAAGAAGGCGCGAGTGTAAGCGACGTCAAGGTAAACGCTAAACGTTTGCGGGGCGGTGGACCGGAACTGAACGCCGTGCCTTTCACCAGTCGAAACCGGTGCCAAGGAAGTGATCGGCGCGGCCCGACGAGGCGGATCGCGGTCATGGCGGGAGAACCGCCAGGGATCTTCAATTCAGGGCGGCGGCGCACGCCGCACTCCCCCTGAAAGGACTCCCCTTGCTGATTCACCCTCCCCATTCCCGCCGCCGCGCGTGCCTGATCGCCGCGCTGCTCGCGCCGGCCACGCTGGCCGCCTCGCCCCCCAACGTCGTCGCCCACCCGCAGGCGGCGGCGACCGCCCTGTGCGCCGGCGAGCCCATGCCGGTGCTCGACACGCCGCACACGCTCCGCTGCGCCCTCGACTTCGGCATCGTCGGCACCGGCAGCGACGTCACGCAGCAACTGTCCAACGCGCTGGACACGCTCAAGCGCGAGCAGGCGCGTCTCTTCCTGCCCGCCGGCACGTATGGCATCAGGGTGGCACTGGACCTGCCGGCCGGCACCGGCCTGGTCGGCAGCACGGTCGGCAGGACGCGGCTGATCAACCACAGTGACCCGTGGCAACTCAGCGCCAATACCAGCACCCTCGGTCTCGGCGGCGATCCAGGATCCAGGGACGACACCCTCGTCCAGCAGCTGCATCTCGACAACGTCCGGATGCTGGTCTCTCCAGGGGGACGGGTCACCATCCGACGCAACGTCCTGCGCGGCCTCACGAGCGAACTGCAACAACTGGTTCTCCACGGTGGCGGCCAACGCGTCGTTGAAGACAACGTCTTCTGGCGCGAATCCTCCACGACCGCCGGCGTCGGCATCGACGTGTTCACCCCGACTGGCATGACGTTCGACGGCGGGACGACGATCCGGAACAACCTGATCGGCGCGGTCGATCTCGACAAGCTCGGACCCGGGCAAGCCGAAGTCGCCACGCAACTTGCGAGAAACGCGATGGACAGACAGGCGCCGGAGCGCCTGGGCCACTACACGACGGCAATGCGGTTGTTCGGGTCGGCCAACACGCACATCGAAGGCAATGTCATTGCGTCCCGCGCGCAGTTCCAGATTCCTCTTCAGCCCCGCCCCCGCTTCTACCCGCTCGCCGTTTTCGCGGCGGCGGACCACCTGACCTTGATCGGGAACACCTTCCGTGGCGGCCCGAACCGGGTGGTCGCCCTGGCCTCCATGTCCGACGTCGATGTGCGGCAGAACATTTTCTTCAACGCCCGATTGCGCGTCGATGCGGTCAATGGGCTTCCGACCAAGAGGACGGTCGTGCAGGACAACTGGTTCAGGGGCAAGGGTGTGACGGTGAAGATCGCCGTCAACGGCTCGGGACCGGACCACACCTCGCCGGACGACCTGTCGATCATCGGCAACGTCGTGAGCGCCGTCAGCAGGTCCGCCGTCCCGCCGGCCTGCGGCTACCGCCTGCGACCGCCGCGGGCCGGCACCCGGAACTTCGCGGTCGAACCCGGACGGGGCCTGAGTTTTGCGACGGTCCCCGTCGTGGGAGAGCCCGCCCCCGCCTGCGTGCGCTGACGGCTGTTCGATGCGGGCGGATTGCCATCCGCCCTCGGGTTCACCGAACCATCACCCCGGTTCTGCAAAGGAAGTTGAGAATCACTATCATTTAGAATCTTTCGCTTCGCAAGCCTGCAGGCTCCTCCCGAGATCTCCACGACATGAGCGCCGTCCTCCCAGTCCCCACCCTCGCGCAGGCCGCCATCGGTCAGGCGCACCGCGTCAAGGCGCTGCAGGCACCGGCGCATGCGCCGGAATGGAAACAGATGCTGGAGGAACTGGGCTTCGTCGCCGGCGAGCACGTCGCCGTGCTGGCCCGCGCCATGCCCGGCGCCGATCCGCTGGTGGTGCGCATCGGCCAGTCGACCTTCGCGCTGCGCCGCGCCGAGGCGGCCTGCGTGGAGCTCGAAGGCGCCGCGTCCGGCGGCCTGACGGCCTCGGCCGAAGCCAACCCGGGACAGGCAGGAGCCGCCCATGCGTGAGTCCGTCGTCCACATCCACCCGGCCGGGCCGCTGCTGGCGCTGGTGGGCAATCCCAACTGCGGCAAGACGGCCCTGTTCAACCGCCTGACCGGCAGCCGCCAGAAGGTCGCCAACTACGCCGGCGTGACCGTCGAGCGCAAGGAAGGCCGCCTCAAGACCGCCGCCGGCAAACTGCTGCGCGTGCTGGACCTGCCGGGCACCTATTCGCTGTATCCGCGCTCGCCGGACGAGCGCGTCACCGTCGACGTGCTGGCCGGCCGCGCGCAGGGCGAGAAGCGCCCCGACCTGATCGTCTGCGTGCTGGACGCGACCAACCTGCGCCGCAACCTGCGCCTGTTCCTGTCGGTGCAGCGCCAGGGCCTGCCCTGCGTGGTCGCGTTGAACATGGCGGACCTGGCGCAGCGCCGCGGCATCCACATCGACACGCACAAGCTCAGCACCCTGCTGGGCGTGCCGGTGATCCGCACCGTGGCCACCGACGGCGAAGGCATCGACGACCTGCGCGCGGTGCTGGACGAGCCCGAGCGCTGGCGCACCGAGTCGGTCACCGCGGAAGGCGAGGACACCGCGCGCATCAACCACATCCTGAAGGCGCTGGGCCTCGACACGCTGCAGGGCGAGCTGCCCAGCGACAAGGTCGACCGCTTCGTGCTGCATCCGGTGCTGGGGCCGATCCTGCTGGCGGTGCTGCTGTTCTTCCTGTTCCAGGCGGTGTTCGCCTGGGCCGAGGCGCCGATGGGCTGGATCGAGGCCGGCACCGCGTGGCTGGGCGAGCAGGCCGGCGCGCTGCTGCCCGAGGGCCATCTGCGCAGCCTGGTCGTGGACGGCCTGATCGCGGGCGTCGGCGGCGTGCTGGTGTTCCTGCCGCAGATCCTGATCCTGTTCTTCTTCATCCTGCTGCTGGAGGAGTCCGGCTACCTGCCGCGCGCGGCCTTCCTGCTGGACCGGCTGATGGGCTCGGTGGGCCTGTCGGGCCGCAGCTTCATCCCGCTGCTGTCGAGTTTCGCCTGCGCGATCCCGGGGATCATGGCGACGCGCTCGATCGCGAGCCCGCGCGACCGGCTGGTGACCATCCTGATCGCGCCGCTGATGACCTGCTCGGCGCGGCTGCCGGTGTACGCGCTGCTGATCGGCGCCTTCATCCCGCAGCGCGAGCTGTGGGGCGGCATCGAGCTGCAGGGCCTGGTGCTGTTCGTCCTCTACTTCGCCGGCATCATCGCGGCGATGGCGGTGGCCTGGGTGCTGAAGCGCTTCACGAACGCGGGCCGCCAGGTGCGGCCGCTGATGATGGAGCTGCCCAGCTACCACTGGCCGCATGCGCGCAACGTGGCGATCGGGCTGCTGCAGCGCGCGGAGATCTTCATCAAGCGCGTGGGCGGCATCATCCTGGCGCTGACGCTGCTGCTGTGGGTGCTGTCGACCTTCCCCGGCGCGCCCGAGGGCGCGACCGGCCCGGCGATCGAGTACAGCTTCGCCGGCTACCTGGGCCGCGGCCTGGCGACGATCTTCGAGCCGATCGGCTTCAACTGGCAGATCAGCCTGGCGCTGGTGCCGGGCATGGCCGCGCGCGAGATCGCGGTCAGCGCGCTGGGCACGGTGTACTCGCTGTCGGCCACCGGCGACGAGGCCGCGCAGGCGCTGACGCCGCTGATCGCATCGACCTGGGGCCTGCCGACGGCGTTCTCGCTGCTGGCGTGGTTCGTGTTCGCGCCGCAGTGCCTGTCGACGATCGCGGCGGTCAAGCGCGAGACCGGCGGCTACAAGATCCCGGCGATCATGCTGAGTTACCTGTTCGTCCTCGCATATGTCGCGTCCTGGCTGACCTTCCACGTGAGCCGCTGGCTGTTGACCTGAACGCGGATTTGACCGGGGCCGGGCTATGCTCGCGCCCCATGATGAATCGCTCCACCCGACCTTCCCTCTCCGTGCTGGCCGTGGCCGCGCTGACCAGCCTGGTCGCGCTGTCCGCCGGTGCCGCCCTCGCCGCCCCCGCCGGCGACATGCCCAAGCCGACGCGCGGCGTCATCAAGCTCGCGCCGGACCAGACCCTGGACGCCGACACGCGCTTCCAGCGCCTCGCCAACGACTACATCGAGGCGCTCTGGCGCCTGGACCCGGACGCCGCCATCGGCGCCGGCCGTTATGAATACGCCGCCGAGCTGCCCGCGCCGGACCGCGCGATGCGCGCCCATTCGCTGAGCTTCGCGACCGACTGGCTCAAGCGCTTCGAGGCCGTCGATGCGAAGACGCTGAGCGCGGCCTCGCGCACCGACCTCGGCCAGCTGCTCAACAAGCTGCGCAGCGACCGCTTCCAGCTGACCGAGCTGCGCGAGTACGAGTGGAACCCTTCCTTCCTCAACATCGCCGGCCCGATCGACTACATCCTCGCGACGGACTACGCGCCCTTGCCGGCGCGGCTGAAGACGATCTCGGCGCGGCTGGCGCTGGTGCCGGCGTACTACCGTGCCGGCGCGGCGCTGCTGAAGCAGCCGACGCTGGAGCACACCCAGCTGGCGATCGACCAGGCGCCGGGCGTGCTCAGCGTGCTGGATGAAGTCGCCAAGGCCGCACAAGGCGCTGACGCCGCGTCGTTGACCGACGCGGAACGCAAGCAGCTGCTGGCCCGGATCGACGGCGCGAAGACCGCCGTCGAGGGCTACCGCACACAGCTCCAGCAGTTGCTGGCCGACGGCAAGGCCAGCGGCAAGGCGCGCAGCTTCCGCCTGGGCCAGGCGCTGTACGAGCAGAAGTTCCGCTACGACATCCAGTCGGTGCATTCGGCCGAGCAGATGTACCAGCGCGCATTGAAGGCGCGCGAGGCGCTGCTGACACAGATGGCGCAGCTTTCCGACCAGCTGTGGGCGCAGACCATGGGCGACGCGCCCAAGCCGGAGGACCGCTTCGCCCGCATCGGCGCGGTGATCGGCAAGCTGAGCGAGCAGCACGTCAGGCGCGAGGACTTCGTCAAGGAGATCCGCGCGCAGATCCCGCAGCTGGAGCGCTGGATCACCGAGCACGACCTGCTGACGCAGGATGCGAGCAAGCCGCTGATCGTGCGCGAGACGCCGGTCTACCAGCGCGGCGTGGCCGGCGCCGGCATCGAGGCGCCCGGTCCCTACCGGCCGCAGGACCGCACTTACTACAACGTCACGCCGCTGGACGACCTGACCCCGGAACAGGCGGAAAGCTCGCTGCGCGAGTACAACCGCTGGATCCTGCAGATCCTCAACATCCATGAGGCGGTGCCGGGCCACTACACGCAGCTGGTGCATGCGAACAAGTCGCCGTCGCTGGTGAAGACGCTGTTCGGCAACGGCGCGATGGTCGAGGGCTGGGCGGTCTACGGCGAGCGGATGATGCTGGAGTCCGGCTACGGCGGGAACGCGCCGGAGATGTGGCTGATGTGGGGCAAGTGGAACCTGCGCAGCGTCACCAACACCATCCTGGACTACAACGTGCACGTGCTGGGCATGACCGAGGCGCAGGCGCTGGACCTGCTGCAGCGACAAGCCTTCCAGACGGAGCGCGAGGCGCGCGAGAAGTGGCGTCGGGTGCAGCTGACCTCGGTGCAGCTGACGAGCTACTTCAGCGGCTACAGCGACATCATGGAGCTGCGCGGACAGCGCCAGCAGGCGCTGGGCAAGGACTTCCAGCTGAAGGCCTTCCACGAGCAGTTCCTGAGCTACGGGAACGCGCCGGTGTCGGTGATCGCGGACCTGATGTCGCAGCCGGTGGCGAAGGCGGCGCCATGAGCGAGGTCGCGCGCAACGGTGGTCCTGTCGAGGAGGTTCGCGTCCTCGAGGCCCGCGTCACGGAGCTGGAGATCAAGGCCAGCTTCGCCGAGGACCTCGTCGATCATCTGAACGCGCAGGTCGCGAAGCAGCAGGAGCAGATCGACGCGCTGGTGCGCGAGGTCATGCAGCTGCGCCGGCAGGTGCCCGAAGGCCGCGGCGATGGCACGGGCGGGCTGCGGGACGAGTTGCCGCCGCACTACTGAACTGCCCCTTTCCATCGAACCGGACACTCCCGCCTACGGTTCACCGCAGATTTGGATGTGGTGGGTCGTTGGCGGCGACTGACTTCGCGGTCAGTTCACCATTCAAGCGCCTCAGGGGCGACGTCGAACATGGCGCCGATCTCGGCCAGGACCGGCACATCCTGACGATGTCGCTTCATCCGGGCCCACACACCTCGAAAACGTTCCATCCGTACGTCTTCAATGAAAGACGTCTTGCGCTCCTCAGACCAATTGACGCGATGCTCAATCCAGCTTTCCAAACGCGACTGGAAGTTTGAGAAGGCGGCCTTCCTTCCACGCACCAGATCGTCGCGCTTGTTCAGTCCAAGGACATCGATGGTGTAACTCGCTCGTTTGGCGAGCACAGAGTTTTCGTCTTCCGTGTTGGCCACGTATCGCCAAGTGCGGAAATCCAGCCAAAGAAGATCCAGCGGATTCTCGACGCGAGGATCAATCAGAGCATAGCGACCCGTCACAGGACGTTGAACTGCTGCTCCTCGCTTGCGCGTAATGTCGACCAGCGCATCGTCGGGAGCCAGTACTGCAAAGCGGTTGTTCTTGGGACCGTTGCACGGGCCGCAAGCCAGAACGTAGTTGTCCCAAACATACGCCTGCTCAGGAAAAAGGTCCTTTGGCCGCATATGCTCGATTTCATCGGCCAGCGAGTCTTCGCAGTAGACACATCGCCGGTTCCCACTGCACATTGCAGCCAAGGTGTCTTTGAGGCGACCAAACAACGCAGTTGGCTTCTGGTCCCAACTTGCCTTGGCACGAGCCACCTGGGTCTCGTAATCCAACAGACCATCGATTCCCGACTGAAGCTGCTGAAGCCCGGCGGAAGTCGCGTGATCCAACTGGGTGCCCGACACCGATATCAATTGGCCTCCCCGCTCACGACCGGAGCCAGTGTGATTTCCAAATCTTCGCGCTCAGCCGATTCAGGTTGAGACAGTTGACCGCGATCCTGACGACGATTGAGTTGGGCCAATCGATCAAGCATGTGAACAGCATGTTCTGAACGACCGGGAAGTCCTCCAAATGCCTCGCTGTTGAGGACATGAAGGACGTCTCCATACAGCACTCGCGTCAGTTGCTCTCCCTCCAGTCGATGGAGTTGAGCGTCGCTACCGGGAGCGGGAAGAGCCCAGACGGACCCCTGCACCGCTGTCTGACACACATAGGGTGAATGCGTCGTCACGATAAACTGGAGCTTCGGGAACAGCTTGGTCAACCATGGACCGATTTCCCGCTGCCAAGAGGGATGCAAATGGGCATCTATCTCATCAATCAACACAATGCCTGGTGCGAGCACTTGTGTCGCGTCAGGTGAGAACAGGCCGTCCTCTCCATAGCGTTGCGCCATGAGCCGGATGAGTTCAAACGTCATCGACAGGACGGCTCGATAGCCGTCACTGAGTTCAACAACGGGAACCGCGATACCGTTGCCATCCTCGAACGTGATGGCGTCTGAATTGACCTCGCTCAGCTTTGCGGAGTGCGGCAGAAACCCGTCCTGATTCACGAAATCACGAACGTTGTGCAGCAAGCCTCTTGCTGGTCCGTTCTGACTGGACCGTTCCAACTCCTTGAAGCGAAGTTGGCGTAGCCATTCAAGTGCTTCCGTGAGTGCCACGTCCTCTCCAAAGATGCTCAGATGCCTGGCGAGTCTTGGATAGCCGCTGAACAATCGAACGTTCTCAAGATTGCCCCCCGTAAACCTCCGCATGGGCCCAAAAGCGGCCGAGAACCAGCCTCGCCCGTTTCCCCAAAGTGTGCGCGGTGCATGCTTGCCAGCCGAAGACTTGATGGAGCCATCAGCGGACAAGGTGACTGAAGCTTTGATCAGCCCCGTGGCCGTTCGCCCTTGCCCTTCCCAGACATCCCACCCAGCGGTTTGACTGAGATCAATTCCGATGTCCGCCTTGGAGACGTTCGGGGCATTTCGGATGAAATCGGCTGTCGGCCGGCGAGCAGCGGTGAACTCCGTCGAGCCCGTCAGCGCGATGGCGATAGCACGTAGGAAACCGGATTTACCGGAACCGTTCGGCCCGATCAACACGTGCCAGCCAGCCTCTTCACCTTCGTTGAGGGACCATTCCAACGTTGGAAACGCCCGAAAATTTGTGAGTTCCAACTTTCGAAGGTACATGTGGGCTCCGTAGGTTCATCTCAGGCGACGCCGAGGCACCTATCGCACCCCTCCTCGCGACCAGCCCCCGACTGCGCAGAGGATTATCTAGCAAGCAGGATCGCCGACCGGCGACAAAAAACGACGCGCCCAACAGGGCGCGTCAATCTCAGATCGCCTACGTGGAGAGAACGGCCTTTCTCAAGGCGTCCCTACAAGGGCCTGCTCAGGCCGCCGGACGCGCCGGGATGTTCAGCCCGCGCTTGACCGCGTCGCGCGCCAGGAAGGCTTCCAGCACGCGCTGAATGTTCTTTAACTCGCTGAAGTCGACCAGGTCGCCCGCGCCGTAGAAGCCCACCAGGTTGTTGACCCACGGCCAGATCGCGATGTCGGCGATGGTGTACTCATCGCCCATGATCCAGCCGCGGCCGGTCAGGCGCTGCTCGAGCACGCCCAGCAGGCGCTTCGATTCATTGAGGTAGCGATCGCGCGGCCGCTTGTCCTCGAAGTCCTTGCCGGCGAATTTGTGGAAGAAGCCCACCTGGCCGAACATCGGCCCGATGCCGCCCATCTGGAACATCACCCACTGCAGCGTCTCGTAGCGACGTGCCGGGTCTTGCGGGATCAGCTTGCCGGTCTTTTCCGCGAGGTAGACCAGGATGGCGCCGGACTCGAACAACGGCAGCGGCTCGCCCCCGGGCCCGTCCGGATCGATGATCGCGGGGATCTTGTTGTTCGGATTCAGCGACAGGAACTCGGGCGTGAGCTGGTCATCGGTCTGGAAGCTCACGAGATGCGGCTCATAAGCCAGACCCAATTCTTCGAGCGCGATAGACACCTTCACGCCGTTGGGCGTCGGCAGCGAGTACAGCTGAAGGCGCTCGGGGTGCTGCGCGGGCCACTTCTTCGTGATGGGAAAGCTGAACAGGTCCGTCATGAAAATTCCGTCTGGATGTTGTGAGGGCGCCGACGCGACGCCATCGATGCGCGATCGACTGAGCATTCTCATCGGGCCTGGAGAGACCCTGCGGGAAACGGGTCAATGGGATCCGTGCATCACGCATCGCGGCTTGCCGACGTGCCCCTTCGAGGCACTCCCTGCGAAACTGGGCAAATGAGTTCCATCAACAGCATCCTTCCGTTCGCCCTTGTCGTCTTCGCACTGATGATCATCGTCAGCCTCTATCTGGCCGTTGGCCCTCGATGGAGACTGTATCCCTCGATTCCTTTCACGATCGGGATCGGTCTGTTGGCAGCTGCTCTCGCGGGCGACTTGTATATCGACAAATCGCAATCGTCGGCCCTGCATGCTGCGGAGACGGCGCAGCAGCACGACACGCAGATGGCGGGCGTACTCAAGGAGCTGGCCGCAGGCCAGCACAATCAGATCAAGGTGCTGGAACTCTTCGTCATGCCGCTGGCCGTCTCCCTGATCGCTTCGGCGTTCTTCGCGCGAGCGGATCGCGTCTTCGCCCAAGCAGTGAACGCGTACGAGGAGAAGCGGCATGAGCTCCTTGAGACGGAGACGAGAATTCGCGAGTTGCAAGAAAGTCTCGAGACGTCGATCGAGCAAGACAAGCGCGGACCCCAATTGGTCTCGGACTTTCAGCGAATGAAAGAATTGCAGCGAGCCGCCTGCGAAGTGTCGGCAGACCTCCTCATGGACCACTCTTACCTGATTCATTCGAAAGCAGTGCCGAATCCGTTCAAGCCTAAGACTTGAGCGAGCGTCGCTCAGCGCAGCGGCGCCGCGAACCGGTCCCAGCGCGGCGCCCAGTGCCCGGTGATGTCCGCGGAGACGAGCACGCGATGCGCCTGCCCGATGATCAGCCGCCGCGGCACCAGGCCGATGAAGCGCGAGTCCTCGCTGTTGTCGCGGTTGTCGCCCATCATGAAGAACTGCTCCGCCGGCACGACGATGGGGCCGAAGTCGCGCCGCGCGCGGACCTCGGGCAGGAACTGCACGATGCGGCGCTGACCGCCCCACTGCTCGACCGCGCGCACGCCGCGGACCTCGACGCCGGGCGCGAGCGGCTCGGCGACCTCTTCCACCGACGCATACTCCGCCGGCTGGCCGTTGAGGATCAGCCGGTCGGCGCGCAGCTCGACGGTGTCGCCGGGCACCGCGACGACGCGCTTGATCAGCCGCGTGCCGTCGCGCGGCGAGCCGAAGGTGACGACGTCGCCCCGCTGCGGCTCGCCGACGCGGCGCAGCGAGATGTCGGTCAGCGGCAGCTTCCAGTCGTAGGCGACGCGTTCGACGAAGACGACGTCGCCCTCGAGGATGGTGGGTCGCATCGACCCGCTGGGCACCGGGTTCCAGTCCGCGATCGCGGTGCGGAAGAACAGGAAGCCGACGAGGAACAGCAGGAAGCTGCGGTTCTCGCGGAACCAGGCGGCGACAGGCATCTTCATGGGAACGCTCCAAGGTCGGATGACGGTGGCCAGTGTGGCCAGCCCCCGGATCGCGCGGCGACCCCGTGCGGCGACTGGCGGGAATCCGCGCCTGAGTGGCAGCCCCGCCAGCGATCGCCCCGCGTTCGCTCCGCGCTCGCCCCCTCTTCACGCGCTGCTCACGTGCTGTTCATGCTCGATCCGCCCCGAAGACGACGACAGCTTGGCGACAGCCTGACGTTCGGCCGGACGCCTGCCGGCCTTCATAATTCCGCGCCATGCGCAAGCACCTCCTGCACTTGCTGCTCCCGCTGTTCATGCTGCTCTCGCAGCAGGGCGCGGTGTGGCATGGCATCGGTCATCTGACCGGTGCGCGGGGGCATGCGTCGGCGGGAGCGTCCGTCGCTCAAGCGACCGCCATGGCCGCCTCGCCGACTGCGCAAGCGGGTCATGACGACGTCGCCCACGCCGATCCGGACGACCAGACCGCGGATCAGCTGTGCGAGGTCTGCCTGGCCTTCGACGACCTGGCCGCGTCGGCCCGCGCCGAAGCCCCGGTGCTCGCACTGGCCGAGGCCGTCCACGTCCAGGCGGCCGCCGCCGAGCGCGTCACGCGCTCGATGCCCGCACCGCCGCCGCGCAGCCGCGGTCCTCCCCTGTCGATCTGACCTCGACCTCCTGAGCGCAGCGCCGTTTTCCGGTGTTTGCCGGCGTCTGCCCGCGCCTGAACGCTTCTCACGATCCATCGTTCCGTTGAAGCCTTCGACGACCGGGCAACGACCACCTGGCCTCATCGGCCGGCCTGCGCTCGACCGAATCCAGATTGCCAGAGATCCACCATGACCCATCCTCCCCTGCGCGTGCTCGCGCTGTCCCTGTCGCTCGCCTATCCGCTGCTGCACGCGCTGCCGGCGCGCGCCGATGACACCGCCTCCTCTGCCACCGTCGCCGCCACGGCCAGCACGGTCGACGCGCCCACCGCCGCCGGCGGCACCCCGCTGCCGACCGTCCAGATCCAGGGTGCGCGCAGCCGCCTCGACGCGGCGCGCAACGGCCTGTCGCCGGACACCGGCAGCACGATCTACAAGTTCGACAAGGCCGACATCGCCCGCCTGCCGCAAGGCGACGACACGCCGCTCAACCAGGTGCTGCTGCAGACGCCGGGCGTCGTGCAGGACTCCTACGGCGGCCTGCATGTGCGCGGCGACCATGCCAACCTGCAGTACCGCATCAACGGCGTGGTCATCCCCGAGGCCATCAGCGGCTTCGGCCAGACGCTGGAGACGCGCTTCGCCGACAGCATCAGCCTGCTGACCGGCGCGCTGCCGGCGCAATACGGCTACCGGACCGCCGGCATCGTGGACATCACGACCAAGGGCGTGGGCGACGATGACAAGCCCTTCGCCGGCAGCGCCGGGATCACGCTGGGCACGCAGCGCTCGCGCGAGCTCGACCTGTCGGTGCACGGCACGCAGGGCCGGCTGAGCTACGAGTTCAGCGGCTCCTTCCTCGGCAACGACCTGGGCATCGAGAACCCGACGCCCTCGCGCGACGCGCTGCACGACCGCACGCACCAGGGCAAGGGCTTCGGGCTGGTGTCCTACCTGCTCGACGACGACAGCCGCATCACCGCGATGGCCGGCGTCACCGACAACCGCTTCCAGATCCCGAATTCGCCGGGCCAGTCGACCGCCTTCACCCTCGACGGCACGCCGGACAAGGACTCCAGCACCCTGGACGCGCACCAGCGCGAGCGCAACCGCTTCGCCGTCGTCAGCTACCAGAGCGTGATCGGCCGCGACATCGATTACCAGGTCTCGCTGTTCCACCGCTACACCGACGTCCACTACGCGCCGGACATGACCGGCGACCTGCAATACCTCGGCGTCGCCGCCGACATCCTGCGCCGCAACGAGGCCAACGGCGTGCAGGCCGATGCGAGCTGGCGACTCGACAGCGCGCACACGATCCGCACCGGCCTCTTCGCGCAGCACGAGCACGCCAGCACGGTCAACGACGCGCTGGTCTTCCCGGCCGACGATGATGGCAACCAGACCAGCGGCGTGCCCGTCAGCATCGCCGACAGTGGCCGGCTGAGCGGCCACCTGTGGGGCGCCTACCTGCAGGACGAATGGAAGCTGGACCGCACGCTGACGCTGAACTACGGCGCGCGTTACGACGAGGTCGACACGGTCACGAAGGAGCACCAGCTGAGCCCGCGCATCGGTCTCGTCTGGGATGCGGCGCCGACGGTGCGCCTGCATGCGGGCTACGCGCGCTACTTCACGCCGCCGCCGACCGAGAAGATCGACACCACCTCGGTGGCGGCCTTCGCCGGCACGACCAACGCGCTGCCGACCGACGCGGACACGGCGGTGCGCTCGGAGCGCTCGAACTACTACGACGCCGGCGCCGCCTGGCAGGTCACGCCCAAGCTGACGCTGGGCATCGACGGCTACTACCGCGCGGTGCGGCACCTGCAGGACGAGGGCCAGTTCGGCAACGCGCTGATCTACTCAGCCTTCAACTATGCGAAGGGCCGCATCTACGGCGTCGACCTGTCGGCCAGCTACAAGGAACGGACCTGGTCGGCCTACGCCAACCTCGGCACCACGCACGCCCGCGCGCAGCAGGTCGAGACGGGCCAGTTCAACTTCGAGCAGGACGAGCTCGACTTCATCGCCAACCACTGGGTGCACCTGGACCACGAGCAGAAGCTGAGCGCTTCGGCCGGCGTCAACGTGCGGCTGGACGACGGCTACGCGGTCGGCGCGAGCGCGCTGTTCGGCAGCGGCCTGCGCAACGGTTTCGCCAACACCACGCACCTGCCCTCGTACACCAGCGTCAATGCGGACGTGAGCAAGAAGTTCGACCTCGGCGGCGGTCCGGTGGAGGCGCGGCTGTCGGTGCTCAACCTCTTCGACAAGGGCTACCAGCTGCGTGACGGCTCGGGCATCGGTGTCGGCGCGCCGCAGTATGGCCAACGCCGCACGGTCTACGTGAGCCTGACGAAGGAGTTCTGACGGCAGGAACGACGGCGGCCCCGGAGGGCCGCTGTCGGTGTCCGATCGTTGCCGATGCCCGGCGACGCCGGACTCAGGGGGCCAGCAGCTTCGGCAGCGCGGCCTGCGCGGTCTTGACGCAGTCGTCGAGGAACTGGCGCTCCGCGGCCTTGAGCCGGGCGTAGCCGTCGGCCTGCCAGTCCGCCAGCGTGTTGGACGACTTGTCGTCCGAGAAACTGCACTGGACCTGCTCGCCGGCGGACAGCCAGCCGGCGCCGTCGGGCTTGCGGGAGATCGTCGTCACGATCTTCAGGTCGTAGAACGGCGTCTCGTCCTTGTAGTCCCGGAAGACCAGCGCGTAGACATCGTTGCGGATGAACATCGCCTTCTTGAACTGGCGGCCCGACACGTTGTCGCGCGTCCAGGTGTCGATCGACGCACCCAGGGCCGTCGGCAGGTCGCGCCCGGCCGGATGCGGCATGGCATCGATCTTCTCGCCCTTGTAGTCGTCCTTGCCCACGGGCGTGCGGAACGAACCCAGCAGCGCGCCGACGACGAGCAGCGCGGCGTCCTTGGACCGGTCCGACTTGTTGACCAGACGCAGCACGTCGTCGGGGTACTTGGTGCCCGGCTCGGTCGAGCGGTCGATCTGGATGGGCACGATGCCGGAGTAGGCGGCCAAAGGCGCGGGCGCGGGCGCGGGCGCGGCCTCGGCGACGGCGACGGCGGGCGCCGCCGGGGCGGCCTCCACGGCCGACGCCGCGAGGGCCGGCGGCAAGACTTCCTGGGTCTGCGGCTGGGCCACGGCGGCACAGGCCAGGGCCATCAGGCCGGCGGAGACGAACGACTGCTTCTTCATGGGATTGCTGGTTGGGTTGCCGCGATCGCGGGGCTGGGACATCGACATCGCGCGACGTCTTTCCTCTTGAGGCCGCGCGACGGTCGACACGCTAAGGGGAAAGGCGACCGCCACCGCTCGCCCTCAAGGGGGAAAGCGCCCGCGATCACTGGCGGCGCGTGAAGAAGTGCGCGCCCGGTCCGGCAGGACAACCGCGGCGGAGCTGTCGCCTGTATCGGGGTGACAACGCCTGCCGCCGCGGAGCGCGGCTTCGACTCGCGGTAGGCTCGCCGCCATGAACGTCCCATCGCCGGATCACCCTGCCCGCCACGACGACGAGACGCCGGAACTCGGCGATCCCTCCACCTCCCGGACAACGCCGGCACCTTCCACTCCCCTCTTGCCGCGCGACGCGAGCGCCCCGGGCGAGCCCGCGTCGGACATCTGGGACCGCCGCTACGCCGCGCAGCCGCTCAGTCAGGACGAAGCCTGGCTCAGCGGCTGGCAGCACCGCCTGCCCGGCGTGCGCCGGGCGTTGGACATCGGCTGCGGCGACGGCTGGGAGACGGCGGCGTTGCTGGAGTTGGGCGTGGACGTCACCGGCATCGACATCTCGGCCGAGGCGCTCGCGCGCTGCCGGCAGCAGTCGCCGCGGGCGCGGCACGTGCTGGCCGACGTGCGCGCGATGCCGATGCTGGCCGACGGCGAATTCGACCTGGCCGTGGCGCAGCTGTCGCTGCATTACTTCGACCGCGGCGATACGCAACGCGCGCTCTGCGAGATCGCCCGCGTGCTGGCGCCGGGTGGCCGCCTGATCGGCTGCGTCAACGCCGAGGACGACTGGCACTACGGCGCGCCGGACGACGCGTCGTCCTGGACGCTCACGATCGTCGACGGCGTCGCCAAGCAGTTCTTCACCCGCGGGAAGATCGAGGACGTGCTCGCCGCGTGCTTCGACATCGAGCACCTGGACAAGCGCACGCTCAACCGTTACGGCAAGCCGAAGTCGGTCTGGGAGTTCTTCTGCACGAAGAAGCCCGAGTGAACCCTCAGGCTTCGCTCCGGCGCTTGTACAGCGCCATCAGCCCGTCGACGAAGTCGCGCCCCAGGAAGTCCACGACCGGCACGGCGTAGAAATTGAAGCCCGACGTGACGCGGTAGTGGGCCTCGATGTCCAACCGCGTGTGCGTCGCATCGACGGGGGTCAGCGTGAAGCGCGTTTCGCCGAGATCGAAGTGGCGTCCGCCGATGACGACGTGATCGTCCATCGTGCCGGGCGGGAAGGAATCCGGCGCGAACTCGTAGCGCCACGCGAGTCGGCGCCCCTCGACGCGCTCGGTGACACGGCCAAGGAAATGAACGCCGTGTTCCCAGCGGGACTCGCGGACCTCGCCCTGCGGCGTCGCACGATTGACGCCTTCGACGGGCCGCGGCACGCCGATGAGGTGGATCCAGGTGCGAGGGAAATCCTCCCGCCGGATGTCCCGCGCCGCGACGATCTCCGACCAGACGCGCTCCGGCGTCGCCGCCACGACCACCGAGTGGTCGATGCGCTGCCACTGCTCGACGGTCAAAGGCCGCTCCACGACAGTGAACAACAGCGGCAACGTGGCCAGCACGCCCATCTGCACGCCACCCACCCGCGTGGTTCGCAGGACCAGGTTCATTGCCAGGCCGCCAGTCGACGCCAACACGAGGAACAACGGCGACAGGAGGATGACGCAAATGGCCCCCTCCAGCATCGTCAGCATCGCGCCGATCATCATCAGCACAGTCGCGCCCAAGGGAATGGAGGCCGCTTGCGTCCAGGTCGGGCCGGGATGGCCGGGCGCGGCCCGCATCATGTACACGGTGATGGCACCCAGCACCAACGGTGCCGCCACAACGAAACCGGTGCTCATCACCAAGCCCGTCTCCTCGGGAAGTCCGAGCCAGGGCGCGACACCGGGGAGCCCGCCGAAGATGACGCGCATCAGCAGCCCGTACAGGGCGCCCGCCAATACCGGCACCCAGGCCTTCATGCCGCGCCCGCCCGGGACCGCCGGCGCTGCACCGGCACCGGCAGCCTCCTCCGGCGATGGGGGAGCGTCCTTGTCGTCACTTCGGTTGTTGTCGTTCATGTTCGCCGTCCCAGCCTCGCGGCGCATGCTGCCCATTTCCAGGAACTCCGCCTCCGGTGACAAATTCGCTTGCAATTCATTCGCACACGAATTAAAGTTCACCCCATGGCACGCACCACCCCCCCCAAGCAGCAGAAGGCGACCGGCACCGACGCCAACGCCGTCTGCCCGCCGCTGGAGATCGATCAACAGCTCTGCTTCGCGATCTACTCGACGATGCTGGGGATGAACAAGGTCTACCGCGAACTGCTGAAGGATCTCGACCTCACCTACCCCCAGTACCTCGTGATGCTGGTGCTGTGGGAACGGGACGGCCTGACGGTCGGCGAGATCGCGGCGCGTGTGTTCCTCGACTCCCCGACCGTGACCCCGCTGCTGAAGCGGCTGGAATCCGCAGGCCTGGTCAGCCGCGACCGCTCGCCGCAGGACGAGCGCCAGGTGCTGATCACGCTGACCACCGCCGGCCGCGCGCTGCGCAAGCGCTCCGCGCATCTGCCGCAGTGCATCGTCGACGCCTCGGACTCGGACCTCTCCGAGCTGATGGAACTCCGCGACCGCCTGCTCGTGCTCCGCGAACGCATGGCCCGCAAGGCCGGCTGAGCGCCAGCCAGAAGAACTCGAACATCGCTTCCCCGCACCGATTACTTCGCACGCAAACAATTAGCAAGCAATTCGAATTCCTGACATCCGATCCCGCAGCACCAACCCCCCTTTCCACCACCCGCTCACCCCACCCAACAAGGAGCCCACCATGAACGCCATCGCCACCCTCGCCCGCCAATCGCGTCGCCAACTGCTGGTCCTGTCGACGCTGGCCGTCGCCGTTGCCGGCGCGGTTGCCACGCCCGCGCTCGCCGCGGAGGCCAAGCCCGCACGCGCCCCGGTCGTCAGCGCGCAACCGTCGGGGTCCTACATCACCACGAAGGACGGCGTGCAGCTCTACTACAAGGACTGGGGCCCGAAGAACGGCCAGCCGGTCGTGTTCAGCCACGGCTGGCCGCTGAACTCGGACAGCTGGGAATCGCAGATGATCTTCCTGGCCGACCACGGCTACCGCGTCATCGCCCATGACCGCCGCGGCCACGGCCGCTCCAGCCAGCCCTGGGACGGCAACGACATGGACCACTACGCCGACGACCTGGCCACCGTCATCGAGACGCTGAACCTCAAGAATGCGGTGCTGGTCGGCTTCTCCACCGGCGGCGGCGAAGTCGCCCGCTACATCGGCCGCCACGGCACCTCGCGCGTGGCCAAGGCGGTGCTGATCTCCGCCGTCCCGCCGATCATGGTCAAGTCCGACAAGAACCCCGGCGGCCTGCCCATCGCCGTCTTCGACGGCATCCGCAAGGCCCAGCTCGACAACCGGTCGCAGCTCTACAAGGACATCCCCGCCGGCCCGTTCTACGGCTTCAACCGCCCGGGCGCCAAGGTCTCCCAAGGCCTGATCGACAACTGGTGGTTCCAGGGCATGCAAGGCGGCCACAAGAACACCTATGACTCGATCAAGGCGTTCTCCGAAACCGACTTCACCGAAGACCTGAAGAAGTTCGACAAGCCCACGCTGATCATCCACGGCGACGACGACCAGATCGTGCCGATCGACGCCGCGGGCCGCGCCTCGGCCAAGCTGATCAAGGGCTCGGAGCTGAAGGTCTACCCGGGCGCGCCCCACGGCCTGACCGACACCCACAAGGACCGCGTCAACGCGGACCTGCTGGCCTTCATCCGCCAGTGACACCTCCGGCTACCCCGGTAGCCGCTTGAAACGCCGGACGCCCCGCTCCCGATCCAGGGGCCGGGCGACCGCGGCGCAAGACCCGCCCCCCACCTTCGGGGGAAGTCAGACGCGGGGTTTCGCCTGCCGCTCCGTTTGGTACGCTCGGTGATCTTTCCGATGGCCGGCGCCTCGACGCGCCGGCGCGTGGACCCCGCCGATGCCGATCCCCCTGCCGCTCTCCGCCTTGCTGCCCCATGTCCGCGTGTTCGAACTCCAGGCCAGCGACGAGGACCTGCTCCAACGGTTCTACGAACGGAATCCGCTGTACTTCGAGCAGGTGAACGGCGCCCCGCCCCGCCCCGACGAAGCCCGCGAAGAGATCCGCGACCTCCCGCCCGACGGGTGGAGCTTCAGTGCCAAACGGTTGCTGGGTTACGCCGACGACTCGGGCGAACTGGTCGCGATGGCTTCGCTGGTCTCGGACCTGATGGCCCCCCGCGTCTGGCTGGTCGGACTTTTCATCGTCGCCACCTCGCTGCACGGCTCCTCGGCGGCCCGCGAGATCTATGCGGAACTGGAGCGCTGGATGCTGGGCAACGGCGCGCGGTGGGTGCGATTGGGGGTCGTCGTCGGCAACCACCGCGCGGAGCGCTTCTGGGAGCGCCAGGGCTTCACCGAGGTCCGCCGTCGCGACGGCCTCACGATGGGCCAGCGCGTCAACGAGCTGCGCGTGATGGTCAAGCCGCTGGACGGCGGCCAGATCGCCGACTACCTGGCGATGGTGCCCCGGGACCGGCCGGGGGAGCCCTGAACGGCACAAGGGGCCCTCACGGGCCCCTCGTCGTCCTGCGTGTGGCTGGCGGGCCGACCTGCTCGCCCACTTATTCGCCGAGGTAGGCCGCGCGCACCTTCGGGTCGTTGAGCAGCGTCCTGCCGTCGCCCTGCATCGTGATCACCCCCGACTCCATCACGTAGCCACGGTTGGCGAGCTCCAGCGCGCGGCTGGCGTTCTGCTCGACGAGCAGCACCGTCACGCCCTGCTTGTGGATGTCGTTCACGACCTCGAAGATCTTGTCGACCATGATCGGCGACAGGCCCATCGACGGCTCGTCCAGCAGCAGCAGCTTGGGGCGGGCCATCAGCGCGCGGCCCATGGCCAGCATCTGCTGCTCGCCGCCGGACATCGTGCCGGCGAGCTGGTTGCGACGCTCCTTGAGCCGCGGGAAGAGGCCGAAGACCTTCTCGATGTCGGCCTCGATCTCCTTGTCCTTGCGGATGAACGCGCCCATCTGCAGGTTCTCGGTGATCGTCATGCGGGTGAAGGTGCCGCGGCCTTCGGGCACCATCACCAGGCCCTGCTTGGCCAGGTCCCAGGCGCCCTGGCCCTTGATCGAGCGGCCCATGAACTTCACGTCGCCGACACCCAGCGGCTGCAGCCCGGTGATGGCCTTGAGCGTCGTGGTCTTGCCCGCGCCGTTGGCGCCGATCAGCGAGACGAGCTCGCCCGGGCGCACGTCGAAGTCCACGCCCTTGACCGCCTGGATCCCGCCGTACGCGACCTTGAGGCCCTCGACCTGGAGGAGGATGTTGTCTGCCATCTTTTCGATTTCCATGGGTCGGGTCAGGGGGCCGCGTGGACTTCTTGCGCGGCGTGGGCGCCGAGGTAGGCCTCGATCACCTTGGGGTCGCGCTGCACTTCCGCCGGCGTGCCGGAGGCGATGAGCTTGCCGTAATCCAGCACCGACACGCGATCGCACAGGCCCATCACCAGCTTCACGTCGTGCTCGATCAGCAGGATGGTGCGGCCGTCGTTGCGGATGCGGTCGATCAGCTCGCGCAGCACGACCTTCTCGGTCGCGTTCATGCCGGCGGCGGGTTCGTCCAGCGCGATCAGCTTGGGATCGGTCGCCAGCGCGCGGGCGATCTCGAGGCGGCGCTGGTCGCCGTAGGACAGCGTGCGCGCCTTGAAGTCGGCGTGCCGGCCGATGCCGACGTAGTCCAGCAGCTCGCGGGCGCGGGCGGTGATCTCGGCCTCTTCCTTCTTGAAGCCCGGCGTGCGCAGCACCGCGCCGATCAGGCCCGAGTGCGTGCGCACATGGCGCCCCACCATCACGTTCTCCAGCGCCGTCATGTCGGCGAACAGCCGGATGTTCTGGAAGGTCCGCGCGATGCCGGTCTTGGCGACCTGGTGCACGGCCTGCGGCTTGTAGGGCTGGCCGCCCAGCTCGAAGGTGCCGCCGTCCGGCACGTAGAGCCCGGTGATCACGTTGAAGAAGGTCGTCTTGCCGGCGCCGTTGGGACCGATCAGGCCGTAGACCTGGCCCTGCCTGATCTCGATGCCCACATCCGACAGCGCCTGCAGACCGCCGAAGCGCTTGGACGCGCCGGCCACTTTCAGTACGGTTTCAGTCATTGGTTCTTGCTCCTGGCGCGGGTCAGGTGGCGTTGATCGCATTGCCGGCGTTCGCGGGCGGCTGCGCGCCCGGCGGCAGCGGCCGGGACTTGCCGTGCTCGGGCGAGGGCCACAGGCCGCGCGGACGCATCAGCATGATCACGATCATGGCCAGCGCCACCAGCAGCTGGCGCAGGATGGACGCGTCCAGGCGGCCGTCGGTCATCTCCTGCAGCGGGCCGGCGACGTAGCGCAGCACTTCCGGCAGCGCCGCCAGCAGCAGCGCGCCCAGGATCACGCCCGGGATGTGGCCGATGCCGCCCAGCACCACCATGGCGACGATCATGATCGACTCCTGCAGGCTGAACGATTCCGGCGAGACGAAGCCCTGGAAGGCGCCGAACATCGAGCCCGACACGCCGCCGAAGGTGGCGCCCATGCCGAAGGCCAGCAGCTTCATGTTGCGGGTGTTGATGCCCATGGCCTTGGCGGCGATCTCGTCCTCGCGGATGGCCATCCAGGCGCGGCCGATGCGGGAGTTCTCGAGCCGGTAGCAGATCAGCACCGAGCCGACCACCAGCGCCAGGAACAGGTAGTAGTACATCGACACCGAGTTGACGGTGAAGCCGAGGATCTCGTGGTTCTGGCTGAACTCGAAGCCCCAGAAATGGACGCCGTCGATCTGGCCGATGCCGCGCGGGCCGTTGGTGATGTTCAGCGGATATTCCATGTTGTTCAGGAACACCCGGATGATCTCGCCGAAGCCCAGCGTCACGATGGCCAGGTAGTCGCCGCGCAGCTTCAGCGTCGGCGCGCCCAGCAGCACGCCGAACAGTCCCGCCAGCAGCGCCGCCAGCGCGATGGCCAGCAGCAGCGGCAGGTGCAGCCCGTTGGGGAAGGCCGCGGCGATGTGCTCGAAGTTCTCCGCCAGGTGCGGGCTGTTGAGCAGCGCGAAGAGGTAGGCGCCCACCGCGTAGAACGCGACGTAGCCCAGGTCGAGCAGGCCGGCGTAGCCGACGACGATGTTCAGGCCCAGGGCCAGCAGCACGTACAGCAGCGCCAGGTCGATGATGCGGACCGGGCCGTTGCCGAACTGCTGCGCGAACAGCGGCAGCACCAGCAGCAGCACGCCGGCGATCAGGAAGGTGATCAGCTTGGAGGATTTGGTCTGGAACATGTGGGGCTCCTCAGGCGCGATCGGCGACGCGTTCGCCCAGCAGGCCGGACGGCCGCAGGGTCAGCACCAGGATCAGCGCGATGAAGGCGAAGATGTCGGAGTAATGGCTGCCCAGCACGCCGCCGGTCCAGTCGCCGAGGTAGCCGGCGCCGATCGCCTCGATCAGGCCCAGCAGCACCCCGCCGACCATCGCGCCGGCCAGGTTGCCGATGCCGCCCACCACCGCGGCGGTGAAGGCCTTCAGGCCCGGCAGCACGCCCATCGTGTGCTGCGCGGTGCCGTAGTTGGCGGCCCACATCAGGCCGGCCACCGCGGCCAGCGCGGCGCCGATGATGAAGGTCAGCGAGATCACCGCATCCGGCTTGACGCCCATCAGCGAGGCCACGCGCGGGTTCTCGGCGGTGGCGCGCATCGCGCGGCCCATCTTGGTATGGTTCACCAGGAACAGCAGGCCGCCCAGGATCACGACCGTGGTCACCAGGATCACGATCTGCGTCACCGTGATCACGGCGCCGCCGATGTGGATCGGATCCGCCGGCAGCAGCTGCGGGAAGGGTTTGGGGTTCGGCTTCCAGATGATCATCGCCAGCGTCTGCAGCAGCAGCGACATGCCCATCGCGGTGATCAGCGGCGCCAGTCTGGGGGCGCTGCGCAGCGGCCGGTAGGCGATCTTCTCGATCGTGTAGTTCAGCAGCGTGCAGACCACGATCGCGCACACCAGCGCGGCCAGCATCAGCACCCAGCCGGGCAGACCCAGCGACGCCAGCGCCGTGACCACGGTCCAGCTCACGAGCGCCCCCACCATCAGCACGTCGCCGTGCGCGAAGTTGATGAGGTTGATGATGCCGTAGACCATCGTGTAGCCCAGCGCGACGAGGGCATACATGCTCCCCAGCACCAGGCCGTTGATGATCTGCTGAAAAAGTATCTCCATAAGGCCCCAGCATGTAGTTGGACACGGCTCGCACCGCGTGACGGCGCTTCGGGGTGCAACCCCCGTGCCAAGCAGTCCGTTTCAAGGGTATTCACCGACAAGGCCACATCCGTGCGCACGAGTCGGCGTTGTGTTCCCAGTCTCGGCGACGCAACGGGGTGCGGAAATCCGCACAAACCGCCTAGCCAGCCGGGCGATTCCTCGCCAGTCACAAAAAAGCCGCCGCGCCGGGTGCAAGGCATGCGCCAAGTTGGGCACACTGGGCGTCGATTTTTCGTCTCCCATGCCCTCGGTCGCCTCCTCCTCCTTCGCCCCGACATCGGTCCGCCAGCGGCTGGCGCATTTCCTCGGCCGGCCCACCTTCTACCTGTACCTCACCGGCGTGCTGATGCTGCTGGGCCTGCTGCTGGGCCACCGCTTCAGCGAACGCGCGAGTCTGGACCAGTTGAGCGCGCTGGCGACGGAAAGACTGGAGCTTTACGCGTCCAACCTGCAGACCGAGCTGGGCCGCCACGCCTACCTGCCCAGCCTGCTGGCCATCGACGGCGACGTGACCCGGCTGATCGAGCATCCCGACGACGACGCCCTGCGCAAGGCCGCCAGCCTGCTGCTGGCGCGGGTCAACGTGCGGGCGGGGACGACGCAGATCTTCGTCGCCGATCCGGAAGGCCGCGTGCTCGCGTCCAGCGAGCCGCTGACGCCGCCGCTGCGCCTGCAGCAGGCCATCGAGCAGGACCGCCACCACTTCTTCGCCTCGGACGCCGGCCAGGCGGGGCTGAGCGGCTCGACCAACTTCTTCCTGCTGCATCCGCTGCGGCGCAACCAGCAGCTGCAGGGCGTGATCGTCGTGAAGCTCAACCTGGCGCCGCTGGAGGCGACCTGGGTGGACCTCGGCCTGCGCTCGCAGGGGGAACGCATCCTGGTCTCGGACGACCAGGGCGTGGTGATCATGAGCTCGGTCGAGGACTGGCGCTACGCGGTGCTCAACCGCGCCGACGCGTCCGAGCGCGACCGGCTGCAGGCCAGCGCGCGTTACCCGCGGATCGGGCCCGACCTGGGCCTGCCCGGCGCGCTGGAGGCCTACAACAGCCTGCTGGTGCGGGCGCCGGCGCCGGCCAGCACGACGCTGCTGGCGCAGGAGCGGCAGCTGCTGCCGCTGGGCGTGCGCCTGCTCGCCCTGTCCGACCTGTCGGAAGTGCGGCGCCAGGCACGCCTGGCCGCGTGGAGCGGCGCGGCCTTCGGCGCGGCGATCGGGATGCTGCTGCTCTACCTCGCGTCGCGCCGGCGCGCGCTGCGGCAGCTCTTCCACGCGAAGACCGAATTGCAGAACGCGCATGCGCAGCTGGAGCTCATCGTCGACGAGCGCACGGCGGAACTCCGCCAGACCAACGAAGAATTGCTGGACCAGATCGCGCAGCGTCGGCAGGCCGAGGGCGAGCTGCTGCAGACCAGCAAACTGGCCGTGCTGGGGCAGATGTCGGCCGGCCTGTCCCATGAAGTCAACCAGCCGCTGACGGCGTTGCGCGCGCTGGCACGGAATTCGCAGAGGCTGCTGGAGGCCGGCCGCACGCAAGCGGTCGCGGACAACCTGCAGACGATGGACGACATGGTCGAGCGGATGGGTCAGATCACGCGCCAGCTCAAGAGCTTCGCCCGCAAGGCGGAGCCCACGCGCACGGCGGTGTCGCTGCTGGCGAGCGTGAACAACGCGCGACTGCTGCTGGAACACCGCACGCGCCAACTGGACCTGCCCGTCGAGGTCGACGTGCCGGCGGGGCTGCGCGTCAGCGCCGAATCCAACCGGCTGGAGCAGGTGCTGGTGAACCTGCTGGCCAACGGCATCGACGCGATCGCGTCGGAGCCGCCGCACGAGGGTCATGAGCGCCGGCTGCGCGTCGCGGCGGTGCCGGCGGACGATGGGCGGCGCGTGCGCGTGCAGGTGCTGGACACCGGACCGGGGCTCAGCGAATCCCTGCTGCCGCGGCTGTTCGAGCCGTTCTTCACCACCAAGCCCGCCGGCGAAGGCCTGGGGCTGGGGCTGGTGATCTCTTCAAAAATCGTCCACGAGTTCGGCGGCGCGCTGCGGGCGCAGCGGCTGGACCATGGCATGTGTTTCGAGTTCGACCTGGAGGTCGACACCTGGCAGGCCGAGGAGGGGCAGTATGTTTGAGGGCTACAAGGTGGTGTTCGTCGAGGACGACCTGCCGGTGCGGGTCAGCCTGACCCAGACGCTGGAACTCGAGGGGCTGGCGGTGGTGCCCTGCCGCTCGGCGGAGGAGGCGCTGCCGCATGTGCAGCCCGGCGCGCAGGTCATCGTCATCACCGACGTGCGCCTGCCCGGCATGGACGGCCGTGCGTTGCTGGCGCACGTGCAGGCGACGGATCCGCAGATCCCGGTGATCCTGATCACCGCGCACGGCGACGTGAACATGGCCGTGCAGGCGATGCGCAACGGCGCCTACGACTTCATCGAGAAGCCCTTCGCGCCCGAGCGGCTGCTGGACACGGCACGTCGCGCGCTGGACCTGCGCCTGATCCGCCATTCGGCCGACGAGTTGCGCGCGCAGCTGTCGGCGGCCAGCGGCATCGAGGCGGCCCTGCTCGGCAAGTCGGGCGCGATGCAGCAGCTGCGGCGCCAGGTGCTCAACCTGGCCTCGACCTCGGCCGACGTGATGATCCTCGGCGAGACCGGTACCGGCAAGGAACTGGTCGCGCGCTGCCTGCACGACCAGAGCCCGCGCCGCGACCGCAATTTCGTCGCGATCAACTGCGGCGGACTGCCCGAGGCACTGTTCGAGAGCGAGCTCTTCGGCCACGAGTCTGGCGCGTTCACCTCGGCGGGCAAGCGGCGCATCGGCAAGATCGAACATGCCAACGGCGGCACGCTGCTGCTCGACGAGATCGAGACCATGCCGGTCGCGCTGCAGATCAAGCTGCTGCGCGTGCTCCAGGAACGCCGCGTGGAGCGGCTCGGCTCCAACGAGGAGCAGGTCATCAACGTCCGCTTCATCGCGGCCAGCAAGGCCGACCTGAAGGAAATGGGCGAGCGCGGACAGTTCCGCAGCGACCTGTACTACCGGCTCAACATCGCCACGCTGGTGCTGCCGCCGCTGCGCGAGCGCCGCGAGGACATCCCGCTGCTGTTCGAGCACTTCGTCGCCCAGGCCTGCAAGCGCTATGAGCGCGAGGCGCCCGAACTGACGCCCGAGAAGCTGCGCGAACTGATGGCCCACGACTGGCCAGGCAACGTGCGCGAGATCCGCAACGCGGCCGACCGCTTCGTGCTGGCGCTCGACGACCTCGACTCCTCGGCCGCAATCCAGGCCGTGCCCAACCTGGCGCTGGCACGGCAGATGGAAATGGTCGAGAAGGCGCTCATCGAACAGGCGCTGCGCCGCTCAGGCGGCAAGGTCCCGGCAGCAATGGAACTGCTCGGGACACCGCGCAAGACCCTCTACGACAAGCTGCACCGCCACGGGATCCAGCTCGACGACTTCCGCTGAGGGCTGGACCGCTTGTCCTTCCCCCTCTCTGGGTCCGTATGGGAGAAAGATTTTCCCGGCTCCGCCGCGAAAACCCTTCCCCCATACACCGACACAGCACCGTCCTTCGACGACTGCGCACCGAGGTGTTCGAGGGAAGTGGTGGGCGGTGGGCGGTATTCGGTGCGCGTCAGGCGGCCTGACGACTGCCCTGTGACGCGCGGGCCAGCACTTCCTTCAACTGATCAATGGTCGCAGGTTTGACCAGATAGGCGCTCGCGCCGCGACGGATCGCCTCTGCCGCATCACCAGGATCCGACGTCCCCGTCAGCATGACGACCGTCATCGGCCCTTGCAGCAAGGCCTCGGTCAGGAAATCCATCCCCTGCCCGTCCGGCAGTGCACGGTCCAGGATGAGCACGTCCGGGCGGTGCTCGGCGATGCGCTGACGCGCCTCGCGCAAGGTCCCGGCGGTGGCGGCGGAGTAACCCTCCATTTCGAGAAGGATGCCCAGCGTTTCGCTGGACTCGAGGTTGTCGTCGACGATGACGGCGTGGGGAGGCATGGCAAACCCTGCGGAAAGAGGTCCACGGAGGAAGGCCGGCGAGCGCGGCAGAGCCGACGCGCGACGGGCGTGCGATAGGTCGACCCGGCAAATGGCGTGCCTCCCCCTGCCCTTCCTCCTCTGAAGAACGGTCGGACATTCTTGCCGGAAACGCCGGAGCGCATCGGACCCCGCGTCCGTAGGGGGCGGGACGGATGTTTGCCCTGCGTCTTTCTGACCATAATCCGCGCCTCCGCGGAACGCGCGTGCGACCCGGCTGCAACAGTGCCCCGACCGCGCCGCGCCCTCCGCCTTGCTCCCGAGCCTCATGACGACGACCGACGCCACGATCGACACCGACCTGCTCCCCCGCCTGCGCCGCAGCACCGGGCCGCTGCACGACGACATCGAGGCACTGCTGCGGCTGGAGGCACCGATGCCGCTGATGCGCTACGGCCGCATCCTGCGCGGCTTCCACGACTTCCTGCAGCTCTGGGAACCGCGCGTGCGCCAGGCGCTGCCGGAGCGCCTGCGCCCGTGGTTCGACGCCCGGGTGCGCTCGCCCTTCGCGGCGCGCGACCTGGCCGCGCTCGAATTGCCGGAGGACGGCGCGGACGCCGCGATGCGGGCCTCGGCCCTCGCAGCGCTGCGCAGCCTGCGGCTGGATTGCCCGGCGGCGGCGATCGGCTCGCTCTACGTCATCGAGGGGTCGGCGCTCGGCGGCCAGGTGCTGACGCCGAAACTTCTGGCCGCGCACGGCCTGACCCCCGAGCACGGCACGGCCTACTTCCACGGCTTCGGCGCACGGACCGGCGCGATGTGGCGGGAGTTCCGCCAGGTCGCCGAGGCCGAAGCCGGCGCAGAGGAAGACGACCGTGCCGCCGCCTGCGACGCGGCGGTGGACACCTTCCGCGCGCTGGTGGCGACCTTTGCGTCGGTCGATGCGTCGGTCGATGCGCCGGTCGATGCGCCGGTGGTTGCACCGGATCCGACGGCGGCGCCCCGCGCCGCCGCCGCCACCTCACCGCCGAGGTCGTCATGAGCACCGGCGCGCTGTCGCTCTCCCCGACGGACCTGCAGATCGCGCAGTGCGCGAGCGAGCCGATCCGTATACCCGGCGCGATCCAGCCGCACGGCTGGCTGGCCGCCGTCGACTGGCGCAGCGGCGGCCTGGTCGCGTTCAGCGAGAACTGGTCGGCCCTGCTGGCGTCCACGCCGGACATGCTGCCCGCGCGCATCGAAGGCGCCCTGGACGCCGTGAGCGGCATGCGCCCGGGGCTGGTCGACGGCGAGGGCCCCGTGTCCTGCGGAACGCTGACGATCGGCGATCGCCGCCTCCACGTGTCGGGCCACCGCATCGGCGAGCTGGCCTACCTCGAACTCGAAACCGAGACCGCGGACGCCGGCAACCGCGCGCCGATCTACAGCCTGGCGCGCCACCTGGTGCCGATGATGCAGCGCACCGCCGCGGTGACCGAGCTGTGCCGCGTCGTGGTCGCGGAGATGAAGCGGCTGACCGGCTTCGGCCGCTGCCTGGCCTACCGCTTCGACGCCGACGGCCACGGCGAGGTGCTGGCCGAAGCGATCGACCCGGGCTACGACGCCTACGCCGGCCACCGCTTCCCGGGCTCGGACATCCCGTCGCAGGCGCGCGAGCTCTACCGCATCAACCACATCCGGCTGATCGCCGACGCGCATTACGAGCCGGTGCCGGTGCGCTTCGTCGACGGACGCGACGGCACGGCGCTGGACCTGTCGCAGGCGGCGCTGCGCAGCGTGTCGCCGGTGCACCTGGAGTACATGCGCAACATGCGGACGCTGGCGTCGATGTCGGTGTCCATCATCGTCGGCGGCAAGCTGTGGGGCCTGGTGTCCTGCCATGACCACGGTCCGCGCCAGCTGTCCTGGCAGACGCGCATGGCCTGCGAGCATCTGGGTCAGCTGCTGTCGCTGCAGATCGAGGCCAAGGAAGAGAACGAGCAGGTCACCGAGCAGCTCCGGCTGCGCCAGCTCACGCTGGCGATCGTCTCGCACCTGTCCGACAGCGACGCCACGCTGCAGCGCCTGGTGGAAGAACCCGGCCCGCTGCTGCGCCTGGCGCGCGCCACCGGCGCGGCGGTGATCCTCAACGACAACTGCTGGGCGGTGGGCGAGACGCCGGACCGCGAGACGCTGCTGGCGCTCGGACAGTGGCTGGGCAACCGCGTGGACCAGGTCTGGCACAGCGACCGCCTGCCGGTGGAAGCCTCATCCTTGGGCGACGCACCCGGCAATCGGCTGGGATCGACGGCGGGGCTGCTGGCGATTTCGATCTCCAAGCTGCACCGGCATCACATCGTCTGGTTCCGGCCCGAGATCGTCCAGACCATCGTCTGGGCCGGGGACCCGCGCAAGGAATCGTCCACCGGCGAGGACTCGCGCCTGCATCCGCGCCGCAGCTTCGCGAGCTGGAAGGAGAACGTCAGCGGCCGGTCCCTGCCCTGGACGCCGGGCGAGGTGCACGCGGTGCAGGAGCTGCGACAGGCCTTGATCGGCATCGTGTTGCGCCGCGCCGAGGAGATGGCCGAGGTCGCCATGGAACTCGGCCGCGTGAACAAGGAGCTGGAAGCCTTCTCCTACACCGTGTCGCACGACCTGCGCGCGCCGATGCGCCACATCGCCGGCTTCGTGGACCTGGTGCTGGAGATGGAGGGCGAGGCGCTGTCGGAGCGCTCGCGCCGCTACCTGGCGCACGTGAAGGAGGCCTCCGCCCACGCCGGCCAACTGGTGGACGCGCTGCTGGACTTCTCGCGCATGGGGCGCTCGGCGATCAAGCACGGCTCGCTCAACACCGGCCACCTGATCGACGACCTGATCGCGGAACAGACCACGCTGAACAAGGACCGCCGCATCGAATGGACGGTGCAGCGCCCGCTGCCTCGGCTCTGGGGCGATCCGGTGCTGCTGCAGGTCGCCATCCGCAACCTGGTCTCCAACGCCGTCAAGTACACGCGACCGCGCGATCCGGCGAAGATCGAGATCGCCGCCATCGAGAACGAGCACGGCGTCGGCCTGAGCATCTCGGACAACGGCGTCGGCTTCCAGATGAAGTACGTGAACAAGCTGTTCGGCGTGTTCCAGCGTCTGCACCAGACCGAGTCCTTCGAAGGCACGGGCATCGGTCTGGCGAGCGTGCGCCGCATCGTCGAGCGGCACGGCGGTCAGGTGGACGCCTGGGGCGAGGCCGACCGCGGCGCCCGTTTCCGTTTCACGCTGCCGACACGCGCGATGCAGGAGGCGCAGGCCGCCGAAGCGCCCGCGCCTTCCAACGCCTCGTCCGCCGACGGCAGCCTCGCGGCCGCGCGCCAGCGCACCGATTCCGCCGACAATCCCCTTTTCTGATCCGCTGTGACCCCCGAACGCCATGCTCAAGCCCATCCTGCTTGTTGAAGACGACGCCCGCGACCTCGAATTGACCCTGGTCGCGCTGGAGCGAAGCCAGCTCGCCAACGAGGTGATCATCGTGCGCGACGGCGCCGAAGCGCTGGACTACCTGAACCGCGAAGGCGTCCACGCGGACCGCGCGGAGGGCAACCCGGCGGTGGTGCTGCTGGACCTCAAGCTGCCGAAGGTGAACGGGCTGGAGGTGCTCAAGGCCGTGCGGGCCACGGACCGGCTCAAGAGCATTCCCGTGGTGATGCTGACCTCGTCGCAGACCGAGTCGGACGTGGTCCACAGCTATGAGCTGGGCGTGAACGCGTACGTCGTGAAGCCGGTGGAGTTCAAGCAGTTCGTCGCGGCGATCGCGGACCTGGGCGTGTTCTGGGCCGTGCTCAACGAGCCGCCACCGGGATCGCTGCGGGCCTCGCGCCGCTACGAATGAACGCATGACTGAATCGTCACCGCCGCCGAGCGACGCGGTCGCACCGCCGCTGGAAGTCCTGTTGCTGGAGGATTCGACCTTCGACGCCGAGCTGCTGCTCGCGTCGCTGGAGACGACGCATCCGCGCGCGCGGGTGACCTGGGTGAAGGACGAGCCGCAACTGCTCGGGGCGCTGGAGACCCAGCGCTTCGACCTGATCCTGTCCGACTACCAGTTGCCGGGCTTCACCGGCGCGGAGGCGCTGACGCTGGCGCAGCGGCTGGCGCCGGGCACGCCGTTCATCTTCGTGTCGGGCGTGATCGGCGAGGAGAACACGGTGGAGCTGCTCAAGCGCGGCGCCACCGATTACGTCATGAAAGGCCGGCTGACGCGGCTGCCGGTCGCGATCGACCGCGCGCTGCGCGAGGTGCGCCAGCGCGAGGCGCAGCGCCAGGTCGAAGCCCAGCTGCGCGAGGCCGACGCGCTGTATGCGCGGGTGGTCGATTCGCTGCAGGACCATGCGGTGATCCTGCTGGACACCGAGGGCCGCATCCGTGACTGGAACCGCGCGGCGGGCACGATCTTCGGCCACGCGCTGGACGCCGTGCGCGGCATGTCGGCGGAGATCCTGCTGACGCCCGAGGACCGCGCGGCGGGCGTGCTGGAGAACGAGCTGGCGCTGGCGCTCACGCAGGGCGCGGCGCGCGACGACCGCTGGCTGATGCGGCAGGACGGCACGCGGCTGCGCGCCGAAGGCGTCGTGACGCCGCTGTTCAGCGCGTCGGGCGTCACGACGGGCTTCTCCAAGATCATCAAGGACTCGACGCCGGCCTACGAGGCGCAGCAGGCGCTGCGCCAGGGCAAGGAAGAGGCGGAGCGCGCCAACGAGCTCAAGGACCAGTTCCTCGCGGTGCTCTCGCACGAGCTGCGCTCGCCGCTGAGTGCGATCACGGGCTGGGCGGACATCCTGACCAACTTCTCCGACGCGCATCCGCTGCTGGGCAAGGCCGCGACGGTGATCCGCCGCAACGCGCAGCTGCAGGCACGGATGATCAACGACCTGCTCGACATGAGCGCGGTGGTCGCGGGCAAGCTGATGCTGCAGACCATGCCGATGGACCTGGCGGCGCTGGCCTCGGAGTCGGTGCTGGGCGCGCTGCACGAGGCGCAGGGCAAGGGCGTCGCGCTGAACTGCCATGCGGCGCAGACGGTGTGGATCCCCGGCGACGCGCAGCGCCTGTCGCAGGTGCTCACGAACCTGATCGGCAACGCCATCAAGTTCACCGAAAGCGGCGGCAGCGTCGACGTGCACGTGGAGGTCGAGGACGGCTGCGCGCTGCTGCGCGTGCGCGACACGGGACGCGGCATCTCGCCGGAGTTCCTGCCCTTCGTCTTCGACCGGTTGCGGCAGGAGGACGGGTCGAAGACGCGCAAGGTCGGCGGCCTGGGCCTGGGCCTGGCGATCGCGCGCGCGATCGCGGAGCTGCACCAGGGCCGCATCAGCGCCGACAGCCCGGGACCGGGCGGCGGCTCGGTCTTCGAGCTGCGCCTGCCGCTGCTGAAGGACCAGGCCTTGTCGCCGCCGCCTGGCGCGGAGCCGGTCGAGCTGTCGGAAGACACGCTGTCGGGCGTGCGGGTGCTGCTCGTCGACGACGAGGAGGACGCGCGCGAGGTCGGCCAGGTGGCGCTGAGCCGCCTGGGCGCGAAGGTCAGCGTGGCGACGAGCGCGGCGGAAGTGCTGTCTCGGCTCGAAGAGGGCGAGGAGCACTACGACCTGCTGGTGTCCGACATCGGCATGCCGGAGATGGACGGGCGCTCGCTGATCCGCGCGGTGCGTCAGCTGCCGGGAGGCAGTCCCGAGCAACTGCCGGCCGTGGCGCTGACAGCGTTCGCGATGGTGGCCGATCGGCAGGAAGGGCTGTCCGCCGGGTTCCAGGGCTACGTCGCCAAGCCGATCGAACTGGCGGCGCTCACGCGCGCGATCCAGGCCGCGCTGGGACGCAAGACAGGCGCGGACTGAGGCGGGCGATGGCCGTCACGCGCTGCAGGCGCTTCAAGGCCTGATGCGCCGACGGCCCGTCGCTGTCGTCGTGTTCGAGCGTGGCGGCCAGGGCATCGCGCAGTCCCGCGACATCGCCGGCTGCCGCCGCTCGGCGGAACCAGACGCTGAAGCACAGCGAGGACAGCGCGCTTCGCTCGCTTCCAGAGAGCGCCACGAAGTCCTGCTGCCACTGCGGCACGAACGACCTGGTCGGCAGGCTGTCGAGCACATCGACATCGCTCCGAAGCCCCATGTCCAGGGACTTCTCCGCCATCGGCAGCGATGAGGGCGGCGCCAGGCCCGACTGCAGCGCGACGGCGCACAACATGCCCATCACCAGATTGGCGTGGTACGAGGTGCGCAACACCACCTCCTCATGCGCCAGACCGTGTCCGGGCTGTTGCGCCCAACGCAGGTATTCAGGCCCTGGCAGGAACGCCTGCGCGTCCTGCACCTTCGCGAGCACGTCGAACGCGAACCCCGCGACCGGACTCCAGGGCTGTCGCAGCATCGGCCAGGTCCACAGCAGTTCCGCTGCGAGGTCGAAGTTGTCCGCGTCGAGCGCGGCAGCCAATCCCGCTTCCGCTTCGGCCACGATCTCCGCGACCGGTCGGCGCAGGTGCACCGGTCGACGCCCCATGTCGGAGGCGTACATCACCACATGCGTGAACATGTACAGGTCCAAGGTCGAGCACCCCAGCACGTCGAGCGGCCAGTCGATGCAGGTGCTCATCAACAGTGCCTCGTCGATCGGCTCCACATCCACGCGACCGCGCCGGATCTGGTCGAGCCAGGCTCCTTCGAGCTGGTGATTCGGCAAGCGCTCGGGTCCGCAGACCTCGTTGCCCTCGAGGATGTCGCCGAGCAGGCGGTCGAACGCCTCGTCCGGATACCCCGCGTCACCGAGGAACAGATGGGCCGATGCATGCGTCAGGGCGCCACCGGCGTCGTTGCAGAGGCGCTCCCGCACCCTCGCCCCGCGCGCCTGCGCCACGAGCTGCACGGCGAGCAGACGGGCCTCGACATCGAGGGTCTCGTCCTCTCCGCGCAAGGGGGCCGTCGTGCGCAGCAGCATCGCGGCCTCGCCGACGACCTTGCCCAGCACGAGCGCGGCCGGACGATCCGGTCGGCCCTTCCCGAGGCCCTCCTCCTCCGCGGCCACGGCCGCCTTCAGGGTGCGCCGGGCCAGACGCACGGCGAGGTGCACCCGGCCCAGCAGGTCGTCTCGACGCCGGGGCGCGGCCGACCGCCTGCCCACCATCGGCCGGACCCCGGGCCTCGAGACGACCGCGCTCATGTCGTCACTCGCGCAGTTGAGCGCCGTTGCGCAGGATGTCGAGTTCCGGTCCCGGCCAGCCGCAGTTCCAGATGGCGTGGCGGTTGATGATGGTGACCAGCGGCTCGCCTTGCAACAGGGCGCGCTCGCCGAACTTGGCGAAGGTCGCGCCGACCGCGTCGATGTTGATGGCCTTGCTCTCGACGAGCGCTTCGATGACTTGCTGCTGGAACGCAGTTCTGGCTTCGGATCTCATGACTGACTCCTTGGAGGATGCGCGTCGGAGATGAAGCGGACTGCCTTACCCCGCGATCGCCTACCGGTTGTAGAGGTCGCTCCCGCGACCCACTACCCCTAGGTCGACCGGTTCCTACTTCAAGGGGAAGCATCCCTCTTTGAGGGGAGGAACCCCCTTCGGAGGGTCATCGACGGCAATTCGCCGACGCTCCAAAACCACAAGCGCCGTCCAAAATCAACAAGAGCCCAGCCGGATCAAGCGTTGTTATCGCAATTAATCCGGAGTCTGTTGAAAAAAGAAATCGCATTTGCTTTTTCTCAAAAATCGAATCAACAAAATAAATGGAGTATGTTTTTCCGAGTAACTCACGCCGCCCTTTTCCAACTATCCTGTAAGCGATTCCATTATATTTCCATTGGGCACCCACATGCAAAGGCCCTTTAGGAACTGCAAATTCAAAATCATCAACTCTGAAGCAGAGTACTCCGTCACTCTTTTCGCAAAACTTGGCATCTCCTTCGCTGTCCATCCATGCGCTCCTCGCAGGATGGTTTTCCAATAGGAATTGATTTTTTGGTTCACGTATGTCGTAATATACCCAAGGCTTTGCGGTAGCCCCTAGAGATGCGCCAAGAAGAAGCATTGCATGCAAGACTGAGGTCAATCGCATGGGCATTTACCATTCATTAAGTCGCGAACGAGTTTATCCGCATTCTTCTCAAACGGAAGTTCATTCGATCTATTATTTATGAAGGCCTCGATGTATGCACTATTTGACGGTCGAAGTTGGTTATTTGCCTCAGTAAGATGCATAAATTCGTGCGCAAAAGTGAATTGATTGTCCGGCGCATTCTCCCTGTGCGTACTCACATCGAAATAGTCTCTTGTGAATTCCGAAGTATTCAGGCCATACTTAGTCGTCGGATCACCACTCCGATCGACTATCTCAACAACCCATTTTTCATACAGTGCGTGCGCCCTGCTATTCGCTGGACATGCCTTGTCGATCAATCCTTTCAGATAGGCGGCATGCCGATATAGTTCTTGAACGTTTTTGGGGTATTTTCTTTTATCAAACGTGGTGCTAGGAAAATACTTCACCTCAAATAGACCAAAAGGATCTATTGCACTTGCCGGCATTCCATTGACATACGCAAAAGTATTGGTTCCCGCAGCGAGCCCCGTCGGATCACTCTGCACGTATCGGCCAATGGTCCCGTCATAGTCCCGGAAGTAGTTGTAGCTCAACCCCGATTCCTTGTCCAAGT
>CBIHMU010000039.1:0-50153 GCA_966211105.1 uncultured Burkholderiales bacterium
CTCCCAACACCCCCCCATCCCTCGGATGATGCGGGAATGAAAACTGCCTGCGCCGGGACTCGATGAGTCCCAACTCCGAACACATGGCGTCCTGCGCGCTCGCCACGGCCTTCCAGCCTGTCTTCAGCCTCACCCATGGCCGCCTGGTCGGCCATGAAGCGCTGCTCCGCGCCACCGATGCCGACGGCCGCCCCATCGCACCGAACCTGCTCTTCGACGGGCTGCCCGACCACCACGCCCGCGCGGACCTCGACGTCCGCGCCGTGCGGCAGCATCTGCAGGCCTACGCGGCCATGGGCAAGCGCGACGCGCCCGAGTGGCTGCTGCTGAACCTCCATCCGGCCACCTTGATCGAAACGACCGGCGCGCTGCAGGAGATCGAACGCGCCCTGGACGCGAGCGGCATCCGGCCGTCCCGCGTCGTGATCGAGGTGCTGGAGTCCCCGCTGTTCGAGGACGAGCGCGTCTATCCGGCGCTGCAGCAGCTGCGCGCCAAGGGCTGCCTGATCGCGCTCGACGACTTCGGCGCCGGGCACTCGAACTTCGAGCGCGTCTTCGACCTCGTCCCGCACCTCGTCAAGCTGGACCGCCGCGTGCTCCTGCGCGCCAAGCAGGATCCGAAGGCGCTGCGCATCCTCCAGCGCATGGTGTCGCTGCTGCAGGAATGCGGCGCGCTGGTCCTGGTCGAAGGCATCGAGACGCTGCAGGGCGCCCACATCGCCCTCACCTGCGACGCCGATTTCGTGCAGGGCTACTTTTTCGGCCGACCCCAGACCAGGACGCTGTCGCTCGAGGACGGCAGCGAGGCGCTGGACGCCGCGTGGCACAGCTTCGACGAGGCGCAGTCCCGCAAGGACGACCGCTGGCGGGAGTCCATGGCCGTCCACTGCGACCGGCTCCGCCAGGCCAGCATCGCGCTGGCGGCGGGACGGTCGATGAACGAGGCCTGCGCGGACTTCCTGACCGCGCCCAACGCGTCCATGTGCTACCTGCTCGACGACCAGGGCCGGCAGCTCGCCGACATCGCCTTCCGGGACGACGCCGCCCGGGAGAAGCTGCAGCGCGCCGAGCAGTTCGAGCCGCTGCACAATTGCGCCGGCGCCCGCTGGTCACGGCGCCAGTACTTCCGCCGCGCGGTGAGCTTCCCCGGCGCCGTCCAGCTCACGCGCCCCTATCTGACGCTGCAGGGCGGCTGGATGTGCCTGACCGGATCGATCGCGTTCGAGCTGGAGGGGCGGACGGCCATCCTCTGCGGCGACCTGCGCGTGCACATCCCCGCGGACGGCACGCCGTGATCTGCGCGCCGTACCCGGAAGACGAGGCCTGGCGCCTGGCCACGCTCGACCGCTTCGATCTGCTGTCCGAGTCGCGCGACCCGTTCCTGGACGCGCTCACGGTGACCGTGGCGCGGGCCTTCCAGGCGCCGATCAGCGCGGTGTCGTTCATCGACCGCGAACGCCAGTTCTTCAAGGCCATCACCGGCCTGGCCCTGCGCGAAACCGCGCGGACCTGCTCCTTCTGCGCTCACGTGCTGTGGTGGCCGGAACCGATGGTGGTGCTCGACGCCTGCGAGGACGAGCGCTTCGCCGGCAACCCGCTGGTGGTGGGCGCCCCCCACATCCGCTTCTACGCCGGCGCGCCGGTCTCCCTGCGCGGCGTGTGCCTGGGCTCGCTGTGCGTCATCGACCATCGACCGCGCACCCGCTTCGACGACAGCGAGGTGCGCATGCTCAAGGGCGCCGCGAGCGCCGTGGAGGAGCGGCTCATGCAGATGGCCGCCGCGGCGCAGCGGCCGGATCCGGCATGACCTGACCCCGGCCGCGCCGCCCGGGATGGACACGCCCCCCGCGCGACGTTCTGCATGGTCGCGCAGGCAGTCACGGCTCGTCGCCCCGTCAGGCCGTCGGATCCGAGGTCCCGCTGGTGTTCTTGATCTCCGGATCGGCGCTGGCGACCAGTCCCTCGACGACGCCGGTGGCCGGATAGCGGAACACCAGGATCACCCCGCGCGTCGTGCCGGGCGCCACCGGCACCAGGACCGAGGGCGCGCCGTCCGGCAGCGGCGTCGCGTTGAAGCTGCTGTTGAGCAGGCACGAGGACGTCAGCGTCCTGGCCACGGCGGAGAACAGCGCGACATCCACCGGCTGGGGCGGCTGGGGCAGCCGCGGGACCGTGTCCGGACCGCCCTGCGTCAGGAGGAAGAACGCCTGGCGGCAGGCCATCGGCTGCGCACCGACCATGACCCCTCGGTTGTCGAAATAGAGGCACCTCAACGAGATCGGCTCGCCCGTGGTGCTCCTGACGATCTCCCACGGCACCACGAAGTACTGCGCGACGCCCGGTCCGGGGAACAGGGAGTCAGCGGGCATGTCAGTGGTGGTCTCGGCGGTGGTGTCGGCGGCGTTTGCAGCCACTGGGGCATGGGCGGCGGGACGATCGGCATGGCGCTGGGCGTCGTTCTGGGCAAGCGGACTCATGAGGGCATCTTCCTTGTCATGGGGAGGGTTGGGGAGAAATCGAGCAGGCCGGGCGCATAGCCGCCCGTGCGCAAACGTGCGAGGGCCGCGGCGTCGCCGCCGTCCTGATGGAGGCAGCGCCGCGCGGCCAGCCAGGCCTCCAGCACCAGCCCGGCCTGACCGGCCGCCACCGCGGGCTCCAGCGTGTCGCGCAGCGACGCGCACAGCCGCCTGGCGTCCGCGGGCGCGGAGGCCGGAGCGATCGCCGGGGAAACCTCGGACGGCACCTCAGACGACACCGCCGACGACACCGCCGACGACAGCGCCGACGACATCGCCAGCGACAGCAATCCCAGCCGCGCGGTCAGTTCCAGGCTCTGCCAATCGCGCGGCGAGGACGCCAGCAGGGTCTGGATCTCCGCGTCGGCGGTTGCCCGCCAGCGCGCGACATCGGCGGCGCGGCCGGAGCGCGCGGCGAGCGTCGCCTCCGCCACCGCCAGGCGGGCCAGCACCGAGCGCCGCAGGAATTCGCGCCCCGGCTCGGTCACCGGCTGCGTCGGGACGTCCGCGCGCAAGGCGTCCAAAGCCTCGCGCACCGCCATGCCGGCATCCATGCGCAGCAGCAGCAGGCTGGCCTGCGCGTGCTGCCGGTCGGTCGACCAGAACCGGTTGCTGGGGTCGCGGCGCTCCGCCTCGTGGAGCAGCGCGACGCTCGCGCTCATCGCGTCGACCGCCTCGCGCAGCCGCCCCGAGGCCCGCATGGCATCGGCGCGACGCTGCTCCACGGCCGCCAGGTCGCGCTGGCGCACGAGCGCGTCCGGCGCGCGCGCGGCCAGCTCGGCCAGCGGCTGCCGCGCCACGTCGAACAGGGCCAGCGCCTGCACCGGGTTGCCGCGGATATGCGCCACGCGTCCCAGCCACATGCGCGAACTGGCCACGGCCTCCTGGGCATCGGCGTCGCCCGGCTTGCGGGCCAGCGCGGCCAGCTTCAGCGCGAGGGCCTGCTCGAACCAGCCTTGCGCCTCGTCCCAGGAAGCGCGCCGGAAAGCGATCGAGCCCAGGCTGTTCACCGCGAATCCGAGTTCGGCCTGGGCGTCGGCATCCTCGGGCAAGACCCGGCGCCAGGCCTCGGACGCGTCGCGGTAGCGCGTCATCTCCTGGGTGGCGGTCTCCAGGTCGCCGGCGTCGAAGGCCATCTGGCCGAGCCAGAACGACGCCGCCCCCACCGTCTTGTAATACGCCGCCGGATCCTGCTGCGCCGCGCGATCCAGCGGCAGCAGCAGCTGCAGCGCCGCATGCAGCGCGTCGGCGGCGATGTCGGTGCGTCCCTGCCCGCGGCTGCTGTTGACCTCGCCGATGACCACCAGCGCCCGGGCGCGCTGCAACGCGTCGGCGGGCGTTTCCCTGCCGCCCTCGGCCGGTGCGAGCAGCTTCAGGCCCTGCTCGCCGATGCGGTTGAGCACGTCGAGCTGCCCCATCGGCCGCAGCTTGTCCGCCAGTTCGCCCAGCATGAAGGACGCCAGTTGCCGGCTCTGCCGCTGGCGTTCCGCCGCGACCTCGGCCTGCCGCGCATAGGCCAGCGCCGCGATGCCGGCGACGCCCGCCAGCAGGAAGGCGCCCACGGACGCCGCGCCCAGGCCCCAGCGCTGGCGGCGCAGGCGCCGCTGCGAGCGCTCGATGAAATCGCGCTCCTGATCGCTGAACAGCTGCGGCGCCTCCGCCAGCGCGCGCGCCGCCGTCCAGAGCGTCGAGCCGCGCGGCATCAGCAACGGGCCCGCCTGGTCCGCCTCCCGCCATCGCGCGACCCACGGCCGCAGCTCGTCGCGCGCCGCGAGCCCCGCCCGATGCTGCGCGACCCAGGCCGTCACGCGCGGCCAGCGACGCAAAAGCGCCTCGTGCGCCACGCGGTAGCCGCTCACGCCGCCGCCGGCCAGGTCCGCCACCAGCAGCCGGGCGTCGACGAAGGCGCGCACCAGCGCCTGTTCCTGCGGATCGGTCAGCGCCGAGGCCGCGATCCAGCGGCTGGTCGGCGACGCCTCCTCGCCGCCCAGCGTGACAAGCCGGGGCAGCAGCCGCGGCAGCGCCTCCTGCTGCGCCGCCGGCAGTTCACCGAGCAGCGCTTCCGCGCGGCGCCCGATCGCGCCTTCCAGTCCGCCGAGGTCCTCGTAGGCCGACCATGCGAGCACATCGCCCGGCGCACGGTGCAGGTAGAGCTGCTGCAGCGCGTACTGCAGCAGCGGCAAGGCGTCCGGCGCCTGCATCGCGTCGATGCACAGGCGGTCGTCGAGGCGGTTGAGGCCGCTGTCGTCGGCGCCGTAGCTCAGGCCCGCGGCCCGCGCGGGCAGGCGGATCATCTGCGCGATCGCGCGCGCGTCCGGCGGCGCCAGGTCCAGATGCGCGCCGCCTTCCTTGCCGCGCATCAGCGACGGCCAGCGCGCCAGCGCCGCATAGAAATCGTTGCGGCAGACCGCCAGCACCACCAGTCGCCCGCTGCTCACCAGCTGGTCGAGCATCCCGAGCCAGGCACCGATGCGCGCGTCGTCGTCCTGGAAGATCGCCTCCAGCCGGTCCAGCACCAGCAGCGGCGGGGCCTGCGCTCCGCCGCGCAGCGCGCGCGTGGCGTCCAGTCCGATCCCGAGCTGCCGCAGCACCTCGCGCGGCGCCACCCGCAGGTCCGTCGCCAGCGTGGCGATGCTGTAGCCGGACAGCAGCGGCACGCCCTGGCATTCCCAATCCAGCATCGCCCCGGCCACGCCGGCCCAGGCGTCCATCCCGCCCAGCGCGCCCAGGTCCACCAGCGCCGCCGCACTGACATGCAGCAAGTCGCCGCCGATGCTGCCGGCGCCTCCACCGGCATCGGCTGGCGTGCCGGCTCCGCCGACCGAGGCCGAGGCCGTGGCCGATCGCGTCAGCACGGGCATGAGCCCGGCCTGCACGAGCGAGGTCTTGCCCGAGCCGCTCGGCCCGAGCAGCACCACCAGCGGATGGCCCAGCCGCCATTGCCGCGTCAGGCGCGCGTGCAGCGCCGCGACGGCGTCGTCGCGGCCGAAGAACACGCTGGCGTGCGCCGCGTCGAACGGCTCCAGGCCGCGGAACGGCGACAAGCCGCGCCAGCCGCCGGCGTGGCTGCGCGGCCCCTCCGCCGAGAGCACGCCGATGGGCGCCACCAGCCGGTAGCCCTGCTTGCGGATCGTCTCCAGATAACGCGGCGCGGAGGCGCTGTCGCCCAGCGCGCGCCGCAGCCCGGCCACGACCTTGTGCACCGGGTTGTCGCCGAGCGTCGTGCCCTCCGGCCAGCAGTCCTGCAGCAGCGCCTCGGCCGACACCACCTGGCCCGGATGACGGCACAGCGCGGCCAGCACCGCCATCGGGCGCGGCTCCAGCGTCACGGTCTCGTCATCCCGTCGCAGCCGGCGCGTGGACACGTCGACGATCCAGTCGCCGAGCAGGAAGCTCAGCGGCTCGCCCGTGCTCAGCCCGCGCGCCGTCGGCGATGTCGGCGGCGATGTCGGCGGCGATGTCGGCGGCGATGTCAGCGTCGATGTCGGCGGCGTTGGCGGTGTCGTCGCGGAAGGCGGGCCCTCCTCGATCCTCGGATCCATGTCATCACTCCCTGGCCCGGCCTCTCCGGACCGTGATGGCGCGCAGTCTAGGAGCGGCAGCCCGCCGCGTCTGTATCTCCACCCCGCAAGTGTTGACAGCTTGACAGGGGACAGTCCGCGCTTGCGCCCGACGCGCGAGGGCCCCTGCCCGCCACGCTGAGCCGAATCTCCGAAAAGCCGGCCCCCAACATCGGCATCCGACGGATGGGACCCGGTACGCCGCGCTCCTATCGTTCAACCCATGATTGACGCCGCCCTCCTCCACATCGCCGGCCACCTGAACGCCGTGCTGCGCCGCTCGCACCAGTCGGCGGAGGACCTCGTCGCCGTGACCGCGCTGCATGAGGCGGACGGCGCCCCGGCCGCCGGCGCGGCGCACCGGCTCTGCGCCTTCCTGGTCAACCTGGAGCGCGACGCCGTGCCCGGCATGCCGGCGCACACCCTGGGCGGCGGCGAGCGGATGGCGCGCCACGCACCGCCGGTGCAGCTCAACCTGCTGGTGATGATCGCGGCCAACTACGGCGGCACCACCTATCCGGAAGCGCTCAAGCTGATCGGCAGCACCATCGCCTGCTTCCAGGCCACGCCGGTGCTCGATCCGCAGAACACGCCCGGACTGGACCCGCGCATCGACAAGCTCACGCTCAACATCGAGCCGCTGGGCCTGCACGACCTGGCCACGCTGTGGGGCGTGCTCGGCGGCCGCTACGTGCCGTCGGTGCTGTACCGCGTGCGCCTCCTGTCCATCGACGCCCGCAAGCCCGACGCGCAACTGCCGTCGGTGCGCACGCCGGCGGTCGGCGTCCACGGCTGAAGGGCGGGCACACATCATGGGTCCCTACTTCCCCTTGCTGCAGGTGGACGTCGCCCACGGCTACTACGCCGACGGCCGCTGCCGCGGCCTGCGCTTCGTCCCCGCCGGCACCACCGCCGAGCGGCTGCGCCGCGCCGACGCGCTGGTGCGGGCCGACGGCGGCTCGCTGCGGATCCACGGCCCGGCCGAGGCGATCGCGCGCCTGCGCGCCGATGCCGAGGACCGGTCCGGCGCGTTCGGCCAGGGCCCCGGCGAAGCTGCCGACGCGGGCCTGCATGAAGCCGCCGCGCTGAGCTGGTGCGTCTTCGCCACCGACGACGATTTCGCCTGCGGCACCGAGGACGCGGCCGACCGACCCCGCGAGCTGCTGTGGGTCGAGCCCCGCGACGTGGCGGACGACTCGGACACCAACGTCTCCGGCACCGCGGGCGACGCGATCCCCGTCCCGCTCCACGCACGGCCCCTGGCCCTGACGGCGCCCGGACTCCAGCCGCTGCTGACGCCGCACGACCGCCGCGTGATCCCGTTCGCGCTGCTGCACCTGCCGCTGCCGCGCCTGCCGGACCCGGGACCGTCCCACGATCCCGCCGCCTGGCCGGTGCGGTACCGCTGGCCGCTGGCGCCGCGCGCCACCGTCTGGAAGTACTGCCTGCTGGGCGACTGGAGCGAGCCCGCGCTCGCCGTCGTCGACCTGGCCGGCGAGACCGACTTCGCCCCGCCCGCGCCCGAGCGCCTGGACGACGGCACGCCGATGCTGGCCATCCGGTCCCTGCAGTGCGTGCCGCTGGCCCAGCGCTCGCCGCGCCGCTTCCAGCTGCGCAGCCGCCTCGAAGGCGGCGCCGGACCAGGGAGCCCGGCCGGCCCGGCTGGCCCGGGCGCCGGCGCCGGCTCAGGCAACCACGACAAGGTGCTGATCCGCCGCCTGCCCACGGCGGCGGCGCAACTGCTCGCCCGCGAAACGATAGCCGGCCGACCGGCGATCGTCTCCGAGATCCACGTGCATCGCTAACCCGCAGAGGAGGCCGCCATGGCTATGAAGACACCCGGTGTCTATATCGTCGAGAAGAATGCGTTTCCGAACTCGGTCGTCGAGGTGGCCACCGCGGTGCCCGCCTTCGTCGGCTACACCCGCCGGGCCGAGAACGGCGGCAAGTCGCTGCTGAACAAGCCCTGGCGCATCAGCTCGATGGCGGAGTACCACACCTACTTCGGCCACGGACCCGACCCCCACCTGACCATCGCCGAGGCGCCGCCCAACACGCGCTCGGACTTCCGCAGCGACGACAAGGACTACGCGCTGACGCAGGCCGACGGCGGCGACGGCGGCCGCTTCCTGCTGTACCACGGCATGGTGCACTTCTTCCAGAACGGCGGCGGCCCCTGCTACGTCGTCTCCGTCGGCAACTACGACGGCCTGGTCGAGGCGCAGAAGCTCACCGACGGCATCGACACGCTGGTCAAGGAGCAGGAACCGACCATGCTGGTCATCCCCGACGCGGTGCTGCTCAAGCGCGCCGACTGCGTCGCCGTCCAGCAGGCCATGCTGCAGCACTGCGGCGGCCGCATGCGCAACCGCATCGCCATCCTCGACGTCTGGAACGGCTACCTGGACCGCAAGGACCCGGGCGGCGATCCGATCGAGGGCTTCCGCAACGACCTGGGCGTCAACTTCCTGGACTTCGCCACGGCCTACTACCCGTGGGTCAACACCACCGTGGTGCAGGACAAGGACCTGGACTACACCCGCATCGCCAACCCCGCGCTGCTGGCCCAGCTGCTGCGCCAGGAACTGTCGCTGCCCGAGGCCGTCGACCCCGCGATGCCGCCGCGCACCGCGCAGCAGACCCAGGCCGTGGCCGACATCGTCAAGAACGACGAGGACTGGACCAAGTACGTCACCGACCTGGTCAACGCCTCGACCAAGTCCGACCTCGAGAAGCAGAAGGCGCTGACGCCCGCCGCGCTCGCCGTCGCGGTGGAGACGCACAAGTCGCTGCTGCACAAGAGCCTGGTCTCGATGAGTCCGCTCTACAACACCGTCATGACCGAGGCGCGCAACCGGCTCAACCTGCTGCCGCCCTCGGCCGCCATGGCCGGCGTGTACACCATGGTCGACAACAGCCGCGGCGTCTGGAAGGCGCCCGCCAACGTCAGCCTCAACGGCGTGGTCTCGCCCGAGGTCACCATCTCGCACGAGGACCAGGAAGACCTCAACGTCACCACGCAAGGCAAGTCGATCAACGCGATCCGGTCCTTCATCGGCGAGGGCGTGCTCGTCTGGGGCGCCCGCACGCTGGACGGCAACAGCCTGGACTGGCGCTACATCAACGTGCGCCGCACGATGATCATGCTGGAGGAGTCCTGCCGGCTGGCGTCCAAGGCGATGGTCTTCGAGCCCAACGTGGCCAATACCTGGGTGACCATCAAGAGCATGATCTCCAGCTTCCTCACCGGGATCTGGAAGCGCGGCGGCCTGGCCGGCGCGGTCCCCGACGACGCCTTCAGCGTCCACGTCGGCCTGGGCGAGACGATGACCCCCGAGGACATCCTCGAAGGCATCCTGCGCGTGACCGTCCTGGTCGCCATCAGCCGCCCCGCCGAATTCATCGAGATCACCTTCCAGCAGCAGATGCAGAAGTCGTGATGCCCGCGGGCATCGGACTCCCCATTCATCCATAACCCTCGCGGAGGCAGGCAATGGCAGACGACGGATCAGCGCAATCGGCCACGGTGTGGCCCCTCCCCAAGTTCCGCTTCGAAGTGAAGTGGGACTCGGCGGTGATGTCCTTCCAGGAAGTGTCCGGACTGGACGTGGAAGCGCAGCCCATCGAGTACCGGCACGGGGACAGCCCCGCGTTCTCGGTGCTCAAGATGCCGGGCATGAAGAAGTACAGCGACGTCACGATGAAGAAAGGCGTCTTCAAGGGCGACAACAAGTTCTGGGACTGGTTCAACGAGATCAAGATGAACACCATCAAGCGCAAGCCGGTGACCATCAGTCTCCTGGACGAGGCCGGCAAGCCGACCATGGTCTGGACGCTGGCCAACGCCTGGCCGACCAAGATCACCAGCACCGACCTGAAGTCCACCGGCAACGAGGTGGCGATCGAGACCATCGTGATCGCGCACGAAGGCCTCGTCATCGCCAACGCCTGATGCCGCCGGTCCCGCCCGCGCCGCCGCTGCCGCCCGCGGCCCGTCCGTCGGCGCGGGTGAGCCCGACGCCGGCGGCGGCGAAGCGGCCGTCCGCGGCGGCCGGCGCCGCGGGTCCGGGCAACGCGTCGGCCTCGGCCGCGCTGCGGGCCGAGATGCTCTACCCGCCGCCGGCCTTCCGCTTCGCGGTGACCTTCGGGTCGGCCGGCAGGAACAGCGACAACGCCTTCCGCGAGGTCACCGGCCTGGGGCCGGAGCTGGACACGGAGACGGTGGTCGAAGGCGGACAGAACACCTTCGTCCACCAGCTGCCCAAGCCGGCCAAGCATCCGAAGCTGGTGCTCTCGCGCGGCGTCGCGACGATGGAGTCGGGCCTGCTGCAGTGGTGCCAGGACGTGCTGGAAGGCGGCTTCGCCCAGCCCATCGTGCCGCAGCTGCTGCACGTCTTCCTGCTCGACCAGGACGGCGGTCCGCTGCGGGTGTGGTCGGTGAGGAACGCATATCCGGTGAAGTGGTCGGTCGAGGCCTTCCAGTCCACCCGCAACGAGGTCGCCATCGAACGCGTCGAGCTGGCCTACGCCGGATCGAGCCGCCTGGTGTGACGGCACGCCGGCCACGGCCGCCCCGGGATCAAGACCTGACCCCCGATCGAGAAAGACCATGAGCATCGAAGTCAGACAACTGCTGATCCGCTCGCAGGTGACGCCCGCCCCGGCGCCGCCCGCGCCCGCGATCGCCCAGCGGGACCTGCAGCGGCTGCGCGAGCAGCTGCTCGCCGAATGCCGCGCCTGGCTGGCCGACCGGCTGCGCGCGCAACGGGAGCGTTGAGATGCCGGCGCCCGCCACCGCTTCGTCGTCATCGTCGTCATCGGCGTCATCGGCGTCATCGGCGTCATCGGCGTCGTCCTCGTCGACGTCCGCCTCGCCGCAGCTGACCCGGCTGCTGCTGACGCGCTACAACCTCAGCAAGACCGGCACGGTCGAGCTGGACAAGGACGTCACCTTCCAGGCGCAGATCAACCCGTCCGAGTTCAGCCACAGCTTCGGCATCCGCTACGACAAGACCAAGTCGCAGGGCTCGCCCGGCGTGGAGCCGAAGTTCAGCGCCATCGACGACGAGCGCGTCAACTTCTCCATCGTACTGGACAGCACCGGCGTGGTCCCGGCCGTGCCGGGCCAGCCCACCGACGTGAAGGGCCAGCTCGCCCAGCTCAACAAGGTGGTGTACGAATACATCGACCTGCGCACCGAGCCGCCCTACGTGCGGGTGCTGTGGGGCACGCTGATCTTCTTCGGCCGGCTGGAGTCGCTCAAGACGCAGTACACGCTGTTCAAGCCGGGCGGCGATCCGCTGCGCGCCAAGGTGGACATGAGCTTCGTCGGCGCGATGAGCAAGGAGGAGGAGCGCCGCGTCACCAGCCGCGCCAGCACCTCCGACCTGACGCGCACGGTGACGATGAAGAAGAACGACTCGCTGGGCGCGCTGTGCGAGCAGATCTACGGGGACTCGTCGTCCTTCATGAAGGTCGCCCGCTACAACGGCCTGACCGACTTCCGCAACATCCCGCCCGGGACGGTGCTGAAGTTTCCACCGGTGGGGAAGTGACATGCCCGGCGTCTCACCGCTCCAGGACAGCGTCGGCGTCGTGTCGCTCAGCGTGCTGATCGACGGCGAGCGCCTGCCCGAAAGCGCCGACCTCATGTCGGTGACCGTGCGCCGCGCCGCCAACACCGTGCCCAGCGCGCGGCTGGTGTTCAACGACGGCGACATGCCGGACCGCGAGTTCCCGCTCAGCGACGCGGCCCACTTCAAGCCCGGCGCCGCGTTGACGGTGCAGGCCGGCTACGGGCTGCAGGAGGAGACGATCTTCGAAGGCCTGGTCGTGCGCCACGGCCTGCGGGTCGAGGGCGACAACGACGCGCGCCTGATCGTCGAGTGCCGCGACAAGGCGGTGAAGATGACGGTCGGCCGCCGCAACGTGAACTATGTCGACCAGCTCGACAGCGACATCATGAGCACGCTGGCCGGCGCCCACGGCCTGGCCGCCGACGTCGAGGCGACCACCATCACGCATCCCGAGCTGGTGCAGCACTTCTGCAGCGACTGGGACTTCTTGCTCACGCGGGCCGATGCCAACGGCATGCTGGTGTCGGTCAACGACGGCGCGCTGACCGTGGCCACGCCCAAGGCGGCCGGCGAGGCGGCGCTGTCGGTGACCTACGGCATCGACCTGATCTCGTTCGAGGGCGACGTGGACGCGCGCCACCAGTACGGCAGCGCGATGGCGGTGTCCTGGGATCCGAAGGCGCAGGCCGCGCTGGAAGGCACCGCCGCCGATCCGGCCGCGCTGCCGGTGCAGGGCGACCTGGACACGAGCACGCTGTCCGAGGTCATCGGCCTGGCGAGCTTCCGGCTGCAGGCCGGCGCGCCGCAATCGCGCGACATGCTGACGCAGTGGGCCAAGGCGCAGCAGCTCAAGTCCGGCCTGGCGCGGCTGCGCGGCCGCCTGAGCTTCCAGGGCAGCGCCAAGGCCAAGGTCGGCGGGCTCATCGAGCTGCAGGGCGTGGGCAAGCGCTTCAGCGGCGCGGTCTACATCACCGGGCTGCGCCACCACATCGAGGACGGCGCCTGGACGACCGAGGCCGACTTCGGCCTCGATCCCGACTGGTTCAGCGCGCGGCCCGACGTGCCCGCGCCAGCGGCCGCCGGCCTGCTGCCGCCGGTGCCGGGGCTGCAGGTCGGCGTGGTGATGAAGCTCGATGCCGATCCCGCCGGCGAGCAGCGCATCCAGGTCAAGGTGCCGGTGCTGCAGGCCGAGACCGAAGGCGTCTGGGCGCGGCTGCTGCAGTCGCACGCCAGCAGCGGCTTCGGCGCCTTCTTCCTGCCCGAGGTCGGCGACGAGGTCGTGCTGGGCTACTTCGCCGGCGACCCCTCGCACCCGGTCATCCTGGGCAGCCTCTACAGCAGCAGCCGCACCCCGCCCTATGCGCTGGCGGCGCCCAACGACACCAAGGCCTTCGTCACGCGCTGCAAGCACAAGCTCGAGTTCGACGAGAAGGACAAGGTCATCACCGTCACCACGCCGGGCAACAACCGCATCGTGCTGAGCGACAAGGACAAGTCCATCCTGCTCGAGGACCAGAACGGCAACAAGGTCGAGCTCAGCCCCTCGGGCATCGCGCTGGACAGTCCCAAGGACATCACCGTCACCGCCAAGGGGCAGATCCAGCTGGACGCGGTCGGCGCGGTGTCGATCACGTCCAAGGCCGACGTCAAGACCACCGGCATGAACGTCAACTGCGAGGCGCAGATGGCCTTCTCCGCCAAGGGCAACGTCGCCGCGGAACTCTCGGCCTCGGGTCAGACCGTGGTCAAGGGCGCGATGGTCATGATCAACTGAGAAAGGACACGCCGTGCCGCCCGCCGCCCGCCTCACCGACCTGCATGTCTGCCCCCTGGTCACGCCCGGCCTGCCGCCGGTCCCGCACGTGGGCGGACCGGTCATCGGACCGGGCGTGCCCACCGTGCTGATCGGCGCGCTGCCCGCGGCCGTGCTGGGCGACAACGCGACCTGCGTCGGCCCGCCGGACGCCATCGTCAAGGGCTCCGCGACGGTGATGATCGGCGGCCGGCCGGCCGCGCGCGTCGGCGACACCACCGCGCACGGCGGCAACATCGCGATCGGGCTGCCGACCGTGATGATCGGAGGCTGACATGGACGCCGACCACGACTTCCTCGGCACCGGCTGGGCCTTCCCGCCCGCCTTCGACCGGCGCACCCGCGGCGGCGTGATGGTGTCGGGCGTGACCGACGTCGAGGAGAGCCTGCGCATCCTGCTCACCACCGCGCCCGGCGAACGCATCATGCACCCGACCTACGGCTGCGGCCTGCGGCGCATGGTCTTCGAGACCATGAACGACAGCACGCTGACGGAGATCCGCAGCCTGATCCAGCAGGCCATCCTGTTCTTCGAGGCGCGCATCGCGTTGAACGCGATCGACATCGACACCTCCGGGCTGTACGACGGCGTGCTGCGCATCCAGCTCGACTACACGCTGCGCAGCAGCAACAGCCGCCACAACTTCGTGTTCCCGCTCTATGTGCGGGAAGGCGACGTGCTGGGGAGCGAACCCGCATGAACACCGGCACCGAACAGCGCGAGCGTTTCCCGCAAGCCCTGGCCCCCGGCTACTTCCGCCCGGACGACCTGGACTTCGAGCAGCGCGTCGAGATGACGGCCCAGCTCGCGCGTCATCTGCGCTTCATCGACCTGGACGACCACGACGCCGGCGACTGGAGCGCGCTCTTCGCCACCGATCCGACGCTGGTGATGGCGCGCATCGCGGCGGTGGATCCGTGGCCGATGCAGCAGCATTTCGGCCGCGAGGTGGACGCCGCCCCGCTGCCGCACCTGGCGCGCCAGGTGCTCACGCTGGCCGGCTGGCTGGACCTGTGGTGGCGCGCGCTGGCGGGCATCCACGACACCGCGCCGCGCGTGCTGCGCGAGCGCATCCAGCTCCTGGTCGACCAGCAGCTGGCGGCGGACCTGCGCTGGGTCGAGCGCCGCTTCCTGTTGGGAACCGAGGCGGCAGCCGGATCGAACGGCACCAACGGCACCAACGCCAACAACGCCAACAACGCCAACAACGGCAATAACGGACAGCACGGTGCGCCGGCGCCGCGTCCGCCCAGCCCCGTGGAGCGCGAGCTCTCGCGCATGTGGCACCGCAGGATCGGCGAAGAGCCGACCGTCGATCCCCAGGCCGAGCGCGAGGACCGCGAGCGCCTGCGCGAGCGCTTCTTCGCCTTCCTCAGCGCGGTCGAAGAGGTGCGCCGCCTGGCGCGCGAGCTGCTGCCCGACAGCATCGCCACGGCCAACCATGAGCCCGCGGCGGCGCTGCTGATCGCCTTCCTGAAGGTGTGCGAGACGGCGCAGCGCGAGGTCAACCGCTTCCCCGCCCGCCACACCGCGTTCTACTACCGCGACTGCCTCGGTTTCGACCTCGCGCCCTCGCGCGCGGACAGCGTGCACCTCGCCTGCCAGCGCGACCTGCGCGCCCCCGGCGACGTGTTCCTGCCACCGGGCACCGCCTTCGACGCGGGCAAGGACGCGGCGGGCCGGCCGGTGCGTTTCGTCAGCGACGGGCCGTTGATGGTCACCGACGCGCGGGTGGAGACGCTGCGCACGCTGCGGCTGGAACGGGACCGGCTGATCGCACCCGAGCGCGACCTGAACTACGTCACCCGCGCCAAGGTCGCGCAGCCGGTGGCCGATGGCCGCACGGTCTGGCCGCTGTTTGGCGCGGCCGGCGGCGCGGGGGCGGAGGACGCGCGCATCGGGCTGGCGATCGCATCGCCGCTGCTGTGGCTGCGCGAGGGCGAACGCGAGATCCGCGTGATCCTGCGCCAGACCTCGTCCGGCGCCGCGCCGGACCTGCGCGGCCTGCGCGACGCGGTGCTGCGCGCCAAGACCGCCGAGGACTTCCGCGAGGCCTTCGGCAATCTGGTGCCGCAGTGGCTGCTGGCCGGCGGGGATGCCGCCGCGCCTGCCCCCGACGACCTCCGCGACACCGACTGGATCTCGATGCGCAACGCCGCGCACCGCCTGCTCGGTCACGGCCTGCCGGCGATGTTCGACGGCTCGGGCGCGCCCCACCGGGCGCTGCTCTTCGACCGGCTGCTGCAGGGCGCCTTCCGCCTGAGCCTGAGCACGGCGACCGGCTGGTGGACCGTCGAGAGCCGTCTCGACCGCGCCGCCGGCGCGGGCCTGTCGCTGCTGATCCGGCTGCGCGCCGATGCGCCCGCCATCACCGGCTGCGACCCCGCCGTGCACGGCGCGGAGTGGCCGACGCGCCTGCCGGTGCTGCGCCTGGAGGTCGCGACGCAGGGGCGGCTCTATCCCTACTCGCTGCTGGCGCGGCTGCCGCTGGCGGAGGTCGACCTGCGCGTGAGCGTGCGCGGCGTGCGCGACGTGCGCCTGGCCAACGGCCTGGGCCGGCTGGACCCGTCGAAGGCCTTCGCGCCCTTCGGCCCGCTGCCGGGGCTGTCGTCCTACCTGGTCGTCGGCTCGCCCGAGGCGGCGCGCAAGACGCTGGACCGGCTGTCGCTGGACATCGAATGGGGCGGCCTGCCGCTGGAGCCCGGCGGCTTCGACACGCACTACGCCGGCTACGGCGGCCCTGCCGGCAAGGAGCTGCGCCAGGGCCGCTTCACCACGGCGATCGCCTGGCTGCGCGACAGCCAATGGCAGGCCTGCGCGAACCGCTCCGCCCAGCAGCCGCTGTTCGCCGACCCCACCCCGGCCGGCGAGCTGGTCGCGGCGCAGCACATCGAGGTCGACCCCGGCTCGGTGCGCAAGCTCAGCCGCGCCACCGAGGAGGACTGGTCGACGATGGCCATCCCGCGCAACGGCCTGTGCCGGCTGCAGCTCAGCGGTCCGCGCGCGGCCTTCGGCCATGCGGCCTATCCGATCGAGCTGGCCGCCACCGTGGCCGCCAATGCCCGCACCAGGCGCCCGAGCCCGCTGCCGAATCCGCCGTACACGCCGGTGATCGAGCGCCTCTGGCTGAACTACGAGGCCGCCAGCGTCATCGCGCTGGACCGCGACGACGATCCGCCCGAGGGCGTCGACGGCGAGCGGCTGTTCCACCTCCATCCCTTCGGCCTGCAGACGCTGTATTCCGCGGTCTCGGGCGGCGGGCACGACCTGCTGCCGCGGCTGGGCGCCGACGGCAACCTCTACATCGGCCTGGCCTCCTCCGATCCCGGCGGCGTGCTGACGCTGCTGTTCCAGCTGCGCGAGTCCTCCGCGCGCAGCCTGCTCAACGGCCACCGCCCGCGCGGCGTGTCCTGGGCCACGCTGGCCAACGACGAGTGGCGGCCGCTGGCGCCCTCGCGGGTGCTGGGCGACACGACGCACGGCTGCCTGACCTCCGGCATCGTGACGCTGGACCTGCCGCGCGACATGAGCACCGACCACACCGTGATGCCGGCCGGCCTGTACTGGCTGCGGCTGTCGGCGCGCGAGGCCTTCGACAGCTTCGCGGGCCTGGTGTCGGTGCGCACGCAGGGGCTGCGGCTGCGCCGGCAGATGCCGGAGGAGACGCCCGACGCGGGCCGCGCCGGCAAGGCGCCCGCGCCGCCGGAGCCGCTGGCCGACGGCGTCATCGTGCGTCCCTCGGCGACGCTGCCGGGCCTGGCCGCGGTGACGCAGGTCGGGCGGTCCTTCAGCCTGCAGCGCGAGGAGGACGAGCGCGCCATGATCACCCGCGCCGGCGAGCGGCTGCAGCACAAGGGCCGCGCCTCGGTGAGCTGGGATGTGGAGCGGCTGCTGCTCTCGCGCTTCCCCGACGTGATGAAGGCGCGTTGCATCCCGGCGCAGGACGGCAGCGGCGTCGTGACCGCGGTGGTGATCCCGACGCTGCCGCGCAACCTGCCCGCGCTGGCCTGCGCGGCGCCGCGCTTCAACGCGGTCGAGCTGGCCCGCATGACCGCCGCGCTGGCGGAGATCGGCTCGCCCTTCGCGCGCTTCCAGGTGCGCAATCCCGCCTACGACCGGCTGCAGCTGCGGGCGACGCTCGGCCTGACGCGCGGCGCGCATGAGGGCGCGACGCTGCGCCGCGTCAACGAGGCCATCGTCCACTGCCTGTCGCCGTGGTTCGACGACGGCTACGGCGCGCGCTTCGACTGGCTGGTGCGCAGCGAGGACCTCGAGGCCCGGCTGCGCGCGCTCGACGGCGTGAGCTTCGTGACGCAGCTGTCGCTGATCACCGTCGCCTGCGACGACCGCGACGTCTACACGCTCTCGGACACGGCCCGCGCGCCGCTGGGCGCCCCGCCATCGGGTCGGCCCGGCCAGGACGGCACGCAGCCGGCGACCGGCGCGGCCCATGCGCGCGCGCGGCTGCCGTGGAGCATCGCGCTGCCGATGCCGCAGCACATCCTCACCGCGGTCGACCGCTTCCCGGAGACGGTGTCGCCGCGCGCCACCGGCGTCGACCGGCTGGCGGTCGGCAGCACCTTCGTCATCGGAGGCCCGGACCGCGGCGGACCGGACGGGCAGGACGCCGCGCCCGCCTTCGTCGTCGGCAGGAGCGCGCCATGACGACCCGCAACCGCGACACGCTCAAGCAGTTCTTCCAGGAAGGGCGGCTGCCCACCAGCGACCACTTCGGCGACCTGATCGACTCGATGCTCAACATGAGCGACGAGGGCTTCCGCAAGACGCCGGAGAACGGCGTCGAAGTGTCGACACCGGTCAGCCACGACGCGCTGATCAGCTTCTACCGCGAGCAGAGCGGCCGCGAGGCGATCTGGTCGATGGCCTACGGCGGCGACCGCGACCAGCTGCTGTTCCATCACGGCGACGCGCGCGCCGCCGGCACGCGGGATCCGGTGCTGGCGCTGGACACCGAGGGCCGCGTCGGCATCGGCACGGCCCGGCCGCGCCAGGCGCTGGAGGTGGCGGGCGTGGTCGCGTCCTCGGGGCGGCTGGGCGACCTGCGCCGCGAGGACGACACCGGCCAGCCGCTCAAGGCCGACGGCGAGTGGCACGACCTGACCGGCCCCTTGAGCGGCTGCCAGGCCTTCGAGGTGATGGCCGGCGTCGGGCAGAAGGACGGCGGACGCTTCGCGATGCTGCATGCGATCGCGATGAACACCTACAACCCGCTGCCGGGCTGGCTGGAGTTCCTCTCGCCGCGCAAGCGCATCCGCAGCCAGCACGCCTGGTACGGCCGCCGCTGCGACCGCATCCAGCTGCGCTGGGCCGGCGGCCACGGGCGGCGCGCCAGCTACCGCCTGCAGATCCGCACCCAATGCGACTACGGCGAGGGCAAGGTCATCCAGGCCTCCGTCTCGCAGCTGTGGTTCGACCCGGAGATGACCGGAGGCACGCTGTGAGCACGGGCGGCGCATCCCCGCGTCCATCGGCGTGGCCGCCGGACCTGCACGGTCCGGCCGTGCGCCCGGCGGCATCGCAGGCGGCATCGGCGCCGTCGGCGCCGGTGAAGCTGTCGCCGACGACGGAGGAAGAACGCGACGTCGGCTTCGACGGGCTGCGCGCACGCGGCATCGGCCTGCTGCAGAAGCTCAGCGGCGGCGTCTGGACCGATCACAACCTGCACGACCCGGGCATCACGATGCTGGAGCAGCTGTGCTTCGGACTCACCGACGTCGTCTACCGCGCGGGCTTCCCGGTCGCGGACCACCTCACCGATGCGGACGGCACCATCGACTACGAGGCCCTCTCGCTGCATCCGCCGGCCGAGGTCTTCCCCTGCCGACCGACCACGCCGGCGGACTACCGGCGTCATCTGCTCGACGCGACGCCCGGCCTGGATGACGCCACGCTGGTGCCGGAGCCCGGCACCGGCCTGTACCGGTTGCAGCTGCAGCTGTCGCGGGATTCGGGAGGGCCATCGGGAGGTCCATCGGGAGGACCGCGGGACGCCACAGCGGGCGCCCGCCTGTCCGACGAGGTCGCCGGGGAACGCATCGCCGCGGCGCGCGCGGCCTACTTCGAGCGCCGCAACCTCGGCGAGGACCTCCACCCGGACATCGTGCGCATGCGCGACGTGCCCTGCGACCTGCACGCCGACATCGACATCGCCGGTCCGCGCGACGGCGTCGACATCCTGGCCGAGGTCTACGACCGCTGCGCGCGCCACATCGCACGCGCGGCGGTCTCGCGCACGCTGGACGAGCTGCTGCGCGAGGGCCGTTCGCTGGAACGCATCTACACCGGGCCGGCGCTGCGCAACGGCTTCATCGAGGACGCGCCCGCGCCGGAGGCGGGCTACGCCGCCGAGCGGCTGTTCCTCTCGGACCTGACGACGGTGGTGCTGTCGGTGCCCGGCGTGGTCGATGCGCGCGTGATGGCGCTGCGGGCCGAAGGCCGCGAGGCGACGGCGGGCTCGGTCGAATGGCGCGGCGCGGACTGGGCGCTGTCGCTGCGCCTGCCCGACCGCGACGTGCCGTCCACGATCAGCGTGCGGCGCCGCGGCAACGTGGTGCCGGTGGCCTGGAACGACCTGCGCCGTCGGCTCGAGGACCTGCGCTCGGCCGGGCGCTCCCATCGCGCGCGCGGGCGCACCGAACAGGCCGCGCGCGCCGCCGAGCTGCTGCCGCGCGGCGTGCACCGGCGCCTGGACGCCTATGTCTCGGTGCAGGAGCACCTGCCCGCGATCTACGGCCTCGGCCGCTACGGCGTACCCTCCTCCGCGCCGCCGCAGCGGCAGGCGCGCGCCAAGCAGCTCAAGGCCTACCTGGTGATGCAGGAGCAGGCCATCGCGCAAGGCCTGGCACAGCTGCAGCATCTTCGCGAGCTGTTCTCGGTCACGCCCGGCGCGCGCCAGGGCCTGTGGACGCAGCTGATCGGCGCCGAGGCCGTGCCGGGGCTGGACCAGCTCTACCTGCATCCGCCGCAGGTCGTCATGGAGGCGGTGTACCGCCCCTTCGACCGCTCGGCGCGGCGCAAGAACCGGGCGCTGGACCACCTGCTGGCGCTGCACGGCGAGACCTACACGCAGAACTCGATGCGGCAGTTCCTGGGCCACCTCAGCCCCGAGGAGGCCGAGACCCTGCTGCTGGAGAACAAGGCCACCTGGCTGCGCGACATCGTGCAGCTGACGCGCGATCGCGCCGGCGGTTTCGATCCGGGCCGGCCGTCGTGGGACGTGGCGGAGAACTGCGGCGGCTTGCAGCGCCGGGCCAGCCTGCTGCTGGGTTTCAGGCAATGGCACGACCGGCCGCTGACGCGCGCGCTGCGCGAGCAGCGCTTCACCATCGTCGCGACGCCGGGCGCCGGGCATCAGCCGTGGCTGCTCGACGGCCAGGACGACACGGTGCGGCTGGCGCCGTCCGCCGGCCACGCGGTGCAGCCGGCCGACCGCGCGCAGGTGCGCGAGGACCTGCAGCGCATGCCCTGGCTGCGCCTGCCGATCCCGGCCGGACTGCTGCGCGCCGGGCAGCGCAGCTCACACTACCGATTGATGCCGAGCCCGGGGACCTCCTGGAGCGCAAGTGCGAGCAAGGACAGCAGCAGCGGCAGCGGCGACAGAAGCGGCAGCGGCGACAGAAGCGGCAGCGGCGGCAGCGGCAGCCATGGCGGCGGCGCTTGCCGGCTGATCCTCGGCCCTGACGAGGATCAGCGCTGGTGGCTGCTGGGCGAGTTCCCCGACGCCGCCGCCGCGCGTCGCGGCGCCGCCAGCCTGCGGCTCTTCCTGCGCCATCTGGACCAGGAGAGCGAAGGCATGCACGTCGTCGAGCACGTGCTGCTGCGCCCGCTGCGGCAGGACGCGCTCGCGCATGCGCGGCTGGGCTTGTCGAAGGACTTCCACCAGCTGCGCGTGACCGTGGTGCTGCCGGGATGGACGCAGCGCACCTCCCAGCCCGCGTTCCGCAACTTCGCGGAGGAGACGCTGCGCATCAGCTGCCCGGCTCATCTGACGCTGCGTTGCGTTTGGCTGGACGCGGAAGCAATGCAACGCTTCGAGGACACCTATTCGGCCTGGCTGGAGGCGCGCCTCGCGTGGGCCGGCGCGCCGGACAGCGACCGCGCCAGGACGCTGGCGGACGAGACCGCCTGCCGCGTCATCGAGCGCCTGGGGATCGACGATCCGACGAGGGATGGGGGCGACGGCGGCCATGGTGGCGGCTCCGGCCGCGGCCCGCGCGCAGAGGACGACGGCCAAGCGCCGGTCGTGCAAGGCCATGCGTGAGTCCGACCGCCCGTTGCCGCACCTCGTCGAACGCATGACGGTCGACGCCGACTTCGGCGCCTGCCTGGGGTTCGGCCTTGGCGCGGGCCACGGCATGGGCCAGGGCCAGGGCATGGGCCAGGGCATGGGCCAGGGCATGGGCACCTCGCCGGGCGAAACCGAGGCGCGCCTCGTCGCCTGCGTCCAAGGCCCGCTGCTGCGCGTGATCGACGAGGTCTTCGACGCCTGCTGCCCGCCCGAGGAACACTGGCGCCTGGACGAGCTGGAGATCGACCTGGGCGAGCTGCCCGCCGCGGAGTGGGAGACCGCAGCGCCGCGCGTGCTGCGCGAGCGCCTGCGCCGCGTGCTGGAGGAACTGCGCGGCCCCGGCGCGATCAGCGCGTCCGGCCGCGCGACCGGTCTGCGCGTGCGCACCCGGCCGCAGGCGCGGCGCGACGCCTTGCTGCACTTCCTTCGACATGGTCGGCTGCCGTGGCAGGGCCGCGGAGACGATCCGGTCAGCCTCGCCCGCGAGGCCTTGCGCGAGGACGCCGGGGCGCTGGTCGCCGCGTTGCGCGCCGCGCCCGATCGCGCGGCCTTGCTGCGGCGGCTGGCCGCGCAGTTCGACGAGGACCTGCTGGGCACGCTGGTCCACGCCTTCATGCCGGGGGAACCGGCCGCGGCGGCGAAGCTGCTCGACATCGTCGCGCAGGCGCGGCGCGACGGGCGCTCGCCGCGCACCCGCGCCGCCCTGTGGGAATCGGTGCTGGGTCAGGCGATGGACCATGCGGTCGCGCCGCGACCGGCCGCGCTGATGCTGCTGCGGGCGCAAGTGCTCGCGGCGCTGGATGCGGGCGCGGCGTTCTCCGGCGGCGGCGATCCGCTGCGCGGCATCGCGCATGCGTGGGCGCCGCTGCTGCGCGAGGACCGCGACTGGCTGCGCGCCACGCTGCAACGTGTCGGCGAGGCGGCCACGGTGCGCGAGCGGCTGGTGCAGGCGCTGCCCGAGCCGCTGCTGCCGCGCCTGCTCAGCCTGTGGATGGCCGAGCCCGCCGCCGAGGCCGTCGCCGCGTGGATCGCCGCCGTCGCGTCCGGCGAGGTGCCGGGCGTGCTGTCGCACGGGAGGGGCGCGCTGTCGCATGAACTCGCGGCGGCGATGCACGGCGCCCGCACGATGGGACGCTCCTCGTCGCGCCCGCTTTCGCCGACCGCCGATGGCGCGACGGTCGAAGCGCGCCGGCGTCGGCTCTGGCAGGCCACGCTCGGCCACGCGGTGCGTCATCCGACGACGAGCTTCGACCCGGCGCGCTACGAAGCCGAGGTCCGCGAAGACCTGGAGCGTCACGCGCCACCCGGTGCCGAGCCGCCGGCGCGCTGGTTCGACCGCGCCGTGCGCGCGGCCACCGCCGTGCTGTCGGCCGCGCTGTCCCTGCTGCGGCTGCCGTGGCGCAAGTCGCCGGCCGCATCGCGCGCGTCTTCCGACCGGGACGGATCCGGCGGTTCGAAGGCAGGCGGCTCCGCGACGGAAGGCGGCGTTGATGACCACGCAGATGCCGACGCAGATGCCGACGCCATGACCGAGCAGATCGCCGTCGGCAACGCCGGCCTGGTGCTGGTGTCGCCCTACCTGCCGCGGCTGTTCTCGATGCTCGGCCTCGCCGACGAGCGCGCGTTCCTCGGCCCGGAAGCGGCGTCTCGCGCCGCGCTGCTGCTGCAGGCGCTCGCGACCGGCCACGCAGCCGGGCCGGAATCGGAACTGGTGCTCAACAAGCTGCTGTGCGGCCTGCCGCTGGACGCGCCGCTGCCGCGCGTGATCGATCTCTCCGACGCGGAGCGCGACGCGATCGACGGCCTGATCGGCGCGGTCATCCAGCACTGGCGGATCCTGGGCACGACCTCGATCGACGGCCTGCGCGGCACCTTCCTGCGCCGCGCCGGCCATCTGGCGCGGCGCGACGACGCGTGGCAGCTCGCGGTCGAGCCGGGGCCCTTCGACATGCTGATCGATCAACTGCCGTGGGGCTACGCGACCTTGCGACATCCGTGGATGGAAAGGGTGATTCATGTGGACTGGCGCTGACCCGTCGCCCCGCGCGACGTCCAACGCGCGGGCCTTGGAAGCCGAGTTGCAGTGGCTGGACCACGTGCTGCAGCTGCGGCTGGCCGGACACTTCGGGCAGGACGGCGCGCCGGCGTCGCCGCACGCCGCGGCGGATCGCGGCGAGCTGCCGCTTCCGCCGCCCTTGCCGGCCACACCCGACGACGACCTCACCCGCCTGATCCGCGAAGGCGGGCTCGGTCCGGCGGAGCGGCTGGTGCTCGCGCTCGCGCTGGCGCCGCACCTGCGGCCGCAGCTGATGGACCTCCTCTTCGTCAGCAACCGCAACCTGGACCGCGGCTTCTGCGAGTTCGGCGGCTGGAAGGGCCGGCACCACGGCGGCTTCCTGCCGACGGTGGAGACGGCGGCCTTCCTGCTCGCAGGCGAGGACCTCTCGCGCCGCTTCGCCCTGCGGCAGATGCTGGACGAGACCGCGCCGCTGCGTCGGCTCGGGCTGGTGCGGCTCGCCCATGAGGCGCCGGGCGAGCCCTGGTACGGCTCCGCGCTGCTGGCCGGCGCCGACACGCTGGACCTGCTGTGCACCGGCGAGTCGCGCAAGCCCGACTACAGCACGCAGTTCCCCGCCAAGCTCATCGAGACCCAGCTCGGCTGGGACGACCTGGTGCTGGATCCCGACGTGATGGAGGAAGTCGAGGCCATCATCACCTGGGCCCGCCACGGCGACACGCTGATGCGGGACTGGCAGCTCGACAAGGCGCTCAAGCCCGGTTACCGCTGCCTGTTCTTCGGCCCGCCCGGCACCGGCAAGACGCTCACCGCCACGCTCATCGGCGACAAGGTCGGCGCGGACGTCTACCGCATCGACCTGTCGATGGTGGTGTCCAAGTACATCGGCGAGACGGAGAAGAACCTCGCCCAGGTCTTCGACCAGGCGCAGCACCGGCGCTGGATCCTGTTCTTCGACGAGGCGGACGCGCTCTTCGGCAAGCGGACCGCGACCTCCAGCAGCAACGACCGCCACGCCAACCAGGAGGTGTCCTACCTGCTGCAACGGGTCGAGGACTTCCCCGGCACGGTCATCCTGGCCAGCAACCTCAAGGGCAACATCGACGACGCCTTCGCGCGGCGTTTCCAGTCGGCGGTGTATTTCCCGATGCCGGACGCCGAGCAGCGCCTGCGGCTGTGGGAAGGCATGGTGCGGCACACCGGGCGGCTGGACGTGGACGTGGACCTGGCCGACTTCGCCGAGCGGCATGAACTGGCCGGCGGCGCCATCGCCAACGTGGTGCGCTTCGGCGCGATCAACGCGATGCAGGCGGGACGCGACCGCATCCTGGCCGCCGACCTGCGCCGCGGCATCGCCAAGGAACTGCGCAAGGAAGGACGCACGGTGTAGCCGCCATGGGAACTCGCGCCTTCCTCCGATCGCTGCGTCGACGCGGGTCCGTCGACGACTGGGCCGACGACGCGCCCGACACCGGCCCGCGCGCCTCGTCGCCCTGCCGCCACTGCGCGCGCCTGCGCTGGTTCGTCGGCGGCACGCTGCTCGCGGCGGCGCTGCTGGTGCTGCACGCGGGCGCGCAGTCGCCGTCACGATCGTCTGCCGCCGCGCCGCCCGCTGCGTCCCCGGCGTCCCCGGCGTCCCCGGCGTCCCCGGCGTCTCCGAAGAAGGTGTCGTCGAACGTTGCTGCGGCAGCAGCGTCGGCGGCTTCGGCAGCTTCGGCGGCGGCCGACGCGACGGTCTACGTGGCCACGCCGCGCCCGCTGCCGCCGCGCCCTGAAGAGCCGATCGCATCAGCCGCGCTGGCGGCGCCGACGTCGGCCGCCCCGCCCGCCCCGGGCGCCGCTTCCTCGGCCGGCCGCGATCCGATGTGGCTGGTCTACCAGACCATCCCGCTGCCGTCGGGACGCCTGAACCGGCCCTACAAGGCGCGCGACCTGGTGCGCGGCGGCAAGCCGCCGTACCGCATCGCCATCGACGGCGAACTGCCGCCGGGCATGTTCGTCGAGGAGGATGGCGCGCTGGCCGGCACGCCGACAAGGGTCGGCAACTTCCGCTTCCTGCTGACCGCGACCGACGCGTCGCGGACCCGGAACCTCGAGCAGGCCTTGTACGAGATCCGCGTCATCGATCCCAAGCCCGTGGCGGCCACGCCGGCCGCGCCGGCCGTGCCCGCATCGGCGCCGGCGCCTGCCAAGGCCCGCAGGCCGGACACGTTGAAGACGATCACCGAGGACCAGACCAGTTTCACCGTGCCGGACGATCCGCCGCCGCCGATGACCTACGTGCTCACGCAGGAGAAGCTCGACGCGATCTTCAAGAACGCGGAGGCCTCGGCGGGCGAGTCGCTGATGACCGCGGCCGCCGCGGGCGAACCGGCGGCGGAAGGTGCGGCCGAGGGCACGGCGCCGGGCCCCAAGGCGCTCGCGGTGAAGCCGCCGGTGATGGGGCCGACGCTCGACCAGTTGCGCGAGATGCTGATGCCCTTGAAGGACGTGGAGCATCCGACGCGCGCGGTGTTCCAGGACTCGCTGCGGGCGCGCCAGTGCGTCTACTTCCTGCGGCACGTCAACGAGCTGGCTCTCGAGCAGAACAAGGCCGCGATCGAGCGCTGCCCGCGCATCGAGGACCTCGCCGAACGCGACCGCGCGCCGCTCCAGGAACGGACGGCCGCGCCGACGCCGACGCCGACGTCGAAGCCTTCAGCCAGCCCGGGCTCGGCGAAGCTGCCGCCGGGCAGCCTGCCGGTCAACACCTTCCTCGACATGCTGATGCCCGCGACGCTGCGCGAGGAGATCACCGACGCGGCCGGCGTCGAGCATCCGGTCTCGCAGGCCAAGGTACTGAAGCTCGCGCCGGACGGCTGCGGCTGCAGCCTGCCCGACATCGAGAACGACGTCTTCGGCTTCCTCCCCTACTGGATGCACGGCGAGGGCGACGCGCCGATCCCGGTGCGCTTCGACAAGTTCACGCGGCTGCAGTACATGGGCGCGATCCTGCGCAGCAACGGCGAGTTCCTGCTGCCGACCGGTTACGAGAGCCCCGGCGGCGGCTTCGCGCGGCGCGTGGACCAGTACGGCGTCGGCCTCGACCTGGTGCTGTACCGGCGCGATTTCCACGTGCTGATGCGCCTGGAGGGCGAGGCCCGCGAGCGCATGCTCCAGGCGACCGAGGCCAAGGTCGGCGAGATGCTCGACCTGCGCCACTCCGATCTGCAGGGCGATCTGGAAACGCTGCTGCCGCCGGGCTGGCGCGAGGCGGCCTTCGTCTACGACGGCCTCACCGTCTTCTTCGAGGTCACCGACCGCGAGGCCGCGGCGCCGGAGTTCGAGCGCTTCTACCTCGACTACCTGCAGCGCCTGCTGACGGTGATGCAGAAACGGCCGTCGCGCGCCTTCCACCTCAACCTGGTGATTCCGCAGCACCTGATGGGCGAGTCGGGCACGGCGTTCCGGTTCCGCAACCTGCTGACGATCATGAAGACGGCGGAGCGCCAGCGCGGCACGGGCGACGCGGGCGACCACAAGGAACGCGGCGCGGCGGCGGCCTCGTACAAGTCGACGCCGGACTACGCCGGCAAGACCGACATCACGGTGCGTTTCCTGACGCCGCTGGGGCTGGCGTCCGACGTGAACAAGATGCAGCTGCGCAACCGCACCGACTTCAACGACGAACTCACCGGCCCCGACCGCATGGCGGTGCTGGGCAGCATGATGCCGGTGCTGGTGTATCCGGGCGGCAAGCAGGCGGAGCTGCCGCCGTCGGCGCTCGACGCGCTGGACCGCGACCTGGTCTACATCGGCTGGTCCTTCGGCGGGGTCGCGTTCTGGCCGGTGCCGGTGTCGGACGTGGGCGCCGGCCAGAGCGTGCTGGTGAAGCTGCACGACCGCTTCTGGTCCTTCCTGGACCAGGACACGCGCTTCTGCCAGATCGTGTGCCCGATGCGCATGCCGCTGCGGCTGGCGCTGGAGGCGCTGCTGGTGATCGTCGGCACCACCTTGCTGCTCTACGGCTGGAACTGCCGGGTGCGACGCCTGGGCCGCGTGATCCTGATGGTGCTGTGGGCGGGGGGGCTGGTGACACTGGCGGTGGCCAGCGCGATCTTCTCCTGCGATCCGTCGCTGAATCAGCTGAGGACGGGCAACACCCTGCTGGTGGTGATCATCGGGGTGCTGATCGTGGGCGGGCTGATCGTCACCTTCAAGCCCCGGGTGGAAGCGCCCTGATCCTCCATGACGCCCACTGAAGCCCCCGGCCGCGCGGACGGCTCCGCGCCGATCGATCACGACAGGAGCGAGTGATGAAGGATTCGACCCATGACAGCGGCGCGTTCGACCATGCGCCGGCGGCCTCGGCGCTGCAGCGGCGGGAGCAGGAAGGCGGCGAGTTGTCCGCGATGCTGGACGGCTCGCCGCGCCAACTGGCGCAGCGGCGGCGCATCGATGCGGCCTTCGGGCCGATCGCGCAGCGCGAGACCGGGCTGGACGAGGACGAACTGGGCACCGCGCAGGCGAAGGTCGCGCAGCGGGCCGCCGGCGAGCTCGACGAGGAGGAGCTCGGCACCGCGCAGGCCAAGGCCGCGCCGGTGCAGCGCCAGGAGAACCGCACAGGCATGCCGGACGGGTTGAAGTCCGGGATCGAATCGCTGTCCGGGACGGACCTGTCGGAAGTGCGCGTGCATCGGAACTCGTCGCAACCGGCGCAGCTGAATGCGCTCGCCTACGCGCAGGGGAACGACATCCACCTCGGACCGGGGCAGGATCATCATCTCCCGCACGAGGCCTGGCACGTGGTGCAGCAGCGCGAAGGCCGCGTGCAGCCGACGATGCAGATGCAGGGGGTGGACATCAACGACGACGTGGGGCTCGAGTCGGAGGCGGACCGGATGGGGGACAAGGCGCTGAGCCTCGGGCGCGACGCGTAAGCTCAGGCGCGCGCCGCCGGCGAGAACACGCGCAGGCGGTGCCCATCGGGATCGGTCGCCGTGAAGGTATAGCCGAAGTCCATCGTCGTCGGGGTCTGCAGGATGGGCAGACCGAAGGATTGCCAAGCTTCGAAGCGCGCGTCGACGGCGGCCGCGTCCTGGACAGCGAAGGCCAGTTCGCTGCCGCCCGAAGGGGTGGCGGCAGGTTCGACGCCCGCCGAGGCCCACAGGCCCAGCATCAGCCCGGCATCGAGCGCGAACATCGCGAAGGTGGGCGAATGCTCGATGGGCGGCTTGCCCAGCAGACGCGTGTAGAACGCGCTGCTCTCGGCCGGGCTGGCGACGTACAGAAGGATGAAGGTGGGGTGGCTCATGACAGGCTCCTGGCTGGGTTGATTCAGCGGATCCTAGGAACCCGGTCTGTCAATTTCCGTCAGTGGCGGCTATGCCCTCGCGTTCTCGCCAGGCCTTCAGCAAGGCGGCCTTGCGCTGGGGATAGCGCTCCTCGATCAGGACGGGGGCGCTCACGCGGTCGGTGCGGAAGCTGCGGATCTCCTCGCGCAGCTCGCACCAGGCCACCAGCACCTGGACCCGGTCGAAGAAGCCCAGCGCGAAGGGCCAGACCGTGCGCGCGCTGTCCTTGCCCTTGAGGTCGCGGTAGCCGATGCGCAGCTTGTGCTCGAGGCGGATCGCCCGCCGCATCAGCGCCAGCACGTCGCGGTCGGCGTGCGGAGGATCGGACGGGCCGACCAGCAGCGTCGTGGTGTCCATGTCATGGCGCAGGGCCGGCGGCAGCACGGCCGCGATCTTCGCCAGCGCGTCGCGCGCCGCGGCGGACAACCGCGCATCGTCGCGACTGGCCACCCAGCGCGAGCCGAGCACCAGCGCCTCGACCTCGTCGACGGAGAACATCAGCGGCGGCAGCACGAAGCCCTCGCGCAGCACGTAGCCCAGACCCGGCGCGCCGTCGATGCGCGCGCCTTGCGACTGCAGCGTCGCGATGTCGCGGTAGAGGGTGCGCAGGCTGATGTCCAAGGCGGTGGCCAAGGCCTCTCCGGTGACGGGCCGGCGATGGCGGCGCAAGGTCTGGATCAGGTCGAGCAGGCGGGCGGAGCGGGACAAGAAAATCCTTAGAGGAAGGCGGGAGATTGGCGGGAGACTGGCGGGAGATTGGCGGGAGGATAGATGCTTCCGCAGACGAGACCGCCCTGCCCCATCCTCCAGATCTGCACGGAAGTGGGCACCAGGATGGGTCGTCGCGCCCGCCTCTGGCAACGCCTGCCCCCAGGCAAGTCCTGCCCCCATCGGGGCGAAGGGTTTCCCCGATCCTGCATGCGCGGGCCCCTCGCCTAGCATCGGCGCGACCGGAATCGAACAGCGCGACAGCGCGGCACCCCGGCGAAAAGACAACCAATGGTGTGAGTTCCAGCAGGGAGGAAGCTCAGGACATGCCGACCGGCCGCCGCATGCGGCGTCGGGAGCGTCAGCGCATGTCTTGAAGGCAAGCCACCCGACGGTGCTCGGGAGGGTAGGCCTTGAAGAACGACACGCACGATTCGGCTTCGGCCATCTTTGGCCGTCTGGTCGCCAGCAGCTCGCGATGGACTGCGCGCGTCGGCCTGATCGCTTTGTCGGCCGTCGCGCTGGGTGCGCAAGCCCAGTCGGGCGCGACGATGGCAGAGGCCATGGCCAACTTCAAGGCCACGCGCGGCAAACCCGCCGCGGTCGCGAAGGCAAGTCCCGGCACTGCACGCACCATGACCGATCCGGGCGGCGGTGAACCGACCGCCGTCGATCCCGCCGATTACTTCCAGAATGGCAAGCTGATCCGCGCGCCGAAGGCGCTGACCGCCCTCGGCAACGATCTCTTCGGCGACCGGGTCAACCTGTATCGCGGCACGTTGGAGTTCGTGCAGACGGACGTGAGCCTCGAAGGCAACAACGCCTTGCCGGTCGCGGTCACACGCAAGCTGACGACGGGCAGCCGCGGCAACCTGGGTCAGGGACTGTTCAGCGAATGGGAGCTCGACATCCCGCGCATGAGCGGGATCTTCAACAAGAACGTCGGCTGGGTGCGCCAGACCGCACCGGGATCGACGACCAATCAGCGCTGTTCCAACTTCGGCGCGCCGCCGGACACGGCCAAGACGGCCAACGGCGTGTATTACCGCGCACGCGAGTACTGGCAAGGCAACTTCCTCCATGTTCCTGGCGGCGGGCAGCAGGAAGTGCTGCTGCGCGATCCCGCAGTCAACACCAACGTCCCTGACGACGGTGCATCGACACCGCTGGTCACGACGGGGCTCTGGTCGATCCGTTGCCTCGCATCGCTGGCCAGCACCACGGCGTCGACGCCCACGCAGGATCAAGGCGAAGGCTTCCTGGCGATCTCGCCGGACGGCACCCGCTATCGCTTCGACTGGCTGGTCACTCGCGATCAGACCCCGCTGACCAAGGTATCCACCGCCGCGGGCGCGCACCTGAGCATTGCGCGTCAGGAAGTGCAGATCTTCCCGACGCTGATCACCGACCGCTTCGGAAACACCGTCAGCTACACCTACGACACGACCGACAAGGCGAAGGTGCTCAGCATCCAGAGCAGCGACGGGCGTTCACTCTCGTTCACGTACGAAGCAGGCTCCCATCGCATCAAGACCGTGACCGACGGAACGCGCACCTGGACCTACAACTACGCGCCTGTTGTCATTCCCAATCCGGCGTATGTCTGGACCAGCCTGATGAGCGTCGTCCAACCGGACGGATCCGCCTGGGACTTCTCGGGGATGCACTTGCCCTTCGGAATCCAGCTGAGTTTCAACGGCATCGTGGACATCGAGATCGAGGCGCCGGAGCAGCAGGAGAACGTGGCGGGCGAATGCGATGCTGGCGCGATCAATGGATTGACGAATCCGGGCGCGTATGGCGAGATGGTCCATCCCTCGGGTGCCAAGGGTCGGTTCTGGCTGACGCCGACAGAGCATGGCCGCAACGGGGTGCCGGACAACTGCATCGGCGACGGGATACCGAACTCGGTCGGCAAGGCACTGAAGTCGCGCATGAGCACGGTCTTCGCTTTGACGAAGAAGGAGATCTGGGGACCGGGTCTGCCGACGATGACGTGGCTGTACAGCTATGACACGTTCTATCCCGGATGGTTGTCCTGCGCGGTCTGCACCGGCTATCCGGCCACCGTGCTGGTCACCGATCCGGAAGGAGACGTCACGCGCCACACCTTCGGCAACACGTTCCAGGTCAATGAGGGCCAGCCGCTGAAAGTCGAGTCCGGCTGGAACGGCAGTTCCGCGCTGCGGACGGTCGAGACGCGCTACAGCAATGCGTTCCCGAATCCTGTGGGCATCAGCGAGCAGGACGCCGGCGACGGCGGCACAACCACGCGGCATGTGCCCGTGGACCGGCGCGTCACGACGCAGCAAGGCACGACCTTCACCTACCTTGTCAACAGCTTCGACGGCAAAGCGCGACCGACCAGCGTGACGCGCTCCAGCAGCCTGGGCTACAGCCGGACCGAGATCTCGACCTACAGCGACCAACTGACGAAGTGGGTGCTGAGCCAGCTCGCGACCGTCACGACGGACGGAAAGATCTCGGTCAGCAATGTCTACGACCCAGCGTCCGCGACCCTGACCAGCACGACGAAGTTCGGCCAGCTTCAACACAGCTACACCTACCGCGCCGACGGCACGTTGCAGACGCGCAAGGACGGTCGAAACTACACGACGACCTTCGGGACGTTCAAACGGGGCATTCCGCAAAGCCTTGATCTGCCCACAGGGGCCAGCCACAGTGCGGTGGTGAATGACATTGGTCGAATCACCAGCGTCACCGACGAAATGGGCATCACGACGTCGTATGGCTACGACGCGATCGGCCGCCTGACGAGCATCACGCCGCCCGCGGGCTGGACCCCGACGACGATCTCGTACGTTCAGCCGGCGCAGGCCGAGTTCGGTCTGGACATCGGACATTGGCGCGTCATCGAGACGACCGGCAACTCGACCACCGCGACCTACCTCGACGTGCTCTGGCGACCGGTGTTCACGCGCGTCTACGACGAAGGCGCGCCTGGCACCACGCTGAGGGACAGCGTCAAGCGCTACGACTCGGACAGCAAGGTCACGTACGAGAGCTATCCGAAGCGCTTCATCAACGCGTTCACGGACACGCCGCCCGGCAAGAGGACTTTCTACGACGCTCTCGGCCGGCCCTTCCGCACGGAGGCTGACAGCGAGCTCGGCGTGCTGACGTCTTCCGTCGAATACCTCTCCGGCTTCCAGACCCGCAACACCAATGCGCGCGGGAAACAGAGCACGCAAGGCTTCTGGGTTCTCGACAACCCCGACCAGGTGCAACTGGCCGGCATCTCCGTGCCTGCGGGCACCGGCCTGCCCGGCGGCATGTCCGTCTCCATCGCGCGCGACGTCTTCGGCAAACCGACCAGCATCACGCGCTCGGGCAACGGTCAGTCGGTCACCCGCGGGTACGTGTACGACGTGCGTGAGCGCCTGTGCCGGACGAACGAGCCGGAGGTCGGATCGACCGTCCTGGACTACGACGACGCCGGCAACCTGGCGTGGCGCGCGCCCGGCATGGATCTTCCCGATGCCTCCTGCGGCTGGGGCGCCGTCCCTGGCGCCAAGAAGATCTGGTATTCCTACGACGAGCTCAACCGCCTGAAGGACACGACCTACGGCGACGGCAGCACGAACATCGCGCGGACCTACTGGCCCGACGGCAAGCTCAAGACGATCAACACCAGCGACGGCACCGCCTGGTCCTACGACTACAACACGCTGCGCCTGCCGACGACGGAGACCCTGACCTACGGCGGCAAGACGGCGACCGCGACCTGGAGCTACAACGCCAACGGTCATTTGTCAGGCGCGACTTATCCAGCGGGCGGCCCTTCCGTTTCATACAACCCCAATGCGCTGGGCGAAGCCACCCAGGTCGGCGGGTATGCCAGCGGCGTCAGCTATCACCCCAACGGCGCGGTGGCGGGCTACACGCTGGCCAACGGCATCGTGCACACGCAGACGCAGAACATTCGCGGCTTGCCTGAGCGCAACCAGGACGTCGGTGTGACCAACGACCTATACGCCTATGACGAGAACGGCAACGTCTCGGCGATCGCCGACCAGCAGGAGAACGTGACTACGCGGGCGATGACGTACGACGATCTCGATCGTCTGTGGACCGCGACGGCGCCCAATGTGTGGGGCACGGCGACCTACACGTATGACGCGCTCGACAACATCCGCACCGCGGTCGTCGGCAGCCGCTCGAGCACGATGAGCTACGACGCGCGCAACCGGCTCGACAGCGTGATGACAAACGGCGCGCTGACGAACTATGCCTACGACCCCCAGGGCAATATCACCACCAAAGGTGGCCAGAACTATTGGTTCGACATCGGCAACCGCATGTGGAAGTCGAGCCTGGGCGGCACCTACGTCTACGACGGCCACGGGCGCCGCGTGTTCATCACCTCGACGGATGGCACGAAGCGCATGCAGATGTACACACAGGCTGGCCAGATGCTGTGGGGCGATCGGACGCAGACCCTGGCCGACGTGCCGGCCACGGTCACCGGCTATACCTGCAGCGCAGGAACAGTGTCGGGCTCGCTGTGTATCAGTACCAGCGTCTACAACGCGACAGTCACGGGCTACCAATGCAACCCGGGCGACTCGCTGAGCGGGACGACGTGTACGCACACGACAACCTCGAGCTACGGCGCCTCGATCGGCTCGTACGTCTGCAATTCGGGCGACAGCCTGAGCGGCTCGACGTGCAGCCATTCGACCGTCAACACTTATGGCGCGACACCGATCTATGCCTGCAACGCAGGCGATTCGCTGAGCGGCGCGACGTGCTCGCATACCTCCTCCTCCGCGGCGACGCCGGTCTATACCTGTCCGTCAGGCTGGTCGCTCAGCGGAACGACCTGCACGACGTCCACCTCCACGGGGGCAACAGAGAATCCGAACTGCAATGGCATGGGAGCGCCGGCTATCTTTACCGGCTTCTACGCCTGTCGAGGCGATGCTGCGGCCGAGCAGTTTGGAGATGAGGATCCTGCCGACATATGCATGCAGAACTACGGCGGGTTCGGACTTCAATACGAGACCTACCAACGCAAGACCAACAAGGTGGTTTCCTGTGTGTTCCGGGCGCTCGTCACCTACTCCTGCCCAGGGGGCACAACGCTCAACGGCACGCAGTGCACGGGCTCGACCAGCCAGGCCGCAACGATCGGCAGCTATACCTGCCCGTCGGGCTCGCTGTCAGGGTCGAGCTGCCTCACGACGAGCACTTATGGCGCTTGGGTGTCGAGCTACTTCTGCAATGCGGGCGATGGCCTGAGCGGCAGCACCTGCTCGCACACGACGACCAGCACCTATGGTGCGACGCCGATCTACGTGTGCAATCCCGGCGACTCATTGAGCGGACAGACCTGCACGAGCGTGAGCGGATCGACGTATGCGGCGTCGCCTTCAGGATATGCCTGCAACGGCGGCGACGCGCTCAGCGGCGCGACCTGCACGCACACTACGCAGTCGGCAGCCACGCCAGTCTACGGATGCAGCGGCGGCACGCTGTCAGGCACGACCTGCGTCGGCGGAACGACTACCTCGACGACGGCTTACATCTACCTCGGCAAGAAGCAGTTCGCCGAGACGACCAATGGGATCACCCAGTTCGCGCATACCGACGCACTGGGTAGCCCGATCGCGCACACGACGAATCAGACGCAGTGGTCGGTGCTCAACCGCACGCGGTATGAGCCTTATGGCTTAACGGCCCAAGGCACCAAGCCGAGCCCTGCCACCAGCGTCATCGGCTTCACCGGCCACGTGAATGACGCGGAAACAGACCTCGTGTACATGCAGCAGCGGTATTACGATCCGACTGCTGCGAGGTTCCTGAGCGTAGATCCGATTGTCACGGACGCTAATACCGGCAAGGGCTTCGGGCTATACACCTACGCTGAACATAACCCCTATGGAAGGATCGACCCTGACGGTCGGACCTCTCTAACAGCCTTAGGCGTCTTTGGCATTCTTGTAATAGGGTCTGCGATCTGCGATTCATGCAAGAAGGAGCTGGCGAAAGGCATTGCCGCAATTGCACAATCAATCAATGGCTCGGGCGGCGCCGCGCAGGGCCCTATAAGCTCACAAAATTCTGCGGACAAAGATGACAAATCGAGTGGCGAGGCAAAACCAGGCAAGCGAGCCGGCAATAATAACGAGCCTCGAGGAACTCTCCCACGCGGGCCTGGCGGCGAATATAAGCCACTGACGGACGCAGAGGGCCCTCATACAGTTCTAGGCGAGCGAGAAGGTAGCAACGGAGAAGACTACACGCAAGGCGCGACGTTCGATGACAAAGGAAATTTCCAGGGACGAACTGACGTCACGAATCATGGCAGAGGGGATCATGAGAAGCCCCATTTTCATCCCGCAAAAGGTCCCGCCAGCGTCGGGGGCGCGCGACCAATAACGCCCACCGTTGAAGAGAAAAAGAAATAAATATCATAAATAATGTAGCAATCACATGATTGGCAAAATGTCCAGTCAATGACTCAACTATTCCGAGAACTATCCGATGTGGAATCCAACAACGCAGGAACAGCTGGCGATAATTGTTGAAGATAGCTTGAACGCTTGCACGCAGCAGCAAGCAGAAGCATTTTCACGATTTCGAGTTCCATTCCAACAAGTGCCGATACGTCGAGGAACAAAGTTGGAGAACGTTCTTGTCGTCGCTTATATGCCCGCAGGCCCCCTCTACTACGACGATATTGAAGGGGGCTTCGAGTTGGCAGAACTTGATGCGTGCGGAGTAATTGTCAATTCCGAAGCGAATCAATTCAAGTTGAATCAAGTTCTCTCGAGAATGGGATTCTGAACGAACGCTTTTTTGCGTTGGTGGATCGATGACAGGATGAAGTACTAATGCCGCCAGTGTCAAAAATCGTTCAAATCCAGCGAAGATCGCCGCTTGACAGCCTTATCGGGGTTCTCCTCTGGGAGGGACCGGAAATCATCATCGCTTCGGAAATCTCAGACTCACTTGACCCGGATGGCTACTGCTTTCTTCCCAAGACAGATATTCTTCAAATTGAAGACGACTTCAAGCACTTGGATTTCTATGCTGCGGCAGCGTCCGTCTGGGAAAATGTCGTCCTGGATAGTTCTGCGATCGACCATCAAGGAACGTATGTCGAACTGATGCAGTCAATGTCCCGGGAGAAATCTCTCATCGCTGTTCATGTGGAAGTTTCCGATCCGGACATCGCTTATGTGGGCAAAGTGCGCCGGGTTCTGTCAGACAGAATTGGGTTCACCAACTTATCCCAGCATGGCATCTGGATATCAGAAACCCAGACGTTCAAGATTCAGCAGATTACAAAAATTGAAATATCGACGCGATACCTACGTTCCTTGAATGGGGTTGTCGCTGCACGGAGACTCGCCGATTCCGCGGGCACGGGCTAACAGCGTCGTGCTGCGCGCGCCGGCTCCGCCCTGACGATCTGATCTCTTCTTGCGAAGCCGTCGTTCGATGCTCCGTGCGATGCGCGAAGCCGGCTTATGCCTGCGAAGTCTCATCCTTTACCGATGATGCTCATCGCTGCCGCTACCAGAAGCCCCACTTTGACGAGCTCGCCCGCCCCGACGGCCCACTTCGTCCACTTGCTGTTGAGCAAGACCTGCCACCGCGCGTTCACGCCTGGCTCCGATTGAAGATCTCACCCATCCAGCCGACGCATTCCTGGCACAGGCGCAGCCGGTTGTTGACTTGCACGTGACCGTCGGCCCCTGACGCCGCGTCGAGCAGCACGAACGACTTCCGCGTCGAGCGGATCTGCTCGTGCCACGCCCGCGCCTGCCGCGCGAAGACCTGCGAATCGCCGGCGCCGAGGATCGACAGGAAGGGCAGCGTCACCCGCGTCGGATCGGCCACCATGCCCGCGGTCTTCGGCACGAATTCCTCCGGCGTCTTCGCCCCTGCCTTCCACAGCGACACCATCCGCGAGCGCGTCGCCGCCGGCGTCGGCGCGGCCTGGGTGTTGGCCTCCACCGCCGCCTGCGCGGACAGCGCGAAGAGCTCCGCCGGGTTCGGGAATGGCGTGCTAGCGATCACCGTGGCGAAGTGCTCGGACAGCCCCGGCGCTCCCGCAGCGCGCGCCACGAAGTAGCCGCCGAGGCTCAGACCGATCAGCGCCATCCGGCCCGGCTTCGCGCCGAAGCGCTCGACGAGCAGCTTCGTCACGGCAGCGATGGGCTTCTCGGCCTCGGCTTCCCAGTGGAGCCCGTCCTTCATCGTGATGCCCTGCCCCGGCAGATCGGCCATCGCGACGGAGTAGCCACGCATCAGCAGGTTGCGACCGAGCGACAGATAGAGGTCTTCGAAGCAGGTGTCGGCGCCGCCGATCACCAGCACCACGGGGGCGTCCGCGTCCTCGTTCTGAAGGAAGACGCCCGGCAGCGACTTGCCTGCATAGGGCACCTCGAAGAAGGTAGCCGGCAGGCGCTGTTCGTCGACGGCCTGCGCGAAGGTCTGCTTGTGGCGCGCGACCATGCGGGCGAATGCCTCGCCCGGCGCGGCGAACTGCCACGCAGAGCGGTAGGCCGCGAACGCCTTCATGCGTGCCTCGCCGGCCTCGCGGTGCCAGGTCTTGCGCAACCACGCGTCGGCCTGCGCATCCATCGCATCACCGTACGCGCTGAACGCCTTCATCCAGCTGTCCCCGTCGCCATCGGTGATCTGAGACGCGATGTAGTAGACCTGCCCCAGATCCAGCCCGCCGCTCGGGCCCCAGCTCGCTGCGGCCATGAAGAACAGGTCCATGTCGGGGTCGTCGAAGCAGTACTTGCGACCCAGCCGCTGGCTGGGATGCGATCCGGTGATGCGGTTGGCGGTGCCGTTGGTGGCGATGTGGGTGGCGCCGGTGGCGGCGGTCAGGGGACGGGCGGTCATCGTGGGGCTCCTGGAGGATCTGGGACGTCGCTCCGTTCCGTGTCGCAACGCTTGCCGAAGGCCTGCAGGAGCAATAATATGAGCACTACTCAGATTATTCGACTCGCGTTCCGACACCATGGCCGAACCGAAGAAACCTCAATCCGATCAACCGGTTACGCGGCGCGCGCCACGTCAGGAGCGGTCCCGTCAGAAGGTGGAACTCATGTTGGAGGCCGCCACGCGGCTGCTCCAGCAGGACGATCCGGCGAACGTCAGCACCAACGCGATTGCGAAGCTGGCGGGCATCAGCATCGGCACTCTGTACCAGTACTTCCCGGACAAGGACTCCCTCTTCCAGGCGCTGGCGGAGCGCGAATTGCAGGAGCTCTCCGACCGCATCGTCGCGGTGATGACCGGCCCCGCGCCCGAGCGGCCCGGCGGCCGGATCAGCGCCGTGGTCGGGGCGGTGCTCGATGCCTACGGCGGTCGCGGCATCGCGCATCGGCGATTGATGCAGTACTCGATGGCGCGCGGGTCGGCGGGCTTCCTCGGACCGATGCTGCGGCAGCTGCAGGCCTCGTTCGTCCAACGCGGTATCGCCACGCCGCAAGGCGGCCTGCAGGCGATGTCGCCGGCCGACGCCTTCGTGATGACCCACGCGGTCAATGGCGTGATGCGCGCCGCCGTCATGGCCGATCCCGCCGACTACGGCAGCCGCGAGGCCCTGGAGCAATCGCTGACACGGCTGATCCTGGCTTCCCTCACGCCGGCAGCGGATCGAAGCCCAACACGCTGAAGGCCTCCCACGGACGTCCGAGCTCCCCCGTCTCCCACCCTTCCGCCTTCCGCCGCCCGCTTCCCCAATTGGCCTTCGCCGTCGCCTCAACGTGGTATCGCTACCACGACCGCCGCGCACTGACTCGTTTTTGTCATTTCACTTAATGCGAATCACTCTCAACTGCGTTAAAGTGCCGGCCAAAGTCACTCCCACTTTTTCCGGACTACTCGATGAAGCAGCAATTCCTGTTGACCGCGTGCGCCCTGGCGGCGTCCCTGGCGATCGGCGATCTGGCTCACGCCCAGGACGCCACCCTCGGCAAGATCGTCGTGACCGGCAAGCGCGCGAACCGCGTCTCCAAGGGCGCGACCGGCCTGCCGATGGACGTCAAGGACACGCCGCAGACGATCAGCTCGATCGACCAGGAAGACATGGCCAACTTCGGCGTCACCGGCAGCAATGAAGCGCTGGCGCTGGCCACCGGCATCAACGTCGAGCAGTACGAGACCAACCGCGCGACCTTCAACGCCCGCGGCTTCGAGATCCAGCTGACGCAGGTCGACGGCCTGGGGATGACGAACTCGTGGGGCACGGTCGTCGGCCGCGAGGACACCTTCCTGTTCGAACGCATCGAGCTGATCCGCGGCGCCAACGGCCTGCTGACCGGCGTGGGCAACTCCTCGGGCACGATCAACTACATCCGCAAGCGCCCCAAGAACGAGGACAGCGGCGAGTTCAGCGTCACCTTCGGCTCCTACGGCAAGAAGCGCGCGGCGCTGGACTACAACAAGGTGCTGACGGACGACGGCGCGTGGGCCGGCCGCTTCGTCGTGGCAACCGAGGACAAGGACTCCTACCTGCGCGACCTCAAGGACAAGCGCACCTCCGTCTACGGCGTGGTGGACGGCCAGATCGGCACGAACGGCGTGCTGACCTTCGGTATCACGGCGGTGGACGCCAAGCAGGACTCGCCGATGTGGGGGTCGCTGACGCTTTTGCGGTCCGACGGCACGCAGGCCGACTTCCCGGTGGGATCGTCGACCTCCCAGAAGTGGACCTACTGGAACACCAAGTCCTACAACGCCTTCGCCGAATACACCCATCAGCTGGGCAAGAACTGGGAAGCCAAGGTCACCTACAACTTCCGCCACGGCAACGAAGCGACGCGCCTGCTGTACGCCTACTCCAACACCGGCGTGCTCAATCCCGACAACACCGGCCTGGTGGGCTGGCCCTACCGCAGCCTGGGCAGCTCCGACAACAACGTCCTGGACGCCAACCTCAACGGGAAGTTCAGCCTCTTCGGCCGCGAACACTCGGTGCTGGTGGGCCTGAGCCGCTCGCACCAGGAAACCAAGACCGACACCTATTCGGTGCTGGACCACATGCTGGACCCGCTGCCGGCCTTCCCCTACGACGGCGACAGCTACACGCAGCCGCAATGGGGCCCCCGCGCCGCCGGCGAAGGCGGCGAGCAGACGCTGACGCGTCTGTATGCGGCGTCCCGCCTGGCGCTGACCGATTCGATCAAGGCCATCGTGGGCATCAACGCGGTCCGGCTGGAGCGCGCCGGCTCCACGGTCTACGGCAATCCGGCCACGGGCATGACCTATCCGGACACGAAGAAGACCAGCCCCTACGTCGGCCTCACGTACGACATCACGGCCGATCTGCTGGCCTACGTGTCGTACTCCAACATCTTCCAGAACCAGGACCAGTACGACATCAACGGCGCGTACCTGGCGCCGATGAAGGGCGTGAACGGCGAAGCCGGCGTGAAGGCCGAGTGGTTGAACAAGGCGCTGCTGACCACGGCCGCGGTCTTCACCTCGAAGCAGGAAGGGCTGGCCACCTACGGCGGCATGACCTCGGGCGGCCAGTACTGGTACGTGCCCAAGGACGTCAAGTCCAAGGGCTGGGAAGTCGAGGCCACCGGCCGCATCGGCAAGGACACGAAGCTGACGGCCGGCTACACGCGCCTGATGCTGACGGGGCCCGATGGCAACGACATCTACGAATGGGTGCCGCGGCACACGCTGAACTTCCGCGTCGACACCCGCGTGCCGGTGCTGCCGGCGCTGCGCGTCGGCCTGGGCGGCCGCTGGCAGTCGGAAGTCAGCAAGATCGGCAGCGCCAAGCAAGGCGCGTATGTCGTGGCCAACGCGTTCGCGTCCTATGAGCTGTCCAAGGCCGCGACCCTGCGCGTCAACGTCAACAACCTGTTCGACAAGAAGTACATCGGCGGCCTGGCCTACGGCGCCATCTACGGCGCGCCGCGCAACTTCGGCGTGTCGCTGGATTACCAGCTCTGATCGGCCCCTCAAGCGCCTGCAAATGCAAGACCCGGGCAGACGCCCGGGTCTTTTTCTGTCTGCCGCGCAGCCCGGCGCGTCGCTCGACTCAGGGCTGCGGCAGACCGCAGGCGCTCATGAACCGCTCGAGTTCGTCGACCTTCGCCGCCTCGACGACCGCGGCGATGTAGCCGTCGGGCCGCACCAGGATCCAGGCGCCCGCTTGCGGCGCGTAGGCCTCGCGGAAGTCGCCGTGCTCGTCCAGATAGTCGGCGCCATCGCCGGCGTCGCCGATCGCGTGGCGGCGGAGCCCGGCCCGCGCGACGACGCCGCCGCGCGCGTTCAAGGACGTCCGCGACACGCCGCAAGCCAGCAGCGTCCAGTGCGGTCCCTTGAACAGCTCGAACAGCCGCGTCCCCTGCCCCGCCGCGCCGCGCAGGCGCGCATCGGGCGCGCGGTCGCCGGCCAGCGGGCCGCGCTCACGGACCGGCGCCTCCAGTGCGAGCGAGGACTCCGGATACCCGATGTCGAGCTGATGCACCTCGCGCCCGCGACGGTTGTCGCCGCGCTTGGCCGCGTCGAGCAGCCGGGTCGACAGCTTCAGCATCCCGGCGGCCACCGGCCGGCGTTCTTCTTCATAGGTGTCCAGCAGCGCATCCGGCGCGCCCCGCAGCACGGCGCCCAGCTTCCAGCCCAGGTTGTAGGCGTCCTGCACGCTGGTGTTGAGGCCCTGCCCGCCGGTCGGCGGATGGATGTGCGCCGCGTCGCCGGCGAGGAACACCCGCCCGACCCGATAACGCGCCGCCAGGCGGGCGTTCATGGTGTACGCGGACGCCCAGGACACCGCCTCGATGCGGATGTCCCCGCGGCCCGCGCGGTCCTTCACCATCGCATTGAGCCCGTCGACGCTCAGGTCGATCTCGCCTTCCAGCGGCACCGGCGCCTGCAGCTGGAACAGCGCCGTCCCCGCCAGCGGACAGAGCGCGAGCTGCCGTTCCATCGACCCGTCGTTGAACTGATGCCACGCGTCGCGCGGCAGCCCGGTCACGCTGACGTCCGCCACCACCGCCCTCACACCCAGCGTCTTGCCGGGAAAGTCGATGCCCAACTGCTGGCGCACGTCGCTGCGCCCGCCGTCCGCGCCGACGAGGTACTGCGCGCGGATCCGCTCCTGACGGCTGGCGCCCTCCTCCGCGGCCGCACCGGTCTGGACGGCCACGCGCGCGGTGACACCCGACTCGTCCTGCTCGAAGTCCACCAGCGCGCAGCCATGGCGCGGCGCGTGTCCAAGTTCCGCCAGCCGCTCGCGCATCGCGGCCTCGGTCACGAACTGCGGCAGCATGAGCGCCATCTGGTGCGGTTCCGTCGGGGTCGGCGGCGAGGTCTCGACCGCGTCCTTGTCGACGAAACTGCCGTCCGCCGCATGGTGACGCTGCGGCGGGTAGGGCCCGCCGGCCGCCACCAGCCAGTCCAGCAGGCCGAGGTCCTCCAGCACTTCCTGCGTGCGCGGCTGGATGCCTTTCCCGCGCGAGCCGTGGAAAGGCTGGGGCGCCTGCTCGATCAGTTGAAAATCGACACCCCGACGCGCGAGGTCGATGGCGAGCGTCAAGCCCGCCGCGCCGGCGCCGACGATGAGGACCTCGGTCGTTCCCGGCAGAGGTCCGGGAGCGGCGCCAGGGTCGGCGCACGGGGGGAGGGAATCGTTCATGCGGCTCCAATTGAGTGTATTTTGCACATAACAGGAGGGATGGTATGCCGGCTAGTAAAAATGTGCAAGATGCACATATGTCGACCCAACTGAAGGCCTTGCACGGCGCGCTGATCCGCATCGCGAGCGTGATGAACCGCCCGCGCAACGACGAGCGCCTGATCGAGGAGGCGGGCGTGCCGCTGGACCGGGCGCTGTTCCCGCTGCTCGTGGGCATCGAGCGTCTCGGGCCGATCGGGGTGGTGGACCTGGCCGAGCGCGTGGGTCGCGACTACACGACGGTGAGTCGCCAGGTGGCGAAGCTGGAAAGCCTGAACCTGGTCAGCCGCCAGAAAAGCGCGCAGGACAGCCGCGTGCGCGAGGCCGTCGTCACCGCCGAGGGTCAGGCGATGACGGATCGCATCGATACGGCGCGACAGCGCATGGGGCGGGAGATCTTCGGCGAGTGGCGCAAGGAGGAGCTCGACGACCTCGTGCGTCTGATGACGAAGTTCGTCGACGCGCTCGAAGGCGCGACCGAGTCGCGCTGAAGCCCGGCATGCACGACGCCCGCAGGACTCGCGTCCTGCGGGCGTCTGCAAGCGTCTGCCGGCGATCGTGGACTGCCGAGGCCGCTGGCCCTCACCCCCTTCCTCTCCCGCAAGCGGGAGAGGGAGCAAGTACGACCCAGGCGCTTGTCGGCAGGGACATGCAGGGAAATTCAGGGAAAGTTCGTCACCGTCGGCGTGAACGACGCATTGCAGCCGGTCTGCGCGCCGGTGTTGTTGATGACGTGCACGATGCCGCCGTTGTTGCCCAGGCAGACCGAGATCATGTTGTGGAAGCGCACGTTGCCGTTGACGGGCGCCTCGATCGCGCGATCCAGCAGGATGCCGCCGTTGGTGAACACGCTGTAGACGCCCAGTCCCCAGGCCTCGTGGCTGGTGACGTTGTCCGCCACCTTGTACGAGGCCCAGCCGCGGCCCGTCGGGCTGTTCCAGCCGGCCTGGCTCGGCGGGTCGTACGGGATCTCCGATTGATAGAAATACACCCGGCCGCCGTTGCCGTTCCAGACCACCTGGTGCTTCTGGAAATGCTCGACGAACAGGCCGTACATGGTCACGTCGTTGCCGTTGACCCAGAGGCCGTTCTCGGACGGGTTCTGCGTCCAGCCCACGCCGGCGCCGTGGTCGGCGCGCCAGAGCCAGGTGTGATCGACGATGGTGTGGTTCGCATTCACGCTCAGCGCGATCCGGACCTTGCCCGCCGCCGCGCCGCCGATGCGGAAGAACAGGTCGTGCAGCACCGTCGGATTGGCCGCGTGGTTGGCGGCGGCGCCGTTCGGGCCAACCTCGAGCAGCACGCCGGATTCGGTCGCGCCTGCGTCGAAGAACAGACCTGAGATGGTCAGCCCGTCCACGTCCGCCGTCTGCATCAGCGGCTGGCCGTTGTCCGAGCGCAGCGTCGGGAAGCCGATGCCCAGCACCACCGTGTCGGGGTTGTTGACCCGCAGCGGCTGCGTCAGCACATAGGTGCCAGGGGTGAACAGCACATGCCTGCCGGCCGCCAACTGCGTGTTGATGGCGGCCGCCGTGTCGCCCGGCTTGGCGATGTGGAACTGCCCGATCGGGATCGTGCGGCCCGGGGTCGCGCCGCCGTTGTTCCAGGAGATGCCGCTGCTGTTCTGACGCAGCGCGGGCACGCGCACCGCGTAGCTGCCGTCGGTGTCGATGAACAGGAAGGGCTTCTCACGGATCACCGGCGTCTGCGCGATCTTGGTGTAGCGCTGGCCCGCGGTCGGGAAGCTGCCCGCCGGCGCGTTGGGCACGCCGACGAAGACCATGTTCCAGTTGGAGCCCGTCCAGCTGCCCCACTGGCTGTTGCGCGAAATCCATTGCTGCTGGCTGGCGGAGTTGACCTGCCCGTCCACCAGCACGTCGGAGAACCAGCCGCCGCTGGACCAGCCGCTGTTCTGGTTGAGCTTGATGTTGCCGCGCACATGCATGCGCCGGAACGGGATGGCCTGCGAGACCGCCCATTGCATCGTGTTGTTGCCGATGCCCAGGCTGGGCGTGACGGAGAAGTTCTCCGCGCCGCGCCAGAAATTCTGCGTCGCGTTGTCGCCGCCGAGGAAGGCGTTGGAACGCAGGTCGCCGTTGACGTGGACCTGGTCCGGATGGCTGCCCAGGCCCAGCACCTGCGTGTAGAAGCCCACCGGGATGCGCAGGTTGTTGTAGGTGCCCGGCGTGAGCAGGATGGCGTCGCGGCGCGGACCGAAGTGGTTGGGCTGCTGCGCGTTGTAGATGCCGTCGATGACGCCCTGCAGGTTGGGTGTGGTCGGGCTGACGATGTGCACGCTGGACCCGAAGTCCGGCGGCGTGCCGGTGGTGGGCGGATTCGTGGGCGGCGTGGTCGGCTGATCCGCGAGGACGAACTGCTCCCAGCCCTGCACCGCGTTGCGGTTGGCCACGAGCACGCCGCCCAGGTTGAGGTCGGCGGACACGTACTGGCCGTTGGCGACGGCGCGCAAGGCCACGGTCCCGTTGGCCTGGGGCACCACGACGAACTGCTCCCACGCGTCGGCCGAGCGCCGGTTGGCGATCAGGCGGCCCGTGTCGGGCGCGGCCAGGCCGATGTCGGCGGAGACGAAGTTCCCGCTGATCCGCGCCCGGAACGACACCGTGCCGTTGGCGTTGTTGACGACGTCGAACTGCTCCCAGCTCTGGGCCGCGCCCGCGGTCGCCGTGAGGTAGGACGAACCGGTCGCCGTCGCGCTCACGAAGTTGTTGTTGGCCACCGCGCGCAGCGTGGCCGCGTCGGCGTCCACCGACAGCGTCAGCGCGGCGATCCAGCCCGCCGCCAGCAGCGCGTGCAGCGGCCACGCCCGTCCTTGATTCCATGCCATGTCGACTCTCCGTCCTGGAAATGGCGCGAGTCTAGGAAGAACAAATACCAATCGAATACTTCAACAGTGTCCGGCTGTTGCAGATCCGCAGTCGGAATACCTTCCCTCCCCCCGCATTGAAGACTTTGCTCCGCACATTTGTTTTCAAACCTGTCAATGCTTCGCCCTAAAGAGGTAGGAATATTCAGCACGCCATGCCGCCTCCGCATTGCCGTCCGTCGGATGGCCTTCAATCCCTTACACATCAAGCACTTTCACCGCTTGTCGGCGCGAATGCACCGTTGAAGTCGGCTCGTCCCATATTCAAGCCACAGGGCCGACATATGCGCTGACACGTCGCGAAAGTTTGCATCCGGCGACACATTCCGACACCGCCTGCGCCTACTGCTTGTCACAACACACCGCGACTGCTGTTCCTACATTTCGCCACTGGTTTCATGGTGGTTTTATCGCGAACAACAACCCGCACGCCCACCGGTGCGAGGACAGCAGGAGTGATTGCAATGGGTACTGGACAAATCAAGGCGGTGGCGCTGGCCGCCGCGCTGCTGGCCGCGGGATCGCAGGCCCAGGCAGGCACGGTCGTCGCGCCCTACTTCTTCACCTGGGGCTTCGGCGGCGGCTCGTACGGCATCAAGACGCTGAGCGAGGCCAAGTCCAAAGCCGGCATCGACGCGGTGACCCTCGCCTTTGGCGTCTCGGGCGGCGGCTGCACGGTGGGCGGCGGTCTGGAAACGACCCTCAGCAACCCCAGCTTCCAGGCCGACATCAAGGCCTACATCCAGTCCGGCGGCCGGGTCATCCTGTCCTTCGGCGGCGCCAACGGCACCTACCTGGAATCGACCTGCTCGGTGAACGACCTGGTCGCGCAGCTGCGCCGCCTGATCGACGCCAACGGCACGCGCTCGATCGACTGGGACATCGAAGGCGGCCAGCTCGGCGACACGCGCCTGAACGGCGTGCGCAACGCCGCCATCCTGCAGCTGCAATCGATCTATCCGGACCTCGCCACCTCGTTCACGCTGCCGGTGGCGCCCTACGTCAACGCCAACGACACCGGCGGTCTCCCGCGCGAGGCGGTCGAGCTGCTGCGCGGCGCGTCGCAATCAGGCGTGAAGATCGGCATCGTCAACCTGATGACGATGGACTACGGCAGCTACTACAGCGGCGGCAGAAAGATGGGCGACCTGGCGATCTCGGCCGCGACCCAGACCGTGGCGCAGTTGAAGTCGCTGTATCCATCGAAGACCGACGCGCAGCTGTGGGCCATGATCGGCATCACGCCGATGATCGGCCAGAACGACGTGGCGTCCGAGGTCTTCACCCCGGCGGACGCGCTGACGGTGGCCAACTTCGCCAGGCAGAAGGGCGTGGGCCTGCTGTCCTACTGGGCCGCGCAGCGCGACCGCGTCGGCAACGGGGCCCTGGGCGAATACAGCCGCGCCAACACGCGCGACTTCGAATACTGGCAGGCCTTCGCCGCGGCGAAGAGCGGCGCGCCCGCGCCGTCCCCCACGCCGGCCCCGAGTCCGAGTCCCGCGCCCAGTCCCTCGCCCGCCCCGGCGCCGAATCCCGGCAGCTGCGTGGCCTGGGCCGAAGGCAAGACCTTCACCGCCGGCCAGGTGGTCAGCTACCAGGGCAAGACCTACAAGGCGCTGGTGACCCACACCGCGTGGGTCGGCACCGGCTGGAACCCGGCCGCCACGCCGTCGCTGTGGACGCCGACCTCGGCGAGCTGCAGCGGCTCGCCGGCGCCTGCGCCCGCTCCGACGCCGGCCCCGTCGCCTTCGCCTTCGCCCTCGCCCTCGCCGTCTCCGGCACCGTCCCCCGCGCCTGCGCCGTCACCTGCGCCCTCGCCGAGCCCCGCGCCGGCGCCCTCGCCCGGCGGCGCGCTGACGCTGCCCGAGGCGCTGAAGGCCGTGCAGACGCGCCGCGTCTACGTCGGCTACTACCCGACCTGGAGCGACAACTGGTTCGACGCCACTGGCAAGTCCGCCAACGAGGTCTACAAGGCCAGCAAGTTCGCGCGCACGCCGGCCACCTACACGCATGTGATGGTGTCCTTCGCGGATCCGGCCTTCTCGTGGGCCGGCTTGTCGGCCAACACCTTCTCGGGCACCGGCATCAACTTCAACGCGACGCCGCGTGACATCAAGGCCGCGATCGACGTGCTGCACCAGCGCAACCAGAAAGTCATCCTTGCCGTCGGCGGCGCGACCTACAACAACTGGGGCACGCTCGCCGCGGAAGGCGCGGCCGGCAACGGACCGACGATCAACGCGCTGGCGAAGATCCAGACCGAGCTCGGCTTCGACGGCCTGGACGTCGACTACGAGACCGACGGCGACGTCGACCGCTACGCCAACGTCATCAAGGCGCTGCGCCGCGCGGTGGACATCGCCGGCAACGGTCGCGTATTGACGCTGGCCGGCTGGTCGACGGGCGCGGACTGCACCGCGGCGACCTCGGCCGACGCGTCCTGCTCGGGCCGGCTGTCGTTCTGGGGCGGCAACGCCGGTCGCGAACGCGCGGTGGTGCGCAAGTTCCCGGCCGTGGCCACGATGCTCGACATGGTCAACGTGATGAGCTACGACGCGCGCTTCGAGAACTACGACGGCGTGACCGCCTACAACGACTACCGCTCGCTGTTCCCGGCCAAGACCATCGTGTCCATCGGCCTCGAGCCGGCGCCCGAGGGCTGGGCCGGCGGCCTGCTGGTGGTCAACGACGGCGATGCGCAGTGCGTCGGCTCGCGCAACCTGAAGAGCCAGTACGGCGCCAATCTCAACCAGCCGTACTCGGTGCAGCGCTATACCAACGCGGTGCTGAACGGCAGCGCGTCCAACCGCAACCCGCGGGACGGCGCCATGCTGTGGGCCATCATCAAGACGGGCGGCGGCAGCTGCGGCGCCGCGCCGCTGGCAACGCCTGGCACCGTCGGCCAGAAGGTCGGCTCGAGCTTCGGCCTCACGGCGGATCCGCTGCTGCAATCGTCCGAATGGAAATGAGGCGCCTCACCATGAGCCATCGCTTCCCCGCCCCGCCGCGGCCACCGCGTGCTTCGAGCTTCCTGGCCACGCCCGCGCTGCTCGTGGTCGTCGGCGCCTGCCTGACCGCCTGCGGCGGCGGAGGCGGCGACGACGCCGGCAAGAGCGTGTTCGCCCAGTCGGCACGGTCGGCACCGTCCGCCGCCGAAGCGGCATCGGCTGCCGACGCCGCCGCCAGCGAGAACGCCCCCGACGCGCGTGCGCTCGCCGCCGGCGCGGTCTCCGTCGCGGCCGGCATCTACAGCATCGAATCCGCCGAGTCCGGCCTGTGCCTGGACATCGCCGGCAACGTCGGCGCCAACGGCACGAAGCTGCAGCAGAACCGTTGCGGCACGCAGACCTCCCAACGCTTCGAACTGCGCGCCGATACCGGCGGGAGCTACCGCCTGGTCAACGTCGCCAGCGGCAGGTCGCTGGATGTGACCGACGTCTCCACCGGCAACGGCGCGCTGATCCAGCAATGGGCGACGGCGCCGACGGACAACCAGCGCTTCCTCGTCGCGCCGTCCGCCGAGGGCTACACGCTGAAGGCGCGCCACAGCGGCAAATGCGTCGACGTGAAGGACCATTCGACCGCCGCCGGCGGCGCGATCCAGCAGTGGGACTGCACCGGCGGTGCGAACCAGCGCTGGAAGCTGAAGGCGGTCGGCGCCGCGGCGCCATCGCCGGCGCCATCACCGGCTCCCGCGCCTTCACCCGCTCCGGCACCTTCGCCGGCCCCCTCGCCCGCGCCGTCCCCTGCGCC
>CBIHMU010000040.1:0-49344 GCA_966211105.1 uncultured Burkholderiales bacterium
CCACCCCCTCTTCCCTCGCGGCCCACGCCCCCGGCCGCTCCTTCGATTGCCGCCGCCATGACCGACGCCTCCAAGCCCGACGCCCCCCTCGACGCGACAGCGGAAGCGAAAGCCGACTACCGCTCGACGCTCAACCTGCCCGACACCCCGTTCCCCATGCGCGGCGACCTGCCCAAGCGCGAGCCGGGCTGGGTGAAGGAATGGGAAGACCAGGGCCTCTACCAGCGCCTGCGCGTGGCGCGCCAGGGCCGCCCGAAGTTCGTGCTGCACGACGGCCCGCCCTACGCCAACGGCCAGATCCACATGGGTCACGCGGTCAACAAGATCCTGAAGGACATGATCGTCAAGGCGCGCCAGCTGGAAGGCTTCGACGCCGCCTACATCCCGGGCTGGGACTGCCACGGCCTGCCGATCGAGAACCAGATCGAGAAGACCTTCGGACGCGGCCTGCCGCGCGACGAGGTGCAGGCCAAGAGCCGCGCCTACGCCACCGAGCAGATCGACCAGCAGCGCAGCGACTTCAAGCGCCTGGGCGTGCTCGGCGACTGGGACCATCCGTACCGGACGATGGACTTCAAGAACGAGGCGGGTGAGCTGCGCGTGCTCAAGCGCCTGTTCGAGCGCGGTTTCGTCTACCGCGGCCTGAAGCCGGTGTACTGGTGCTTCGACTGCGGTTCCTCGCTGGCCGAATTCGAGATCGAGTACGCCGACAAGGACTCCCCGGCCGTCGACGTCGCCTTCCTGAGCGCCGAGCCGGAGAAGCTCGCCGCCGCCTTCGGCGTGCCGAAGCTGGACAAGGACGCGTTCACCGTCATCTGGACGACGACGCCCTGGACCCTCCCCGCCAACCAGGCGCTGAACCTGAATCCGGAGCTGCCGTACGCGCTGGTCGACACCGAGCGCGGCTACTTCGTCGTGGCCGAGGCGCTGGTCGAGAAGTGCCTGGCCCGTTGGGGCATCGAGGGCAAGGCCGTCGCCGTCACGCCGGGCAAATCGCTGGAGCTGCTGAAGTTCAAGCATCCGCTCGCCCACGTGCATCCGGGCTTCGACCGCGAAAGCCCCGTGTACCTGGCCGACTACGCCACGGCCGACGACGGCACCGGCGTGGTCCATTCGGCGCCGGCCTACGGCGTGGACGACTTCAACTCGTGCATCGCGCACGGCCTGGCGTTCAAGGACATCCTGAACCCGGTGCAGGGCAACGGCGTCTACGAGGCCGAGCTGCCGCTGTTCGGCGGCCAGCACATCTGGAAGGCCAACCCGGTGATCGCCGCGGCGCTGCAGGACGCCGGCCGCCTGATGGCGCACAGCAAGATCCGCCACAGCTACCCGCACTGCTGGCGCCACAAGTCGCCGGTGATCTACCGCGCGGCCGCGCAGTGGTTCGTCCGCATGGACGAGGGCGACGGCGTGTTCACCGTGGACAAGGCCGACAAGACCCTGCGCCAGCTGGCGCTGGACGCGATCGAGCAGACCAGCTTCTACCCCGAGAACGGCAAGACGCGCCTGCACGACATGATCGCCGGCCGGCCCGACTGGTGCATCTCGCGCCAGCGCAGCTGGGGCGTGCCGCTGCCGATCTTCCTGCACAAGGACAGCGGGCAGCCGCATCCGAAGACGCTCGAGTTCATCGAGCGCGCCGCGCAGCTCGTCGAGGCCGGCGGCGTCGAGGCCTGGTCCAAGCTGGATCCGGCCGAGTGGCTGGGCGCGGAGGCGGAACAGTATTCGAAGGGCCAGGACATCCTGGACGTGTGGTTCGACTCGGGCTCCACCTTCCAGCACGTGCTCAAGGGCTCGCACGCCGGCGCGGCGCACGAGACCGGCCCGGAGGCCGACCTCTACCTCGAGGGCCATGACCAGCATCGCGGCTGGTTCCATTCCTCGCTGCTGATCTCCTGCGCGATCAACGGCCGCGCACCCTATCGCGGCCTGCTGACCCACGGCTTCACCGTGGACAGCAAGGGCCGCAAGATGAGCAAGTCGCTGGGCAACGGCGTGGACCCGCAGGAGACCAGCAAGAAGCTGGGGGCCGAGATCATCCGGCTGTGGGTGGCGGCGTCCGACTATTCGGGCGACATCGCCGGCGACGAGAAGATCCTGGCGCGCGTCGTGGACGGCTATCGCCGCATCCGCAACACGCTGCGCTTCCTGCTGGCCAACACCTCGGACTTCGACGCCGCGACGGACGCCGTGCCGCTGGACCAGTTGCTGGAGGCCGACCGCTACGCGCTGGCCCGCGCCGCCCAGTTCCAGGAGGAGATCCTGGCGCACTACCAGCGCTACGAGTTCCACCCGGTCGTGGCCAAGCTGCAGGTGTACTGCTCGGAGGACCTGGGCGCCTTCTACCTGGACGTGCTGAAGGACCGCCTGTACACGAGCGCGCCGAAGTCGACGGCCCGTCGCTCGGCGCAGACGGCGCTGTGGCACATCACGCACGCGATGCTGCGCTGGATGGCGCCGTTCCTCAGCTTCACCGCCGAAGAGGCGTGGAAGGTCTTCGCGGGCAAGCAGGCCGGCGACACCATCTTCACCGAGACCTACTGGTCGGTCGGCATTGCGCACGACGACGGCCTCATCGCCAAGTGGAACCGCATCCACGAGATCCGCGACGCGGTGAACAAGGCGATCGAGGAAGTCCGCAGCACCGGCGCGATCGGCTCGTCGCTGCAGGCCGAGGTCGCGCTGGGCGTGAACGCCGAGGACCTCGCCCTGCTGGACAGCCTGGGCGACGACCTGAAGTTCGTGCTGATCACGTCCGCGGCGAGCGTGGCGCTGGCCGGCGGGCTGAGCATCACCGTGACGCCGTCGACGCATCAGAAGTGCGAGCGCTGCTGGCACTACCGCGCGGACGTCGGCGTCAATCCGGCACACCCGACGATCTGCGGGCGCTGCGAGAGCAATCTCTACGGCGACGGCGAGGCGCGGGCCATCGCCTGATCGGCGGCCGCCCCGGCGGCCGCGTCGAGCGTGTCCAGATCGACGTCGAGCTCGATCAGCTGGTGGAAGTCGCGATCCATCCAGTCGTGCGCCTGGACGGTCACGCGACCGCGGTGGAGGCCGGCGGGCAGGTGGGGGTTGTCCTCGCGGTGGAAGCCCACCGTCAGCGGCCCGGCGGATCGCCGCTGGCAGGTGACGGCATCTTCCATGCGCGTCCTGCGTCCTCCGCCGCAGCGGGGGTCGCGGCGCGCCCGCAGGACGATCTCCCGCTCCTGGCCGGTCACGGCATCGCGCACCCTCACATGGATCCTGCTGGGAAGGTCACTGCCGTTCCACAGGCCGGCCATGGGTCCCCGCGCCCGCTCTTGCGCAGGCACCGTGTAATAGACCATGCCGTGGGCAGCGTGCTCGGCCAGGTGGGGCGAGACGTAGGCCGCGGTGGTGGAGACCTGACCCCGCAGCAGATGGCGGATGTCGAGGTGGAGGGTCGCGCGCGCCCGACGGGAGCGGTCTGCCCCCGCAAGGACCTCCACGTCGAAGCGACCGATGTAGGCGCCAGGTTTCAGGCTGCGGTTGTCCTCCGCCCGGAACGCCACGTTCAGCTGGTTGTTGGTTGAGCCGGGGCACGGCGCCGCGTCCTCGATGGGTGAGACCCGGCACCCTGCATCCCGGTGCGCCCGGAGACGGATCTGTGCGGTCGCACCGGTGCGGGCCTCCCGCGCCTCCACGGTGATCATGCTGAGCCCGTTGACGCCCGACCATCGACCGACGGACGGGCCGGCAGCACCGTGCTGAGGCGGAATGACGAAGTGGATCGTTGCGCCCGACGGATCGCCGACATGGTTCCTGGACACGAACGGCGTCGAGGCGGTCACCGTCATGCGCTCGGACTGCCGCACGGCCGCGGGGAAGATGCCGTCGATCCATGCGGCGTAGCGGGACACCTGGGGAGCCTGCGCCAGGAAGACCGGCTCCCAGTACATCGAAGCCGCCACCCCTGCCACCTGCCAGTAACCCTGGTTCGCGCGCCACAACGCGGAACCGCTGTCGCCGCTGACGGGAAATGCCCAGGACGGGTGGCTCGCCCGCGGCTCATACGCCGTCACCACGCTGCGCCCTTGCGCGATCACATCGCTGACCAGGGCCTCACCGGTCACCCGACTTTGCGCCCGGGGGACGGGCACGTGCGTCGATCCCACGCCCGCCCGTCCGTAGCCCACGAAGTGGACGCTGTCGGACACCTGGAGATCGTCCTCGGCGATCGTCGGGGAATCGAGCCGACGGCCGCGCGCGTCGACAGGCGTCGCGACCCGTGGCAGCCGCAACACGGCGATGTCTTCGGACAGATACCAGCCAGGCCGGGTGCCCGGTCGATGGGGCGGCTTGACGGCCCACCCCTCTCCCTGCGCGATGACCTGACCGCGCCAGTCCCGGAAGGTCTGGCGATTGGCCGTCGCCTGACCGCTGGCCGCGTGGACGCAGTGCGCGGCCGTCAGCAGGTAGGTGTGCGGGCCTTGCTCGCCCAGCCAGGTGGCCGTGCATCGATCGATCATGCCGACGGCCAGGAACTGCGCGGACAGGCTGCGTGCGCGCAATTGCGCCAGGACGGCGGGAAAGGTCCGTTCGACCGCGTCCCGGTTCCCGCCGAGTTCGACGAACTTCGCCTCGCTGATCATCACCGCCTCGGCGTTCGTGGGGACGAACAAGCCACCGGACAGAGCGCCTGCCAGTCCCAGCACCGGGACGACCCTGCCCCCTCGACAATCTCTCACCGCGACTCCTTCGATCGACATGGAGCCGCTCAGTCGGTGGCGGAGGCAACCTGTGTCAGGCGTTTTCCCGTCGCGTCGGGAACATCCAGCCGAGGCCGTCGCTGGTGCCTCCGGGCACCGCACCGCGCCGCGGTCGATATTCGCATCCGATCCAACCGGCCCATCCCGTCACGGCGGCGATCTCGTCGATCGTGGTCAAGGCCCCCCGAAGGTCGAGCGTGCCCTCGTCCGGTTCGTGCCGGTCCGGCACGCCAGCAATCTGGCAGTGACCCACGCGGCCCGTGGGCAGGTAGCGGCGCAACTGTGCGACCACGTCGCCCTCGACACGCCCGCAGTGGTAGAGATCCATCTGGACTTTCAGGTTGGCCGCGCCGATGCGCTCGACGATCGCATGGGCCTCGTCCTGCCGCTGCAGCAGGTAACCGGGCATGTCGTGCGGATTGATGGGCTCGATCGTCACGGTGATGCCGGCAGGAGCCGCCCGCTCGGCGGCCCAGTGCAATCGCTGCTCGTAACGCGCGACGGCGGCTTCGCGATCGCCTCCGGCAGGCAGGAGACCGGCGAGCACGTGCACGCGCGGCGAGGCCACCATCGAGGCATAGGCAAGTGAACGCTCGACAGCTTCGCGGAAATCCCCTTCCCTGCCCTCCAGGCAGGCCAAGCCGCGTTCCCCCGCCGCCCAGTCCCCAGGCGGGGCGTTGATCAACACGAGGTCCAGGCCGTTCGCCGTGGCGCGAGCCCGTACTTCAGAAGCAGGAACGTCGTAAGGGAACAGGCACTCCACGCCAGCGAACCCGTCCCGGGCGGCGGCGTGGAAACGGTCGAGGAATGGCAGCTCCGGGTAGAGGAAGCCGAGGTTGGCGGCGAAGCGCGGCATGACCTCTAGTGTCACCGAGCCACGGCGCAAGATCGCCCGGGGCCGGCGGAGTGGCCTCGCCGGGGCGCCAACTCGCGCCGCTCACCTCCGGTTCGCTTTGCTCGAACAGACGGCGCCCCAAGTCAGTCCAGGGCTCGGCCACTCCGCCGGCCCCGGGCGATCTTGCGCCGTCCGTGAGGGTCAGCAGCAGCGGCCGGTGCGGGAGCTGTAGCGGGCCTCCTGGCGCTCGCGGAAGAAGGCCTCGTAGCTGAGCGGCGCCTGGTCGGGATGCGTGCGGGCCATGTGCGCCAGGTAGGCACCGTAGTCCGCACCGATCAGTTGCTGGCGCACGCCGCGGGCCATGTAACGTCCAGCCTGCAGCACGTCGGAGGCCGCCGAGAGCGCGGCCTGGGCCGCCTCCGCCGCCTGCTTAAGCATGACCGCCCGCCGTCGCGCCTTCAGGCATGCGCTCGAACGGCGTCTCGCGTACGGACGGCTTGCGCTCGGCGCGCGCCTTCAGCACCGCCTTCACGCTGTAGACAAGCACGCTCACGACCACGAACATGAACAGCGCGCACAAGCCCGCGTCCAGGCGGTCGTTGAAGATCACTCGCTCCATCGCCTCCAGGCTCTTGGCCGGTGCCAGCACCTTGCCCGCCGCCAGCGAGTCCGCGTACTTCGCGGCATGCGCGAGGAAGCCCACCTTGGGATCGTCACTGAAGATCTTCTGCCAGCCCGCCGTCATCGTGCAGATCAGCAGCCACGCCGCCGGCAGGATCGTCGTCCAGGCGTAGCGGTCCTTCTTCATCTTGAACAGCACCACCGTGCCCAGCAGCAGCGCCACCGCCGCCAGCATCTGGTTGGCAATGCCGAACAGCGGCCACAAGGTGTTGATGCCCCCCAGCGGATCGACCACGCCCTGGTACAGGAAGTAGCCCCACGCCGCCACGCACAGGCCGGTGGCAATCAGGTTGGCGGGCAGCGACTCGGTGCGCTTCAGGGCCGGCACGAAGGTGCCCAGCAGGTCCTGCAGCATGAAGCGGCCGGCGCGCGTGCCGGCATCGACGGCGGTCAGGATGAACAGCGCCTCGAACAGGATCGCGAAGTGGTACCAGAAGGCCATCATCGCCTTGCCGCCCACCACCTGGTGCAGGATGTGGGCCATGCCCACCGCCAGCGTCGGCGCCCCGCCGGCACGCGCCAGGATGGTGTTCTCGCCGACGTCCTTGGCCGTCTGCACCAGCATCTCCGGCGTGATCACGAAGCCCCAGGTGGACAGCGTCGCGGCGACCGCGTCGGGGGTGGCCCCCACCAGCGCCGCCGGGCTGTTCATCGCGAAGTAGACGCCCGGCTCGATGCACGAGGCGGCCACCAGCGCCATCACCGCGACGAAGGACTCGGCCAGCATGCCGCCGTAGCCGATGAAACGCGCGTTGACCTCGTTGTCCAGCATCTTGGGCGTGGTGCCCGAGCTGATCAGCGCGTGGAAGCCCGACACCGCGCCGCAGGCGATGGTGATGAACAGGAAGGGGAACAGGTTGCCCGACCACACCGGGCCGTTGCCGGCCGCGAACTGGGTGAACGCCGGCATCTGCATCGGCGGCGCGACGATCACGATGCCGATGGCCAGCGCGATGATGGTGCCGATCTTCAGGAAGGTCGACAGGTAGTCGCGCGGCGCCAGCAGCAGCCACACCGGGATGCTGGCGGCGACGAAGCCGTAGCCGATCAGCATCCACGTCAGCGCCTTGCCGTCGTAGGTGAACAGCGGCGCCCACGCGGGGCTCTCATGCACCCACTGGCCGCCGACGATGGCCAGCATCAGCAGCACGAAGCCGATGATGGACACCTCGCCGATGCGGCCCGGGCGGATGAATCTGAGGTAGACGCCCATGAACAGCGCGACCGGGATGGTCGCCGCCACGGTGAAGGTGCCCCAGGGCGAGCCGGCCAGCGCCTTCACGACGATCAGCGCCAGCACCGCCAGGATGATGATCATGATCATGAACGCGCCGAAGAGCGCGATCACGCCGGGCACGGTGCCCATCTCCTGCTTGACGAGGTCGCCCAGCGAGCGGCCGTCGCGGCGCGTCGAGATGAACAGCACGATGAAGTCCTGCACCGCGCCGGCGAAGATCACGCCGGCCAGGATCCACAGCAGCCCCGGCAGGTAGCCCATCTGCGCGGCCAGCACCGGACCGACCAGCGGACCGGCGCCGGCGATCGCGGCGAAGTGGTGACCGTACAGCACGTACTTGTGGGTCGGGACGAAGTCCAGGCCGTCGTTGTGCTTCCAGGCGGGCGTCTTGCGGGTGGGGTCCAGGCCCAGCACCTTGGTGGCCAGGAACAGGCTGTAGTAGCGGTAGCCGATCAGGTACACGCAGATCGCCGCGACGACGACCCACAGCGCGCTGACCGCTTCGCCGTTCGCCAGTGCGACGGTAGCCAGGGCGAACGCCCCGAGGATGGCCACGCCCGCCCAGGCGAGGTGGCGACTCATGTTCGACATCGATGTCTCCTTTTATGGTCGCGCGCCCCGGCGGCCACGAAGGACGACGGCGCACACGGGCTGTCTAGCCGCGGCAGTTTCCGTTCCTGTGCGGTTTCGCACATCCGTCGCGGGGACTAGCCGACCGGCGTAGGAGCGCTTAAGTGGAAACCCTCGGCGACGAACGCATGACATCCCCCAGGCGGGCCTCGCATCGCGCCGATGGCGGCGCCCGGGCGCGGCGGCGCGTCCGCCCCTCAGACGTCGTCGCGGTGGAGTCCGCGGGCATGCTCGACCGCGTAGCGGATGAGCTCCGCCTGGCCTTCGAGGTCGAGCTTGCGCTTGATGTTCTGGCGGTGCGTCTCGACGGTCCTGACGGACAGGTCGAGCGTGCGGGCGATCTGCTTGCTCGATTCGCCGCGGGCGAGCGCGGAGAGGATCTCGCTCTCGCGGGGGGAGAGGATGGGCCGCGGCTGCTGGCTGCGGAACATGCGCTTGGAGACGCCCGGGCTGAGGAAGGTGCCGCCGGCCGCGACCGCGTCGATCGCCGCCACGATCTCGCCGGCGGGCGCGTCCTTGAGGACGTAGCCGCGGGCGCCGGCCTGCAGTGCGCGCTGCACGTACTCGGGGTTGTCGTACATGCTGTACATCAGCACGCGCAGGTCGGGCACGCGCTCCAGCATCGTCTGCGCAAGCTGGATGCCGTTGTGGCCCTTGAGGCCGACGTCCAGCAGCACGACCTGCGGCTGCGTGGCGATCAGCATCATCATCGCCTCCTCCGCGTTGCCGGCCTCGCCGACGACGAGATAGCGCGCCTCGCCCTGCAGCCGCGAGCGCACGCCCTCGCGGACCAGCGGGTGGTCGTCGACCAGCAGGATGCGCACGGGCGCGGCCGCGCTGGCCGTGCCGGCCGCGTCACCGGCGACGGCGGGACTGGCGTGGCTCGCGCCGCCGGAGGAAGGGTCCGAACTCATGGGACGGGATTGTCGCGCGCCAGGCGACGGATCGCCGACAGGGGCACGACGGCCTCGACCTGCGTGCCGTGGCCGGGGCTGGACTGCAGGTCCAGCGCGCCGCCGATCGAGGCCATCCGTTCGCGCATGTTGCGCAGGCCGATGCCGTGGCTCGGATCGTCGCGTTCGGCGTCGGCGGGATCGAAGCCCGCGCCGTCGTCCAGCACCCGCAGCAGCACGGCGGCGTCGTCGCCTCGCGCGTCCTCCGGCGCGAAGTCGAGCGACATCTCCACGCGCGCCGCGCCGGCATGCTTGGCGACGTTCGTCAACGCCTCCTGCGCGACGCGGAAGAGCACGGTGTTGAGCAGTTCGGGCAGCTCGCGCGGCGTGCCGGCCACGCGCATCGACACAGGCACCGCGCCCGCCTCGTCGAACTCGCGCGCGAGGTGCTCCAGCGCCGCCGGCAGGCCCAGCGTGTCGAGCAGCGCCGGGCGCAGGCGGTGGGACAGCCCGCGCACCTCGCTGAGGCTGGCGTTGAGCCGCTCCAGCGCGCGCGGCAGCAGCGCGGTCGAGCCGGCCTGCTGCGCCGATTCGATCAGCAGCTTGGTCGACACCAGCGTCTGGCTGACGCCGTCATGCAGCTCGCGCGACAGGTGCGCGCGCTCGTCCTCCTGCGAGCGCACCACCTCGTGCGCCAGCGCGCGCAGCCGGGCCTCGGACTGGCGATGCTCGCTGAGGTTGAGCGCCAGCGCGCTCGCGCTGATCAGCGCCACGCCGAACACCGCGATCGCGGCGATGCCCCACATCGTCCGCGCGATGTTGGCCTGCGCCTCCCGGTCGAGCTGCTCCAGCGTCGCGCGGATGCCGTCCAGGTACAGGCCCGTGCCCAGCATCCAGTTCCAGCGCTCCATCGCGACGACATAGCCCAGCTTGGGCGCCATCTCGCCGCTGGACGGCTTGCGCCAGAGGTACTCGACATAACCGCCGCCCGCCCTGGCCTGCCCGACCAGCTGCTGGATCGTCGGCCGGCCCAGCGGATCGCGCAGGCCCCAGAGGTCGCGGCCGAGCAGCTCCGGCTGGCGCGAGTGCATCAGCACCTTGCCCTGCAGGTCGTAGACGAAGAAGTAGCCGTCTTCGCCGTAGTCCAGCGAGGACAGCAGCCGCAGCGCCTCGCGCTTGTCGCGCTCGACGTCGGCGGCGCTGGTCCCGGTGGCGGGCGCGGCAGTGGAAGCGGCGGTGGCCCCTGGCGAACGCGCGTACAGCGGCTGCAGCGTGCTGACGGCCAGCTCGACGTAGTGGCGGAGTTCGTCGCGCCGCGCATCCATGTAGGCGCGCTGCACGGCGGCATGCTCGCGGGCGAGCAGCTCGCGCTCCTGCTGGCGCACCGCCACCGCGATCAGCAGCAGCGAGGCGACCAGCGGCAGCAGCGCCAGCAACAGGATCTTCAGGCGAAGTCTCATGGGGTCCTCGTCGGGCCCGAACTGTAGCCGCACGGCGCCGGCGCCACGGGCGCTACAGTTGCGGGTTCCGCGCTTCCCTTCGTGCTGCATCCATGGCCACCAAGTCCCCGTCCTCGTCGAACAACCGCCTGATCCAGTGGCTGGCGATCGCCCTGCTGGTCATCGTGGCCGATCAGTTCACCAAGGTCCTGATCCTGCACAGCTTCCAGTACGGGGACAGCCACTACGTCCTGCCCTTCTTCAACCTGGTGCGGGTCCACAACACCGGCGCGGCGTTCAGCTTCCTGGCCGGCGCGTCGGGCTGGCAGCGCTGGTTCTTCGTCGGGCTCGGCGTCGCGGCGACGATCTTCATCATCTGGATGCTGCGCCGCCACGGCCACCAGACGCAGTTCGCGTGGGCGCTCAGCCTGATCCTGGGCGGCGCGGTGGGCAACATCGTCGACCGCCTGCTGCACGGCTACGTCGTCGATTTCATCCAGCTGCACTGGGCCGGCTGGTACTACCCGTCCTTCAACATCGCCGACAGCGCCATCACCATCGGCGCCGTCCTGCTGATCTGGGACGAGCTGCGCCGCGTCAAGCGCGGCTGAGCACGCGGCGCGCGGGAGCGCGCCCGCCCCGTCACGGCGTCGCGTCCCTGGGACCGAGGGTTCCCCCGGAGAAACGAGGCTGGCGCTCGCACGCCCGTCTGCGTAGCCTTGTGCGGAAGAGGAAGGGCGTCACGCGGGCGCGGCGGGCTTCGGCACGCCTGGGCCTTCGACGTGACGAAGTGGACATCGCCGCCATGGACAGGACACGGCCCACGGCGACAATCCGCTGCGACCGAACGTAACCAAGAACAGGGCCGACAAGGGCCTCGCCCCCATGCTCGACTTCTCCTGCCTGACCCACTATGACTGGCTCGATGTGCCCATGTGGGTCTACGACCAGGAGCGTCAGCGCAACCTCTGGGCCAATGCCGCCGCGCTGGCTTTCTGGCGCGCGGACAGCGCCGAGGAATTCCTCTCCCGCGACCTCAGCGACATGAGCCCCTCGGTGGCCGAGCGGCTGGCGGTGACGGCCGCCGACCACACGCAGGGCAAGCTGGTGCGCGAGCAGTGGACGCTGTATCCGAAGGGTCAGCCGACGACGGTGATGCTGGTCTCCCGCGGCATCCGCACGCCCGACAAGCGCCAGGTGATGCTGTTCGCGGCGGACTCGCTGGTCAGCGGCGTCGACAAGAGCCTGCTGCGCGGCGTCGAGGCGCTGCAGCACACCTCGGTCCGGATCGCGGTGTTCTCGCTGCGCGACGGCAGCGTGCTCATGCGCAACCCGGCCGCGGCGATGTGCTTCAACGGCCTGCGCAAGACCATCGGCGCGACCGACTTCAGCGCGATCTTCCCGGAACCCGACCTGGCGCGCCGCATCGTCGCGCAGGTGCGCGGCGGCCAGACCTTCGGCGCCGAGCTCGAGATCAACACCGCCAACGGCCGGCGCTGGCACGCCGTCGACGCGCGCCCGATGCGCGACCCGGTCAGCGGCGAGGTCGTGCTGCAGCTCAATGCGCGCGACGTCGGCGACTTCAAGGCCACGCAGGCGCAGCTCGAGGCCGCGCGCGAGGCCGCCGAGGCGGCCAGCCAGGCCAAGAGTTCCTTCCTGGCCAACATGAGCCACGAGATCCGCACGCCGATGAACGGCGTGCTGGGCCTGACCGAGCTGGTCCTGCAGACCGAACTCAACGAGCGCCAGCGCAAGTTCATCGAACTCGCGCACAGCTCGGCCAAGGGCCTGATGGTCATCATCAACGACCTGCTGGACATCGCCAAGATCGAGGCCGGCCGCGTGATCATCGACCAGGCGCCGTTCAGCCTGCACGACTGCCTGCGCGAGGCGCTGCATCCGCTGCTGCTGCAGGCGCACGAGAAGGGCCTGCAGTTGCACGCCCGCGTGCAGCCGGGCGTGCCGCAGCACCTGCTGGGCGACGCGCTGCGGCTGCGCCAGATCATGGTGAACCTGGTCGGCAACGCGCTGAAGTTCACCGAGAAGGGCGAAGTCCGCGTCGACATCCAGCGCGTGGACGCCGGCGGCGGCGACGAGCCGGTCCATGCCGGTCCGCTGCGCCTGCGCATCGCGGTGCACGACACCGGCATCGGCATGACGCGCGAGCAGATCGCGCAGATCTTCAGCCCGTTCACGCAGGCGGACGGCAGCATCACGCGCCGCTACGGCGGTACCGGCCTGGGCCTGACCATCGTGAAGCGGCTGGTGGAGCTGATGGGCGGCGAGGTGCAGGTGGAGAGCCAGCCCGGCGCGGGCTCCTGCTTCAGCTTCGAGGTCAAGGTGTCGCAGCCGCTGGTGCTGGACGAGGTGCTGCGCACCGAGACCGTGGACGTCGAGGTCCACGAGACGACGGCCGGATCGCTCGACGGCGAACCGGCCGCCGACTTCGCGGCCGACACCGTGCCCGCCGGGCTCGACGAGCTGCCGGTGCCGCGTCGCATCGTCACCGATGCGGCAGCGCCGGACGCGCGGGGTCTCCGCGACGACCCGCGCGACCCGCGCAACCCGCGCGACCCGCATGACCCGCGGGCCGACCACAGCGCCAACGATGCGGTGCTGGACGCGGAAACGGTGGCGGCCGATCTGGATCCGCCGCTCGCCAGCTCCGCCGGTTCAAACCAGCAGCACGCCTGAGCCCGTCGTCGTGCGGGCTTCCAGTTCGCGATGGGCGCGCTGGACCTCGTCGAACGGATAACGCTGTTCGACCTCGATCTTCACCGCGCCGCTTTCCACTGCCTGGAACAGGGCGCCCGAGATCTCCTGCGTCGCCTCCAGCGACGACAGGTGCACGAACAGCGAAGGCCGCGTCAGGTAGAGCCCCGACGCCGACAGCGCCTTGAGCGACACCGGCGGCACCACGCCGGACGCGTTGCCGAAGCTGACCATCAGCCCGAACGGTCGCAGGCTCGCGAGCGAGCCTTCCCAGGTCGACGCGCCGACCGAGTCGTAGACGACCTTCACGCCCTGGCCGCCGGTGATCTCCTTGACGCGATCGGCGAAGTTCTCGGTCGAATAGTTGATTGCGAATTCGGCGCCGTGGTCGAGCGCGAGCCGGCATTTCGCGTCGCTGCCGGCGGTGCCGATCAGCCGCAGCCCGAGCGCCTTCGCCCACTGGCACGCGATCAGGCCGACGCCGCCGGCCGCCGCGTGGAAGAGCACGTGGTCGCCGGCCTGCAGCCCGCCCTGCGGCAGCGTGCGCTGCAGCAGGTACTGCACCGTCATGCCCTTGAGCATCATCGAGGCGCCCTGCTCGAAGCTCAGGAAGTCCGGCAGTTTCACGACGCACCTGGCCGGCATCACGCGCGCGGTCGCATAGGCGCCGATCGGCTGGCTCGCGTACGCGGCGCGGTCGCCGGGCTTCAGGTGGGTCACGCCCTCGCCCACCGCCTCCACGATGCCGGCGCCCTCCATGCCGAGGCCGGTCGGCAAGGGCAGCGGATAGACGCCGCTGCGGTGGTAGATGTCGATGTAGTTGAGGCCGCAGGCCGCGTGGCGGATGCGGATCTCGCCGGGGCCCGGGTCGCCGACCTCGACGGATTCGATGGTCAGGACCTCCGGTCCGCCGGGTTGCGAGATGCGCACGGCTCTGTCGCTCATCAGGGTTCTCCTCAAGGGGGGATGTCGCTCGCGCGTCGCCCGACGCGCCGATCGCGGCTATCGTGCCAGTCTCGCGATTCCGGCGCATCGCCGCAATGTCCTTGACCCCACGACTGGCCCTGATGCTGACGCTGCCGCCGCTGCTGTGGGCGGGCAACGCCGTCGTCGGGCGTTCGGTCGGACCGCTGGTGCCGCCCTTGCTGCTCAATGCGACGCGCTGGACGCTGGCCTTCGTGCTGCTGGTGCTGATCGCGCGGCCCGCGCGGGCGCTGCTGCAAGACCTGGCCCCGCTGCGTGCGCGCTGGGGCTACTTCGCGTTGACCGGCGTGCTGGGCATGGGCTGCTACAACGCGCTGCAGTACCAGGCGCTGCACAGCTCGACGGCGCTCAACGTGACGCTGATCGCCGCCAGCCTGCCGGTCTGGATGCTCGCCGTCGGCGCCCTGCTCTACCGCGTGTGGCCGACGCGCCGTCAGCTCGCCGGCGCGCTGCTCTCGCTGGCGGGCGTCGCGCTGGTGATCTCGCGCGGCCACCTGGAGCGGCTGGCGCAGGTGCAGTTCGTCGTCGGCGACCTGCTGATGCTGCTGGCCGTGTTGAGCTGGGCCTTCTACAGCTGGCTGCTGGCGCGGCCGCCCGCGCACATGCAGGGCGAGCGCCGGCCCGACTGGGATTGGGCCGCGCTGCTGATGGCGCAGATGCTGTTCGGCCTGGCCTTCGGCTGGGCGTCGGCGGGCGTGGAGCAGGCCGTCGGCGTGCCGCCGGTGCAGTGGGGCTGGCCACTGGTCGCCGCGCTGGTCTACGTCGCGATCGGACCGTCGCTGATCGCCTACCGTTGCTGGGGACTGGGCGTCGCCCAGGCAGGGCCGACGCTGGCCGCCTTCTTCGGCAACCTCACGCCGGTCTTCGCGGCGCTGATGTCGGCCGCGCTGCTGGGCGAATGGCCGGCGTGGTTCCACGGCGCGGCCTTTGCCCTGATCGCGGCGGGCATCCTGGTGTCCTCGGCGAAGCGCTGAGGGCGGGGCTGTCGGATCGGCGAGGCCTGCGGCGCAGAGGCCGCGCCGGCTTGGCGAAACCGACGCCGATGCCGGTGCCGACGCCGACGCCGACGTTCAGAACGTGCCCGGGTAGGAACCGCCGTCGAGCAGGATGTTCTGCCCCGTCAGGTAGCCCGCGTGGGCCGAGCACATCAGCGCGCAGATCGCGCCGAACTCCGCCGCGCTGCCGAAACGTTGCGCCGGGATCGCCGACATGCGCTTGGCGCGCACGTCGTCGACCGGCTGGCCCGACTTCTGCGCGCCAGCGGCCATCGTCTTCTGCAGGCGCTCGGTGTCGAAGGCGCCGGGCAGCAGGTTGTTGATCGTCACGTTGCGGCCGGCGATGCGCGACTGCCGCGCGATGCCGGCGATGAAGCCGGTCAGGCCCGAGCGCGCGCCGTTGGACAGGCCCAGCACGTCGATCGGCGCCTTCACCGCGCCCGAGGTGATGTTGACGATGCGCCCGAAGCCGCGGTCCGCCATCCGGTCCACCGTCGCCTTGATCAGCGCGATCGGCGTCAGCATGTTGGCTTCCAGCGCGGCGAGCCACTGCTCGCGTTCCCAGTCGCGGAAATCGCCGGGCGGCGGACCGCCGGCGTTGTTGATCAGGATGTCCACCTGGGGGGCTGCGGCCAGCGCGGCGGCGCGACCGGCTTCGGTCGTGATGTCGCCGGCCACGGCGACGACCTGCACCGCCGGATTGATCGCGCGCAGCTTCGCGGCCTGCGCCTGCAGCGCTTCCTCACCGCGCGCGGTGATCACGACGTTGACGCCCTCGGCGGCCAGCGCCTCGGCGCAGCCCGCGCCCAGGCCCTTCGAGGCCGCGCACACCAGGGCCCATCTGCCCGTCAGTCCCAAGTCCATGTCGATCTCCGTTCTTGATTCGATCAGCGCCGCTGGCGCGCGAGCAGCCAGACGCCGCCCAGCACCAGCACCGTGCCCGCGACGACCCAGCCGGTCAGCGGTTCGTCGAGGATCAGCACGCCCATCAGTATCGTGGACATGGGGCCCACCATGCCGGTCTGCGCGGCGACACCCGCCCCCATGCGCTCGATCGCCATCATGACCATCAGCACCGGCGCGAAGGTGCAGGCCAGCGCGTTCAACGCCGACAGCCACCACACCGCGGGCGCCAGGTCCGCGAGCCCCGACACCGGCCGCGCCAGCAGGAACTGCGCGATGCACAAGCCGCAGGCCACCGAGGTCGCCAGCCCGGTGAGCCGCATGGCGCCGAGGCGTTTGACCCATTCGCCGCTGTAGACGAGGTACAGCGCATAGGCCACCGCGCTGCCGAAGACGAGTCCGCCGCCGAGCCACACATTCGCGCCGGCGACCTGCAGCTCGTGCCCGAAGACCAGCAGCACGCCGGCGTAGCTGACGGCCAGCGCGCCCGCCTGGCGCAGCGTCACGCGGCGTCCGAACATCGCCCACGAGAGCAGCAGCACGATGGTCGGGTTGAGGTACAGGATGAGCCGTTCGAAGCTCGCGCTGACGTAGGCCAGGCCCGCGAAGTCCAGGAAACTGGCGAGGTAGTAGCCGCTGAAGCCCAGTCCCAGCACGGCGAGCTTCTCGCGTCCGCTCAGGGCCGGCCTGCCGCGGCCGGCCCACCAGGCCAGCAGCAGGAACAGCGGCAGCGCGAGCAGCATGCGCAGCATCAGCAGGGTGATCGCGTCGACGCCGTGGCGATAGGCGAGCTTGACGATGATCGCCTTGCCGGAGAACCCGATCGCGCCGCCGACGGCCAGCAGCAGCCCGCTGAGCGGCACGCGCGGCGAGGCCGCGTCGGGAGGGGCGACCGGCGTCGCGGTGGGAGACCTGCTCATGCGGCCGATTCTAGGAACCGAGGTGCGCGCCGCATTCGCGAAGGGGCAATGCACGCTTGCCGTCCTTGTCCCTTCCCTGTCCCCTTCGGCGTGAATAGTTGCGGCCGCCGCTGCCAATGTGCGGTGCCCCCCTCAAGACCTGGCCCCATGAGGCCGAAGTCCCGCAAGCGCCTGCCGCCTCGAAGCGGACGGCGGTAGTGGGGATGAGGAAACGACAAGGGACCGCGCCTCGACGGACGCGACAGGTCCCGGACCTGCGAGGGACCCTGCCGATGAGGTACACCGAGAGCATCGCCGCGAGCGCCCAGGCGCTGCGCACCGCATTGCCGTTGATGTCCAGACAGCGCGCCGCGCTGCATCCGGTCACCTATGCCGTCTGGTACGAGCACGTGACCGCGATGAACGGCGCGCTCAGCCGTGAGCTGATGGGACTGACCCAGGACGGCGCGACGCTGGACGAGCCGCAGACCTGGGCGCTCTACCGCAGGCACATCGCCGAGCTCGACGAGCAGATGGCCGTCACCCTGGCGCAGGACGTCGGCGACGTGCTGCGCGGCGTGTCCGACTGCACCGACCAGGCCGGACAGCAGGTGCAGCAGTACGCGCGGGCGCTGCAGGGCTGGGAGCGCTCGATGCGCGAGGCGGCGCCGGGCCAGCATGTCCAGGTGCTGGCGGCCGCGCTGCAGGGCACGCAGGACATGGGCCACGCGATCCACGGCCTGATCGCGAAGCTGGAAGCGAGCCGCCAGGAAGTCGCCTCGCTGAGGCAGGAGGTCCACCGCGCGCGCAGCGAGGCGCTGCTGGATCCGTTGACGGGCTTGAGCAACCGGCGCGGGTTCGACCGCGCGCTGGCCGACTGCCTGCAGAGCCCGGACGCCGGCACGCCGACGGCCCCGTGCCTGCTGCTGGGCGACATCGACGATTTCCCGGCGCTGCGCGCGCGCCTGGGCGAGGCGCGCCTGAACGACACGCTGCAACAGGTCGCCAACGCCGTGCGCAGCATCGCGCAGAGCCACCACGTCGCCGCGCGCATCGAGGACGACGAGTTCGCGCTGCTCATTCCCGGCGCCGGCCTGCACGAGGCCTATACCCTCGCCGAACAGCTGCGCCACGGCGTCGGGCAGTTGCAGGCGGACGCCGACCGGCGCCTGAGCCTGTCGGTGGGCGTCACGCAGCTGGGCCGGGGCGACAGCGCGCGCGACTTCATCGGCCGCGCGGACCAGGCGCTGCAGGCGTCCCGCGCCCAGGGCCGCAACCGCGTGACCGTGCTGGCGGCGGATGAGCGTTTCGCCGCATGAGGCGGTCACCGTCGCCCCGCATAATCCGTCGTCACAAGGGATGGACTGAGGGACGGACGTGGCCCTGATGAAGACTTCTCTGCGCAGCGCCGTGATCCTGGCGCTGCTGGCGGGCCTGGCCCTGCCCACCGGCGGCGTGCTGCTGTACGAGCAGCAGTTGAGCCGCCGCGTCGTGATGGAGGATCTCCAGCGCGACCTGTCGCGCGTGTCGGAGGTGCTGGCGCTGTCGCTGGCCGAGCCGATCTGGCAGGTCTCGCCCGACCTGGCCGAGCCGATGGTCAAGGCGCAGGTCGACGATCCGCGTTTCGTCTCCGTGGTCGTGACCGAGAACGCCGCGCAGCAGGCCTTCGTCGAATTCCACCGCGGCACGCCCGACGACGCGATGACGCTCAGCGAGACGCGCCCCGTGCTGCGCGACGGCCGCGAGATCGCCAAGCTGACCGTCGTCATGAGCGCCGAGCCGCTGATGAAGCGCAAGCGCGACGACCTCTGGAACGCGCTGTGGCGCAGCCTGCTGACGCTGACCGTGTCGCTGGCGCTGATCCTCGTCGTGATGCAGCGCCGCGTCCTGCGCCCGATGGCGCGGCTGTCCGACGCGGCCGATGAACTCGCGTCGGGTCAGCTCGACAAGCCGCTGGCCTTCGGCGGCGAGGACGAGATCGCCCGCGTCGGCAAGGCGATGGAGCGCATGCGGCTCGCCTTGCTGAAGGCCTTCGACGACCTGCGCGGTCATGCCAGCACGCTCGAGGACCAGGTGGCGCAGCGCACCGTGCAGCTCACCGAGTCCAACGCCGAACTCACGCAGGCGCTGGCCAACCTCAAGACCGCGCAGCGCGAGCTGGTCGAGTCGGAGAAGCTGGCCTCGCTCGGCCGGCTGGTCGCCGGCGTCGCGCACGAGCTCAACACGCCGCTGGGCAACGCGCTGACGGTGGTGTCGGCGCTGGAGGACCGTTGGGTCAAGCTCGACCGCATGCTCACCGACAACACGCCGATGCGCCGCAGCCAGCTCGAGGAGCTGGCCAGGGACACGCGGCGCGGCCAGGACATCCTGCACCGCAACGTGCAGAAGGCGGCCGACCTCGTGCGCGATTTCAAGCAGGTCGCGATCGATCAGACCAGCGACACGCGGCGCGACTTCGAGCTGGCGCAGGTGGTCGAGGACGTGCTGGTGATGGTCGAGCCCAGCTTCAAGCACACGCCCTTCCGCATCGTCACCGACCTGCAGCCGGACCTGCACATGAGCAGCTATCCCGGCGCGCTCGGCCAGGTCCTCACCAACCTGCTGATGAACACGCTGGTGCACGCCTTCGAGGGCGAGACGCAGGGCGAGGTGCGCGTCAGCTGCCACCGGCTGGACGCGACGCAGGTGGAGCTGAGCGTCGACGACAACGGCCACGGGATGGATGCGTCCATCGTGCGCCGGATCTTCGACCCCTTCTTCACGACCAAGCTCGGCAAGGGCGGATCGGGCCTGGGCATGCACATCGTGCACAACATCGTGACCAACGTGCTGGGCGGCCAGATCGAGGTGATCTCCCGGCCGGGCGAAGGCACGTGGATGATGATGCGTCTGCCGGTCGACGCGCCGCTGCGCGCCGCCAGCGAGGACCGGGTCGGTTGACCGGTCCCCGGGTTCGCGACGCTGACTGCGTCGCGGCGGGCATCGCTTACTGGGAAGCGCCCGACGCGGCCACCGAGGCCGCTTCAGCCGGCAGCGCCGCGGAGGCCGCCGCCATCGCCGCCGAGGCCGCATCGCTCGCGGCCTGCTCCGCGTGACCGCCGGTCACGTCGTGCTTCTCGCCCGTCAGGTCGATGTTGCCGCCGCTCTTCATCAGCACGAACAGCGCGATGGCAGCGAAGACGATGAATCCAACGACGATTTTCCACATGGTTCCGAGGTCCTCTTGAGGTTGCCGGTCGCGACAGACTGACCGGATCGGAGGCCATTGTGGGAAGCGAGCCTGACAGCAGGCTGAGCGCCGGCTGTATCCAGGCGTGATTCCAGGCGATGCAGGTGCGGCTCAGCCGATCTGCTCGATCGCATAAGCGATCGCGCGCCAGGTCGGATCGCTGCTGGTGGACAGCACGCGCTCGACCAGCGGTCGCCAGGCATGCTGGCCGCCCGCCAGGCGGTCGACCATCGCGAACACCAGCGTGGCAGCGTCGGCCTCGCCGGAATGCTGCTCGCCCGCCAGCTCCGCGCGGCCCACCGACGCGTCGCCGCCCAGCAGCGCGCCGACCGCCATCAGCACCCTGACCGCGCGCTCGTCGCCCAGGTCCACCGCCAGCGCAGCCCCGATGGGCGCGGCCTCGTCGTGACGACCGATGCGGCTCGCCAGCAGCAGGCAGGCCGACAGGATGCGCCGCGCCGACCAGCCGGCGACCGGCATCGGCAGCACGGACGGGAAGCCGCCGCCGTTGCCCGACAGGGGATCGAACGGGGCGGTGCGGTCGAAGGAAGGCGGGGACTGCAGGTCCATGGTGTCTGCTCACGGGTAGCCGCTCTGCACGAGCCTGGCATGCGCCCGACGCGATGGAGACCCGCGTCGCGAAGTCTCCGCCCTCGACGCGAAGCGGCAGGACCGGCGGCGATCTTCCCGATGTCTTCGCAGTGCTGAACGCCGCTTCGGATCTGGCCGGCACCGCGAGCGCAAGTGCCCAAGATGGCCGCTTGTCGTCAGCAACCCCTGAAGGAGACCTGTCATGTCCGTGAGCTTCCAGAATCAACCCCTTGGCGGCCTGGGAGGCCTCGGTGGCCTCGGTGGTGTCGACGCCCTGGGCCAGGCGGGGGGCCTCTCGGGTCTGTCGCAGGCGCCGGGCGGCGCGGCCGAGATCCAGGCCAAGCTGACCGAGGTGATCCTCCAGATCCTCAACCTGCTGATCAACGAGATCATGAAGGCGCTGCAACAGCAGCAGCAAGGCGCGCAGGGCGGCGGTGGCGGTGGCGGCCCGTCGGGCGCTTCCGGCGCGGGCGCTCCGCAGGCCTTGGGGGGTCCTCAAGGCGTGGGCGGCCCTCAAGGCGCATCCGGCCCCGGCGGCCCGCAAGGGGCGTCCAACGCCTACCAACCGAACAGCGCCTTTCACGCGCAGCAACCGAGCGATGCCCCGCCGGTGTCGAACACCGGCTCGCCGTCGGGCGTGGGCGACGTGTCCTCGACGAGCGGCGGCAAGGGTCCGGCGGGCATGCCTGCGGAGCTGTGGAAGGACTGCCAGGAGGCGGGCAAGAAGACAGGCGTGGATCCCTACATCCTGGCGGCGCAGATGGAGAAGGAAAGCCAGTTCGGCAAGGCCCTGAACGGCAGCCCGAGCGCGGGCGACGGCCTGATGCAGGTGGAGCCCGGGACCCGCCAGGCCTACGCCGGCAAGTTCCAGGAAAAGATGGGTCACGCCTACGACCACAACGACCCGAAGGACCAGGTCGCCATGGCCGGCGTGATCCTCGCGGACAAGGGCGGCGACGCCACCAACATGCTGCAGAAGTACAACGGCGGCGACAACTGGGCACCGGGCGCGACCGACTCCTACGGCCGCGAGATCAAGGCGGCCGAATACGCCTCGTCGGTGCTGGCGAAGGCGCAGCAGATGAAGGCGGCGGGCTGATCCGCCGCACGGCGTCACAGGATGAGGCTGGTCCCTGGCGCCACCACCACCTGGATCGGGTCGGTCGACAGCACGTAGCGAAGGTCGATCGTCAGGTCGGGCGTGGCGAAATCGGCCCGCCCGTCCCAGTCGATCAGCAGCGACACCTCGTCGTTGTCGCCGACGACCTTGCGCAGGTAGGCGTCCTCGTCGCCCGGCGTGAAGCCGCGCAGCAGACGGCTGAGATCGAGACGATCGTCCTGGACGGAGCTGAAGTCCAGCACCGTGTCCTTCCCCCCCTGCTGCGGCAGCCAGGTGAAGGTATCGGCGTCGCCGCCGCCCATCATCTGGTCGTTGCGCGAAGAACCGACCACCACGTCGCGGCCGGCGCTGCCGATGATCAAGGTCTGCCGCTCCGATGCCGAATAGGCGAGGCGCTCGCCATTCAGCACCACCGCGTCGCCGGCGTCCATCCGGAGGGTCAGCGTCGATGCCCCGTTCTCGGCCGCCATGGCGGTCGTCAGCGTCACCGTGTTGGCGGCGCCGTTGTCCATCCACACCTGCTCGATGCCGCGCACCCCACCGGGGAAGGCGGAGAAATCCAGGGACGTCGCGCCCGAGAGATACAGCGTGTCCGTGCCGGCCAGCCCGTCAATGCGCATCACCGCGGGCTCGCCCGCATAGGTCAGCACGTCCTGCCCCCCGGAGCCGAGCAGCGCCTGGAGCTCGGGCGTGCTGTTGTCCTTGGCGAGGTAGACCATGAACTCGCTGAACATCGCCTGCTGGTAGTAGTTGCTGTCCCCGTTGGCGTAGGCGCCATGCCAGGCGAGTTTCCAGTCGGCCGTCGTCGAGAAGGTCGCGGGCAGGTCGGCGTCGGAGGCGACGCGCACGCCGTTCTCGTAGATCACCTGGGTGGCGTCGGTGAAGTTCAGATCGGGCATGCCAGCGCTGGTGTTGCCGCTGTGCGCCTCGACGACGACATCGTTGGACAGCCCGGTCAATGACGAGGTCAGCGGTCGCAGCAGCCTTCCGGTCGTTCCTTGACCGTACTCATTGACGTCGAAGATGTAGCCGCGATTCTGCGTGCTTTGAGGGTAGCTGGCGCTGAGGCGTCCCGGACCCGCTTCGCCCAGGTTGAAGAGCGAGCCGTTGCGACTGCCCTCGGATTGCACCTCCGCGTAAATCACCACGCTCCGCCAGTCGCTGGCGGCCACGCCGTCGGCGATGTAGTGGTCATCGTTGGCGCCATTGCGCCCGTTGTTCATGCTGAAGGCCACCGATCCGTCTGCGCGCGTCAGCACGGCGCCGCCGTCGACGATGACGCCCTGCTTGCCGGGGTTGTCCTGCACCATGTCGCGGTCGTGGCCCGACTGGTCGTACCAGCGCGTCACGTACCCCGTGCTCGATGCGTCCGTCCCGACGAAATCGAGCAGGGCCTGACGATCGAGCTTGCCGTTGTCGTCGAAGCCGAGGTCCATCTCCGCGTTGTCGGATGAGCGGCGGACACGGATCGCGTAGTCGTTCCGGCTGGGATTGAGATCGCGCAGTCCGTAGGCCGCCTGGAGCCGGTCGAGGTCCACCTCCTGGATGTTGCCGATCGCCACGCCATCTCCGATCGTTCCCGACGTCGGCGATGAGAGCTTGACGACCAGCTTGTCGTTGACTTCGCGGTAGTAGTCGCCGCGCACGGTGAAGGTGACGAACTTGCTCGATTCGCCCGCGGCGAACGCCACGACGCCGCTGTCCGCCCCGGTGTAGTCCTGGTCGGCCAGACCGGGCAGTCCGGCGGCCACGTTCTTCGCGGAACTCGCGGTCGGATCCACCGTGTACACCACGCTGCCGGGGGCGCTGAGGTCGCCCGAGCGCGACACCATGAACACGAGCTCCCGCGTGTCCGTGCGGCCTTCGATGACGTTCGCGTTCGAGATGTCGAACTGCGTGGCGGTCACCGAGGCGCTCCCGGTTCGGACGGTCGTATTGCCAGCCCAGTCGGTGCCGGTCACACGCACGCCGACGACGTCTCCTTGCGAGAAGTCATGGCGACCCCCTGCGACGGGATCGGCCGTGGCCATGTCGAGCATCCAGCGCCCCGTGGCGTCCGTCCTGGTGACGTAGCGGATCTCATCGCCGTTGCCCGGGTCTTGATCGGTGTCCAGCTCGATGGTGACCGGCACGTCCGGATCGGTGGTGCCCGCCAGCCGAGGCCGCGGCATCACCGCGCTCTCCAGCGCGAAGCTGCTCGCCGGCGGCGACGTGTCGATCGTCACCAGGGTCGGCGCGGACATCCAGGCACCGGCCACCGCACGGAACGGGTGCTTGCCGTCCGGGATCGCGGCGGTGTCGACGGTGCAGGTCCAGTGCCCCTGCGCATCCGCCACGGCGGTGCCGATGGTTTCACCCGGGTCGAGGGCGCCGTCCTTGTCGATATCGCGCAGGAGCGTGACCGCCGCCCCCGCGGCCGCGAAGCCGTGGAACACCAACGGCGACTCGGGCGACCCGTTGCGCTGGGTGATGCTGTCGTTGCCATGCATGCCGGTGTCCGATTCATGACTGAGCAGGATCACCGGCGTATCCACGGCGCTCACGTCCAGCGTCGTTGTCACGACCGTCGATGTGTTCCCGGCCCGGTCCGTGGCCGAGACCCCCACCGTCCGGACGCCGGGGCCCGCGTTCACTTCCGCGCTGTAGTTCAGTGCACGCAGCAGCGCGGCGGCCTCCTGTTCCTTCATCGGCGTATCGGCAGCCACCGTCAGCTCGGGCTCGCTTCCTCCCGACATCGTCAGCGTGAGGGTCTTGCCCGCCACGACTGCGCTGGAGCTCAGCGTCCCGACCTGCCCCAGCCGCAGCATGCCGCTGCGATCGCCGCCGTCCGCCTCGTTGAAGAAACCGACCCACTCGGCCCGGTCTGGCGACGACAGGTCGAAGGCGCCGTTCACCGGGGAAGCGAAACGCAGGGTCAGTCCCGTGACCTTGTCCGATTCCCTCACCCCGCCTGTCGCCGGCTGGGCCAGCGCAAAGGCCCAGGGAATGCCAGGCGTCACGGCGACCGCATGGTCGCTGCCAGGGGCCTTGCCGTTGAGGTCCACCACCGGGGCCACGCTGTCGACGACGAACTGCGCGCGGGCGTTGCTGCCGTTCATGTGCTCGTCGACGATCAGCACGTGGAAAGTGCGGTCACCCTGCAGCGGGTCCGGCTGGAGGTTGTCGAACCGAAGGCTGCGCAGCATCGCCTGGGTTTGCGCCTGGCTGGCCGCCGGGAGCTCGTCGGGGACAAACGAGAACGCCCCGCCCCGTCGGGTCATCCTCCAGGTCGTGTCATCGACGATAAAGCGGACGACCTGCTCGGTGAGCGGGGTGACGCTCCCGCCACTGACGCTGAGCAGCCGATCGTCCCGGCTGGCTCCCGCGCCGACGAGGTCGATCCGCACGCCGCGCATCAGCGCCGCAGGATCCTCGTGGTCGACCGTCATGTCGGCAGCGAACAGGGGCAGGCCCGGCTCCAGCTGCCGTATCGCCTCATCGATGTGGATGCCGGGACGCGCGCCGTTGAGGTCGAGTCTCGGCGGGCGCGTATCCACATCGATGGTGACATGCGAACTCAAGCTCCGATTGCCGGCCTGGTCCAGGTAGGAGAGATCCACGATCCGATCGCCGTTACGCGGCCGACCCTCGTCGTTCTGCAACCGGATGGCGCCAGCAGACCGGGCGGCCATGGCACCGGTCAGCGCATCGCCGTCCGTCCGCCACAAGGTCAGGCTGCGGGAGGCGGAGTCATAGCGATAGGACATGCCATCCACACCGCCGATGGAGACGTTTGTCCCGGCGGCATCGGCGTTCAGGGCGATCTCGCGATCGAATCGCAGCACATCATGATCGACATCCAGGCCATCGCCGCCCAGTTGGAGACGAAGCTCCTGCACGAGATCCGCTGCCGTGAGCGATCCCGCGACCTGCACCAAGGGCACGCCCGACGAGAGGCGCGTTCCGTTTGCCATCGTCGAGTGATCCTGTTGAACCCCTGCGGCATCGTCGAGATCGAGGATGTCAGTCTGCGTCTTGAGCGTGAAGGCCAGCGCGCTCGCCGGCCCGATGTTGCCCTGCGCGTCGATCTGTCGGACCTCCACGCCGTTGGCCCCTTCGGCAAACGCGGTCGGGTCGATGGCGGCGCCGCTGCCGGCCTGCCAGCCCCCGCCGCCGACGCGGTATTCGAAGGTCGCCCCCGGCTCCAGTCCGGCGACGGTGACACGTCCGTCATTGGTGAGCCCATCGGTGTCGACCACGCCGGAGTCCACCGCCAGCGCCAGCGTCGGCGCGTTCGTCGTCGTGTCCCGAGTGAAGCTGAGCGACTGCGCCGGGCTCACGTTGCCCGCGACATCGGTCTGGCGGACCAGCACCGTGAAGTCGCCGTCCGCGGTGAATTCGCTCGCGGCGATCCGGCCGTCCGCGTTGCCGGGGCGCCACTCGGTACCGCCGTCCAGGCTGTACGCCCAGTGGGCGCCGTCCTCGAGCCCGTCGATGTCGACCGTCGCATCCTGCGTCGTCCGGTCGCCGGCGATGCCGGTGTCGTTGTGCAGCCGCAGGCGTGGCGCCTCGACCTGGGTGTCGAGGGTGAAGCTGAGCCCCGCAACGTCGCTGGCGACGCCGCCCTGGACCGCGCGCACCTGCAAGGCGATGGGCCCGTCGCCGCCGAGGGTCGTCACCGGCAACTCATGCCCGCTGCCGGTCGACCAGGCACCGTCCCCGACGCGGTATTCCCACGCGGCCCCGGGCGCGACATCGCCGACGACCACCGTCGCGCGGGCCGAGGCCAGGCTCCCGTCGCTGCCCGAGCCGCCCCTGAGCGCGAGGCTCGGTACGCCCGGCCTGATCGGGGGAACGACGTCGGGGGAATCCGGGACCCCGTGATGGCCGGAGGTCCACGCCGCCAGCGCGCCGCCCAGCAGCGCGGGCACGATCAGCAGGCTGCGGTCGTCGATGGCGGCTCGCTCAGGGACCGTCTGAGCCGCCGGGTCCCCGGCGTCCGCGGCATCCGCCGCCTCTTCAGCACCGACAGCGTCTGATGCGTCTGCGGCACCGCCTGCGTCGGCTGCGTCGGCTGCGCCTGCTGCGTCCGCAGCCGCTCCCGCATCCGCAATGTGCGCGGGTTCCGCGTCCCTCTCCATCAGCGCGTCGACGGGTTCCTGCGCCGCGCCGGCGCGCGTCGCGATGCGCGGCGATCCGCTCGAGCGGCTGGCAATGCGCCTCAGGTTGACGTGCGTGACCGTCGCGTCCGGTGACTGTTCCAGAATCGTTCGAATGTCCTTCATTTCGTCGGCCCTTCGTGGAAAAGCCGGACGCTACGAGGACACCACCGTTCGGGTAATGGCAAGCCATTGCATTGACGTGTCGTTTACCAACTCAAATGAGCTAGCAAATACCAGTCGGCCACCCCGTTCTTGATGAGACAAGGAAAAAGGGCGGCCGAGAGGCCGCCCTTGTCGTCGAGGGCATCGGCGCCGGAGCGTCGATGCCATCGTGCTTGCGCTCGCTCAGTCGCGGGCGTAGATGTCCACGTCCTTGGTTTCGCGCACGAACAGCAGGCCGATCACCAGGGTGAGCGCGGCGATGCCGATCGGGTACCAGAGGCCGTGATAGATGTTGCCGTTCTGGGCCACCATCGCGAAGCTGATCGAGGGCAGCAGGCCGCCGAACCAGCCGTTGCCGATGTGGTACGGCAGGCTCATCGAGGTGTAGCGGATCCGGGTCGGGAACAGCTCCACCAGCATCGCGGCGATCGGGCCGTAGACCATGGTCACGTACAGCACCAGCACCGCGAGGATCGCGATCACCAGCGGCGTGTTGACCTTGGCCGGATCGGCCTTGGCCGGATAGCCCGCGGCCTTCATCGCGTCGGCCAGGTCCTTCTTGAACGCGGCGATCTTCTTGGCGCTGTCCTCGTCGAACTTGTGGCCGCCGGCGGTCAGGGTGGCGCTCGGCGCCTCGATGACCTTGTCGCCGATCTTGACCTGACCCGAACCGGCCGCGCCGGGCACCGTCTCATAGTTCGCCGCGGCTTGCGCCAGGGCGCGCTTGGCGATGTCGCAAGGCGTCGTGAAGTCGACGTCGCGCGCCACCGGGCTGCCCTGGAACGAGCACTGCGCCGGATCGGTCGTCAGCGTGATCTGCGCGGTCGCCTGGGCCTTGGCCAGGTCCGGGTTGGCCGCGTTGGTCAGCGCCTTGAACAGCGGGAAGTAGGTCAGGATCGCCAGCAGCAGGCCCGCCATGATGATGGGCTTGCGGCCGATCTTGTCGGACAGGGTGCCGAACACGACGAAGAACGGCGTGCCGATCAGCAGCGCGACGGCCACCATGATGTTGGCCGCGGCCGGATCGACCTTGACCACGCTCTGCAGGAAGAACAGCGCGTAGAACTGGCCCGTGTACCAGACCACGCCCTGGCCGGCCACCAGGCCGAATAGCGCCAGCAGCACGACCTTGAGGTTCTTCCACTGGCCGAAGGATTCGGACAGCGGCGCCTTGGAGGTCTTGCCTTCGGACTTCATCTTCTGGAAGGCGGGCGACTCGTTCATCGACAGCCGGATCCACACGCTGATGGCCAGCAGCAGGATGGACACGATGAACGGGATGCGCCAGCCCCACTGCGCGAAGGTCGCCTCGCCGAGCGCCGTGCGGGTGCCCAGGATGACGATCAGCGACAGGAACAGGCCCAGCGTCGCCGTGGTCTGGATCCACGAGGTGTACGCGCCGCGCTTGCCGTGCGGGGCGTGCTCGGCGACGTAGGTCGCGGCACCGCCGTATTCACCGCCCAGTGCCAGGCCTTGCAGCAGGCGCAGGCCGACCAGGATCACCGCCGCGGCGGGACCGATGGTCTCGTAGGTGGGCAGCACGCCGACGATGAAGGTCGACAGGCCCATGATCAGGATGGTCACCAGGAAGGTGTACTTGCGGCCGATCATGTCGCCCAGACGGCCGAACACCAGCGCGCCGAACGGACGCACGATGAAGCCCGCCGCGAACGCCATCAGCGACGCGATGAACTGGGCGGTCGGATCGAGACCGGTGAAGAACTGCTTGCCGATGATCGCGGCGAGCGAGCCGTACAGGTAGAAGTCGTACCACTCGAACACCGTGCCCAGCGAAGAGGCGAAGATGACCTTCTTCTCTTCGGCCGTCATCGGCGCATTGGTGGTCACTGCGCTTGCAGTTGCCATGGGATTGTCTCCTCGGGATTTCCCAGAGCCATCGACCGATGGCCCTTGGGGCGCGACTATCCGAGCGCGCTCTGACCCGTTTCTGACGACTTGCTTGCCCCTGGCTGACAAACCCGGGACCAACCCTCGCTCCGTGTTTCTCGATGCGGAATTTCGGTCCCTGTGCGCCGCAGCAAAGGGTATGTCCCTACGGCGACAGTCGAGGGCCAGGCCCGCTCAGCCGCGCTGCACGCCCACCGGCAAGGTGCGCGCGGCGTCCCACGCCGGACCGTCGAACCAGGCGTCGCCATCGAGGTAGGCGGTCAGCATGTCGATGGCATCGAGCCCCCAGAACAGCTTGCCGTCGACGGCCATCGTCGGCACGCCGAAGACGCCGCGCGCGACGGCGGCATCGGTGGCCTCGCGCAGCGCGGTCTTGACCTCGGCCGACGCGGGATCGCGCATCGGCGCGAGGTCCGCCGTCAGTGCCGCGAGCCGCTGCGGATCGGCCGCGTCGAGTCCGCCGCGCCAGACGTGGTGGAAGACGCGCTCGACCGCGTAGCGACCGGGCGTCTGACCCGCCGGCGCGGTCGCCCACAGCAGGCGCAGCAACGGCAAGGGATTGAAGGGATGGGCGGCCGGCAGGTCCAGCGGCACGCCCGACCGATGACCGAGCCACGACACCTGGCGGTAGGTCCAGTCGCGCTTGCCGGGTATCTCGGCGGGCCCCTTGTTGCCGAGCGACTTCAGCACGGCGCCGAAGAGGAGCGGCACATGGCGGACCGCGACGCTGCGACCGGCCAGCGCCTCTGGCAGCCGCTCGAAGGCCAGCGCCGCGTAGGGCGAGATCGGGTCGAAGTAGAAATCGATCGTGGTCATCGGTCGTCCCCGGTCATGCGCCCGTCGGGCCGTTCAGGTCTTGGGCAGCGGCTCGGTGGCGAGCGCGCCGTGCGCGATCAGCAGCGCGCGCCGTTCCGGCAACAGGTTGAGCAGCCGGATCCGGTCCTCGTCGGCGGACTTGCTCCAGCCGGCGATCTCGGGGATGGTGCGCGCGCAGCCGCGGCACAGGGCGGTCGGCTCGTGCATCTTGCAGACGTTGATGCAGGGCGAGGCGACGCGGCCTTCCGGGGTGCGCGCGGCGCTGTCCGCGGTGACAGGCGTAAAGGTCGAGGCGCTCACGACTGGGCCACCTCGATCACCGGCGCGCCGGTCAGAGCGACGAGCTGCTGCGGCGTCATCCGGAACACGCCGTTCGGATGGCCGGCCGCCGCCCAGATGGCATCGAAGCGGAACAGCTCCCGGTCGATGAAGAGCTGCGGGGGCGTCCCCTCCTCCGCCGGGAGGAAGCCCAGCGGCGACACGCCGCCGATCGAGAAGCCGGTGCGCGCCTTCACGTAGTCGGCGTCGGCGCGACCCAGCTTGCCGGTGTGGGCCTCGAGCTTGCGCTCGTCGACGCGCTTGTCGCCGGACGCGATCACCAGCACGGCGGCGCCGTCGGCCTTGCGCTTGAACACGACGCTCTTGGCGATCTGTCCCAGCGCCACGCCCAGGGCGTCGGCCGCTTCCTGCGAGCTGCGCGCGGAGACCTCGAGCCAACGGGGCGCGTGCTCATGGGACAGCGCGCGCAGGGCGGCGCTCACACGGAGGAAGCCGTCGGGGCGGACGGTGTCGGTCGCTGCGGCAGTCGCAGGGGAAGTCGAGTCGCTCATGCCGTGCATTGTGCCAAGGCCCTCCGCGACAGATGGGCGCATCGGCGCGAGACCGCACTTTAGGGCGGGCGCTCTCCTGCGGCAGCTGCCCTTGCGTTATGGTCCGCGCCCATGACCGACGTGAAGAGCCCCTTCGAGCCCGAGTTCACCACCGCGCTGTGCGAGATCTTCGAACGGCTGATCACCTTCAACCAGGTGCTCGGCGTGAAGATCGACGAGTTGCAGCATGAGATCGTGCGGGCGCACCTCCCCATGCGGCCGGACCTGATCGGGCATTACGCCCACAACCGTCTGCACGGCGGCGTGATCAGCGCGACGCTCGACTCGATGGGCGGGCTGGCGGTGATGGCGGCGATCGGCGCGCGTCATCTCGACGAGCCGCCGCAGCAGCGGCTGCAGCGCTTCGCCAAGCTCGGCACCATCGATCTGCGGGTGGACTACCTGCGTCCGGCCATCGGCGCGCTGTTCCGCTGCGAGGCCGAGGTGATGCGGCTCGGCAGCCGCGTCGCCAACACGCGCATGGCGTTCACCGATGAGCAGGGCCGCCTGCTGGCCACGGGAGCGGCGGCGTACATCGTGTCATGAACAAGATGCGGACGGCGCGCTGATGCGGTAGGCACAGCGCCGCGCGCCGGCCAGCAGATGCTCGGTGCGCTCGACGGTGAGGCCGGGACCGAGGCAGCGCTGGAACAGCGCCAGCTCCGAACGGCAGAAGCCCTGGCAGCTCTGCGCGGCGGCGCAGATCGGGCAGTGGTCTTCCACCAGCAGCCAATCCTTGCCGACCCGCTCGGCGCGCGCCATGTAGCCCTCTTCGGCGCGCAGGCGCGCGAGCTCGCGCACGCGGTCGCCGGTCGTGCGACAGCGGTCGAGCGCGGCGCGATAGTGCAGCTCGCTGTCGCGCTCGCGGGCGACGATCAGCTGGTCCAGCCCCGCCTCGCCGAAGACCGCGCGCGCCTGCTGGATCAACTGCACCGTCAGGTCGCCGTGCCGATCGGGGAATCGCCCGTGCCCCGCCGCCGTCAGCGACCACAGCTTGCGCGGCCGTCCGGCTTCGCCGCGCTGGTCGTCCTGCGCCTCGACCAGGCCCTGCGTCTCCAGCCGCGCGAGCAGCTTGTGCGCACCCATCGGCGTGATGGCGACGGTCGCCGCCAGCGCGGCGGCCGCCTGCGGGCCGCGGCTCTTGAGCGCGTACAGCAGCCGGTCCTCGTTGGTCTGGCTCATGAATGGCGCCTCGCGAACCGGATGAAGCCGAGCGCCGCGCCCAGGCACATCGTGCCGCCCAGCAGCATGATCCAGCGGGCCGACAGCATGCCCAGCGCGCCGCCGATCAGCGCGATCAAGGTGTTGGACAGGCAGAACACCGTCGTCAGCAGGCCCATGACACGGCCCTGGCCGTAGGCCGCGAAGCGGTCCGACATCCACGCCGGCATCAGCGCGTTGTAGAACGACAGCGGAATGCCCAGCAACGGGATCAGCGCCAGGCCCATCCACGAGGGCGCGAGGCTCAGCGCCAGCAGCCCGATCGCCGCGACGACCGCGAAACGCGCCGACCGGTGCAGCGGCGTCGGACCCGAGCCGATGCGCGCCGCGAAGACGCTGGCCGCCGTCATCGCCGCGCACTGCACCGCGGTGACCAGCGCGATGCCGCGGCTGTCCAGGCCGGCCTGCTGCAGCATCCACAGCGGCGCGAACTCGTACAGCGCGTTCACGCCCAGCGTGTAGGCCAGCTGCAGCAGCGCCAGGTGGCGCAGCACCGGGTCCTGCGCGATCAGGCCCAGCGACTGCTGCCGTCGCATCGCGGCGAGCATCCCGCCTTCCGGCTTGGCCACCGGCCGGTCGTCGGGCAGGCCGACACCGAGCAGCACCAGGCACGGCAGCATCACGACGGCGGCGACGATGAAGGGCACCGCCTCGCCCCAGGGCAGCGTCAGGCCGCCGAGCAGCGGTCCGACCAGCCAGCCGATGTAGAGGCTCGCGTTGAGCCACGCGAAGCTGCGCGTGCGCTCGAGCTGCGGATGCCAGTCGGCCAGCAGCGCCCGCACGACGGCGACGTTGCCCTCGGTCAGGCCCGTCGCGAAGCGCGAGAGCACGAACAGCGGATAGTCCCGCGACGCCAGCGCGAAGGCGCTCAGGCCGTAGCCGACCAGCGTCGCGGTGATGGTGACGCTCAGCACGCGGCGCCGGCCGTAGCGGTCGGACATGGGCCCGATCACCAGGCTGCCGACCAGGATGCCGGCCGGGTTGACCGCCAGCGCCAGTCCCATCAGCAGTTCGGGACGCAGGCCGAGGAAGTGGGTGAAGTCGTCGACCGGCCCGCCGACGAAGATCGGCGCCAGGATCGGGTACGGCAGCGCGACGCCGGCCGTGCTCATCAAGGCCAGCGCGCAGACGGCCCAGAGCAGCAGGTGCGGATGGCGCAGCGGCGCCGGCGACACGGCGCCGGTCGAGTTCGAGTTCGAGTTCGAGTTCGAGTTCGAGTTCGAGGTCGAGGTCGAGGTCGAGGTCGAGGTCGAGGGAGCCTCGGCGGAATCGGTGGAGGACAGCACGGCGCTCATTGTGCGGCCCCTTCCGCGCGCAGACACAAGGCATAGCCGGGCCAGCCGCGATGGCGCCATTCCTCGCGCGCGGCGTCGGCGACCTTGATGCGGTGATCGTTCATCGACGCGTGCAACGACGGCAGTGCGCGGCTCCAGTCGTCCTCCGTCGCCTGACCGGCGTGCACCAGCGCCCAGGCTGGCGCAGGACGGCGCTCGGACAGATAGGTGCCCAGCCACGCGCGCCAGACGGTGCGCAAGACCTGGCCCTCGTCGATGTCCACGCCGCGCGAGGCGGCGGCTTCGAGCAGCACACGAACCGCATGCGTGCCGGTCACCAGGTGCAGCGAGGCGAACTGATGCCGCGACAGATAGACCGCCAGCGAGGCTTCGGCCAGCCCATCGAGCGTCAATCGCGGGCGCGCCACGTAGCCGTCGAAGCCCGGCAGCATCGCCGCGTGTTGCATCCGCGTCGTGATCAGCGTGCCCGGCATCGCCGGCATGGCGAGCGCGGGATCGGCACGCACCGCATCGATGACCTCACGAAGGCTTTCATGCCCCTGCCCCGCTGGCACCGGCGCGCCGAGCGGGCTCTCCAGCCCGATCGTCGTCCTCAGCGCCGCGTCGAGTTCCTGACGATGCCCCGACTGCAACGCATAGGCGAGCCGGATCGCGACATGGAAGGCCTGCGCTTCGGGCGCGGCCAGCACCCGGCGCAACGCGTCCTCGACGGCGGGCGGCGGCACGCCGTCGTCGTCCGCGGGCCGCGACAGCGGCGTCCAGTGGTCGATGTGGCGCTGCATCGCCTCGCGGGGCGCCTCCAACCGGGCCAGCGCGCCGAGCGCCATCGGCAGATGGTTGAAGAGCGGCAGCGCTTCGGTGCCATACATCGGACCGGATTTCACCGACTGGTCGAGCGCCTCGTGCAGCCCCGCCGGCCAGGGCGAACCTTTGAGCTCGAGCGCATTGCCGTCGGGATCGAACAGGTACAGCGACGGACCTTCACCGTCCGCGCCGTAGCGCGAGCCGTAGGCATCGACGGTGACGCCTTGCGATGTCAGCCAGCGGCGCAGCGCGGGCTCGTCGAGCGTTTCGACGCGCAGGCAGAAGTGGTCGACGTTGCGCCCCTCGGCGCCGGGTCCCGCACCGCCGACGCGGCCAAGCTTGCCCTCTAGCGGCACGAGGTCGATCAACTGGGCGCCGGCGCGCAACTGCACGAGTCCGATGTCGTCCTGCCGCCGCTCGACGCTGCACCCCAGCAGGTCCACGTAGAAATGCAGCGCGGCCGGCAGATCGCGCACACGCAGCACGAGGTGGTCGATTCCCTGGATCCTGATCATGGTGACGAGCTCCTTCTTCTGGCCGCCATCATCGCGCCGCGCTTCCAATAAATAAACTTTTAGTTGATTAACATGCAGGGCAACAGGGAGACCCGACAATCGGGCCCATGGCTTTCCGACCCCTCCCCCTCCCCGACGCCATCCCGGGCCGGCTGTGGCTGCAGTCGATGCCGGGCCGCCGCGAGTCCTGGGGCGCCTTCCTCGACGAGGCGCGCCTGAACCAGCTCAACGTGGTGGTCTGCCTCAACCCGCTCGAGGAAGTCGCCGAGCTCTCGCCGCCGTATCACAAGGCGATCGCCGAGGGCCGGCTCCCCTTCCGCTGGCTGCACGTGCCGATGCGCGATTTCGGACTGGCGTCCGACAGCGCGGCGTTCCGCCAAGGCGTCGAGCACATCGCGCAGGGCCTGCGCATGGGCGACCGCGTGCTGCTGCATTGCGCCGCCGGCATGGGCCGCACCGGCACCATGGCCGCGTGCGTGCTGAAGCGGCTCGGCGCGCCCGCGGACGAGGCACTCCAAGCGGTCACCGCGGCCGGATCGAATCCGCAGTCGGCGCTGCAGTCGGGGTGGATCCACCAGTTCTGACCCGCCCACGCTGCCCGCCTGACGGGCGCGTGCGCCGCGCAGGGCTTCAGCGTTCCGGCCAGCGCCAGGGCGGTGTCTCGTCCAGTGGCATGTCCGGCAGACGGGTCTCGCCGAATTCCTTGCGCAGCTCCCAGGAGCGGCACTCGGGCTGTTCCTCCAGCGCGCCGATCAGCCGCTTCGCGTGCGACACCACGATCATCTGGCTCTGCCGGCTGGCCGTCGCGATGAGGCGTCCCAGCGCCGGCAGCAGGTCGGGATGCAGGCTGTTCTCAGGCTCATTGAGCGCCATCAGCTCGGGCGGCCGCGGGCTGAGCAACGCCGCCAGCAGCATCAGGTAGCGCAGCGTCCCGTCGCTCAGCTCAGCGGCGTCCAGCGGTCGCAGCAGACCAGGCTGCCGCATCGACAGCCTGAAGCCCGCCTCGGTGCGTGCCACCTGCACCGAGGCGCCGGGGAAGGCGTCGTCCAGGCAACGGTACAGCATCGCCACGTCGCCGATCGCGACGATGGTCTGCCACGCGGCGGCCAGGTCGGCGCCGTCGCCCGCCAGCACCGGCGTGAAGGTGCCGACACGCACGCGCCGCGCCGGCGCCTCGGCGTCGGTGCGCAGGCTGTCGTAGAAGCGCCAGCCGCGCAGGCGCTCGCGCATCGTGATCATCTCCGGCGCCTGCGCGGGATCCGCGTGCTGGGACAGCATGCTGTCGAAGCTCGCCAGCGGCGTGTCCACCACCGACCAGGCGCGACCGTCGCGCACCTGGAGCAGCACGTTGCGCCGCTCCACCAGCGCGGACGCCGGCCGGTACAGCGTTCCCGCCCACAGCGCCTCGCGCTTGATCTGCGGATCGTCCTCGAACAGCGCTGGCGCCCCGGGCTGCGGCAGCCCGAGCTCGATCGAATAGCCGAAGTCGTCGCCCGCGACGCCGAGCCTGAGTGCCACCGGTCCCTTGCGCACGGACGCCTCGATGGGCTGCTCGCCGGCGCGCATCGCTCGGCTGATCTCTTCCGGACCGGCCCAGCGCGTCGAGGTGAAGCCGCCCTCGTTCGCCAGCGCCGGCAGCACCCGGTTCTGCGCCGCGTCCGCCAGCAGCCGCAGGGCGCGATAGAGGCTGGACTTGCCGCTGCCGTTGGCGCCGGTGACCAGCGTGAGCTGGCCCAGCGGCAGGCGCAATTCGCGCAGGGAGCGGTAACCGGAGACGGCGAGGACTTGCAGCATGGCCGCCGATGATACGGAGCCGACGCGACAATGCGGCCATGCAGGCGTCGATGCTCCAGCCCTCCTTCCCTCAGCCCGTGCGGCATGCCGATGCTTGGCGTGTCGTCGTCGACAAGCCCTCGGGCCTGCTGTCCGTGCCCGGCCGCGGCGAGGACAAGCAGGACTGCGCCTGGGCACGCGTGGCGGCCACTTTCCCGCACGCATTGATCGTGCATCGCCTGGACCAGTCCACTTCCGGCCTGATCGTCTTCGGACGCGGCGAGGCAATGCAGCGCGCGCTCAGCGAAGCCTTCGCCGCCAGGCTCGTCGACAAGCGATATGAAGCCGTGGTGGCAGGCCTTGTCGAGCGCGACGCGTTCGAGATCGACCTGCCGCTGATCGTCGACTGGCCGAACCGGCCGCGCCAGATGATCGATCACGCGCGCGGGAAACCCAGCCTGACCCGCGTGCGGGTGCTGCGCCGCGACGTCGCGGCGGGCACCACGCGCGTCGAGCTCGAGCCGGTCACCGGCCGCTCGCATCAGCTGCGCGTGCACCTGCTGGCCGCCGGTCACCCCATCCTCGGTGACGCGCTGTACGCGCCGCCGGCAGTCCTCGCGCGGGCCCCTCGCCTGCTGCTGCATGCGCGGGACCTCCGCCTGCCGGCGGTGCTGGACGCGCCGGCGCTCTCACTGCATTCGCCGCCCGACTTCTGAGCGCGCTGCGCGCGCCTCCCCTTCGACCCAGGAGCATTCCCCCATGTCCACGACCCTTTCCCATGCAGCCGCCGAGAAGGCCGCCAACGCAGCTTCCAACGACGCTTCCCAGCCGCGTGCCCTCACGATCATCACCGGCAGTTCGCGCGGCCTGGGCGAGGCGCTGGCGCGCCAGTCGCTCGAAGCCGGCCATCTGGTCGTCGGCATCGCCCGCGGCCGCAGCGAGTCGCTGGACCGCATCGCCCTTGAGCGCGGCCTGCCGCTGCAGCAATGGCAGGCCGACCTGTCGAGCCCGCTGACGATCGCCCACCATCTGGCCGACTGGCTGCGCACGCAGCCGAGCGAGTGGGCGAGCGCCACGCTGATCAACAACGCCGGCGTCGTCACGACGCCCGGCCCCGTCGACGGCGAGTCGCTGGAGACGCTCTCCGCCTCGCTGCGCGTCGGCCTGGAGGCGACGGTGCTGCTGAGCGCGGCCTTCCTCGACGCCACCCGCGCGTGGCCGGCGGATCGCAAGGTGCTGAACATCTCGTCGGGCCTGGGCCGGCGCGCGATGGCCGGCAGCGCGCTCTACTGCGCCGCCAAGGCCGGCATGGACAACCTCAGCCGCGCGATGGCGCTGGACGAGGAGCACAAGGCCGCCAAGGGGGAACGCGCCGCGCGCGTCGTGTCGCTGGCGCCCGGCATCATCGACACCGACATGCAGGCGCAACTGCGCGGTGGAGATGCCTCGAAGTTCCCGGACCGCGACCGCTTCGCCGCGTTCAAGGCCGAAGGGCAGCTGGCCAGCGCGGCAGACACCGCGGCGCAGGTCCTGAAGTTCCTCGCCGGAAACGACTTCGGCCAGCAGGTGCTGGCCGATGTGCGGGACGCCTGAGCCCGCGCCGGGTCAGCCGACGAGGTTGGCCAGCGTCAGCAGCGCCAGCAGCAGCATCCACAGCGTGACCGAGCGCCACACCAGGCCGACCACGCTCTGCAGGTGGCCGAGTTGCGGCGGCACGCCGGCCGTGGAGCCCTCGGCGCGCGTCGCGTCCATGTCGCCGCCGGACTCGAAGGTCTTGCTGCGGTCCGGCGTCACGCCCGGCGCGGCGCTGCCGCCCAGTTGAACGCCGACGGCGCCCGCGGCTGAGGCCAGGATGATGCCCTCGTTGTCATGGGCCCACAGCGTCGAATCGCGGCGCCAGGAACTCACCGCCTCCTCGAAGTTGCCCACGATCGCGAAGCCGGTCGCCGTCAGGCGCGCGGGGATGTGGTCGATCATCCCGAACAGCTTGCGCGAGAGTTCCATCAGGCGCTCGTTGGTCGGCGCATCCAGCGTGCGGCTCTTGAAAGCCCAGTAGCGGCCGGCGAATTCGGCCATCCGGTACAGCACCGCGCCGGCCGGGCCCAGGCCCAGCGTCGAGAACAGCACGAACCAGAAGAACACGCCGAAGACATGCCGGTGGGCCGCGAGCAGCGAGTGCTCCAGCACGTGTCTGAGCAGCTCGGTGCGCGGCAGCTCGCTGGCGTCCAGGTGACGCCATTCGGCCAGCAGGCGGCGGGCCTCGAGTTCGTCGCCACGCTCCAGCGCGTCACGGATGTCGGTGAAGTAGTGGCTGAACTGGCGGAAGCCCAGCGTCAGGTAGAGCACCAGCACGTCCATCGCCAGCGACAGCAGCAGGCTGTAGGGCCGCACGAGCGCATAGATCGCCCCGACGAGCAGCGCCGGACCGACGACGGTGATCGTCCACACGACGGCCGCATGGTGCGACCGGCCCGCGTCGAAGTTGCGCCCGGTCCAGCGCACCCAGGCGATCATGCCTTGGTGGACCGGATTCCCGTGCGGCAGAGGCTTGAGCTGCTCGCACACCAGCGCCAGCAAGACCGCGAAGAAGTTCATGGCCCGGGATGATAGCGGCCCTCACACCGTCGGAAGGGGGATCGGCGTCCCCGCCCCGTGACCAGAGGTCAGCCCTGCAGGAAGCGGTAGAGATTGCGCAACATCGCGGCGGTCGCGCCCCAGATGAAAAACTCCTTGGCCGCGGCCGCCGTCAGCGTCGCGTCGGGCTCCGCGTTCGACACCGCAAGACCTGGCCCCGTCCACGGCATCGAGAGGAACTGGCGACGCCCCTTCAGCGGGCCGCCGTCCACCTCCGCCTGGCCCGCGGCCTCCCCGGCCGGGTCGTACGCGAAGGTGTGGCGCTGGTGGTGCGCGGGATTCATCAGGAATTCCAGCGGCACCTCGAAGGCCTCCGCCACCTCGAAGGCGTCCAGCCGCAGCGAGAAGCCCGGCCGGATCAGCGCCACCACCGGCGTGACCTCGTAGGCCGTCACCGTGCGGTAGACGGGAAGTTGCCCGATCAGGTCCACGAAACCCTCGTCGAGACCGATCTCCTCCTCGGCCTCGCGCAGGGCGGTGCGTTCGGGCGAGCCGTCCTCCGGCTCGGCGCGGCCGCCGGGAAAGCTGATCTGCCCGGCGTGGTCCCGCAGGTGCGCCGTGCGCTGCGTCAGCAGCACATGCAAGCCTTCGGCGCGCTGCACCAGCGGAATGAGCACTGCAGCCTGCGTCGTCGTCCGGCCGGGAAAGAGGCCGCCGTCGCCGGGAAGTTCCGGTTCGATGCTGAGCGGATGCAGGAAGCGCTCCCGCAACCAGGCCGGCGTCAGGCGCTCGCGGGGGACGGCGGGGAGATGCGAATCGGTGCCGGTGACGGGGATGGCACGGGGATCCTGGATGGCTGGACGGCTGGCGGGACGGCTGGCGGGACGGCTGGAAGGAGGCGTCGGCATGCGGCAGGGTCGTCCGGTGTGCCGGACTTGTTCGTGGGCGCTAGAGGCGCGAAGCCCTGATTGGACGCCAGAAACGACAAAGCCGCTCCGGGCAGGGCCTTGGAGCGGCTTTGGGGGGTGGCTTGCGCCGAGGATCAGGCCGACTTGATGGCCAGCTTTTCCTTGATGCGCGCCGACTTGCCCGAACGCTGACGCAGGTAGTACAGCTTCGCGCGACGGACGTCGCCGCGACGCTTCACTTCGATCGAAGCGATCAGCGGGCTGTACAGCTGGAACGTGCGCTCAACGCCTTCGCCGCTCGAGATCTTGCGGACGATGAAGTTGGAGTTCAGACCGCGGTTGCGGCGGGCGATGACCACGCCTTCGTAGGCCTGCACGCGCTTGCGGGTGCCTTCGACGACGTTCACGTTCACGATCACCGTGTCGCCGGGGGCGAACGCGGGGATGGTCTTGTTCAGGCGAGCAATTTCTTCTTGCTCAAGGGTCTGGATCAGATTCACGAGGATCTCCTGTGATCTTGCCGGCGCGAATCAGGATGATTCCAGGTCTGGCCGCCATCGAATGAATTCTTCGGCACCGCCCGCGTGGGGATTCAACCAACAGTGTCCAAGCACTGCCCTTGCCCCATCAGCCCAGTAGAGGATCGGAAAAACCCGCGATTATAGACGTGCCGGGGCGATCGTCAAACTTCGCCTGTGCCGCCGCCGGTTTTGCCGGGCGCTTTACCCGTCGATTTGGACGGCGCCGGCTGCAACGCGGCCAGGAACTTCTCGTCCTTCTTGTCGAGCTTGCCGTCGCGGCGCGCCGCCTCGATCAGCTCGGGCCGGCGGCGTTGCGTCAGCGCCAGCGACTGCTCGCGGCGCCAGCGGGCGATCTCGGCATGGTGGCCGGACAGCAGCACCGGCGGCACCGGCAAGGGACCTTCGGGCGTCTCCAGGACTTCGGGACGGCTGAAGTGCGGACAGTCCAGCAGTCCGTCGGAGAAGCTGTCCTGCTGGTGCGAGGCGGCGTCGTTCAGCACGCCTTCCTGCAGCCGGGCGATCGCATCGAGCATCGCGATGGCGGGCAGTTCGCCGCCGGACAGCACGAAGTCGCCGAGGCTGATCTCCATCGTCACGTGGCGGTCCAGCACGCGCTGGTCGATGCCTTCGTATCGGCCGCAGAGCAGGATCGCGCCCTCGCCTTGCGCCAGCTCGCGGGCCAGTGCCTGGTCGAGCTTGCGTCCGGTCGGGCTGAAATGGATGACGGCGGGCGCGCCGGGATGCGTGGTGGCGCGATCGGCAGTCACGGCCGCCAGCGCGCGCTCCAGCGGCGCGGCCAGCATGACCATGCCGGGACCGCCGCCGAAGGGGCGGTCGTCGACACGGCGGTAGTTGTCCTCGGCGTGATCGCGCAGTTGCCAGAGTCGCACGTCGACCTGTTTGCTCTCATACGCGCGACGCGTCACGCCGACCCGCAGGAAAGGGTCGAAGAGCTCAGGAAAGAGGGTGAGGACGTCGAAGCGCATGGGCATCAGGCCCGGCGGCTTCAGTAGTCCAGGTCCCAGTCGACCGGGATGACCTTGGCGGCCTTGTCGACCGTGCCGACAAACGCGTTAACGAACGGGATGAGGATTTCCTCGTCCGGCTTGACCGGCGCGGTCTTGCCGGCAGGCAGGATGCGCAGCACGCAGTGCGGACCGGTGTCGATCAGGTCGATCACCTCACCCAGCGTCTGGCCGTCCTTGTTGACGACGCTCATGCCGATCAGGTCGATCCAGTAGAACTCGTCCTCTTCGGTGTCCGGGAACACGCTGCGCGAGACGAAGATGCGGGCGCCCTTGAGCGCCTCCGCACCGTTGCGGTCGGCCAGGCCTTCGACCTGGGCGACGATGCCATCCGCATGGTCGCGGACGGACAGTACCTTGAGCACGGGGGGCACGACATGCGGCTTGCCCGGCAGGGCCTTCTCGCTCGGCTTCATGAACCAGCGGCGAGCGGCGAAGAGCGCCTGGGCATCGGGGGAATGGCTGAGGATCTTCAGCCAGCCCTTGATGCCCCAGGCGTCCAGCACGCGCCCGACTTCGATGGCGTCCTCCGGAAAGGCCGGAGCACTCTCGATGACGTCGTCGGGCGCCTGCTTCATCTGCTTAGATCCGGAGAATCAGGCAGCGACGGCGGCGGCCGGAGCGGCAGCCGACTTCTTGGCCACGTCGACCAGGCGGGCGACGGCCGGCGACAGCTGGGCGCCGGTGCCGACCCAGTAGGACACGCGGTCCTGCGCGACGCGCAGGCCTTCGGCGTTGCCGGTGGCCACGGGGTTGTAGAAACCGACGCGCTCGATGAAGCGGCCATCGCGACGATTGCGGCTGTCGGTCACGACGATGTTGTAGAACGGACGCTTCTTGGAGCCACCGCGGGAGAGTCGAATAACGACCATGATCTATCCTTCAGGTTTTGAGCGTTCCACCGCACCAGGGAGACACACAGGGGCAAGCAGACAAATGGGATCGACCCTCGGATGGGGCACGCGTGTGTCGCGCAACATCCCCACGAAAGGTCGACAGCTGGCCCTGTAGATACGCCCCCGGACTGACATCGCACGAGCTCCGGATCAGGAAGCTTCGAAACGTGACAGTCACACCCGGGGGCCAGCGCCAAAACCCGGCATTATAAACTCGCGTTTGACGCTTTGTCCTCCTCCCCCAATGACGACGACCACCAGCAGTTCCTCCCCCCTCCTGATCCGCCCCAGCCTGGAGGGTGATATCGCCGCCATCCAGCAGATCTACGAGCACGCGGTGCTGCACGGGACCGGCACCTTCGAGACCGACGTGCCCGACCGTGCCGAGATGGGCCGCCGCCGCACCGAGGTGCTCAGCCGCAGCCTGCCGTACCTGATCGCGGAGCGCGACGGGCAGGTGCTCGGCTTCGCGTACGCCAACTACTTCCGTCCGCGGCTGGCCTACCGCTACTTCGTCGAGGACTCGATCTACCTCGCGCCCCACGCCCAGGGCCAGGGGGTCGGCCGGCTGCTGCTGGCCGAACTGATCGCCCGCTGCGAAGCCGCCGGCGCGCGCCAGATGGTCGCCGTGATCGGCGATTCGCAGAACCTCGGCTCGATCGGCGTGCACCGCAGCCACGGTTTCGAGGACATCGGCGTGATGAAGGCGGCCGGCTGGAAGTTCGGCAAATGGCTCGATGTCGTGCTGATGCAACGCCAGCTGGGTCAGGGCGACGCCAGTTCGCCCACCGGGGCGATGCCGGCAACCGCGGCAACCGCGGCGGCCTCGCCGGCGGCGCCCTCCGCTCCCGCCGAGACGCCCGCCGCATGAACGCCGTCGCCCCTGGCGCCGGCGGCGCGGCGGACCTCAAGTCCAAGACCGTCGCCACCTGGCTGAGCTTTGCGCTCGGCAGCCTCGGGGCGCATCGCTTCTACCTGCACGGCTTCAGCGACAAGCTCGCCTGGCTCCATCCACTGCCGACGCTGTTGGGCTTGTATGGCGTGCACCGCATGGACACGCTCGGCCAGGACGACGTCGCGGCCTGGTTCCTGATCCCGCTGCTCGGGCTGATGATCGCCCAGAGCATGCTGGCGGGCATCGTCTACGGCCTGATGCCCGACGAGCGCTGGGCCGACCGCTTCAACCCCGGACAGGCGGTGCGCCGGACCGGCTGGTTGCCGATCCTGGGCGTCATTGCCTGTTTGATGGTCGGCGGCGCCTGCCTGATGGCCACGATCGCCTTCTCGGCGCAGCGCTACTTCGAATCGCAGGTCGAAGCCGCCCGAGAGATCAGTCAGTAGTCGAGGGAACGCCTCCGTACTTCCACCGCCGCTGGCCCTCACCCTGCCCTCTCCCGCAAGCGGGAGAGGGAGAAAGAGGAGTCAGCGCTGCGAGTGGATCCGGTCGGACTCCCTCTCCCGCTTGCGGGAGAGGGAGAAAGAGGTTGCCAGCGGCCTCAGAACAGCGTGAAGCTGATCCAGTAGAACAGTCCGGCGATGAACGCCGACGCCGGGATCGTGAAGATCCAGGCCCAGACGATGTTCCCCGCCACGCCCCATCGCACCGAGGAGGCGCGCTGCGTCGAGCCCACGCCGACGATGGCGCCGGTGATCGTGTGCGTCGTGGACACGGGGATCCCGAGCGAGGTCGCCAGGAACAGCGTGATCGCGCCGCCGGTTTCCGCGCAGAAGCCGCCGACGGGCTTCAGCTTGGTGATCTTCTGCCCCATCGTGCGGACGATCCGCCAGCCGCCGAACATCGTGCCCAACCCGATCGCCAGGTAGCAGACCACGATGACCCAGGTCGGCGGCGAATGTTCACCGGCGCCCGCGTACCCCGACGCGATCAGCAGCATCCAGATCAGGCCGATCGTTTTCTGCGCATCGTTGCCGCCGTGGCCCAGGCTGTACAGCCCGGCCGAGACCAGCTGCAAGCGGCGGAACCAGTTGTCCACGCGCAGCGGCGAACTGCGTCTGAACAGCCAGGCCACCGCCACCATCAGCAGCGAGCCCAGCAGGAAGCCCAGCAGCGGCGAGACGAAGATGAACAGCACCGTCTTGCCGATGCCGCTCATGATCAGGCCCTTGGTGCCCGCCTTGGCGATGGCCGCGCCGACCAGGCCGCCGATCAGCGCGTGCGACGAGCTCGACGGGATGCCGTAGAACCAGGTGATCACGTTCCACGCGATCGCGCCGATCAAGGCGCCGAAGATCACGTGGTGATCGACGATGCCCGCGTCGATCGATCCCTTGCCGATCGTGGCCGCCACCTTCAGCTCGAAGAACAGCACCGCGATCACGTTGAAGAAGGCCGCGAACAGCACGGCCTGCTGCGGCTTGAGGACGCCGGTCGACACGACCGTCGCGATCGAGTTGGCGGCGTCGTGGAAGCCGTTCATGAAGTCGAAGGCGACGGCCAGCACCACGAGCATGGCCACGACCCAGAAGGCCACGTGCATCGTTCCCATGGGAGACGCTCCGCGACCGGATCAGGAATTCTCGAGGACGATGCCCTCGATCAGGTTGGCGACGTCCTCGCAGCGGTCGGAGATGGATTCCAGCTGCTCGTAGATCGCCTTGAGCTTGATCAGCTCGCGCACGTCCTCCTGCTCGCGGAACAGCTTGGACATCGCGGCGCGCATCACGCGGTCGGCGTCGGACTCGAGCTTGTCGATCTCCTCGCAGGCCTTGATGGCGGCTTCGGCGGTCTTGGGTTCGCTCAGCTTGGGCAGCAGCGTCACGGCGTGCTTCACGCGCTCGCAGCACTTGGCCGACAGCTCGCCCAGGCGCAGCACCTCCTCGGGGATGGAGCGCACGTCGTAGAGCTGCATGGTCTCGCTGGAATCCTGCAGCAGGTCCAGGATGTCGTCCATCGCGTTGATCAGGCCGTGGATCTGCTCGCGGTCGATCGGCGTGATGAAGGTGCGATGCAGCAGCCGGTTCACCTCGGCGGTCACGCGGTCGGCGTGGTGCTCGGCCTTGTCGACTTCGGCGGCGTATTTCTCGCGCAGCGTCAGGTCGTTGTAGTTCTGGATCATGAGCATGAAGGCGCGCGCGCCTTCCACGATCTGCGTGCCGTGCTCATTGAACAGTTCGAAGAAATTGCCCTCTCGGGGCAGCAGCTTGCCGAAAAACATGGGGGAGGCTCCGCGCCGTGCGATCCGCGCCGGATCAAAAGCCCGCGAGTGTAGCCGCCCATGGCCCGTTGGAGCTATTTCGACATTCAGCTTCGGAAGATGAAGTAGACGGCGCCCATCAGGCACAGGCCGGCCCAGATGAAGTCCGTCTTGAACGGCTGGTTCATGAAGAGCATGGAGAACGGGACGAACACGCCGAGGGTGATCACCTCCTGCGTGATCTTCAGCTGGGCGAGCGTGAACCCGCCGTCGTAACCGATGCGGTTGGCCGGGACCTGCAGCAGGTATTCGAACAGCGCGATCCCCCAGCTGATCAGCGCCGCGATGTACCACGGCTTGGATGCCAGCTCTTTCAGATGGCCGTACCAGGCGAAGGTCATGAAGACGTTGGACAGCGTCAGCAGGGCGACCATCTGCCAGCCGGCGGCGGTTGCGAACATGAGGCGGACTCCCGAAAGCGGTTGAATGTGGAGGGCGGGTGGAAGGCGGTGATGAGGGTGGGCGGTCAGGGCCGGCGCAACGGTGTGCCTTCGCGCTCGACGGCCTGACCGGCGACCGAGGGCAAATGGCTCGCCAGTCGACCCAGTCCTGCGACTTCGAGCGTGGCGTCCAGTTCCAGCAGCGGGCGCAGCACGAAGGCGCGCTGGTGCAGCCGCGGATGCGGGACGAGGAGCCGATCCAGGGCGATGGACTGGTCGCCGTAGAGCAGCAGATCGAGGTCGAGGGTCCGCGGCGCGTTGACGAACGGCCGCTCGCGCCCGTGGCGCAGCTCGATGGCCTGCAAGGCCGCGAGCAGCGTGAGCGGCGGCAGCGTCGTCGTGACGCGTGCGACCGCGTTCAGGTAGTCGGGGCCTTCGCAGCCGACCGGCGCGCTGCGCCACGCGGAGGAGACCCCCGCCAGGGTCAGGCCGGTCACGTCGGCGAGGTCGGCCAGCGCCGCCTCCAGCGTGCGCCGCAGGTCGCCGAGGTTGGCGCCCAGCCCGACGTAGGCCGTGATCATTCGCGGCGGGTCATTCGTCGTTGGACGGACCGCCGGCATCGGCCGGCGCCGCGGCACCGCCCGCCGCCTTGGGCTTGCGGCGACGGCGGCGCTTCTTGGCGGGATGGCCGGTGCCGCCCTCGCCTTCCGCGGCGTCCACCGCCTCGGCATCGATCGGCAGCGCGGCGGCCGATTCGCCGCTGACGGGCAGGGTCGCGGGCGTGCTCACGGCGCCGCGCGGCACCGAGTGCACGCGTCCGCCGCCCGCCTTGGGCTTGCTGCGCGGGCCGCCCTGACGTTGCGTCTCGCGCGCCAGCTCCAGCAGCGCGCGGCGCTCGTCCTCGGTGCCCAGCGCGAAGTCTTCCCACCAGTCGGCCAGGGCCGGATCGATCTCGCCCGCCTCGGCGCGCAGCGCCAGGAAGTCGAAGCCGGCGCGGTAGCGCGGCTGCTCGATCAGCCGGTGCGGACCGCTGCCGGTGCGGCGCTCGAAGCGCGGCTGCATCATCCAGATCTCGCGCATGTCCGCCGCGAGCTTGCCGCGGCCGGAGATGTCGCCGACGCGCGCGTCGAAGACCAGGTCGATCGCCTGCTGCAAGGCCGCCACCGCGCCCTCGCCGCCGTCGATCAGGCGCGTCCAGCGCTGCTGGACCTCGCCCCACAGCATGCAGGCCAGCATGAAGCTGGGCGCGACCGAGCGGCCTTCCTCGACACGCTTGTCGGTGTCTTCCAGCGCCAGGCGGACGAACTTGCCGTGCACGTTGTCCGGCAGCGCGCCGTCCTTGTCGAGCACCGCGTCCAGGATCGGGAACACGCCGCGCGCCAGGCCCTGCTTGCGCAGCTCGTCGATGCTCGCGAGCGCGTGGCCGGTCTGCAGCAGCTTGATCATCTCGTCGAACATGCGCGACAGCGGCACGTTCGCGAGCAGCGGCGCCATCGCGGCGATCGGCGCGCGGGTCTTGGGCTCGATCGTGAAGCCCAGCTTCGCGGCGAAGCGCACGGCGCGCAGGATGCGGACCGGGTCCTCGCGGTAGCGGCTCTCGGGGTCGCCGATCATCCGCAGCACCTTCTTGCGGGCGTCGGCCAGACCGCCGTGGTAGTCGACCACCAGCTCGCGTTCCGGGTTGTAGTACATCGCGTTGACGGTGAAGTCGCGCCGCGCGGCGTCCTCGATCTGCGGACCCCAGACGTTGTCGCGCAACACGCGGCCGGACGCGTCGACGACGTGCGACTTGCCCTCCAGCGCGCCCTTGGACGTCTTCTCGTTGCCCTGCACCTGCTCGGCGTCGTCTTCCTTCAGCAGCGCGCGGAAGGTCGAGACCTCGATCACCTCGTGCTCGCGGCCGCGGCCGTAGACCACGTGGACGATGCGGAAGCGCCGGCCGATGATGAAAGCACGGCGGAACTGGTTCTTGACCTGCTCGGGCGTGGCGTCGGTGGCGACGTCGAAGTCCTTGGGCCGGCGGCCCAGCAGCAGGTCGCGCACGGCGCCGCCGACGATGAAGGCCTCGTAGCCCGCGTCGGTCAGCCCCTTGACGACCTTGACGCCGCGCTCATCGAGCAGGGCCGGGTCGATGCGGTGTTCCTCCGCGGTGATTTCCACGCGCTTGCCGAGCGGCGTGGCGGTGCTTTCGGACTTGCCCAACAGCTTGTTGATAAATTTTTTGATCATTCGAACAGCTTCAGTATCGGCCAGCCGCGCTCGCGCGCCAGCGCCTCGAGGGCCGAGGTGGGGTTGGTCGCCACCGGATGGCTGACCCGCTCCAGCAGCGGCAGGTCATTCATCGAGTCGCTGTAGAAATGCACGCGCTCGAAATCTTCCCAGCGGCGCCCCTGCGCCGCCAGCCAGTCGTTCACGCGCACGATCTTGCCCGCCTGGAAGGACGGGGTCCCCTGCACGCGCCCGGTGAACGACCCGGTCGCGTCGCGCTCCAGCTGCACGGCGATCAGGTGATCGACGCCGAAGGCCTGGGCGATCGGCGCGGTCACGAATTCATTGGTCGCCGTCACCACGGCCACCAGATCCCCGGCGTCCAGGTGGCGCTGCACGAGTGCGCGCGCATTGTCGCGCAACATCGGCGCGACGATCCGGGCCATGAAATCGGCGCGGGCCGCCTCGGCCTCGGCCAGCGGCCGGACGCGCCAGACCGAGGTGGCGAAGTCGACGTACTCGTCCAGGTCGAGGTCCCCGCGCTGGTAGTCGGCGTAGAACTCGTCGTTGCGGGCGGCCCAGGCGACGCCGTCGGCCCAGCCGATCTCCACCATGTAGGCGCCGAAGGCGTGGTCCGAGTCCTGCGGGATCAGCGTGCCGTCGAGGTCGAACAGGGTCAGGTCCACGGGTCTTGTCCTTGAAAAACCTTGAAATCGTTGCAACCGGCGGCGTCGCCCCTCAGGCGAGCGCCCCCTGGTCGGCGAGCATCTGGCGCAGCAGCGGCACGGTGACCGCCCGCTTGCTGGCCATGGCGAATTCGTCCAGCCCGTCCAGCAGCGTCATCAGGTGCTTGAGGTCGCGGGCGTAACGGGTGAGCAGGTAGTCGATGACGTCGTCACTCAGCGCGATGCCGCGGCGGTCGGCCTCGCGGCGGAGCACGGCGCGCACCTCGGCCTCGGACAACGGCTGCAGCGCGAAGGTCGGGCCCCAGCCGAGCCGGGTGCGCAGGTCCTCGCGCAGGTCCAGGTCGACCGGCGGCGCGGTGCCGGTGGAGACGACCGCCAATCCCAGCGTCGCGGCCTCGACGAAGAGCGCGAAGGCCGCATGCTGCTGGCCCGGGTCGAAGCGCTGCGCGTCGTCGAGCAGCAGCAGGCTCGGGTGGGTGGGCAGCTCCCAGGGCAGCGGGGTGTCGGCGTCATACCAGCCGACCTGCGCGCCGGCCTGCTGCCAGTGGC
>CBIHMU010000041.1:0-49131 GCA_966211105.1 uncultured Burkholderiales bacterium
TGGGATGGAGCCATCTTCTCTGGAAATCAACGTCTCGGAGAAACCGGGCAGGTCAACCTCTCGGCGCCAGCGTCACAGGAAGTGACTGGGCGCGTGCTCATCCGGCGGCTGCATGAAGCGGTAGAAGTTCGGCGACTCTCAGAGAGGATGCGACATCTCCAAAGGCCGAATCTCAGTCGCACCTATTTCGACCGAGTCGCACTTATTCGAATGCGGGACAACCGCCGCCGATCATCGCGGCGGCCGAGGCGCTGTGGTGCGGCGCGCGGAAGGCACGCTGCGCCCACATCGACGGACGGAACTGCCCGTTGGCGCTGAGCAGCGCGGCAGACTCCAGCGCTTCGGATTCCGACAAGGGCGGCAACAGCGTCGGCAGCCGCTGCGCGAGCATCGACTTGCCGGTGCCGGGTGGTCCGACCAGCAGGATGCTCAGCCCTCCCGCCGCGGCGATCTCCAGCGCCCGTTTCGGTCCGGACTGGCCCTTGATGTCGCGCAGGTCCAGCGGCGTCTCGCCGCGCGGCGGTGGATCTCGTTGCACGCGCGGCAAGGGCGTCTCGCTCTGCGGTTGCAGGGCGTTCACGAGGTCGAGCAGATGCGCCGCCTCCCGGACAACGAGCCCCTGCACCAGCGCCGCCTCGTCGGCGCAGCCGCGTGGCAGGACCAGCTCCCGGTCAAGCTTGGCGGCGCGCAGCGCGAGCGCCATCGCCAAGGCGCCCTTGACCGGCCGCAGCTCCCCCGACAGCCCGAGTTCCCCGGCGCATTCGAGGTTCGCGAGCATGTCCGCGTCGATCTGCCCGCTGGCGGCCAGGAGGCCGAGAGCGATCGGCAGGTCGAAGCGCGCACCTTCCTTCGGCAGATCGGCCGGCGACAGATTGACGGTGATGCGCTTGTTCGCCGGGAACTCCAGCCCGCTGCTCTGCAGCGCAGCACGCACGCGCTCGCGGGATTCCTTGACCTCCAGGTCCGCCAAGCCCACCAATGTGAAGCTCGGCAGGCCGTTGGCCAGGTGCACTTCCACTTCGACCGCAGCGGCAGACAGACCGTCCAGCGCGCGGCTGTGAATGATGGAGAGGGACATTGCCATGAGATGTCGCCTCGCTTCAGCGGTGTGGCAGGCCCTGGCGCACGGTCTCGTCACTCCGGCTTTCATGCTTTCCGTCGCCCGCCATTCGAAGCCCTTCCGCACCCATCCGGTTCATGAGCTCCGCAGTGTCCATAGCGAACGATTTCACGCCTAGCACCCTGTTGGGGCGTTTCTAGGGTTAACCAATCCCCCATCCGCGCCTGCATTTGGTGCGCATTGACGCTTGACGGGGCGGTATCGGCAACCGTTCGTGGCTGCGTGAGCCGGAATGGGGCCCCTTCGGGGGGAAGGGGCTCCCCCGGGCCCGCTTGGCACAAAAGCTGCAAAGCCTCGTCCGGAAGCAGTCGCCCAGAGTCGCCCCAAACAATCAGGAGCCCCCGCGCATGAAGCCCATCGCCGCCGTCCGTGCCGCAGCCGTCGCCGCCATCGCCGCCATCGCCCTCCCGGCGCTGGCGCAGGAGGCCAACCCGCTGTCCTTCAACGTCAGCGTCACCTCCGACTACCGCTACCGCGGCATCTCGCAGACGCGCCTCAAGCCCGCCCTGCAAGGCGGCGTCGATTACGCCCATTCCAGCGGCTTCTACATCGGCGCCTGGGCCTCCACCATCAAGTGGATCAAGGACAGCGGCGGCGACGCCGACGTCGAGATCGACACCTACGCCGGCTACAAGACCGAGGTCGGCGGCGGCGTCACCGTCGACGTCGGTTTCCTGCGCTACAACTACCCCAGCAACAAGCTGCCCACCAGCGCCAACACCAACGAGCTGTACGGCGCCGTCACCTTCGGCCCCGCCACGCTGAAGTACTCGCACGCGATCAGCAACCTGTTCGGCTTCGCCGACTCCAAGCAGAGCGGCTACCTGGACCTGAGCGCCACCTTCGACGTCGGCGGCGGCTTCACCCTGACCCCGCACGTGGGCCACCAGAAGGTGAAGAACAACGGCGATTTCAGCTACACGGACTACTCGCTGACGGCGAACAAGGACTGGGAAGGCTTCACCTTCGGCCTGGGCTTCGTCGCCACCAACACCGACAACTACATCGGCGGCAAGGGCAAGGACCTCGGCAAGAACGGGGTGGTCGTGTCCGTCAAGAAGGTCTTCTGAGGAACCAACATGAAACTGATCACTGCCGTCATCAAGCCCTTCAAGCTGGATGAAGTGCGCGAGGCCCTGAGCGCCATCGGCGTCCAGGGCCTGACCGTCACCGAGGTCAAGGGCTTCGGCCGCCAGAAGGGCCACACCGAGCTGTACCGCGGCGCGGAGTACGTCGTCGACTTCCTGCCCAAGGTGAAGATCGAGGCCGCGGTCTCCGACACCGTCGTCGAGCAGGTCATCGAGGCGATCGAGAACGCCGCCCGCACCGGCAAGATCGGGGACGGCAAGATCTTCGTCTCCCCGCTGGACCAGGTGATCCGCATCCGCACCGGCGAGACCGGGCAGGACGCGCTCTGACCGTCCCCTGAATCCGCGGCCCCCGAGGGAGGCCGCGCCGTCCTCCGCAGCAGTCCTTCGCCGTCCCGCGCGCCGCAGTTCCGCGCGTCCGCCGATCAAGATCCAACGAAGAGAGTCCCGATCATGAAGCAACTACTCGCCTGCCTGGCCTTGGCCGCGGCAGCCTTCACCAGCCTGGCCCCCGCGGCCATGGCGCAGGATGCGGCCTCCGCGCCCGCCGCCGTCGCCAGCGAGACCACCGCCCAGGCGCCCGCGCCGACCGCGCCGGCCGCCGCGCCCGCCGCCTCGGCGCCCGCGGAAGCCGCTTCGGCCGCCGCCGCGCCCGCGCCCGTCATCAACAAGGGCGACACCACCTGGATGATGGTCTCCACCCTGCTGGTGATCATGATGACGGTGCCAGGTCTTGCCCTGTTCTACGGCGGCCTGGTCCGCAGCAAGAACATGCTGTCGGTGCTGATGCAGGTGATGGTCACCTTCTCGCTGATCGTCGTCCTGTGGGCCCTGTACGGCTACAGCCTGGCGTTCACCGAGGGCAACAAGTTCATCGGCGGCTTCGACCGATTGTTCATGAAGGGCATCTGGGACAACGTCGCCGGCACCTTCGCGCCGGGCGCGACCTTCAGCAAGGGCGTCTACATCCCCGAGATCGTCTTCGCCGCCTTCCAGGCGACCTTCGCCGGCATCACCTGCTGCCTGATCGTCGGCGCCTTCGCCGAGCGCATCAAGTTCAGCGCCGTGCTGCTGTTCATGGTCCTGTGGTTCACCTTCAGCTACACGCCGATGGCCCACATGGTCTGGTTCTGGATGGGCCCGGACGCCTACGCCTCGGCGGCGGTCGTCGATGAGATGAACAGCAAGGCCGGCCTGATCTGGCAGTGGGGCGCGCTGGACTTCGCCGGCGGCACCGTGGTGCACATCAACGCCGCGGTCGCGGGCATCGTCGGCGCCTTCATGGTCGGCAAGCGCATCGGCTACGGCAAGGAAGCGTTCACGCCGCACAGCCTGACCCTGACGATGGTCGGTGCCTCGCTGCTGTGGGTGGGCTGGTTCGGCTTCAACGCCGGCTCCGCGCTGGAAGCCAACGGCTTCGCCGCGCTGGCCTTCATCAACACGCTGTTCGCCACCGCCGCCGCGGTGCTGGCCTGGTGCGTCGGTGAAGCGCTGCTCAAGGGCAAGGCCTCGATGCTGGGCGCTGCCTCGGGCGCCGTGGCCGGTCTGGTCGCGATCACCCCGGCCGCCGGCAACGTCGGCATCGGCGGCGGTCTGGTGATCGGCCTGGTCGCCGGCTTCGCCTGCCTGTGGGGCGTCTCGGGCCTGAAGAAGCTGCTGGGTGCGGACGACTCGCTGGACGTCTTCGGCGTCCACGGCGTGGGCGGCATCGTCGGCGCGCTGCTGACGGGTGTGTTCAACAGCCCGAGCCTGGGCGGCCCCTCGGCCGTCGGCGACTGGGTGACGGCCGCGACGATCGCGCCGGACGCCTACTCGATCGGCACGCAGGTCTTCACGCAGCTCAAGGCCGTCCTGCTGACCATCGTGTGGTCGGGCGTGGTCTCGGTGATCGCCTTCAAGGTGGTCGACCTGGTGATCGGCCTGCGCGTCACCGAAGAGGAAGAGCGCGAGGGCCTGGACATCAGCTCGCACGGCGAGACCGCGTATCACAAGTAAATCTTCAGTCTCCTGCAATGTTCAAGCCGCCCCGGGAGGGCGGCTTTTTTTCGTCGGTGCTTTCACGCGTGCCGGCGAGCCTCGACCACTTCCACAATGCGCCGCCATGAACCTCCGCTTTGTCGAAGCCTTCCACTGGGCCGCCTCCTTGCGCAGCATCACGCGTGCGGCGGAGAAGCTGCACATCACCCAGTCCGCGCTGTCCAGCCGCATCGCGACGCTGGAGGAGGAACTCGGCGTCGTGCTGCTCGACCGGCGCGACAAGCAGTTCCGCCTGACCGTCGCCGGCCAGCGTTTCCAGACGCTGGCGCAGCGGCTGCTCGACGTGCAGCGGCAGGTGAAGGAGGAGATGGGCGGCACCGGCGGCGCGGGCCGGCCGGCGGTGCTGCGCATCGGCGCCATCGAGTCGGTGGTGCACAGCTGGCTCACCGGCTGGCTGCAGGAGATGCGCGCGACGAATCCGGACTTCGAGCTCGAGCTGACGGTGGAGACTTCGCCGGTGCTGGTCGACCAGGTGCGGCGGGGCGCGCAGGACCTGGTCTTCGCGGCGATCCCGGCGGCCGACGCCGGCGGCGTGCGCACGCGGGCCATGGCCTCGATGCCGATGGGCTTCGTCGGCCGCGCCGACCTCCACACGAAGCGGCGCTACGGACTGTCGGACCTGGCGGGCCACGACCTGCTGACCTTCCAGCGCGGCTCGCAGCCGCACCAGGCCCTGCTGCAGATATTCCAGGAGTCCGGCCTGCCGCTGCCGCGCGTGCACGCGATCTCGTCGATCTCCGCGATGGTGCAGCTGGTGGAAGGCGGCTTCGGCATCGCGACGCTGCCGGTGGCGGTGGCGGAACAGCTCGCGAAGCGGACCTCGCTGCGCGTGCTGCGCAGCGACACCGACCTGGTGCCGCTGCCGATCCATGCCAGCTACCGCGAGGATCCGAGCTCGCAGTTGACCGAGTCGGTGCTGGACTCCGCGCTGGACCACGTCGCGCGGCACGGCGCGGGGAAGGCGTCCGGCAGGTCGTCCGGGAAAGCCCGCATGGCATCGGCGACGCCGGGGCGCTAAGCGGAAGCGCTGCTGTCGTCATCGAAAAAATCGATGAACGGAGGAGGAAAATTTCCGTTGGATCGCGGGGCCGGGCGACTTCCACAATCCGCTCCATCGTCAGACAGCCCCCGCGATCCCGCCATGAGCCCATCGACCGATTCCCTCGATCCCGACGCGTCGTCCGGCGCGCTCGACGTCCGGCTCGCCGCGCGCCGCGGCGGCTTCACCGGCCACACCAGCGGGCTGGCCAGCGCGTTCGTGCAGGCGAACCTCGCGATCCTGCCGGCCGCGCTCGCCGCGGACTTCCGCCGCTACTGCGCGCTGAACCCGCAGGCCTGCCCGCTGCTCGGCGTCACCGAGCCCGGCGATCCGACGCTCGCGGCGCTGGGCGCCGACCTGGACCTGCGCACCGACGTGCCGCGCTATCGCGTGTGGCGGGACGGTGAACTCGTCGAGGAGCCGACCGACGTGACACGCTGGTGGCGCGACGACCTGGTCGCCTTCGTCATCGGTTGTTCGTTCTCCTTCGAGCATGCGCTGCTGGCCGAAGGCATCCCGCTGCGGCACGTCGAGCAGGGCCGCAATGTCGCGATGTACCGCACCAGCATCGAGACCACGCCGGCCGGCGTCTTCCGCGGCCCGACCGTCGTGTCGATGCGGCCGCTGACCGCCGCCGATGCGATCCGTGCGGTGCAGATCACGTCGCGGCTGCCGCAGGTCCACGGTGCGCCGCTGCATCTGGGCGATCCGTCGCGCATCGGCATCGACGACATCGCGCGTCCCGATTACGGCGACGCCGTCGACATCCGCGACGGCGAACTGCCGGTCTTCTGGGCCTGCGGCGTCACCCCCCAATCGGCGATCGAGACGGCGCGTCCGCCGTTCTGCATCACCCATGCGCCCGGTCACATGCTCGTGACCGACCTGCTCAACCGGGACCTGATCGCGGCCTGATCGCGACCTGATCGAAGCCCGACCGACGCTCGACCGACGCCAGAAAAAAGGAACGACACCATGTGGCTCAGAGACACCACGCCCACCGAGCGGCGCACCCTGGTCGCAACCTTCGCCGGCTACGGCGTCGACGGTTTCGACTACATGATCTACACCTTCTTGATCCCCACGCTGATCGCGGCCTGGGGCATGAGCAAGGGCCAGGCGGGGGCGATCGCCACCGGCGCGTTGCTGACCTCGGCCGTCGGCGGCTGGGCGGCGGGCGTGCTCGCGGACCGCTTCGGCCGCGTCCGCGTGCTGCAGTGGACGGTGCTGTGGTTCGCGCTGTTCACCTTCCTCAGCGGATTCACGACGTCCTTCGAGCAACTGTTCTTCACCCGCGCGATGCAGGGCTTCGGCATGGGCGGCGAGTGGGCCGTCGGCTCGGTGCTGATCGCCGAGACGATCAAGGCGAAGCACCGCGGCAAGGCGGCCGGGCTGGTGCAGAGCAGCTGGGCCATCGGCTGGGCGGCCTCGGCGGTGGCGTTCTGGGGCCTGTACTCGGTGCTGCCGCCGGAGACTGCGTGGAAGGTGCTGTTCTGGATCGGCCTCCTCCCGGCGGTGCTGATCCTCTACATCCGACGCAATCTCGACGAGCCGGCGATCTATCTGGCCGAGCAGGCGCGCGCCAAGGACCGCGGCGAGCGCGCCAACTTCCTGCGGATCTTCTCGCCGGCGCTGCTGCGCAACACCGTGCTCGCCAGCCTGCTGGCCACCGGCATGCAGGGCGCGTACTACTCGGTGACGACCTGGCTGCCGACCTTCCTCAAGACCGAGCGCCACCTCTCGGTGCTGGGCACCAGCGGCTACCTGCTGGTGCTGATCGCCGGCTCCTTCTGCGGCTACCTGACCAGCGCCTGGCTCAGCGACGCGATCGGTCGGCGCCGCTGCTTCATGCTGTTCGCGCTGATGGGCGGCATCCTGGTGCTGGCCTACACGCAGATGCCGATCACCGACGGCCTCATGCTGGTGCTGGGCTTCCCGCTGGGCTTCTTCCTGTCGGGCATCTTCTCCGGCATGGGCGCCTTCCTGGCGGAACTGTTCCCGAGCGACGTCCGCGGCTCGGGCCAGGGCTTTTGCTACAACATCGGGCGGGCGCTCGGCGCGGCCTGTCCCGCGCTGATCGGCAGCTTCAGCACGCAGTACCCGCTGGGGCAGACCCTGGGCTGGATGGCGGCGCTCTGCTACGGCCTGGTGATCGTCGCGGCGCTGGCGCTGCCCGAGACCCGGGGACGCGAACTCGCTCCCGCGGCGGCCTGAATGAACTCCTGGGACCTCACGATGCAAGCCACCTCTTCGTCCGATCGTTCGCCCGAACGTTCGTCCGATCGTTCCCCCGATCGCTCGCCCGATCGCTCGCCCGATCGCTCGCCGGATCGCTGGCAGTTCTGGATCGACCGCGGCGGCACCTTCACCGACCTTGTCGGACGCGCGCCGGACGGCACGCTGCAGACGCTCAAGCTGCTGTCGGAGAACCCCGAGCACTACCGCGACGCGGCGGTCGAGGGCATCCGCCGCCTGCTCGGCCTGAAGGCCGGCGAGCCGATCACGGCGGACCGGGTCGACTGCGTCAAGATGGGCACGACGGTCGCGACCAACGCGCTGCTGGAGCGGCGTGGCGACCGCACGCTGCTGGTGACGACGCGCGGTTTCCGCGACGCGCTGCGCATCGCGACGCAGGCCCGGCCCAAGCTCTTCGAGCGCCACATCCAGCTGCCCGAGCTGCTGTACGAGCGCGTGGTCGAGGCCGACGAACGCGTCGACGCGCAGGGGCGCGAGATCGCCGCGCTCGACGAAACGGCGCTGCGGATCGAGCTCCAGTCGGCGTTCGATGCCGGCCTGCGCGCCTGCGCGATCGTGTTCCTGCACGGCTGGCGCGCACCGGCGCACGAGCTCGCCGCCAAGCGCCTGGCGCAGGCCGTCGGCTTCACGCAGATCTCGGTCTCGCACGAGGTCAGTCCGCTGATGAAACTGATCCCGCGCGGCGACACCACCGTCGTCGACGCCTACCTCAGCCCCATCCTGCGCCGCTACGTCGACCAGGTCGCGGCCGAGATGCCCGGCGTGCGCCTGTTCTTCATGCAGAGCTCCGGCGGCCTGACCGAGGCGCGCCGCTTCCAGGGCAAGGACGCGATCCTCAGCGGCCCGGCCGGCGGCATCGTCGGCATGGTCCGCACCGCCGAGGCGGCCGGGCACGACCGGCTGATCGGCTTCGACATGGGCGGCACGTCGACCGACGTCAGCCACTTCGCCGGCGAGTTCGAACGCGCCTTCGACACCGAGGTCGCCGGCGTGCGCATGCGCGCGCCGATGATGAGCATCCACACGGTCGCGGCGGGCGGCGGCTCGGTGATCGCCTTCGACGGCGCGCGGCTGCGCGTCGGGCCGGCCTCGGCCGGCGCGAACCCCGGTCCCGCGAGCTATCGCCGCGGCGGTCCGCTGGCCACGACGGACGCCAACGTGATGCTGGGCCGCATCCAGCCGGCGCACTTCCCCAAGGTCTTCGGCCCGGGCGCGGACGAGCCGCTCGATGGCGAGGTCGTGAAGGCGCGCTTCGACGAGCTTGCCGCGCAGATGTCCGCCGCCGGCAAGCCGATGGCGGCCGAGGACGTCGCCGCCGGCGCGCTGCAGATCGCCGTCGGCGCGATGGCGAACGCGATCAAGCGGATCTCCGTCGCGCGCGGCTACGACGTCACCGGCTACACGCTGCAATGCTTCGGCGGCGCGGGTGGTCAGGCGGCCTGCCTGGTCGCGGACGCGCTCGGGATGACGCGCATCCTGGCGCATCCCTTCGCCGGCGTGCTCAGCGCCTATGGCATGGGCCTGGCCGACCAGACCGCGATGCGGGAGGCCTCGATCGAGCGCGCGCTCGATGCCGACGGCCTGTCGGCCGCGCGCGAGACCGCGGCGTCCCTGGCCGCGCAGGCCGGCGACGAACTCGCGTCGCAAGGCGTCCCCGCCGGTGCGCTGCGCACGATCGCGCGGGCGCAGGTCCGCTACCAGGGCACCGACACGGCGCTGACCTGCCCGTTGCCGCTGGACGGGTCGGCGCCGTCCGCGATCGCCGCCGTCCGCGAGGCCTTCGAGTCGGCCTACCGCCGTCGCTTCGCCTTCCTGATGCCGGACCGCGCGCTGGTGATCGAGGCGGTCTCGGTCGAGGCGCTCGCCGCCGGCGCGTCGCTGGAGGCGCCCGCCGAGGCCGCCATCGCGAGCGCGCATCGCCCCGAGCCGCTGGCGCGGGTGCGCATGTACTGCCTGGCCGACGACCAGCCCGCCGGCTGGCGCGACGCCGAACTGCACCACCGCGAGTCGCTGCGTCCGGGCGCGCGCATCGACGGCCCGGCCATCGTGGCCGAGCGCAACGCGACGACGGTGGTCGACGCCGGCTGGCGCGCCGAGCTGCAGTCCTCCGGCGATCTCCTGCTGACACGGGTCCGCGAGCGTGCACGCACGCGCGCTCTCGGCACCGAGGCCGACCCGGTCGTGCTGGAGGTCTTCAACAACCTCTTCATGAACATCGCCGAGCAGATGGGCCTGCGGCTCCAGAACACCGCGCACTCGGTCAACATCAAGGAGCGGCTGGACTTCAGCTGCGCGCTGTTCGACGCCGCAGGCCAGCTGATCGCCAATGCGCCGCACATGCCGGTGCACCTGGGCTCGATGAGCGAGTCGATCCGTTCCGTCATCGCGCGCAACCCGGCCATGAAGCGCGGCGACGTCTACGTGCTCAACGACCCGTACCACGGCGGCACGCACCTGCCCGACATCACCGTCGTCACGCCGGTCTTCCTGGACGAGGACGACGCCACGCCCGGCTTCTTCGTCGCCAGCCGCGGCCACCATGCCGACATCGGCGGCATCACGCCGGGCTCGATGCCGCCGTTCTCCAGGGACATCACCGAGGAGGGCGTGCTGATCGACAACTTCCAGCTGGTCGAGCAGGGCCGGCTGCGCGAGGCGGAGCTGCAGGCGCTGCTGCGCGCCGGCCCGCACCCGAGCCGCAACCCGGCGCAGAACCTGGCCGACCTGCGCGCCCAGGTGGCCGCCAACGAGAAGGGCGTGCAGGAACTGCAGGCGATGGTCGCGCAGTTCGGCCGCGCCACCGTCGAGGCCTACATGCAGCACGTGCAGGACAACGCCGAGGCCTCGGTGCGGCGCGTGATCTCGGTGTTGAAGGACGGCGCCTTCACGCTGCCGCTGGACAACGGGGCGCGGATCCAGGTGGCGGTCACCGTGGATGCCGAGGCACGGCGCGCGACGGTCGACTTCACCGGCACCAGCGCGCAGCAGCCCAACAACTTCAATGCGCCCAAGTCGATCACGATGGCGGCGGTGCTCTACGTGTTCCGCACGCTGGTCGACGACGCGATCCCGCTGAACGCCGGTTGCCTCAAGCCGATCGACGTCATCGTGCCCGAGGGTTGCATGCTCAACCCGCATTTCCCGGCCGCGGTGGTGGCGGGCAACGTGGAGACCTCGCAGTGCGTGACCAACGCGTTGTACGGCGCGTTGGGCGTGATGGCGGCCGGCCAGTGCACGATGAACAACTTCACCTTCGGCGACGCGACGCACCAGTACTACGAGACCATCTCGGGCGGTTCCGGGGCCGGGCCGGGCTTCGACGGCACCTCGGTCGTGCAGACGCACATGACGAACTCGCGGCTGACCGATCCCGAGGTGCTGGAGTTCCGCTTCCCGGTGCGGCTGGACAGCTATGCCATCCGTCAGGGGTCCGCGGGCGCGGGCCGCTGGTCCGGCGGGGAGGGCGGCGAGCGCCGCATCCGCTTCCTGACGCCGATGACGGCCTCCATCCTGAGCAACGGGCGGACGTCGGGTGCCTTCGGCATGGCGGGCGGGCAGGCGGGGGCGGTCGGGGAGAACCTGATCGAGCGCGCCGATGGCCGGGTCGAGGCCCTGGGCCACATCGGCCAGGTGGAGATGGCCCCGGGCGACGTCTTCGTCATCCGGACGCCCGGCGGGGGAGGGTACGGCCCTTTTTGAGGCCCCCTTGAGATGGGGCGCGTAACCCCAATGTGGGCGTGCCTAGAATCGGAACACCGCCCCCCCGGCTGTCCAGGCGCCCGCTCATCATGGTCCCTCACCTCATCACCGCCCTGACCGGGCCCATCAATGAACTGGAGCAGCGCGTGCTCGAGTCGATGCCGGCGATCGAACGCTGGTTCCGGCTCGAGTGGATGGAGCACACGCCCCCGTTCTACACCTCGGTGGACCTGCGCAACGCCGGCTTCAAGCTGGCGCCGGTGGACACCAACCTGTTCCCGGGCGGCTTCAACAACCTGACGCCCGAGATGCTGCCGCTGGCCGTGCAGGCGGCGATGGCGGCGATCGAGAAGATCTGCCCCGAGGCCAAGAACCTGCTGCTGGTCCCGGAAGCCAAGAACCGCGGCAGCTTCTACCTGTCCAACCTGGCGACGCTGGTCCGCATCTTCTCGATGGCGGGACTGAACGTGCGGCTGGGCTCGCTGGACGAGTCGGTCAAGGAACCGACGACGGTGGCGCTGCCGGACGGCAACTCGCTGACGCTGGAGCCGCTGATCCGCCAGCGCTCGCGGCTGATGCTCAAGGACTTCGATCCCTGCACCATCCTGCTGAACGACGACCTGTCGGCCGGCACCCCGGACGTGCTGAAGCACCTGCACGAGCAGTACCTGCTGCCGCCGCTGCATGCCGGCTGGGCGCAGCGACGCAAGAGCCAGCACTTCCGCGCCTACGAGGAAGTATCCAAGAAATTCGCCAAGCTGCTGGGCATGGACCCGTGGCTGATCTATCCGCACTCGGTGGCGGTGGACGGGCTGGACTTCGCGACCGGCGCCGGGCTGGACGCGCTGCAGGCGCAGGTCGACGCGACGCTGACGCGCACGCGCCGCAAGTACAAGGAATACGGCATCCAGGAGAAGCCCTTCGTCGTCGTCAAGCCGGACGCCGGCACGCACGGCCTGGGCGTGATGACCATCCGCGACGCCAAGGACCTGGACGTGCTGGCGATCAAGGCGCGCGACAAGCTGGCGAAGCTGCAAGGCGTGCCCGCGCTGTCGCAGGTGCTGGTGCAGGAAGGCGTCGTGACGCACGAGCGCATGCACGAGGCGGTCGCCGAGCCGGTCGTCTACATGATGGACCGTTACGTCGTCGGCGGCTTCTACCGCGTGCACGCCGACCGCGCCGAGGACGAGAACCTCAACGCGCCGGGATCGAGCTTCGTGCCGCTGGCGTTCGCGCATTCGTCGCACCTGCCTGCGCCCGGCGAGAAGCCCGGCGTCAGCGCGCCCAACCGCTTCTACATGTACGGCGTGATCGGCCGCCTCGCGATGCTCGCGGCCAGCTACGAGCTGGAGACGACCGATCCGGATGCCGAGGATTACGCCTGACGTCGCCTCATGTCGCCTGACGTCGCCTGACGTCGCCTGACCGCGGCGAAACGCCCGGCCCCTGCGCGAGGGCAGCGGGACGGACGCCGGCGGTCTGGTGCTCGTGACCGCCTGATGCGCCCCAGGCGGCGCTGCCACGCTCTGCGGGTCAGGTCTTGCCGCCGCCGGGGCAGGCCACCTCCAGCAGCAGCTGCCTGAAGCGCTCCACCGCCTCGACCTGCGCCTCGGGCAGGTGCCAGACGCTCATCGGTCCGAGGCCGAGGTCCACCGCGTGCGGCAGGATCACGACCACGCCCTGCTTGGCGGCGGCCATCGCCATGTCGTGCGGCATCACGGCCACCAGCGGCATCTCCCGCATCAGACCCAGCGCCAGCATCGCGTCCCCGCACTCGATCAGGTCGGTCGGCGGGGCGAGGTCCATCTCCTGCCAGAGCCGGTCCATCAGCATCCGCGTGCGCGTGCCCGGCAGCTGCCAGAGCCAGCGCTGCTGGCTCAGCACTTCCCAGCTCAGCTTGGGCGTGCGCGCCAGCGGGTGATGCGCGCTCATCGTCAGCACCTCGGGCTGCGCCAGCAGCGACACGCGGGCCAGCCCCAGCGGCTCGTCCTGCGGCATCGCGCGCGCGACGACCAGGTCCAGCGTGCCCGCCTGCAGCTCCGCGAACAGCGAGCGCAGCGCATGCGTGCGCACGCTCAGCGTCACGCCCGGGTTCTCGCGCTTCATCGCCGTGATGGCCACCGGCAGCAAGCGTGCGAGCGATGCGTTGGTCGCCCCGATGCGCACCTCGCCGGACGCGCCGCGCACCATCGTGGCGACGTCGCCCGCGGCGCGCTGCAGGTCGGCATCGAGCTTGCGCGCCAGCGCCAGCAGACGGCGTCCCAGCGGCGTGGGTTGCATGTTGCGTCCGCGCCGCAGGAACAGGGTTTGTCCCAGCCCCTGCTCGAGTTCCGCCAGCGTCTTGCTGACCGCGGGCTGCGTCACATGCAGCTGATCGGCGGCAGCACTGATGTTGCCTGTGTCGTTGAGGGCCAGCAGCACCCGCGCGTGGCGCAGCGACATGCGTCGGATGACGAAGTGTTCCGCAGCTTCGGGGGACGTCGATGACGCATTCATAACCAAAGTTTCACAAGTCCATCACAAAGCTTCATGGCTCGAAAGACACGCCTCCTTAACGTGAGCAGGTCTCTCCCCAGTTCTCCCCGCGTCACGTCACAGGAGCCTTCTTTCCATGGTCCGTCGAATTTCCCGCCCGCAGCGCCTGCGGTCCCTGCAGCCCGCGCAACTCGCGGTCGCCGTCGCCCTCGCGCTCGCCAGCCAGGCCCACGCCCAGCAGGCGGCCACCGCGGCCGCCGCGCCCGCCTCGGCGCCGGCCGCTGCCGCCGATGACTCGAAGAAGCTGGAGCGGGTGGAGATCACCGGCACGCTGATCAAGCGCACCGACAAGGAAACGCCATCGGTCGTTCAAAGTATCACGCGCGAGGACATCCGCAACTCCGGATATGCCAACGTCGAGGAACTCTTGCGTGCGAACTCCGCTGTCGACCTCGGCTCGATCGGCGACGGTGCGGCGTCGGGCTTCGTCGGCGGCGTGTCGACGATCTCGCTGCGCGGCTTCGGCTCGCAGGGGACGCTGATCCTGATCAACGGCCGGCGCACCGCGCCGGTCGCGGCGGTGGACGTGAACTTCGGCCGCGGCACGATGATCAACGTCAACACCATCCCCAAGGAGGCGATCGAGCGCATCGACATCCTGAAGGACGGCGCCTCGGCGATGTACGGCTCGGACGCGATGGCCGGCGTCGTCAACTACATCCTGCGCAAGGACTACCAGGGCATCGAGGGCAGCGCCTCCTACGGCGCCAACGACAAGGGCGTCGGCGCGACGAAGAACGGCGCGATCACCTTCGGCTTCGGCAACCTGGACACGCAGCGCTTCAACGTCTTCGGCGGCCTGGAGGTCTCCAAGCGCGACAGCGTCATGGCCAACGAGCTGAAGGACCGCGGCAATCTCGCGCTGCAGAACCAGTACCTGACGTCCAACGGCTCGCTGGCGCGCTTCACGCCGGATTCGTCGGGGTCGTTCTACGGCAACTACTACAAGCTGCCGACGAGCCTGAGCGGCTCCACCACGATCGGCGGCATCAGCGTCGCCAACAACAGCCTGTCGGGCACCAACTACCTGGGCACGCTGGCGGGCTGCCCGGCGGACCGCACCGTCGGCCAGGGCGTGCCGAACCGGCCCGCGGGCTTCCTGCCCACGACGGGCTCGCTGCCCACGGGCCTGTGCCGCTTCAGCCTCGACGACGCGGACGAGCTGATCGCCAAGCAGGACCGCCAGAGCGGCATGGTGCGCGGCACCTTCGCGATCAACAACGACCTGACCGCGTATGCCGACCTGATGTACGCCAAGACCAAGACGACGGAGCAGCGCGTGCCGTACGCGCTGACGACCTCGCTGGTCACCGCGGGCAACCCGGTCGCGACGACCTGGCCCAAGCTGGACGGCAGCTTCCTGCGCCAGAACGCGATCATCCTGCCCGTCGGCCACCCGGACAACCCGACCAACGGCACGGCCAACTCGCAGGCGGTGCAGCTGATCTACCGCTTCGAGGACCTGCCCACCGGCGACATCAACATCCTGCGCTCCACGCGCCTGACCGCGGGCCTGGAAGGCACGGCCTTCGGCTGGGACTTCGACACCGCGATCCTGGTCAGCCAGAACAACAACGAGCGCTTCCAGGAGGGCCGCGTGCGCAGCTCGCTGCTGAACGCGGCGATCGCCAACGGCAGCTACCGCTTCGGCAAGCCCAATTCGCAGGAGGCGATCAACAGCGTGTCGTCGACCGCGTACAACGAGGGCAAGTCGCAGCTCGTGTCCTGGGACGTGCGCGGCAGCCGCGAGCTGTTCCAGCTGCCCGGCGGGCCGGCCGCGATCGCGATCGGCACGGAGCTGCGCAAGGAGAAGCTGGACGCCATCCCCGACGACGTCTACAGCACCGGCGACTACATCGGCCTGGTGGCCAACGGCGCTTCCGGCAGCCGCAAGTCGTATGCCGCGTTCACCGAGCTGAGCCTGCCCGTGGTCAAGCAGCTCGAGCTGCAGGCCGCGGCGCGCTACGAGCACTACGACGACTTCGGCAACAGCACCACCGGCAAGGCCGGCTTCAAGTGGACGGCGCTGCCGTCGCTGATGGTGTTCCGCGGCACGGCGGCGACGGGCTTCCGCGCGCCGGCGATCTCGCAGATCGGCAACTCCTTCGCGCTGTCCTTCCACAGCTTCCAGGAGCGCCGCGTCTTCGACAGCCTGCGCTGCGACACCACCAACCCGAACGCCCCGGTCAGCAAGGCGCCGGTGTCGGTGAACCGGGACTGCAACGTGCTGGGCTTCAGCGCGGTGCCCTCGGGCACGACCAACCCGGGCAGCATCCCGACGGTGATCAGCGCCAACCCGAACCTGGAGCCGGAGAAGTCCAATTCGTTCACCGCCGGCATGATCTTCACGCCGAGCAAGTACGCCGACCTGGCGATCGACGGCTGGTACTTCCACCGCAAGAACGAGATCCGATCGCAGCGCGGCGTGGACATCATGGACGACTACAACGCCAACCCCGGCTCGGGGAACGTCCAGGTCGTGCGCGATCCCAATCCGGAGACCTGGCTGCCGGGCGTGGCCAACAGCGGCCCGATCATCATGCTGGTGCGCCAGTACGGCAACAACGAGTGGACCAAGACCTCGGGCGTGGACTACGACCTGAACGTCCGGCTGCCGGCGATGGCGTGGGGCAAGTTCAGCATGAACGTCAACGGCACCTACACGGCGCGCTACGACCAGCTCGTGGTGAAGGGCCAGGCGGTGCAGCACCAGGTCGGCACGACCACGTCGGACATCTCCAAGACCCGCGCCAGCGCGACCTTCAAGTGGGACACCGACCGGGCGCGCGGCTGGATCCGCTTCAACCACGCCGATCCGCTGTCGAGCACGGTGTGCAGCTCGCTGACCGCGGCGCAGCGGGCCTTCCTGGGCAACCTCAACCGCTGCCGCGTGGGACGTGACCGCACGATCGACCTGGGCGCTTCGTACAGCGGCTTCAAGGGCCTGACCCTGGCGGCCAGCGTCATGAACGTGACCAACGACTACGACCGCGCCAACGGCATCCCGACGGTGTTCAGCTACTACGACAGCGGCGCGTCCAACGTGCTGGGCCGCCGCTTCAACCTGAGCGCGAGCTACGTGTTCCAGTGATCGCCGTCAACCCCCGCCCCCGCAGCGGCGGCGGGGGGCATTGACGCACTGCACAACGGAAGGCAGACAATAGGCGCTTTCGACTTCCGGCAGCCCGGGCGGCTGCCGCGACTTTTGTGAGTTCACACCACGCGCCCCGTACGCCGGCCGCCCTGGCCGGCCTGACCATCGGCGCCCTCGGTGTCGTCTACGGCGACATCGGCACCAGTCCCCTCTATGCGCTGAAGGAAGTCTTCCACGGCGCGCACGTCCCCATGACGCACGACAACATCCTCGGGGTGCTGTCGCTGCTGTTCTGGACCATGACCATCGTGGTCTCCTTCAAGTACGTGCTGCTGATCCTGCGCGCCGACAACAACGGCGAAGGCGGCCTGATCGCCATGCTGGCGCTGGCCACCACGGCCGTGCGCGAGAAGCCGCCGCTGCGGCGCGGGCTGATGCTGGTGGGGCTGTTCGGCACCGCGATCTTCTTCGGCGACGCGGTGATCACGCCGGCGATGACGGTGCTCTCGGCCGTCGAGGGCATCGAGGTCTACGCGCCGCAGTACCACGACGCGGTCGTGCCGATCTCGCTGGTCGTGATCGCGGGGCTGTTCGCGGTGCAGCGTTTCGGCACCGGCGGCGTGGGCAAGGCCTTCGGGCCGGTGATGCTGGTGTGGTTCACCTCGCTGGCGCTGCTGGGCATTCCGAAGATCGTCGGCAATCCGCACGTGCTGCAGGCGATCAACCCGATGTGGGCGATCGACTTCTGCACGCATTACGGCTGGATCGCCTTCGTCGCGCTGGGCGCGGTGGTGCTGGTGGTGACCGGCGGCGAGGCGCTCTACGCCGACCTGGGTCACTTCGGCAAGCAGCCGATCCGCATCGCCTGGTACAGCTTCGTGATGCCGGCGCTGACGCTGAACTACTTCGGCCAGGGCGCGCTGCTGCTGGACAACCCGGAGGCGATCAAGAACCCGTTCTTCCTGCTCGCGCCGGGCTGGGCGGAGATCCCGCTCTTCATCCTGGCGACGCTGGCGGCGATCGTGGCCTCGCAGGCGCTGATCACGGCGGCGTTCTCGGTGACCAAGCAGGCGGTGCAGCTGGGCCTGCTGCCGCGCATGCGCATCGTGCACACCTCGGTGCGCGACATCGGCCAGATCTACGTGCCCTTCGTCAACTGGGGGCTGTTCGCCTTCGTCGTCGTGGCGGTGGCCTTCTTCGAGTCGTCGAGCAAGCTGGCGGGCGCCTACGGCGTCGCGGTGACCATCGACATGACCATCACCACGGTGATGACCTTCTTCGTGATCCGCTTCGGCTGGCGTTATCCGCTGTGGCTGTGCGTGCTCGCGACCGGGGCGTTCTTCGTCATCGATGCGACCTTCCTGGCGTCCAACCTGCTCAAGGTGGCGCACGGCGGCTGGTTCCCGCTGCTGATCGGCTTCGGCATGTTCACGCTGATGCTGACCTGGAAGCAGGGCCGCCGGCTGCTGTCGGACAAGCTGCGCGAGGACGCGATCGACCTGAAGAGCTTCCTCGAGGCGGTGTTCATCAACCCGCCGACGCGGGTGCAGGGCACGGCGGTGTTCCTGTCGGCGGAGGTGGGCGTGACGCCCAACGCGCTGCTGCACAACCTCAAGCACAACAAGGTGCTGCACGAGCAGAACCTGTTCGTCAGCGTCAAGCATCACGAGGTGCCGTGGATCGGCTTCGAGAAACGCGTCGAGGTGGAGAGCCTGGACAACGACTGCTGGCAGGTCAACCTGCACTTCGGCTTCAAGAACGAGCCGGACGTGCCGGATGCGCTCAAGCTGCTGGAGCATCGCGGCGTGCACCTGGACGAGATGGAGACCAGCTATTTCCTGTCGCGGGACATCGTGATCCCGACCATCGGGTCGGGCATGGCGCTGTGGCGGGAGAAGCTCTTCGCGAGCATGCACCGCAACGCGGGGGCGGCGGCGGACTTCCTGCACCTGCCGACGAACCGGATCGTGGAGCTGGGGTCGAAGGTCGAGATCTGAGCCGGGCGTCGTTATGCTGGCGGGCATGAATCGCTGGCTGAAAGACCTGTCCCTGTCCGCCGTGGTCGCGGGCTTCGTCGCGGTGCTGGTGGGCTTCACCAGCTCGGTGGCGATCGTGTTCCAGGCCGCGCAGGCGCTCGGGGCGACGCCGGCCCAGACCAGTTCCTGGATCTGGGCGCTCGGGCTGGGCATGGGACTGACCAGCCTCGGTCTGTCGCTGTGGACCCGACAGCCGGTGCTGACCGCGTGGTCCACGCCCGGCGCGGCGCTGATCGCGGGCGTCTCCGGCATCTCGATGCCCGAAGCGGTCGGCGCCTTCATCGTCTGCGGCGCGCTGATCCTGATCGCCGGTGCGACGCGCTGGTTCGAACGGATCATGGACCGCATCCCCATCGCGATCGCCTCGGCGCTGCTGGCCGGCGTGCTGGCGCGCTTCGGGCTGGACGCGGTGCTGGCCACGAAGACCGCGCCGGCGATGGTGCTGACGATGGCGCTGACCTATGTGCTGGCGCGTCGCTTCCTGCCGCGTTATGCGACGCCGCTGGTGCTGGTGGCCGGGGTCGCCGTCGCGGCCTCGCAGGGGCGGCTGCATCTGGAGGCCGTCGACTGGGGCTGGGCGACGCCGGTGTGGGTCACGCCGTCGTTCTCCGTCACTGCGCTGGTCGGCGTGGCCCTGCCGCTGTTCCTGGTCACGATGGCCTCGCAGAACCTGCCCGGTGTCGCCGCGCAGCGGGCGTCGGGCTACCAGACGCCGGTGTCGGCGAGCATCGCCGCGACCGGTTTTGCCTCCATCGTCTTCGCGCCCTTCGGCGGCTACGCCTTCAACCTGGCGGCGATCACCGCGGCGATCTGCATGGGGCGCGAAGCGCACGAGGATCCGGCGCGGCGCTACATGGCGTCGGCGATGGCGGGGGTGTTCTACCTCGTCATCGGCCTGGCGGGCGGCGCGGTCGTGGGCCTGCTGACGGCCTTTCCGCGGGAGCTGATCGCGGCCGTGGCCGGGCTGGCGCTGCTGGGCACGATCGCCGGCGGCCTGTCGGCCGCGCTGAAGGACGAGGCGCACCGCGACGCGGCCATCCTGACCTTCCTGGTGACGCTGTCGGGGCTGAGCCTGCTGGGCATCGGCTCGGCGTTCTGGGGCGTGGTCGCCGGTGCGGTTTCTCTTTTGGTGCAACACTTCCGGAATCGTTGAGACCCTGCCGAAAGCCTTGCCCATGAAACTGCTGTTCGTCGCCGATCCGCTGTCGACCTTCAACACCTACAAGGACTCCACCTTCGCGATGATGCGCGAGGCCGCCCGTCGCGGCCATGAGCTCTGGGTCTGCGAGGTGCCCGACCTGCTGTGGGTCAGCGGCGGTCGCGTGACCGCGCATGCGGCGAAGCAGCTGACGCTGACGCCGGAGGCCGTCGCCAGCCAGGCCGGCACGAAGCTGGCGGTGTGGCACGCGGTCACCGCGACGCAAGACCTGGCCCTGGCCGACGTCGACGCGGTGCTGATGCGCAAGGATCCGCCGTTCGATTCGGAGTTCTTCTACGCCACGCACCTGCTGGAGCAGGCCGAGCGCGAAGGCGCGAAGGTCTTCAACAAGGCGGCCTCGCTGCGCGACCATCCGGAGAAGCTCGCGATCCTGGAGTTCCCGCAGTTCATCGCGCCGACGCTGGTGACGCGCTCGGCGGCGGCGATCCGCGCGTTCCATGCGGAGCACCAGGACATCATCCTGAAGCCGCTGGACGGCATGGGCGGCATGGGCATCTTCCGCGTCAAGGCGGATGCGCTGAACCTGGGCAGCATCATCGAGACGTTGAACAAGAACGGCGCGCAGTCGGTGATGGTGCAGCGTTTCGTGCCGGAGATCGTCCAGGGCGACAAGCGCATCCTGCTGATCGGCGGCAAGCCGGTGCCGTACTCGCTGGCGCGGATCCCGCAGGGGACCGAGGTGCGCGGCAACCTGGCCGCGGGCGGCAAGGGCGTCGCGCAGCCGCTGACCGACGACGACCGCCGCATCGCCGAGGCGCTGGCCCCGGTGCTGGCGGCGCGCGGGCTGCTGCTGGTGGGGCTGGACGTGATCGGCGACAGGATGACGGAGCTCAACGTCACCAGCCCGACCTGCTTCCAGGAAATCATGGAGCAGACGGGTTTCGACGTCGGCGCCGTGTTCATCGACGCGCTGGAAGCGGCGGTCGCCGCGGCGCGCTGATCGCAACGAGGATCTCCGCTCCGGTCACCGACGTGATCGTGAGCCGCACCGGGACATCGACATGACTTTCGAGTTGATCAGCGAGCACGCCAGCTTCGGCGGCGTGCAGCGTTTCCATCGCCATGACTCGGCCGAGATCGGCCTGCCCATGCGCTTCGCGCTGTTCCTGCCGCCCGGCGGCGCGCGGGCGGTCAAGGGCCTGCTGGTGTTCCTCGCGGGGCTGACCTGCAGCGAGGAGACCTTCACGATGAAGGCCGGCGCGCAGCGCCAGGCGGCGGAACTGGGGCTGGCGCTGCTGATGCCGGACACCAGCCCGCGCGGCGACGCGGTGAGCGCGCTGCCGGGTGCGACGGCGTCGTGGGATTTCGGCGTCGCGGCGGGGTTCTACCTCGATGCGACGCAGGCGCCGTGGGCGACGCACTGGCGCATGGAGAGCTACCTGATGCGGGAGCTGATCCCGCAGGTGCAGGCGTCGCTCGGGCTGGACCCCTCGAAGACCGGCATCGCCGGACATTCGATGGGCGGTCACGGCGCGTTGACGCTGGCTCTGCGGCATCCGGGGGCGTTCGCGTCGGTGTCGGCGATCGCGCCGATCGCGGCGCCCAGCCGTTGCCCGTGGGGCGTGAAGGCCTTCACCGGCTACCTCGGCGAGGACCGCGACGCCTGGCCCGCGCATGACGCGAGCGCGCTGATCCAGGCGCAGAAGCGCGCGCCGTATCCGCACGGGATCCTGGTCGACCAGGGACTGGCGGACAAGTTCCTCGTGGAGCAGCTGTACCCGGAAGCGCTGGAGTCGGCCTGCGCGTCGATCGGCCAGCCGCTGACGCTGCGCCGCCACGAGGGTTACGACCACGGCTACTTCTTCATCGCAACAGTGATCGACGATCACCTGGTGCATCACGCGCGGCAACTGATCGGCTGATCGACCGTTCATCCGGCCCGCGCCGCCACCTCCGAGGCCGCCATGCGCATCGCCCTGCTGTCCGACATCCACGGCAACCTGCTCGCGCTGGAGGCTGTCGTGGCGGACGTGCGGCGACGGGGGGTGGACCAGATCGTGAACCTTGGCGACATCCTGTCGGGGCCGCTGCAGCCGTTGGAGACGGCGCAGTACCTGATGGCGCAGGGCTGGCCGACGATCGCCGGCAACCATGAGCGGCAACTGCTCGCGATCACGGCAGAGAAGCCGGGTGGCGAATCCGACCGCTTCGCGCGCGAGCGTCTGGGCGAGGCGGAAAGGGCGTGGCTCCGCTCGCTGCCGAAGACGCTGCAACTGACCGATGAGGTCTTCCTGTGCCACGGCACGCCGCGCAGCGACATCGAGTACTTCCTCGACACGCAGGACGGCCCTCGCTTGAGAGCGGCGTCAGCCGCGGAGGTGGCCGATCGGCTCGGCGATCAGGCGTCGGTGCTGGTGTGCTGCGGCCACACGCACATCCCACGGGTGCTGCGCAGCGCGCGAGGGCAATGGCTGGTGAATCCCGGCAGCGTCGGCCTGCAGGCGTGGGACGACGATCATCCGATCCGCTATGTCGCGGAGAACGGCTCGCCCGATGCGCGTTACGCGATCGTGGAACGGACCGCGCAGGGCTGGGTGACCGAGTCCATCAGCGTGCCGTACGGCCATGAAGCGATGGCGAGCCTCGCTGCCAGAAACGGTCGGGAGGACTGGGCGAGGTGGTTGAGGACGGGGTGGGCGGACAGCTGAAGGCGCCCCTCACGAGTTCATCGGAACATTCGCAAACACGAATGTCGCAGGAATCTCCAGATCGAGGGACTCCAGCCGAAGGGGCGCATCGGCGATGAACTGGTGCAGGCTCCAGGAGCCATCCGGACCGCGGCGGTGAATGTCGATGCGACGCTTCACGCAGTCCACCAGCACGTACTCCTTCAATGATGGAATCCTGAGGTACTCCTCACGTTTCACGCCGCGATCTTTCGCGCGCGTCGACTTGGACAACACCTCGATGAGCAGCAGTGGAGACCGCATCTTCACCTGATCCGCAGTCAGGGGTTCACAAGTGACTGACACATCAGGGAAGTAGTGGTTCTCTTCGACGCCCTGCAGACGAAAGTCGGCCATGAACACGCGGCAAGGCGTGTTGAGCAGATGAATATTCAGCGCGGTGGTGAGATTGACGCAGGTCGTGACATGACCGGCCGTGGCACCGGTCATCGACACGATGCAACCGTCGATGAACTCGTGCTTGCAGTCTTCGTCAGCGTCCCAGTCGAGGAACTCCTGTCCGGAAAGCCTGGGGTCCGGTGCGTCCAGCCCGTCGAACACCGCCGCTACGTCGAGCCGAAGGTCGATCGACACCAGTTCGGCCACCTCTCCTGCGCGGAAGTTCAGCGTCTTCCAGTGGCCGCCGTCGTCACGCCGACGAACCTCGATGGAACGCGCCGCCATATCGACACTGACATGCTCCCGTATCGTGGGCAGCCGCCTGGCGGCGATCGAGCGGCGCACGATGTCCGCGGCGCGGGGCTCGCTACCCACCAACTCGAACACGAGCAACGGATCCGGCCGGGCAGCGAAGCGCGCCGCGACCATCGCATCAGGCTGGATCACCGTGTGGTCGTCGACCACGACCGCCCGCCCTCGGATGGACGACGCCAGTTCGCCGTCGCCGAGGTGGCGCTTCACCGCCGTCGTGATGTTCACCAGTACCCGGAAGAACGCGGGATCGCGAGCGGGCAGCGGAAACTTCTTCCCGCCGACGAGTTCGTGGGGGACCTCTTGATCGTTCTGCCACGGCAAGAAGTGGTCGGCGGTCATCAGCAGCTCATTGAACAAGGAGGACATTCACCACTCCTGCAACTTCGTGAGGGAAGGTGGTGATTCTTCGAAGACTGTCGCCTGACGTCTCTCACCTCGATCAGCATGAAGCCCAGGCGCAGCCCCCGATTCAAGGAGCTTGGGTGACCGGGATGAGCAGGGCGGTTCCGGATGCTACGGCGCGGGCGCCGAAGGCGCACCTGCCGGCGGGTCCGCCAGCGCCGTCTGCCGGTGCCCCGCCGCGGCCTTGTACCGCTTGACGAAGGCATCCACCTCCGCCGGATCGATCACGTCCGCCAGGCGCTCGAAGCCGTCCGGCGCACGCTCCTCGACCATGTCGAGGATGTAGTCCAGGCCCTCCTGCCGGTTCAGCTCGACGATCCGCGCGCACATCGGGCGGCGTTCGGCCTCGTAGTGGTCGAGCGCCGTCTCCACGTGTGCTTCCTCGAGCAGCGCCCGTGCGATCGCCTCGGCGTCGAGGATCGCCTGCGTCGCGCCGTTCGAGCCGATCGGATACATCGGATGCGCCGCGTCGCCCAGCAGCGTGATGCGGCCGTGGCGCCAGCGCGGCAGCGGGTCGCGGTCGACCATCGGCCATTCCAGCAGCTGCGTCGCGCTGCCGATCACGCCCGGCACGTCCAGCCACGGGAAGCGCCAGCCGCCGAAGGTCGGCAGCAGATCGTCGATGGAGCCGGGCTTGTTCCAGTCCTCGCGACCCGGCGCGCTCAGCCCGCCGCCCAGGCCGTCCTCGCGCAGACGGCGGTCGCAGATCCAGTTGATCAGCTGCAAGCCGTCCGGACGCGGTGGTGCGATCGGGTAGACGACGAACTTCGCGCGACGGTGCCCCGCCTGCACCATCGTGCGTCCGTCGAGGAAAGGCTTCGCCAGCGACGTGCCTCGCCACATCATCATCCCGTTCCAGCGCGGCGCGCCCTCGTCGGGATGGAACTGACGGCGGATCGCTGAATGGATGCCGTCCGCCGCAATCAGCAGATCGGCGCGTCGTTCGACCGGCGCGCCGCTGGCGTCCGTCCCTTGCACGATGACGCTCCCGCCATCCGTCCGAGCACCGGTGGTGCGCCAGCCGGTGACGACGCGCTCCGCGCCGAGCCGCGCCGCCGCCTCGCGCCACAGCATCAGCTGCAGCTCGCCGCGATGCACGCTGAACTGCGGGTGGCTGTAGCCGCCGGCCAGGCCGCGGCGGTCCTCGTAGATCGTCTGGCCGTGCCGGTTGGCGAAGATCAGCGCCGAGGTCGGCACCGCCATCGCCTGCAACGCAGGCATCAGACCCAGCCCGTCGAGCACGGCCACCGCATGCGGCAGCAGGTTGATGCCCACGCCCAGCGGCTTGAGCTCCGCGGTGGCCTCCAAGACGGTCACGCGGTGTCCGTCGCGCTGCAGCGCCAGCGCCGCGGCCAGTCCGCCGATGCCGCCGCCGGCGATCACGATGTCGAGGGCCATGGGGATCTCCAGTCGATCGGCTCAGGGTAAGCGAGATAGTTGCGCTATGCAACAGTATCTAAGCTGATCCGGATGACCCGTGCCAAGTCGCAGAACGCCGTCCCCGAGCCCCCCGAGGCGCCGCTCCTGCCCGTCCCCGGGCTGGACTACGGCGTCCTCGACGATCTGCTGGGCTACGCGCTGCGACGCGCCCAGAACGCGCTCTACCTGGACTTCTACCGGGCGACGGCGGCACTCGACGTCAGCCCGCAGCGCTTCGCCGCCCTGGTGCTCGTCGGGCGCAATCCGGGCATGCGGCAAGGGCTGCTCGCGCAGGCGATGGGGCTGCACCGCAGCGGCGCGCTGCGCCTGACGGACTGGTTGACCAGCCGCGGCTGGGTGGAACGCCGCGACGACGCCGAGGACGCGCGCCGCTGGGGCCTCTTCCTCACGACGGCGGGCAAGCGCCAGCTCGCCGTGCTGGAACGGCGCGTGCGCACGCACGACGAGCGCCTGATGAGCGAGCTCGGCGAGCGCGCCGCGCGCCTGAAGGCGGACCTGGAGCGCTTGGCGGAGATCGCCTCGGCGCACGGCGCCGGCGGATGAGAACGACAGAAGCCATCGACTGAGCACGTCGACTGGGCTTGGCGACAACGCCAGACCGCAACGACAACGACGACGACAGACCGCGACGACAGACAACGACGACAGACAACGACGACTGACAACGACGACAGACAACAACGACGGAGACAAGCGATGAACGACCTCGATCGGAAGCTCACCCGCCGCGACGCGGGCCTGCTGCTCGGCGCGGCGATGGCCGGCCTGGCCGGACCGCTGCGCGCGCAGACCGCGGCGATGCCGCGCATCCTCGTCGGCTTCCCGGCCGGCGGTTCGGTCGACGTGAGCGCGCGCCGCGTCGCCGAAGCCTGGCGCGGACGGCTCGCGGAGAACGTGCTGGTGGAGCAGCGCGTCGGCGCGGGCGGGCGCCTCGCGGTGACCGCGCTGCGCGACGCGCCCGCCGACGGCGGTACGCTGCTGATGAGCCCGTCGTCGATGTTCACGATCTATCCGCACGTGTATCGCAAGCTGGCGTACAAGCCGGACACCGACGCGATCGCCGTCTCCCCGATCGCCAACGCGACCTGCGGCTTCGGCGTGGGACCGATGGTCCCGGCGTCGGTGAAGACGATGGGCGACTTCGCCGCCTGGGCCAAGGCGCATCCGGAGCAGTCTTCCTATGCCTCGCCCGCGGCCGGCGCGATGCCGCACTTCCTCGGCGACCAGTTCAAGCGCGCCGCCGGCATCACGCTGACGCACGTGCCGTACCGCGGCGCCGCGCCCGGCCTGCAGGACCTGATGGGCGGGCAGATCGCGTCGGGCTGCTTCATCCTGGGCGACCTGCTGCCCTATGTCGCCGGTGGCCGGGTGCGCGTGCTCGGCGTCACCGACCACGAGCGCTCGCGCTTCGCGCCGGAGGTGCCGACCTTCGGCGAGCAGGGCTTCAAGGGCATCATCGGCGTCGAGACCTACGGCCTGTTCCTGCCGCCGAAGACGCCGTCCGCCGTCGTCGACAAGGTCTTCGACCTGGTGCGCGTCGCGCTGCGCGAGAAGCAGGTCGTCGAGGGCCTCGCCAAGCTGGGCTTCGAGCCGCTGTCGATGCAGCCAGCCGACTACGCGCGCCGGCTGGCGGCCGAACGGGCGCAGTGGGGCCCGATCGTGGCGGCGTCCGGCTTCTCGTCGGACGATTGAGCGGAGCCGACGCGTTGGTGTTGGTGCCGGCGTCGGCGCGTCACTGCACGCGTTTGACCCGGACCGGGGCGCCCAGGCCCTCGATCGTCATGAAGTAGCTGGCCTTGAGCGCGCCCGCCTTGATCAGCACCTGCGGATCGGTCCGGGCGCCGATCGACGTGCCTTCGTCGAGCAGCTGCCACACCTGGCCGTTGGCCAGTTTTACGCGGTCAAGCTTGTTCCAGCCGTCGAAACGGCCGGTGATCCGGCTCGCCAAGGTGTCCGGCGCCGGCCCGAGCTGCCCGAAGTTGCTGTCCCGCGGCGTCATGTCGATCTCGACCGACTTGCCGGCGGCCCGCGCCGTGCGCAGCGCGGTCGCGGCCTGGTCGAAGCATTGCAGGCGCGCGGTGTTGTCGGCGACGTCCAGGCAGCGCAGCACGTCGGCGTCGCCCTGGGCGAAGGTCGGGCCGGCGGCCACGGCCAGCAGCAGCGCGGTCAAGGAAGCAGCGGTCGATGTCATGGGGGTACGGATCAGCGATGTCCGGAGCCGGAGCTTATCGGGCTTCGGACCGTGCCGGACCTCCCGCGGTTGGTGTCGCGTGCAGGCCTCGCCACGCCAACCAGGCGAGCGGCATGGCTACAAGGGACAGGGCCAGGCCCAATTGCCCCGCGGCGCTCCATCCCCAGCGCTCGACCACCGTGCCCATCAGCGGCGGTCCGAGCAAAGCCCCGGAGGCACCGAACTGCGTCAGGCGCCCGCTGGCGAGCGCGAGGCGTTCCGGCGTGCGCGCGGCCAGCGGCAGCAGCGCGAAGACCAGGCTCGGGAACACGCCTGACGCCGCGTTGATGCCGATGGCCAGCGCCGCCTGCCAGGAAGCGTCGCCGCCGTCGCGCATCACGCCGAGGTAGAGCAGCCCCGACGCCCCGAGCGACACCGCCGTGCCGACGGCGATCGCCGGGGACAGCGCGCCGTGGCGGCGCAGCAGCCAGGCGCCGAGGGCGCTCGCAGGGACGTTGGCCAGCGCGGCCGCGGCGGTCCAGGTGCCGGCGCTGCCCAGGGGCATGCCGCCTTGCGTGAGCAGGCTGGGCAGCAGCGCGAGCAGGCCCACCTCGGCGACCGCGTAGGCGCCGAAAGCGGCGACCAGCGCCCACAGCAGCGCGCCCGTCGCGCCCGGCGGGCGGCGGGACTCGACGGCGTGCGGGTCGTCGTCCACGCGGATCGACCGCAGGCCGATCCACAGCAGCACGCCGGCGGCGACGCTCAGCGCCTGCGCGGGCCGCCAGCCGGCCCAGCCCGCCGCATGCGCATAGGCCCAGGCGCCGATCGCCATGCCCACCGGGAGGAAGGTGCTCCAGAGCGCCATCGCGGCCGCCTGTCGCCGGCCCTGGGCAGCGCGTGCGATCAGCACGGGCGCGGCGACGACGATGGCCAGGTAGCCCAGGCTCTCAAGCAAACGCGCCAGCGCGAGCAGGACCACGCCGTGCGCGAAGCCCGCCGCGGCCGCGCCAGCGGCGAGGGCCAGCACGGCCCCGGCCAGCGCCCGCTTCAGTCCGATGCGCGGCAGCCAGCGTCCCGCGACGCCGCCCAGCGTGGCACCGCAGACTTCGAGCAGCGAGGTCAACGTGGCCATCGCGGCCAGTCCGAGCTGCAGCTCGCGCGCGATCGGCGGCGACAGTGCCGCGAGCTTGCCCAATTGGGCCGCGGCGAACACGCCGCAGAGGTAGTACAGCAAAATCCTCACTTCGGTCCTCCGGTACCGATCACCCTGAACATCGACATCGACATCGACATCGACATCGACATCGACATCGATCCTTCGTCCTTCCGACTGCACGCCGCCGATCCATGAACGACTCGCCGCTGCTCTCCTGCGATGCCCGCCAGCTCGGCCACAGCCTGCGCCTGTGGCGCTCGATGCGGCGCCTGAAGCAGGGCGCCGTCGCGGCGGCGCTGCGCGTGTCGCAGACGACGGTGTCGCGCTGGGAATCGGGGATCGCCGCGCCCTCGTTCGACGAGCAGCAGGCGCTGCGGCGGCTGATGACCGCGCGGCTGGACAGCGCCGCCGACTTCGAGCTGGGCCGCCTGGTCGAGCGCGCGCCCGGCGCGGTGCACCTGATCTGCGACCTGAGCCATCGCCTGCTGGCGATGTCGCACGCGCGCGAGCGCCATTGCCGACTGCCGCGCGCCGAGCTGATCGGTCGCGCGCTGTGGTGCTACGCGACGCCGGAGATCGTGGCCCAGGAGGCGCGGCTCGACGCGCTGGGCTGGTACGAGCCGGCGCCCGCGGCGGTCGAGTTCGACACCGGCGCGGCGGTCGAGCAGGACATGCCCATCCTGCCGAGCCGGATGCGCTGGGTGCGCTTCCAGCTGTCGGATGGGAGCTTCGTCCGGTTGACCGAGACGATCTCGTAAGGCGCTCATGCCGCGAGGCTACGGGCCGTCTCGCACCTCGTCCACGAATAAAAGATTCAGCGCGGCGCCGGCATTCAGCGCGGCGTCAGACGCAGGCGCAGCGGGGTGGCCGGGCGCAGCGTGATGTTGAGCACCGGCGTCGGCGGCGGCGCATCGGCGGCCGGCGCGAGGCGGTGGCGCTGCAGCACCATCGCCGCGATCAGCGTGATCTCCGCCAGCGCGAAGTGACTGCCGAGGCACACCCGCGGTCCGGCACCGAAGGGCATCCAGGCGCCGCGAGGGATCTCGCGATGCCCCGCCGCCGGGTCGAAGCGCTCCGGGCGGAAGGCCTCCGGATCGTCGAACCAGCGCGGGTCGCGCTGGATCACACCCGGCGTCAGCCGCAGCATCGCGCCGCGCGGGAGACGCAGTCCCGCGATGGTCATGTCGCCGGTGAGTTGACGGGAGAACAGCGCCGGTGCCGGCGGGTAGAGCCGGAGCGTCTCCTTGATGCACAAGCTCAGCCACGGCAGCCGCGTCAGGTCCGCCGCCGTCGGCGCCCGGTCGCCGAGCACCGCGTCGACTTCGTCGGCCGCGCGCCGTTGCGCTTCCGGGTGCGCGGCCATGCACCATCCCCACCAGGTCAGCGCGGCGGCGCTGGTCTCGTGGCCGGCCAGGAAGGTCGTCATGCATTCGTCGCGCAACGCGGTGTCGTCGAGCGGCGCGCCATCGGCGTCGCGCAGCGACATCAGCATCGCAAGGAGGTCGTCCGGCGGCGGCTCGCCGCGGCGTGCGCGCTCGCGGCGTCCGCCGAGATGGCCGCGGATCAGCGCGTCCAACGCGCGGAGCGCGCGGCGCTTGCCGCGCTTCCACGGCGTCCACAGCGGCGCGCTGACCGGCACGTACATCTCGCCCATCGCGACCTTGCCGAGCTCGTGCACCGCCCACGACGCCTCGGCGACGACGGCCTCGCCCTCGCCGGTCGAGAACAGCGAGCGCAGGATCACGTCCATCGTCAGCAGCGTCATGCGCTGTTCGAAGTCGACATCGATGCCGATGCCGGCGCCGATGGCGGATGGGCCGGATCCAGCGGCGGATCCCTCCAGGGCGCGATGGGCGGCATCGACCATCAGCGGCACGAAGCCCTGGACGCGCTGCGGCGCGAAGCCCGGCTGCAGCAGCTTGCGCTGCCGCTGCCACGCCGGGCCTTCGGCGACGAGCACGCTCTGACCATGCGCGTCGGCGAAGACCTGCGTCGCGCGCTCCCAGCGGATCATGCCGTCGTGACCGGCGATCAGCAGTTCGCGGACCTGGTCCGGATGGAAGAAGTTGAAGTCGTCCAGCCCGAGCAGCCGCTGGTGGACGATGTCGCCGTACTGCTGATGCAGCCGTCGCATGTGACCGAGGTAGTCGCGGCGCATGGACAGGACTTCGGGCAGTCCGGCCCAGCGCGGACGCGGACCGGGCACGGTGTCAGGGATCGCAAGGACGTGGCTCATGGGATCGCATCGTCTCCGTGCCCCGCCTCGGCGTCTTGAATCGAAGCGACATGGGCCGCTCCCATACTTCCCCCGCCGCTGGCCCTCACCCCTCCCTCTCCCGCAAGCGGGAGAGGGTGAAAGAGGAGCGCGTCGTGCGCCTAGACTGCGACGCATGGACGCTCCCTTGCATTCCGGCACTGTCGCCCGCCTGCACATCCCCTCGCGTGCGCTGGAGGGCTGCCTCTATGCGTACCTCTGGCGCGATCTGTCGGCGGCCAAGGCACACAGTGAAGCCTTGACCGACGCGCAATGCCAGAGCTGGTTCCCCGCGACGCCGCTGTGCGGCCTGAGCTGGACCTTGAGCGGGCGCGTCCGGGAGCTGGGCCTCGGGACGGTTGGCAGGACGGACGACGGGACGGATGTCGGGACGGACGGCGCCAGTGAGGGCGATCGCGAGCCCGGGCCATGGCTCCCCGCCAGTGTCATCGGCGGTCCGCGCGGCGGCCCCAAACGCTTCCAGGCGACGCCCGACTGCCGGGCGTTCATGGTGGCGATCCGGCCGGAGGCGCTGCAGGCGATGACGGGCATCGATCTGGGCCAGCTCAAGGACCGGATGCTGCCGTCGTCGTTCATCGACGATCCCGCGTGGCGGGCGCTCGACGCCGCGATGCTCGCCGCCGGGGACGAACAGACCGCCCGCCGCACGCTGGAGGACTTCCTGCTGCCGCGCTGGCGCGCCGTGCGCGACGAGGTGCTGGCGGACGATCCGCCGCCGCGCGGCTATGCCGGCTGGATGCAGCATCTGGCGCTGCGTGCGATCGCGGCCGGCCACGGGCGCAGCGTCCGGCAGGCGGAGCGCCGCATCAAGCAATGGAGCGGCCAGAGCCTGCGGGCCTTGCGCCTGGTCAGCCGCGCCGAGGCCGCCTTCCAGCAGGTGCGCAAGCTCGACGAGGACGAGGGCGTCGTGATCTGGAGCGCCCTGGCGCAGGACCACGGCTATGCCGACCAGGCGCACCTGTGCCGTGAGACCCGTCGCCTCAGCGGTTTCAGCCCGGAGGAGCTACGCCGCCGTGTCGCCTGCGACGAGGCGTTCTGGGCCTATCGCGTCTGGGTCTGAGGAAGCCCCCGCCTTCGAGGACAATCGCGCCCATGGCTGTCCTCTCCCTCTCCAACGCCCACCTCGCTTTCGGCCACGTGCCGCTGCTCGACGGCGCCAATTTCTCCCTCGAAACCGGCGACCGCGTCGGCCTGATCGGCCGCAACGGGACCGGCAAGTCCTCGATGCTCAAGGTCCTCGCGGGCATCGAGAAGCTCGACGACGGGCTGCTGCAGCTCGAAAAGGGCCTCACCAGCGTCTACGTGCCGCAGGAACCCGAGCTTCGCCCCGAGGCCACGATCTTCGACGTCGTCAGCGAAGGCGTCGCCGAGGCCAAGGCGCTGCGCGAGCGCTACGAGGCGCACGACGAGAACGACGACCTCGGCTGGGTGCAGGAGCGCATCGAGCAGATCGGCGCCTGGAACTGGGAGCAGCGCGTCGACGAGACGCTGCACCGCCTGGACCTGGACGGCGGACGCAAGATCGGCGAACTCTCCGGCGGCCTGAAGAAGCGCGTCGCGCTGGCCCGCGCGCTGGTCGCGCAGCCGGACGTGCTGCTGCTCGACGAACCGACCAACCACCTGGACCTGGACGCGATCCGCTGGCTGGAAGAGCTGCTGAACGGCTTCAAGGGCTCGCTGCTGCTGATCACCCACGATCGCGCCTTCCTGGACAACGTCGCCAACCGCATCGTCGAGCTCGACCGCGGCCAGCTGCGCGGCTATCCCGGCAACTTCGCCGCCTTCCAGGCCGCCAAGGCCTACGAGCTGGAGAACGAGGCGCTGGCCAACGCCCGCTTCGACAAGCTGCTGGCGCAGGAGGAGGTCTGGATCCGCAAGGGTGTCGAGGCGCGTCGCACCCGCAGCGTCGCCCGCGTGCAGCGGCTGCACGAGATGCGCAACGAACGCCAGTCGCGCCGCGACGTGCAGGGCAAGGTGCGGCTGGACGTCGCCACCGGCGACTCCAGCGGCAAGATCGTGGCGGAGCTGGAGGGCGTCTCCAAGCGCTTCGGCGACCGCGTGATCGTCGACGGCTTCACCGGCACCATCCTGCGCGGCGACAAGGTCGGCCTGATCGGCCCGAACGGCGCGGGCAAGACGACGCTGCTGAAGATGATCCTCGGCGAGCTGCCGCCCGACAGCGGCGCGGTGCGCCTGGGCACGAAGATGTCGGTCGCCTACTTCGACCAGATGCGCGACGCGCTCAACCTCAACGCGACGCTGGCCGACACGATCAGCCCGGGCAGCGAGTGGATCGAGATCGGCAACCAGCGCAAGCACGTCAAGAGCTACCTGAGCGATTTCCTGTTCTCGCCCGCGCGGGCGGAATCGCCGGTGTCCAGCCTGTCCGGCGGCGAGCGCAACCGGCTGCTGCTGGCCCGCCTGTTCGCGCGACCGGCCAACGTGCTGGTGCTGGACGAACCGACCAACGACCTGGACATCGAGACGCTGGAGCTGCTCGAGGAACTGCTGGCCGAGTACGACGGCACCGTGTTCCTGGTCAGCCATGACCGGCGCTTCCTGGACAACGTCGTGACCTCGACCATCGTCAGCGAAGGCGGCGGCAAGTGGCGCGAGTACGAAGGCGACATCGAGGACTGGCTGCAGCAGTCGCAGCGCGCAGCGGAGATCAAGGCGCGCCAGGCCCCGGCCGCCGCGCCCACGCCGGCACCTGTCCCGGCGCCCGCGCCCGCGCCGGTCGTCGCCACGAAGCGCAAGCTCAGCTACAAGGAACAGCGCGAGCTGGACGAGATCCCGAAGCAGATCGGCGCGCTCGAGACCGAACAGAAGCACCTGCAGGCGCTGCTCAACAGCACGGAGCTGTACCAGCAGGGCGCCGGACGCATCACCGAAGTCACCAACCGCGCCGCCGAGATCGACGACGAGCTGCTGACGCTGATGACGCGCTGGGAAGAGCTCGACGGGAAGTGATCGTCAGGCCGGCTGCCAGCACCGACGCCCTGGCGCCGGTTGCAGGACGCTGATCCTCAGGCGCGGACGGTCAGGTCGCCCAGGCCTTCGTAGCGGGCGGTGACCGTCGCGCCCTTGGCGAGCTTCGTGGCCACGCGCCACGAGCCCGTCGTGACGACGCTGCCCGCCGGCACCGTCAGTCCGCCGCGCGTCGCGATCTGCAACCAGCCGGCGACGACCCAGGCCGGGTCGTTCAGGCCGTGGCCGCCGACGCCGCCCAGGGGCGTTTGACCCTCGACGATCAGCTCGCAGGGCTGGTTCGCCCAGTCGTGGCCGGGCTTCCAGGCCTGCCACGGACCCAGCGCCAGCGCGCCGTGCGTCTGCGCGTCGGCCAGGCGCAGGGTGTTGTCCGCCCCCAGGCCGCGCTGCCAGCGCGAGCCCAGCCATTCCACCGCGACGCACATCGCGTCGATCAGGTGTTCGGCCTGACCGGGCACCAAGGCCGCGGCCATCTCAGGGGTCACGTCTTGACCGAGGCGCAGGGCGATCTCGGCTTCGGCGCCGACCAGCGCGAACTCGCCGAAGTCACCCCCGTTGCGCAGGCCGCGCACCTCACGCGCGCGTTGCGGCGGCAACGGCGAGCTGCCCAGCGCGCCTTCGCGCGACGAGCCGCCGCACTTCCAGTACTGCGCCCGGCCCGGCGACAGCCAGTCGAGACGCTTCGCCAATTCGGCCTGCGCCACATAGGCGGCCGCTTCGTCGGGCAGCGACCACGCGGCGTCGTCGAGCAGGGTGTCGGCGTTCCAGGCCTCGGCGAGCGCGGCACCGAGGTCGATGGGGGAGGGGGAGCGGGGCATCGTCATGAGCGCGGATCTTAGGCGCGTCGACGGGCGCGGCTGCCGAACCTCGCAGCGCACATGACAACTCAGCCGGCGCTTGCATCGCGCTTGGATCGCGCTTGCATCGCGCTTGCATCGCTGACCTCTGCCTGGTGACTGGCGTCCTTCCCCCCCTTGCTCCCTCTTCTGGAACCCCACATGCTCAACCCCTTGACCGCTCCCGGTGCATCGCTCTCGACGGCTTTCGCGGGCATGGCGATCGAAGGCGCTTCGGCGGCGACCGCCGCGACCGCGACCGCACTGGAGCCTCCGCCGACGGAAACTGGCGGGTCCGATCCCCTGCGCCTTCTTTTCGCCGAGCGGGTGGCGACGGTGCCGCGCACGTTCGAGTTCCCGACCACCCTGGTGCTGCAGCAGGCACGCCCGAAATTCAAACTGCCGAGGCACGTCGAGGTGCTGGATGCCAGCACGCTGAGGAGCCGCGAGCGGCTGCTCGAGGACCTCGTCCTGCCTGACGCCCGCGCACCGTTCTCGCGCTATCGATTCGGCATGCTGTGCCTGGCGATCTCGCTGCTTCCTTCGATGCGGCACGGCTGCGCCGGGCGGCCATGCGTCTGCGACACCGAGTCGGCATGGCGGGGACCGAAGGCTGGCATGGCGGTTCGCATCGCCGGCTTGCTGGGGAATTGGATGTCGAGCGCCGGGAACCCGCTCGTTGCCGCCTATCGCGAACTTTCGAGCCGGCAGAGAAGCGAGGTCTGGCCGTGGATCACCGCAGTCGGCACGCTGCCGGTGAAGGACGCCGGGCAGTGGCGGACCATGAGGCGTCTGAGGGACATCGATCCGCCGAGCCCCGGTGACCTCGACTTGCCGCCGGCCTTGAGCATGCCCGACGATGCCGAGTCCCCGGCTCCCAGGACGACGCCGACGGCGTGGAGCGTGTTGGCGCCGATCGACGACCTCAAGCCCAGGACGTGGTCTCAGGCCTGGCAGGAGGCGCTGGCGGCGTTGGAGGTCATCGCCGCCGACGATGCCCGCCGCAGCGGCAGCCCGGTGCCCATCGAGGAGGGCGGACAGTGGGCCCAGGCGCTGCACAAGGCAGGGCGGCACGCATCCGGGCGCCTGTGGCACTTGCTGGAGGTCGATCCCCCCGGCTTCGTGGACCGATGTCGTGCGCTGGGACTGGCTGAGTTGGACCGGGTGCTGAGCGCGACCGCTCGTGCCGCACTCGGCGGCCGCGCCACGCCGGCGATGTCCGACGCGATCTTGGAGGTCAGCGCCGTGGCGTCCATGCGTGGTCTTCCGGAATGGGTCACCTGGTTCCGGCTGTATCGGCTGCAGCGACAGGGGCTCGCCGGCATCGCGTTGGACCCGGGGGCGGCGTTCTCCGTCGATCAATGGGTCTGGGCCAAGAACGACATGGCGACGCTCTTGCGGCGCGAGCCGGACCCCGCCTTTGCGATGCCGGCTGGCGCGGAGGATGCCCCTCGGATCGACGCCTGCCGGCGCCTGGGCGCACTGTTGTGGGGATGGATGGAGAGCGCCCCGAAGAACATGGCGTCGGCCTGCAGGAACGTGGAACGTGATCGGCTCGAATCGTTCCTGGTCTTCCTGATGCTCGGCGCGGCGGCTGACGCCTTCGCCGACGAGGGCTCGGCGGTCATCGCGACGGCGGACCGGCTGATCGGGATCGCGCAGGCCCGGGAGGTGTCCGCGCCCGAACTGGCCAGGCTGCTTCATCGCACGGAAGGCCGTGAGGAGGATGGGACGGCACGGTTCCGCCGTGATGAGACCCTGGACTGGGACCGGAGGTTCTGGGCCAAGACCTTCGCGTTCCGCCGCCTGGCGCAGGGCCTGGGCGTCGCCCGTTTCATCGAGGGCTTCCATCCTGAGGGCCCGGCGGGGGATCACGTCCCGTCGTGAGGCCTGGCGCGCGGCGCTGGGGCTAGGGATCGTCATGACCCCGGATCCTGCACGCCGTCGATAGGATGCCTCGCGACAACAACGAACACGCCGTCCGCGCGATGCGGGCGCGCCCAGGGAGGTTCCCCGATGACGATCCGCTCCTCATTCGCGGCTGGCGCCGGTGCGCTCGCGCTGGCGGCGCTGCTCGGCGCCTGCGCAACGAAGCCGCTCAACCCGTTCGGCCGGCCCTACGACGAGGAGAACGTGCTCAAGCCCGGCGCCATCGGCGGCTGCAAGGGGCCGCACGATGTGGCGCCTTATCTCGAGTTCGGCAGCGAAACGCTGTATCCGGCGACCCATCTGATGAACGGGAACGTCGCGAAGGTCGTGGTGCTGTTCAAGGTCGACGAGCAAGGGCGTGTCGAGCCGATGACCGTCGCCGAAGGCCCCAACCGGACCTTCATCACCCACGTTCATGTCGCGATGCAGGATTGGCGGGTACGGCCCGCCACGCTGCGCGGTCAGCCGGTCGCCGTGATCTGCACCCGGCGGCAGGGCTACCGGTTGATCGGTCCCTGGGCGCCGATCCCGGAGGAGGGCGATCGCCAATGATCCGCCGGCGCCGGCTCAGCGCCTGAGCGCCTCCCGCGCCCGCTCCAGCGCGTGCCAGAACTTCGGATCCTGCGAGGTCGCGAAGTTGATGCGCATCAGCGTGCCCGGCGTGCGCGTCGGGCTGAACAGGATCCCGGGTGCGATCAGCCAGCCCTGGTCCATCATCGCCGGCCCGAGCCGCTCGGTGTCGACGCCCACGTCGACCCAGCCGAACAGCCCCGCCGGCACCGCCGCGAAGCGGCAACCCGCGTCCTCGGCCAACCGCACGCAGCGCTGCCGCGCCGACGCCAGTCGCGCCGCGATCCGCTCGGCATGCTTGCGCAGCAGGCCTTGCTCGAGGCACAAGGCGACCGCCCGGTCCATCAACGGACTGGTGGTCAGCGAGGCCAGCAGCTTCAGGTCGGTCAGGCGCGCCATGCGGTCGGGGCTCGCCGCGACGAAGCCGACCCGCCACGCCGGCGACAGCATCTTCGAGAAACCCGAGACGTAGATCGTGCGCCGCAACTGGTCGAGCGCCGCCAGGCGCGGCGCGTGGTTCGGCGCGAACAGCGCGTAGGTGTCGTCCTCGACGATCAGCAGGTCGTGCTCGTGCGCCAGCTGCAGCACCTGGTGCGCATGCGCCAGGTCCAACGTCGCGCCGGTCGGGTTGTGCAGCACCGAGACCGTCACGTACATGCGCGGCCGGTGCTCCTCGATCAGCCGGCGCATCACCGCGATGTCCGGCCCGTGCGCGCCGCGCGGCACCGGCAGCAGCCGCATGCCGGCCTGCGACAGGCGCGCGTACTCGATCGCCCAGCCCGGGTCGTCCACCAGCACGGCGTCGCCCGGCTCCAGGAAGGCCCGCGTGATCAGGTCCAGCCCGTGCGTCGCGCCGACGGTGCTCATGATCTGGTCCGGCGCGGCCTGCACCGCGATGTCCAGCAGGCGCCGCGACAGCGCGCGCCGCAGGCGTTCGTCGCCGAGCGGCTCGCCGTAGCCGGACAGCAGCGCGTCGTCCGCGTTCGTCGCCAGCCGGCGCAACGTGGACTGCAGCAGGCCCAGGTCCAGCCATTCCGCCGGCAGCGTGCCCAGCCCCGGCGAACGTCGGGCGTCCGCCTGGAACATGCCGCGGATCAGCGCGCTGGCGTCGACCGGCGGCGGCAGTGGCGCGGGGGCGACGTCGTGGGCGACCGCCGCCCGGGGCGGCGGGCTGCGGGTTTCGCGAACGAAAAACCCACGCTTCTTGCGCGCTTCCAGCAGGCCCTGCGCGAGCAGCTGGTCGTAGGCCGCCACGACCGTGTACGGGCTGACGCCGTGGTGGCGCGCGCAGTCCCGCACCGACGGCAGCCGCGCGCCCGGCAGCAGCAGCCGCTGCTGGATCCGCGCCGCGAAGCGTTGCGCCAGCTGCTGCGCGAGCGGCTGGCTGGCGGTGCGGGAGAGGGCGACCGGCGCGACATTGGCGCTGTTGGGGGCGCTCATGCTGCCGTGGGCTGTGCTGGTGTCCATGCCGATACAGATCATGCGGTGGTATGGCGCAGTGTATTGGTCCTGTGCTGGTCGACCCCTTAGACTGGTCCGCTCAACCGGAGACAACCCCCATGAACCGCAGTCCCTGGACGCAGGCCCGCCGCGCGGCGCGCATGAACCCGTCCATCATCCGAGAGATCCTGAAGGTCACCGAGAAGCCGGGCATCCTGTCCATGGCCGGCGGCCTGCCCAGCGCGGACACGTTCCCGGTGGAAGCCATCAGGACCGCCTGCGACCGCGTGCTGACGCACAACGCGAAGGAAGCGCTGCAGTACGCCGCCAGCGAGGGCTTCGCGCCGCTGCGCGAGTGGGTCGCGGCCAAGGTCGCGACGCTGGGGATCAACGCCTCGCCGGACCAGGTGCTGATCACCAGCGGGTCGCAGCAGGGCCTGGACCTGGTCGGCAAGCTGCTGTGCGACGCGGGCGCGCCGGTCGCGGTCGAGACGCCGACCTACCTCGGCGCGCTGCAGGCCTTCACGCCGTACGAGCCGATCTTCGCCAGCCTCGCCAGCGACGACGAGAGCCCGCTGCCGTCGGCCATCGAGGCCCTGCCGCACGATGCGCCGGGCACGCGCTTCGCGTACCTGCTGCCGAACTACCAGAACCCGACCGGCCGCGTGATGAGCGCCGGGCGCCGCCAGGCCGTGGTCGCCGCCGCGCGCAAGGCCGGCGTGCCCATCGTCGAGGACAACCCCTACGGCGACCTGTGGTTCGACCAGGCGCCGCCGGCTTCGCTGAGTTCGCTGTGGCCGGAAGGCAGCCTCTATCTCGGCTCGTTCTCGAAGGTGCTGACGCCGGGATTCCGGCTGGGCTACATCGTCGCGCCGGGCGAGCTCTACCCGAAGCTGCTGCAGGCCAAGCAGGCCGCCGACCTGCACACGCCGGGCTTCAACCAGCGCGTGGTGCACGAGGTCATCAAGGGCGGCTTCCTGGACGAGCACGTGCCCAAGATCCGCGCCCGCTACAAGGCCAACCGCGACGCGATGGCCAAGGCGCTGGAAACGGCGCTGCCGCCCGGCTGCGAGTGGCAGACCCCGGAAGGCGGCATGTTCTTCTGGATCCGCCTGCCGGAGGGCCTGGACGCGATGGCGCTGCTGCCGCGCGCGGTCGATGCCGGCATCGCCTACGTGCCGGGTGCCGCGTTCTACGCGCACCAGCCGGACACGCGCACGCTGCGTCTGTCCTTCGTGACGCTGACGCCCGACCTGATCGCCGAAGGCGTCGACAAGCTGGGCCGCGTGCTGCACGAGGCGCTCGCGCTGGCGACCGCCGAAACGGCCCCCTGATCGGCTCGCCGGCATCGGGGCCCGGACAGGCACCGATGCCAAGGCGGACCTCGACCCCGCCCGGGGTCGGGGTCGGGGTCGGGTCTTGTCCCCTGTTCCCGTCACCCTCCCGCGCCACCACCACCGCCCCGCCAGGCGGGACGGAGCGACTCATCCCGTTTTTCCGAGGTTCCGCATGTCCGAACTCCGCCGCTTCGTTCAAGTCGATGTCTTCACCGCCGAGGCGCTGAAGGGGAACCCGCTGGCCGTCGTCATCGACGGCGCGGGCCTGGACGACGCCACGATGGCGAAGTTCGCGCATTGGACAAATCTCTCCGAAACGACCTTCCTGCTGCCGCCCACGCATCCCGACGCCGATTACCGCGTCCGCATCTTCACGCCGGGCGGCGAACTGCCTTTCGCGGGCCATCCGACGCTGGGCTCGTGCCACGCGTGGCTGTCCAGCGGCGGCGATCCGAAGCGGCCCGGCGAGGTGGTGCAGGAATGCGCCATCGGCCTGGTGCGCATCCGCCGCGACGGTGGAAGGCTGGCCTTCGCCGCGCCGCCGCTGCGGCGCGAAGGACCGGTCGAACCGGCGCTGCGCGACCAGGTGGCGCGCGCGCTGCGGTTGGCCGACGCGGACCTGCTCGATGTCGTCTGGGTGAACAACGGCCCCGACTGGATGGCGGCGCGCCTGGCCTCCGCCGAGGCCGTCCTCGCGATCGAGCCGGACTACGTGTCCATGGGGCGACTCAAGCTGGGCGTCGTTGGCGCTTATCCTGCGGGCTCGCCGCTGCAATTCGAGGTGCGGGCCTTCGTGCCCGGACTCGGCCCCGCTGAAGACCCGGTGACGGGCAGCCTCAACGCGGGTCTGGCACTATGGCTGCAAGGCGCCGGTCTGGCGCCCGACCGCTATGTGGCCGCCCAGGGCGCCGCCCTCGGGCGTGCCGGCCGGGTGCATGTGGCGAAAGAGGGCGGACATTGCTGGATTGGCGGCGATGTCACGCCGTTGATCCACGGTCAGGTGAGGTTGTGAAGCCATGAGCATGGAAGTCGATCATCTCGTTGTCGCCGCGAACACCCTCGAGGAGGGCCGCGCCTGGTGCGAACGCGTCCTCGGCGTGTCCCCTCAACCCGGTGGGCGCCACGCGCTGATGGGCACGCACAACCTGCTGCTCAACATCAGCGGGCCGCCGACCTATCCGCGCTGCTACCTGGAAATCATCGCGATCGACCCGGAGGCCCCGGATCCCGGCCGGCCGCGCTGGTTCGACCTGGACCAGCCCGCCGTGCGCGAGCGCCTGAAGGAGGACGGCCCGTCGCTGCTGCATTGGGTCGCGCGGGTGGCCAGCCTGGACGCCACGCTGGCCACCTGGGCGGGCGAGGGCGTCGATGCCGGCGAGGCGGTCGAGGCCGCCCGCGGCGATCTGAGCTGGCGCATCGCGCTGCGCGAGGACGGCCGCCGGCTGCGCAAGGAAGGCCTGCCGGTGCCCATCGAATGGAAGGGCGACGCCCATCCGACCGACAAGCTGCCTGAGAGCGGTGTGCAGCTGCTGGGCTTCGAAGCCCGCGACGGACTGCGCGCGCAGCTCTCGACGCCCAAGGGCACGATCGAACTGGAGGCGATCGAGGGGACGCTGTCCGATGCGCCGACGCAGTCCGGCGATCTCGACGACGCCGTGCCGGCTTCCCGCTGAGCCCCCTGACTCCGCTGACCCCGCTGACCCCGCTGACGTGGCGCCGAGCGCCGCCGTACCAGTGCCGACAAGGACCCGATGAGCACGCTGGATCTTTTCCGCGAGGATGCGCAGCTGCGCGACTGCGAGGCGACGCTGCTGCGCGCCGACGAGCGCGGCCTGTTGCTGGACCGCACGGTGTTCTATCCGCAAGGCGGCGGCCAGGCCGGCGACGCCGGCGTGCTGGTGCTGCCGGAGGGGCGTGAGCTGGTGATCGTCGACACGCGCAAGGGCGAAGGCGGCGAGATCCTGCACCTGCCCGCGCCGGGGCAGGACCTGGGCGGCCTGGACGCCGGCACGCCGGTCACCGCGCGCATCGACTGGACGCGTCGCCACGCCCACATGCGTTTCCACACCGCGACGCATCTGCTGTGCGCGCTGGTGCCGCACCCGGTGGACGGCTGTTCTATCACCGCGGGTTACGCGCGCCTGGATTTCCACATGACCGATCCGCTCGACAAGGACGCGTTGACCGCCGGCATCGCCCGGCTCGTCGCGGAGGCGCATCCGGTCGGCCACCGCTGGATCAGCGACGAGGAACTCGATGCGAATCCGACGCTCGTGCGCAGCATGAGCGTGCAACCGCCGCGCGGCACCGGCCGCGTGCGCCTGCTCGCGATCGATGGCGTCGACCTGCAGCCGTGCGGCGGCACGCATGTGGCCAACACGGCGGAGATCGGCGCCGTGGTCGTCACGAAGATCGAGAAGAAGTCGGCGAGGACTCGTCGCGTGGTGCTCGGTTTCGCGACCGGGGACGCGGGGACGGCGACGGCATCGACATGAGCGGCCTGCGTGTGCTCGGACGCGCCGCGTCCATCAACGTCCGCAAGGTGTTGTGGACCGGCGTCGAGCTGGGCCTGGACCTGACGCGCGAGGATGTCGACGTCCAGGCCGATGCCTTCCGCGCGCTCAACCCCAACGCGATGATGCCGGTGCTGATCGACGATGCGGCCCCGTCGTTCTCAATGTGGGAGAGCAACAGCATCTGCCGTTACCTCGCGCGGCGCGAGGGCCGCGTCGACCTGCTGCCCGACGAGCCCCGCGAGCGGGCGCTCGTCGAGATGTGGATGGACTGGCAGGGCGGCGAGCTGAACAACAGCTGGCGCTATGCGTTCATGGCGACGGTGCGCCAGAGCGCGCAGCATCAGGACGCCGCGCTGATCGAGTCCGGCGTTGCGAACTGGAACCGGCACATGGCGATGCTCGACGGGCAGCTCGCGCGCTCCGGCGGGCCCTTCGTGCTCGGCGACGGCTTCACGCTGGCGGACATCGTGCTGGGCCTCTCCACGCACCGCTGGCGTGCCGCCCCGATCGCGCACGCCGACCTGCCGGCGGTCGAGGGCTGGTACCGACGTCTGATGACCCGCCCCGGCTTCGCCGCCCACGGCCCGGCCGCGGGTCCTTGACGAGCGCCTCTAGACGTCCCCCTTGATCGTTGGGACGGCCTCGCTACACTCGCCCGCTGTGGACACGCCTGAGATACGACTGATCAGCCCCGATTCGCCCACGTTGTGGGAAGAAGCGCGCGCGATCCTGCGCGAATACGCGCAGGGCCTGGGCATCGACCTGGACTTCCAGAACTTCGACGAGGAACTGGCCTCGCTCCCCGGCGAGTACGACGCGCCGCAGGGCGCGCTGCTGCTGGCGCTGGTCGACGGGCAGATCGCCGGTTGCGGCGGTTTCCGTCCGATGACCGATTCCGACTACGTGAACGCCTGCGAGATGAAGCGCCTGTTCATCCGCCCTGCGTTCCGCCGTTTCGGACTGGGGCGCACGATGGCGCAGGCGCTGATCGATCGCGCCACCACCGCGGGCTACTCCACCATGCTGCTGGACACCCTCGACGACATGGAAGCCGCGCGCGACCTGTACGAGAGCCTGGGCTTCGAGGAGATCCCGCCGTACTACTTCAATCCGATCGCCGGCGCGCATTACCTGAAGGTCGACCTGGACTGAGTCCGGGAGGCCCGCGTCGGCCTCTCAGCGCGTCCCCGGCAAGGGTTTCCGGTTTCGTCGGGTTACCGGCATAGCATCGGGGCATGAGCTCACAGTCCCCTGCCGCTTCGACGACGTCCTCGGACGATCTCTTCCGCCTCGAGCCCGCGTCGCTGACGCCGGCACTGCTCGGCGAGTCGCCGTTCTGGCATCCCTTGGAGCAATGCCTCTATTACGTCGACATTCCGGGCAAGGCCCTGTTCCGGCTCGACAACGGCGCCGACGCGCCGACGCGCTGGCCGCTCAACGACGAGCCGGGCTGCATCGTGCCGCTGACCGACGGCGGGCTGCTGATTCCGCAGCGCAACGGACTGTGGCGCTTCGATCCCGCGACGGGCGACTACGTGAAGCTGCTCGATCCGCCCTATGACGCGTCCAGGCGCCGCTTCAACGACGGCAAGGCCGATGCGAAGGGACGGCTGTGGGTCGGCACGATCGACGACGCGCGCCAGCCGGCCTCGGCGCTCTATTGCCTGCGCGACGGCGCCTTCGAGCAGGTCCAGGACGGCATCACCGTGTCCAACGGTCTGGCCTGGAGCCCGGACGGCCGCACGATGTACTGGGCCGACACCAAGGCCCACGAGATCTACCGGTTGAGCTTCGATGCTGAAACCGGCACCGTCGGTCCACGCGAAGTCTTCGCCAGCTTCGAGAAGCGCGCTCCGGACCAGCCGCTGGAGACCTACGGCGGCCGGCCGGATGGCGCGGCGGTCGACGTCGAGGGCGCGTACTGGATCGCCATGATGGAAGGGCAGCAGCTGCTTCGGCTGTCGCCGTCGGGCGAGGTGCTCACGCGGGTCGAGCTGCCCGTGCGCTGCGCGACGATGCCGACCTTCGGTGGTGCGGACCTGTGCACTCTTTTCGTCACCACCGCCCGGGAAAAGCGCAGCGAGGCCGAACTCGCGTCGCAACCGTGGGCGGGCTGCGTGCTGAAAATGCGTGTGCCCGTGGCCGGACTGCCTGTCCAGTTCGCGCACTGGCCCATTTGAAGCAGCCCGAAGAAGCAGCCTGAAGAAGCAGCCTGAAAGGGCCAGGTGTTGCGCGCACACCGCGCGCAGGCGGGTGCTGGAAGTGATGCGAAAGCCGATGAACAGGGCTCGGGAGGGCCCTAGGCGTGGATCGCACGGGCTGTCAAGTCGGCGTGGATGGGCAGGCGCCTCGGTCTGTTAAGGGTTCGTAAGGCCAGAACCCCTATAATCCCGTGGTTTTGCAGCTCGCCCCCTGACGCCGTGAATCCCGATCCAGCGCGCGCACCCGTGGTGTCGCCCGCAGCGCCCGCAGAGCCGCCCCGGCCCGTTCCGATGAACAACCGTGGCAACGCCAGCCGGGATCCTTGGGACGACGGCATCGACGGAGATGCGGCTGCCGAACCGGCTTTCAAGCCTCTGACGCGAGAAGAAGCGCAGGACTTGCGGGCCCGGCTCCCGGCGATGTCCGTCTGGTCGTTGTTGACCTGGCAGGCCGCGGCGGGGGCGATCATGGTCGCGCTGTGGGGGCTGCTGTCCCTGCAAGCCGACAAAACCTGGTCGGCGCTGTTCGGTGCCGTCTCGGTCGTCGTGCCGAACGCCCTGATGGCGTGGGGCATGACGCGGCAATCAGCCAGGGACGCGGGCACGCCGATGCTCACGTTCGCGGTCTGGGAGCTGGTGAAGATCATTCTGGCGGTCGCCATCCTGGTGGCGGTCGTCGTGGGTTACGCATCGTTGAGTTGGGCGGCATTGCTCTCGACCCTCGTCGTGACCCTGAAGGCAAATTGGCTGGCCCTGCTTGGTCGGGGTCGAATCAGAAAATAGAGACGGAAACACCACCATGGCAGCAGAAGGGCACGCGCCGACTTCGGGTGAATACATCACCCACCATTTGCAGCATTGGCAGAAGAATTTCGCCTTCGAGGATGCGAAGCAGACGGGCATCGTCGACTTCAGCGTCTTCAACTTCGATTCGTTGATCTATTCGACGGTGCTGGGCCTGATCGCCGTGTTCGTCCTGTGGCGTGTCGCACGCAAGGCGCATGCCGGCGTGCCGGGACGCTTCCAGGCGGCCATCGAGATGCTGGTCGAGCTGGTGGACAACCAGGCCAAGTCGGTCATCCACAACGAGAAGAGCCGCCGGGTCATCGGACCGGTCGCCCTGACCGTGTTCGTGTGGATCTTCTTCATGAACTTCATGGACATGCTGCCGGTGGACTGGCTGCCGACGCTGTTCACCAACTACGTCGCCCATGACGCGCACCACGCCTACCAGCGCGTCGTGCCGACCGCCGACCTGTCGACCACGCTGAGCCTGTCGACCTTCGTCCTGGCGCTGGTGTTCTTCTACAGCGTCAAGATCAAGGGTCTGGGCGGCTGGGGCCACGAACTGATCGCCGCCCCGTTCGGCGACCACTTCCTGCTGTGGCCGTTCAACTTCCTCATGCAGATCATCGAGTTCGTCGCCAAGACGGTGTCTCATGGCATGCGACTGTTCGGCAACATGTTTGCCGGCGAACTGGTGTTCATGCTGATCGCCCTGATGGGTGGCGGCTGGGCCCTGACCGGAACCGGCATCGGCCTGGCCATCGGCCACGTCATCGCCGGCACGGTCTGGACGCTGTTCCACATCCTTGTGATCACGCTGCAGGCCTTCATCTTCATGATGCTGACGCTGATCTACCTGGGCCAGGCGCACGACGCGCACTGATCCGGTCGGACAGCTCGATCACCTCGATCCCCCGTTTCTTTTTCCCTTTCCCTTTTATCTAACTCTCTCAGGAGCAAAACATGGAAAACATCCTCGGTCTGGTCGCTCTGGCTTGCGGCATCATCGTTGGTCTGGGCGCGATCGGCGCTTCCATCGGCATCGCGCTGATGGGCGGCAAGTTCCTGGAATCGTCGGCCCGTCAACCCGAGCTGATGAACGAACTGCAAACCAAGATGTTCATCCTGGCCGGCCTGATCGACGCCGCCTTCCTGATCGGCGTCGCCATCGCCCTGCTGTTCGCGTTCGCCAACCCGTTCGCCGCTACGCTGCTGGCCACCGTCGCTCGCTGATCGAGCCCGAACCCTTTCACGACTGAAAGGATCGTGCCGTGAATATCAACGCTAGCCTCTTCATCCAGTGGATCCCGTTTGCACTTCTCGTGTTCGTCACGATGAAGTTCATCTGGCCACCGATCGTGAAGGCACTGGACGAGCGCGCGGACAAGATCCGTGCCGGCCTGACCGCCGCAGACCAGGCCAAGGCCGAACTGGCCAACGCCAACAAGAAGGTCGACGAGCAACTGGCGCAGACCCGCAACGAAACCACCAAGCTGCTGTCCGACGCTGAGAAGCGCGGCGCCGCCATCGTGGACGAGGCGAAGAAGCGCGCGGAAGACGAAGGCGCCAAGATCATCGCCGCTGCCAAGGCGGAAGCCGAGCAGCAGTCGGTGCGTGCCCGTGAGGCCCTGCGCGAGCAGGTCGCCGCGCTGGCCGTCAAGGGCGCCGAGCAGATCCTGCAGCGCGAGGTCAATGCCGGCGTGCACGCCGAATTGCTGAACCGTCTCAAGACGGAGCTGTAATCATGGCTGAACTCGCAACCATTGCCCGTCCCTACGCCGAAGCGCTGTTCCAGGTCGCGTCCTCCCAGGACCTCAAGACCTGGAACGAGCAGCTCGCCGCGCTGGCGCTCGTCGCCGGCGACAGCCAACTGCGCCAGTTCGCCGAAGACCCCAAGGTGAGCGCCGACCAGGTGTTCGACGTGGTGTCCGCGGCGAGCAAGCAGTCGCTGGTGCCCGGCGTTCAGAACTTCCTGCGCGAGGTGATCGCCAACGGCCGCCTGTCGGCGCTGCCGGCGATGGTCCAGCAGTTCCACGAACTGGCCAACGCCGCGTCCGGCGTGTCCGATGCGCACATCTTCAGCGCGTTCCCGATCGAGCCGGCCCAGCTGGCCGACGTGGTCGCGTCGCTGGAGAAGCGCTTCGGCCGCAAGCTGCAAGCGCAGGTTGAGCTGGAGCCTGGCCTGATCGGCGGTATCCGTGTGGTGGTCGGCGACGAGGTGCTGGACACCTCGGTGAAGGCCCGTCTGGAACGCATGAAAGTGGCGCTGACTGCCTGAAGCCTCGGCTTCAGGCTTCGGCCCGACTGCCTGAGATCCCCCCGATTCACCCTGGTGTCCCGCTTCGGCGGGATGCCGCTGGGAGCAAGCAATGCAACTGAATCCTGCTGAAATTTCCGAACTGATCAAGAGCCGCATCGAAGGCCTTGGCGCGTCCACCGACGTGCGCAACCAGGGCACCGTCGTGTCCGTGTCCGACGGCATCGTGCGCGTGCACGGCCTGTCCGACGTGATGCAAGGCGAAATGCTGGAGTTCCCGGTCGCCGCCGACGGCACGCAGACCTTCGGTCTGGCGCTGAACCTGGAGCGCGACTCCGTCGGCGCCGTGATCCTGGGCGCCTACGAGCACATCGTCGAAGGCGACACCGTGAAGTGCACGGGCCGCATCCTCGAAGTGCCGGTCGGCCCTGAACTGATCGGCCGCGTCGTGAACGCGCTGGGTCAGCCGATCGACGGCAAGGGCCCGATCAACGCCAAGATGACCGACGTCATCGAGAAGGTCGCCCCGGGCGTGATCGCCCGCAAGTCCGTCGACCAGCCGGTGCAGACCGGCCTGAAGTCGATCGACTCGATGGTGCCCGTCGGCCGTGGCCAGCGCGAGCTGATCATCGGCGACCGCCAGACCGGCAAGACCGCCGTGGCGATCGACGCGATCATCAACCAGAAGGGTCAGAACATGACCTGCGTGTACGTCGCGATCGGCCAGAAGGCGTCGTCGATCAAGAACGTCGTGCGCGCCCTGGAAGCCGCCGGTGCGATGGACTACACCATCGTCGTCGCCGCGTCCGCGTCCGAATCCGCTGCCATGCAGTACGTGTCGGCCTACTCGGGCTGCACGATGGGCGAATACTTCCGCGACCGCGGCCAGGACGCGCTGATCGTGTACGACGACCTGTCCAAGCAGGCCGTCGCCTACCGCCAGGTCTCGCTGCTGCTGCGCCGTCCCCCGGGCCGCGAAGCCTTCCCCGGCGACGTGTTCTATCTCCACAGCCGTCTGCTGGAGCGCGCCGCCCGCGTCAACGCCGAGTACGTCGAAGCCTTCACCAAGGGTGAAGTCAAGGGCAAGACCGGCTCGCTGACCGCGCTGCCGATCATCGAGACGCAAGCCGGCGACGTGTCGGCCTTCGTTCCGACGAACGTCATCTCGATCACCGACGGCCAGATCTTCCTGGAAACCAACCTGTTCAACGCCGGCATCCGTCCCGCGATCAACGCCGGTATCTCGGTGTCGCGCGTCGGTGGCGCTGCGCAGACCAAGCTGATCAAGTCGCTGTCCGGCGGTATCCGTACCGACCTGGCCCAGT
>CBIHMU010000042.1:0-48508 GCA_966211105.1 uncultured Burkholderiales bacterium
GTCCACCAGCCGCCGCCCCCGCCGCGGCGCATGGCGCCGGCTGGTGGACGACGTTGAACGATCCGGTGCTCGACGAGCTCGAAGGTCGCGCCGCCCGTGCCAGCCCCGACCTGAGGACGGCGGCCCTGCACTTCGCCCAGGCGCGCACGCAGCTGCAGGTGGCCATCAGCCAGCGAGGGCCGCAGGCCAAGGCCAGCGCGGGCGCGCTCCGCCAGCGACAGAGCGAATACGGCGCCAGCACGCGGCTGCTCGACGTGATCGGAGGCAGCAGTGGCGCCAACCGCGATCAGCTGGTGTCGGCGCTCAGCAGCCCGTTCAACGACTATCAGGCGGGCCTCGATGTCTCCTGGGAGCTGGATCTGTGGGGCCGCGTGTCCCAAAGCATCGAGGCGGCCGACGCGGACGTGGCGACGCAAGTCGCGCTGCTGGCGCTGGCCCGTCAGAGTCTGGCAGGCCAGGTAGCGCAGCACTATCTGGCGCTGCGCAGCGCACAGGATCAGCGGCAGGTGGTCGAGGAGGATGTCGCCGGACAGCAGGACCGGCTGGACTTGTTGAAGGCGCGCGTCGACGCAGGCCTCATCGATCATTTCGACCTAGAGCGCCAGCGCGCCGACCTCGCGACCACCCGGGCGCAGTTGCCCGCCTTGCTGGATCAACTGGCGCAGGCGCAGGGACAGCTCGAACTGCTGCTCGGCGAGCAACCGGGCGCGCTCAGTGCCGTGCTGGCGCCACGTCGATCGACTGCGGGGGCCACAGCCCTGCCTGATCTGTCGCTGGGCCTGCCCTCCGAAGTTGCGCGACGCCGGCCGGACATCCGCGCCGCCGAAGCGAAGCTGCGCAAAGCGGTCGCCAACGTCGGCATCGCCCAGGCGGAGCTGTATCCCAGTATTCGCATTGGCGCGCATGCGGGGCTGGAGTCCTACCAAGCTGGCAAATTCACCGATTGGGCCAGCCGCACCTGGTCGATCGGCCCAAGCTTGGACTTGCCGATCTTCGACCGCGGTCGGCGCCAACGCGTGGTGCAACTGCGCGAACTCCAACAGCAGGAGGCCGCGATCGACTACCAGCAGACGGTTGTCAAATCCTGGCACGAGATCGACGATGCGTTGAACACCTACGTCTCGGAGCGCGAGCAGCTCACCGAAGCGCGTCTGCGGGAGGCGCACCTGCAGGACGCCCTTGATTTGGTATCCGCGCGCTACGGCGCCGGGACCGTGGACGTTGGCTCAGTGTTGGACGTTCGTCGAGGCCTGCTCCAGGCAAGGCGGGAGCGCGTTCTCAGCGAAGGACGGCTGAGGCAGAAGTATGTCCAGCTCCACCGCGCGACCGCCGCAGACGTTGCTGTTGTAGACGCGAGCGACGAGTTGCCAGATTGATAGACGCAGGTCGAGTCGCGGATCACGTTCTTCGTCGCGCGACTGCGTACCTTCGGTTGCCGCCTCGCTGCTGCACAGGGAGACTCCCGCCATTCTGAGAGAGCGGGCCCGGAGCTGACCCGGCAGCGCCCTGCCGACGGGGCCGCCGCGGGGTGGGGGCGGAGGCGCCCGGGTCTAGGAGCGTTCTTAGTACCTGCGCGGTCCCGGCCGCACGACCTAAGCCGGGATTGCGATCGGGACGCGGCTAGCACCATGCACAAATTCGGTGTAGAAAAGATGCATCGATTTTCTGCAAACGAGGTATCTCGATGGGCGCACGCTACAACATGGAAATGCCCGACGTTCTCAACAACGAAATCACAGCTGCGGCCGCGGAGGACGAGGTCAGCAAGGCCGAGATCATCCGCAAGGCGCTGCAGATGTACATCGTTGGACGCAAGGCGGTGCGTGAAGGCAACGTGCTGGGCATCGTGCCTGCTGAGAACAGGGACGTCCTCAAGCGAGAGTTCATCGGCGTATGAGTTAGCCGGACCGGGAGAAACCGGCCGGCAACCTTGACGGCGACGCGCTGGATCGGCAGCGCTTCCGCACGCATGGCTGCGAGATCCGCGCAGACGCGTCGCATCACGTTCATGCCGAGCTTGTGAATGCACCCGCTGGACTCCGCAATGGGGATGAAGACGTCAGGCCCGATCGGACCCAATGTGGGGTGTCGCCAGCGCGCAAGCGCCTCGGCCGCCACCGGCCGACCGGCCGACCGGCCGAGTCCACGACCGGTTGGTAGGCGATGTGCCATTCATCGCGGTCCAGCGCATCGATCAAGTCCCGCCGCAACCGGTGGAGCCGGCAAGCCTCCCGGTCCTGAGAGGGGTCGAAGATCGCAAGCCCGCCAGGCCCCGCTTGCGTGGCGGCCTGCAGAGCCACATGGGCCATCCGAAGCGCTTCGGACGCCGTCTTCGCATGATCCAGCAGCGCCGCGCCAACGCTGACCGAGGGGGAAAGACGCAGACTGTCCAGGATGATGGGCATCCCCATTGCGGCGCGCAGCGACATCAGCGACTCCGTGAGCGGCTCCTGCAGCGACGTGGGGAATAGCAACCCGAACTCGTCGCCCCCCGTACGTGCCGTCGTTCCCGTGGTATGGAACACCTTCAACAGCCGTCGCGCGACCCGCTGGATGACCGCGTCACCGGCGGCATGGCCGTGAAGGTCGTTGATCGCTTTCAGGCCGCCGATGCCCACTAGCCAGTCTTCCGCAACGTCAGTCGAACTAGTTGCGTTCACAGCTTTTAGTGCGTATTCTAAAACTACGCATCAAATGCTGTAAATCAACAATACAGCCTATAAACTGTATGTCTCGATTCACCGTACGAACGGCCGATCAACTGCCCACACTCTTGCAGGCCTACCGCAAGGAAGCAGGTTTGACGCAAACGGAGGTGGCGCTGAGATTGGGCGTCACCCAGCAGTCCTATTCCGCGCTGGAACGCAACGCCGACACAGTCGGTGCCGCACGCTTGCTGAAGCTGCTGCACATCCTGGGTGTAGAACTCGCGCTGAATAAACCATCGTCGCCCCACCATCCGAGCAAGGATGTCTCAGACGCGGGCTCAGGCGCCGACAAACCGGTCTGGTGACCAATGGGACGCCGCTCTCACACGCGCACGCTCGGGCTCTGGATGAACGGGGCCCGGGTGGGCCGATGGAGCCTAGCTCCGAATGCGCCCGACACGCTCCAGTATGACGAGGCCTGGGTTTCGTCAGAACACGGGCGACCCTTGTCGTTGTCGCTGCCTTTCACACCGGGCAACAGTGCGCATCGCGGCGACAAGGTCCGCGCCTATTTCGAGAACCTGTTGCCCGATAGCAAGGAGATCCGTGAGCGACTAGCGCGTCGTTTCAGCACCGGCTCCACCGATGCCTTTGAACTCCTTGCCGAGATCGGAAGGGATTGCGTCGGTGCGTTGGAGATCCTGCCTGAAGACCAGGCGTCATCGGGCCTTGGCGGCGTACACGCCGAGGCGCTGAATCACGCCCAGATTGCGCAGGTCCTGAGGAGCGCGACGACGCCACAGGGCCTGGGCTGGGGGAATGAGGACAACGAGTTCCGGATCTCCATCGCCGGCGCGCAGGAAAAGACCGCCCTCCTCCTGCGCGATGGGCACTGGTGTCTGCCGCGTGGCAGCACACCCACCACGCACATCTTCAAGCTGCCTCTGGGACTGATCGGCGGCATGAAGCTCGACATGCGCCACTCCGTGGAGAACGAGTGGCTGTGCGCGCTGATACTGAAGGCGTTCGGTCTGCCCGTCGCCCCTTGCCAGCCCATGCAGTTCGAGGACATCACGGCGCTCGTCGTCGAGCGCTTCGATCGCTCGTGGTGGACAGCTTCCGACGGCGATCAGCGCCTTGTCCGGCTGCCGCAGGAAGACATGTGCCAGGCCGTCGGCGTCTCGCCGGAGGCGAAATACGAGGCCGAAGGCGGCCCGGGTATGGACCGCATCCTGGAGCTGCTCGACGGCTCGATCACCCGGGAGCAAGACCAGCGCAACTTTTTCAAGGCTCAGTTGATCTTCTGGATGCTTTGCGCCACGGACGGGCACGCCAAGAACTTCAGCCTGTTCCTGCGCCCAGGCGGCAGCTACCAGTTGACCCCGCTGTACGACATTCTATCTGCCTATCCGGTGCTCGGCGAGGGGCCGGCGAAGATCTCTGCGCACAAGGTCAAGATGGCCATGGCCGTTCGTTCGAAGAATGCGCATTGGAGGATGCGCGACATTCTCCGCCGTCACTGGGTGGCGCTTGGCGCCAGGCATGGCGTGATCACCGAAGGCGGTCGCGCCGTCGATGCGCTCATCGATGAAGTCGTGGACCACACACCAGCCGTCGTACAAGCAGTCCACGCCGTGCTGCCGGACGATTTTCCACAGGCGGTGACCAACAGCATCCTTAGCGGGTTTCAGGCCGCCGCTGCGCGGATCGCAAAGTCTTGATCCGCAGGGCGCCTGCGCACCCCGTCGAAGGCACAAGCAGCACGCAATGGCGGCTTCAGATCAGGCGCGAGTTCGGCGTGTCCAGCGCTGCAAGTTTCGAAACAGACTTGGGCTGCGACGCGATGACGTCGGGACGCTTGCTGCGATCACGTTGAGAAAAGGCGTCCCTGCGTGCCGGATCGCTTCTGCGATCGATGGGGGACTTGGTGGGGAGAGTGCTCACGGCGGCTCCTTGAATCGTAAGAAGCGGTTGGCAAACGTCTCTCCCGTTCAGCGTCCGCGCACCCTCTTCCAAACGCCGCAAAAATGGATTTCATCAGCCAACTCGTGGCCCGCACGCTAGCGGAGGGAGGCGGCAGGCTCCTTGCCCGGATGCAGGAGCGCTCGACTTCGCTCGCGGTCGCGCGGGCTCATCGCACTCACCAGAACCAATCCTCGGGCGATGCGGTACGCGCAGCGCGAGCGCGAATCAGCGCGCAGTGACCAAGTCCGAGTCGCCGAATGCAGTGTGTGCGCTGGCGCCTGGTGGCGCCATCTGGCGCCGGTACTGCGCTTGCAGCAAGTGATCCGGCACAAGCGATGTCGCTTCAGCCATGAGACGAATTTCCGGAGTGCCCGCGTGCGAAGCCTGGTGCTCGCAAAACGCCTCGATGGCCTGAATTCGAAGCGCTCTATCGCCGGCCGCGTAGCGGCGAATCACGTTGCGATCGCTGTCGGTCATGGTGCTCATCTGTCTCCTCATCGTCATCTTATCGACCGTCTGATCCCGCCATGCCCTTTAGCAAAGGGGCGCGGCACTGCCGAACCGGCGGCTCGCTGCAGGACCAGGAACAAGCGTCCATCCGTCGGATTCGCTCTTCCGCGTCGCCAACGATGCGCAGGCGCCCGCCTGAATCCGGCGACATCGGCCGCCACCCGCTCCGCGGCGGCGAGCAACTGAACCGCTCGGGCCGTGCACTTCCCGGTGAAGCCCGTTCGCTCCTCACATGCGTCGCGCCTGGCCCGACTCATTCGCTAACGACCGATCCAAGCCTCCCCACATCCCACGATGACGCCGGCCCAATTCCATGTCGGGACCGCTTTCAGCAGCGCCTCTGGCGCCAGCTGTGCCATGAATCGATAGGATGCGTCGTAGGACGCTAGCTACCACCCAAGCTACCATTTTGGCGCCCGAAATTTTGGTAGCTGGACAGGTAGCTAGCAAGAAAATCGAAAAAACTGACATCAAAAACTTCAATAAAATCAATAGGTTAAAGGAATCATGAAATTCGCCACCTGGAACGTCAACTCCCTGGCCGTGCGCCTGCCCCAGCTGCTCGACTGGCTGGCCGCCAATCCGGTCGACGCGCTCGTGCTGCAGGAAACCAAGCTCACGGACGACAAGTTCCCGACGATGGAGATCGCCGACGCCGGCTACCAGGTGCAGTGGTTCGGCCAGAAGACCTACAACGGCGTCGCCCTGCTGAGCCGGACGCCGGCCCAGGACGTGGTCAAGAACATCACCGGCTACGCCGACGAGCAGGCGCGGCTGATCGCCGGCACGGTGGGCGATGTGCGCGTGATCGGCGCCTACTTCCCGAACGGCCAGGCGCTGGACAGCGACAAGTTCGTCTACAAGATGGCGTGGCTGGACGGTCTGCGCGCCTGGCTCGCCACCGAGATGCAGCAGCACGAGAGGCTCGTGCTGATGGGCGACTTCAACATCGCCCCCGAGGACCGCGACTGTTATGACCCGGCCGCCTTCGTCGGCCAGACGCACACCTCGCCGCAGGAACGTGCGCACTTCCAGGCGCTGATCGACCTGGGACTGACCGACGCCTACCGGATGTTCGAGCAGCCGCCCAAGAGCTACAGCTGGTGGGACTACCGGATGCTGGGCTTCCAGAAGAACAAGGGCCTGCGCATCGACCACATCCTCGTGAGCGCGGCGCTGAAGGACCGAGTGACCGCCTGCACCATCGACCGGGCCATGCGCAAGCTGCCCAAGCCCAGCGACCACGCGCCGGTGATCGTCACGATCGACTGAGCCCGCGGTCGACGGTCCGCGCCGTTCAGTCCGGCGCCATGTCGCCGCGCATCAGCGCGGCGCATTCGTCCAGCAGGAGATGCAGGCGCTGCACGCGCTCATCGCCCAGGCGCTCGTTCAGCGAGAGCTGCGCGCGCTTCCACGTCGCCTTCATCTGTCTGCGCCGCGCGTGGCCCTCTTCCGTCGCCTGCAGCTGGCGGCTGCGCGCGTCAGCGCCAGGCAGCGTCTCCACCAGGCCCAAGGCCTGCAGCGGCTGCACGTTGCGCGACAGCGTCGAGAGGTCGATGTCCATGCGCCGCGCGAGTTCGCTCGGCTGGATCGGCCCCAGCACCACGATGTGCGACAGCAGCGCGTACTGCGTCGTGGTCAGGCCGGACTCGGCGAACTGCGCCTCGCAGTGGTTGGACACCAGCCGCGTCACCTGACGCAGCTTGAAGTTGGTACAGCCCTTGGGCGAGATCGGCTCCGCCTGCGCCACGGCGGAACTTGTCTTGGAGGAAGAGGCGGGAGCGCTCATCTGCATGGATCCCTCAGGATGTCGCCAGGAGGCTTGACAGCGGAAGATTGTAGCTGCAACCATTGCAACCACAAGCTTTCACACCGACTTCCCTCCGACCCACTTCCGCAGGATTGCATGATGAGCGCAGCACTGACTCCCTCGCCCACCGCGTCACACGATGAAGCGCTGGCCCAATGGCTGGCGGAAGAGCGGGAGGTCCGCGCGAAGTTCCGTCCGGAACACGGCGTGGCCACGATGGCCGAGATCGCCGGCATGACCGGTCTGGAACAGATGCTGGCGATGCTCGACGGCAAGCTTCCGCCGCCGCCGATCGCGCAGACGCTGGACTTCACGCTGCTGCGCGCCGCCAAGGGGGAGGTGGTCTTCCAAGGCACGCCGAAGTTCCGGCACTACAACCCGATGGGCACGGTGCACGGCGGCTGGTACGCGACGCTGCTCGATTCGGCGCTGGGCTGCGCGGTGCACACGACGCTGGACCCCGGCCGCGGCTACACGACGCTCGAGCTGAAGATCAACCTCGTGCGTGCCCTCAACGAGCAAGTGCCGGTGGTGCGCGCGATCGGCCGCGTGCGTCATGTCGGCCGCCAGATGGCGACGGCCGAGGCCGATCTGGTCGGCCACGACGGGAAGCTGTATGCGCACGCCAGCACGACCTGTCTGGTGTTCGACCCGCCGAAGCGGTGAACCGGCCGGTCAGCGGCGCAGCGCGCTGGCTTCCTTGGCCAGTTGCGTGATGCGGGCCCAGTCGCCCGCCTTCACCGCATCCGCCGGCGTCAGCCACGAGCCGCCGCAGACCTTCACGTTCGACAGGGCCAGGAAGTCCGGCGCGGTCTGCACGGTGATGCCGCCCGTCGGGCAGAAGACCACGTCGGGGAACGGCCCGGCCAGGGCCTTCAGCAGGCTGGTGCCGCCGACCGCCGTGGCCGGGAACAGCTTCAGGAAGCGGTAACCCGCGTCGCTGGCCATCATCACTTCGCTGGCCGTCGACACGCCCGGCAGCAAGGGCAGGAAATGCGCCGAGCAGGCGCCCGCCACGTCCATCGTGAAGCCGGGGCTGACGGCGAAGCTCGCGCCGGCCTTCTTGGCCGCGATGGCATCGGCCGACGTGCGCAGCGTGCCGGCGCCGACCAGCGCCTCGGGCACCTCGCGCGCGATCGCGGCGATCGCTTCCAGCGCCACCGGCGTGCGCAGCGTCACCTCCAGCACCTTCACGCCGCCCGCCACCAAGGCGCGAGCCAGCGGCACCGCGTCCTCGACGCGGTCGATGACGATGACCGGAATCACCGGTCCGTGTTCAGCCAGGCTGAGGGTGTCCTTGATGGCAGTCATGTGAATGTCCTTGTAGTCGAAATCAGTGGGCGTTCCGCTCGGCCTCAGAGCCAGCTGATCGCGCCCTCCTCCGCCGTCGTCACGTTGCGACGCATGCCCGCGAACAGCTCCCGGCCCAGACCGGCGCCGTTCTCGATCACCGCGTCGGCGGTGATCCTGGCCAGTTCGCGGCGCTCCCATTCAGCAGCCGGCACCAGGGCGCTCAACTCGCCGGTATTGGCGCAGACGCGCACCCGGTCGCCGTCGCGCAGCCGGGCCAGCGGACCGCCGGCCAGGGCCTCGGGGCTCACGTGGATGGCCGCCGGCACCTTGCCGGACGCGCCGCTCATGCGGCCGTCCGTCACCAGCGCCACCTTGAAGCCCTTGCCCTGCAGCACCGCCAGCGGCGGCGTCAGCTTGTGCAGCTCCGGCATGCCGTTGGCCTGCGGCCCCTGGAAGCGGACCACGACGACCACGTCGCGCTCCAGTTCACCGGCCTTGAACGCGGCCTGCATCGCTTCCTGGCTGTCGAAGATGCGTGCCGGCGCCTCGACCGTGTGCCGGTCCTCCGGCACCGCGGACACCTTGATCACCGCGCGGCCCAGATTGCCCGCCAGCAGCTTCAGCCCGCCGGTCGGCGAGAACGGCGCCGCGGCCGTGCGCACGACCGTGTCGTCGCCGCTCTTCGCCGGCAGCTCGGTCCAGGTGACGGTGCCGTCGTCCGCGCGATGCGGCAGGCGTCCGAAGGCGCTCAGGTTCTGGCCCGACACCGAGGTCAGCACGTCGCCGTGCATCAACCCGGCGCCGATCAGCTCCTTGATCACGAAGCCCGGACCGCCGGCGGCCTGGAACTGGTTCACGTCGGCGCTGCCGTTCGGGTACACGCGCGACAGCAGCGGCACGACGCTCGACAGCTCGGAGAAGTCGCTCCAGTCGATCAGGATGCCCGCCGAGCGCGCCACCGCGACCCAGTGGATCAGGTGGTTGGTCGAGCCGCCCGTGGCCAGCAGCGCGGCCATCGCATTGACGATGCTGCGCTCGTCGACCATGCGGCCGATCGGCGTGTAGTCGCGCTGCGGGATGATCTTCAGCACCTGACGCACCGCCTCGCGGGTCAGCGCCTCGCGCAGGCCGTCGTGCGGATGCACGAAGGCCGCGCCCGGCACATGCAGGCCCATCGCCTCCAGCAGCATCTGGTTGCTGTTGGCCGTGCCGTAGAAGGTGCAGGTGCCCGCGCCGTGATAGGCCTGCGACTCGGCCTGCAGCAGCTCGTCGCGGCCGACCTTGCCCTGCGCGTAGAGCTCGCGCACCTTGGCCTTGTCGTTGTTCGACAGTCCCGAACTCATCGGACCCGCCGGCACGAACACGCAGGGCAGATGCCCGAAGTGCAACGCGCCGATCAGCAGGCCCGGCACGATCTTGTCGCAGATGCCCAGCAGCAACGCCGCGTCGAACACGTCGTGCGACAGCGCCACCGCCGTGCCCATCGCGATCGTGTCGCGCGAGAACAGGCTGAGCTCCATGCCCGGCGTGCCCTGCGTGACGCCGTCGCACATCGCCGGCACGCCGCCGGCGACCTGCGCCGTCGCGCCCAGGCGGTGGACCTCGTCGCGGATGAGGGCCGGGTAGCCCTCGTACGGCTGGTGCGCCGACAGCATGTCGTTGTAGGCCGTGACGATGCCCAGGTGCGGCGCCTTTTCGGCCACGATGCGGAGCTTGTCGTTGGCCGGCATCGCGGCCACCGCATGCGCCACGTTCGCGCAGCCCAGGCGTTGCACGCCGCGCTGGCGACCTGCCATGCGCTCGATCAGGTCCAGATAGCGCTCGCGAGACGCGGCGCTGCGCGCCTTGATCCGCGCGGTGACCTCCAGAATGGTCTTGTTCATGCCGACTGCCGATGTAACTCGGCCAGGGTTAGATTGGTAACCATATTACACGCCCGGGAGGTCCAACGGCTCCCCAACGGCCCTTTCCCGGGTACAAGCTGGTTACAGAAACGTTCCGGGAGCCACCGGCACGCGGCACACCACGTTCCCACGTTCTCCATCGACGTCCTCGGTGGCAAAACCGCCGCAGGACGCCAATGGTCGGGGGCGGGAGGGCATGGGGTTTGGACGCTGGCCGGCCGGGCCCCATGCCCTCGCGACCAGCGCACTGATCGTTGCAGGGGGGCGGTCCTGCTATGGCAGCATCACCCCCATGATCGCCGACCCCCTCGCCGAAGCCAGATTGGAAGACCTGCCTGCCCACAGCCAGCAGTTGCTGGAGGTGGCGGAGCGGACCTGGGACCGTGAGCACGGCCTGATGATGTTCGCTTATGGGTCCCTGATGTGGAACCCTGGTTTTGACCCTGCACAGACCTCGGTGGCCAGGGTCCAGGGCTACCACCGGGCGCTGCGCCTGCGTTCGCTCGTGAACCGCGGCAGCAGCGAGCAGCCGGGGCTCGTGATGACGCTGCTGTCGGGCGGCAGTTGCCGGGGTCTGATGTACCGGGTCGAGCCCAAGGACAGCGAGGCGACCTTGCGCCGCCTGTGGCTGCGCGAGATGGTGGTCGGCACCTACGTGCCGCGCTGGTTGGACTGCCACTGCGCCGACGGGCTGGGCACGCGCAAGGCGCTGGCCTTCACGCTGTCGCGGCGCAGTCCGGGCTGGGTGGGCGACATCGCCGACGACCGGCTGCTGCACATCCTGCGGCACGCGCGCGGCCGGTACGGCACGACGCTCGACTACCTGCAACGCGCCGTGACCTGCCTGCGCGAGCACGGCATCCACGACCGCGCGCTGGAGCGCCAGCTGGCGCTGGCGCGGTCGCATGGGCTTTGAGCGGACCAGAACGGGCCGGAACGGGCTCTGAACGGGCTTTCAACGGCGCCTGGCCCGCCGCGTGCTCGACGCAGTCGCCGGGGACGAGGGAGGGCTTCAGCCCAGCGACCGCATGCCTGCCCCGCTGGGGCGGGGCTTCAGCGGATCGACGGCCAGGCGTTGCAGGTCCTCGACGGTGTCCACGTCGATGAGCACGCCCGGATCGTCGACGTCGACCGCCTGCGCCGGGTAACGCGCCAGCAGACGGCGCGCGCCCTCGTCGCCCTGCAGGCCGGCGAGCTCGGAGAACAGCTCCGCGTTGAACCCGACCGGATGCCCGCGACGCCCGCGGTGCTGCGCATACGCGATCGGGTCGTGCTCGATGGCCTGCGCGACCGCGGCCAACGTGGTGGACCGCACCATCGGCATGTCGGCCGGCAGGATCAGCCAGCCGGGCGCATCCCCGGTCGCGGCCACCCCGGCCGCGATCGAATGCCCCATGCCCAGCGGCGCGGGGCGCCCGAGGCGGTCCTGGTCGGGCAGCACCAGCATGTCGCGCGAGGCCACATGGCGTCGGACCAGAGGCGCCAACGCGGTCGAGGTCACCACCAGCATCGGCAGGCCGGACGCCATGGTCTGACGCAAGGTCAGCGCCAGCACGGTGTCTCCGTTCACGACCTGTTCCAGCTTGTGGCCCTCGCCGCGAAAGCGCTGGCCGCGCCCTGCCGCGAGCACGACGACGGCGGGTCGTCGCTGATTCATGCGAACTTCCTTCTGGTTTGGTCCCGATCCCCCTGGGCCAGGCTCTGCGGCGCGGCTCGACGGGACCAAGCATGCCTGTGGCTCGAAAGCGCTCCCACCCGGAGTTTCCAGGGTGGGAGCTTTACTTAAGGATTCGCCCGATACTCCGAAAGATGGACAAACTCTCCGACCTTCGAAAGAGCTACGAGCGCGCCGAGCTCGATGAACAGCAGTCCGCGGCCGAGCCGCTCCGGCAATTCCGGGAATGGTTCCAGCAGGCGCTGGACGCCAAGGTGCCCGAACCCAATGCGATGACGCTGGCGACCGTCGGTCCGGATGGACGGCCGTCCACCCGCATCGTGCTGATCAAGGACATCGAGGAACGCGGCCTCGTCTGGTACACCAACTATGACAGCCGCAAGGGCCGCGAGCTGGCGCTGCATCCGTTCGCCGCCCTGCAGTTCCACTGGGTCGAGCTGGAACGCGTGGTCCGCATCGAAGGCGCCGTCGAGCAGGTCGACGCGGCGCAGTCCGACGCCTACTTCGCGTCGCGGCCGCTGGACTCGCGCCTGGGTGCGTGGGCCTCGCCGCAGAGCCAGGTGATCTCCTCGCGCGCGGTGCTGGTGGCCAACGCCGCCAAGGCCGCCGCGCAGCACGGGCTCAGCCCGAGCCGGCCGCCGCACTGGGGCGGGTACCGGCTCGTGCCCGAGCGCTGGGAGTTCTGGCAGGGGCGCAAGTCGCGGCTGCATGATCGGCTGGTGTATCGCCGCGAAGGCAGCGAGTGGATCCGCGAACGGCTCGCGCCCTGACGCTCAGAACTTCACCTGCAGGCCCGCGAAGAGGCTGCGCCCCGGCAGCGGCGTGAGCTCGCGGATGGTCTGCACGCTGCCGGCGTTGTAGGCCAGCTTGTTGGCCAGGTTGTCCAGCTTGACGTACCACATCGCGTCCAGGTTGCCGATGTCGAAGTGGCGCGCGATGTTCAGCCGCAGGATGCCGTAGCCGGCCGTCGGCGTATCCAACGCCGGCACGCGGTCCTGGCGCAGCGCGCCGCGCAGTTCCGCCTGGACCAGCCACGGACCCCGCTCCGCCTGGATGGACACACTGCCCCGCACCGGCGCCAGCCGCGGCAGCGGCTCGTTGGTGTCGCGGTTGGTGCCGCGCACCAGGTCGATCGTGGTGCCCAGCGTCAGGTCCCAGCCCGCGAGCCTGGACAGCGGCTGCTTGCCTTCCAGCTCCACGCCGTGCATCCGGGCGCGCACGCCGCGGTAGAGGTACTCGGGCACCGAGGCGATCTCGCCATCCTCGCCGACCTCCTCGATGCTGCGGCCGCTCGCGTCCAGCGCGATGTAGTTGGCGAAGCGCGTCTGGTAGACCTGCACGCTCCACTTCGCGTCCCCCTGCTTCCAGTGCAGGCCGAGGTCGACCGCCTTCGCGCGCTCCAGGCCCAGGTTGATGTCGCCCACCTCGTAGGCACCCGACGCCACGTGCACGCCGTTGGCGAAGAGCTCGTAGAAGGTCGGCGCGCGCTGGCTGCTGCTCAGGTTGCTCGACAGGCTGAAGCCGTTGCCCAGCTCGTAGGCACCGCTCAGCGAGAAGCTCTTCGGGCTGAAGCGCCGCGTCACCGGATCGCCGAAGCGCTCCTCGTCGCCGCCGGTCGAGCCGATGTTGACGCGCTCCGCGCGCGCGCCAGCCTGCAGACTCCAAGGACCCGAGCGGAACTGCTCGATCAGGAACAGCGCGTTGTTGCGGGTCTTGGTGCCCGGGACCAGCGCCTCCTCGCCGAGGGCAGAGAAATCGCTGAGTTCCCATTGCCAGCCGAGCACCCCCTGCATCGTGCCCCAGTCGCCCTGGAGAGCCGAATGCGTCGCCTCGATGCGGCCGTCCTTGCCGTCGGACGAGAACACGGTGCCGACCTCGCCGCTGCCCTCCACTTCCTGGTGCTTGTAGCGGCTGCTCGCGAACTGCCAGGTCACGCGCGCCAGGCCCGGCAGCGGATCGCGCCATTCGCCGGCGGTCGCGAGGCGCTGGCGCTGCATCTCGATGCGCACGTCGGGCTCGACGGTGACGCCGTAGTCGTTGTGATAGTCCTCGACCGACACGCCGGCGTAGCCCTGCGAGAACAGCAGCGAACCGCCCACCGCGCCGCTGCGGCCGTGGCTGTCGGAGTTGCGGACGTGCGTCGACGAGCCGTCCTCGCTCTGGAAGCGCGGCACGCGCTGGTCGTCGGCGCGACGGTCGGCCGCGTCCACGTGCCAGGCGAAGCCGGTCGTGCCGCCGTCGAGCACGACCGCGCCGCCGCGTTCGTTCGAGGCGCCGCCCAGGCGCAGCTCCGCCGCGCCGTTCAGCCCGGGCTGGGCCAGGCGCGGGATGCGGTTGTCGATCGCGTTGACGACGCCGCCGATCGCGTTGCCGCCGTACTGCAGCGCGGCCGCGCCGCGCAGCACCTCGACACGCGTCAGCACCAGCGGATCGACCGGCAGCGCGTGGTCGAAGCTCAGGCTGGACGCGTCGACGGAAGCGCCGGAGTTGCTGAGCATGCGCACGCGGTCACCGTCGAGGCCGCGCATCGTCGGCCGGTTGCTGTTGGGGCCGAAGTAGGTCGAGCCCACGCCAGCCATGCCGTCGAGCGTCTCGCCCAGGCTGGCGCCGCGCTTGAGCGTCAGCGCGTCGCCGCTCAACACCTGCACCGGCGCGGCAAGCTCCTTCTGGCTCAGCGGATTGCCGGTCACGACGACCACGTCGAGCTTGTGCTTGTGAGGGCGGTCTGCCCCGCCGGACGCGGTGCCGGCGTCGGCCGCGGACGAAATGGTGCCCGAGGCCGGAGGCGCCGATGAAGGTGCCGATGCGGGTGCCGACGCATTTGCAGGCACGGTCGCGGCCGGTGCCTGCTGCGCCCAGGCGCCGCCTGCGGCGACGCTCAGGGCGATGGCCAGCAGTGTGGGTTGGAAAGGGGCGCGCGAAGACGCCGACGAACGGATCGAAGTGGACAGGAAAGCCATGGGAACACTCTCGAGCACCGGCGGCGGAACGCCGCGGCGCCATCAAATTCTGGGAGTGCCCTCGCAGACCGGCACGCGGCGATGCCGACAGCATGCGCGGACGGCCCGGTCGCGCCGACGGGCGCGCCTGAGCGAGGGCGGAATCGATGGAGGTGTCAGGCTCTCGGCGGCCCGCGGGCGCCTTTGCGCCATTGCTGCGCGAGCATGGCGTCATGCGGCTGGTCGACGCCGGTGGGGATGTCCGGCGGCAGCGCGGCCCACGCGGAGGCCTGGACGATGGGGCCCAGCACGTGGCTGAGCTGGTCGAGGAGTTGGCAGTCCGGCGTGCCGGCGGCGTGGCCGAAGCGCGGCCTATCGCCGTCGTCCGTGGTCATCGCGGCGGCCATGGCGGTGCCGTTGCCGGCTCCGGCATCGGACGCGACAGCGGCGGTGGCCTCCTTGGCGTCGACGGTCGCCTCAGCCGCCGCGGCGAGCGCCGCGACCGTGAACGCCAGACGCGACGCCACGGCCGGCGATCCGTGCAGCGTCCGGTGCACCAGACCGAGCGCCTGGAAACCCATCACCGCGGCCACGCACAGCCAGATCCACCAGCGCTGCTGGCGGGTCAAGGCGATGGCGGACGAGCGCGACATGGCGACCGGCCGGTGTCAGCGTGGCGCGCGGACGGCGTCCGTCACGCGATAGAACATGCCGTAGGGATCGTCGTTGAGGACGGCCATCTGGCCCTCCACGGTCACGACGTCCAACGTGTAGCGCACGGGGGTCTTGCTGCGGACCTCGACCAGGCCTTCGGGGCCGGCCGGCACGCAGAACGAGCAGCTCGTGGGCACCGACGACAGCAGGAAGTGGCTCTGCCTGTCGCCCGGCTCCAGCGGCATCATGAATCCCTGGACCTTCACCGTGCGCTGGTTCAACGCCAGCACGCCGGACGGGAAGCTCGGGATGACCTTGCTCTTGTCCGCCTTCACGGTGACCGAGGACAGCAGCTTCCAGCTGACGACGCCGTCGACCTCCTGCAGCGGCTTGAAGGGGCTGCGGGGGTCGTGGTAGCCGGGGCCGGAGCCCATCGGGACCACGGCGCCGGACGTGGCGGAACCAGTCGCTGACGGCGGGGTCGTTGTCTGAGCGACGGCGGCGCCCGCCACGACGATCGCCACGAGCGCGATCGCGGCCCGGCGGGCGGGCGTTGCAGCAAGGGTGGAGCGAGGAGTCATCGATGGGGGCGTGAATGCGGCCTCAGGGCCGCGTGAAGCTCAACATTGTGCACCGGCTCGATGACCGTCCGGCGCAAGCGCCGGGCGAGCCGCGTTCAGCCTCGGGTCCGCCGTTCCATCCGGCGCCGAGGCCAACGCCGGTTCACCGCGGCGTCTGGAGCAGCTCGGTGACGTCGAGCCGGTAGGCGCGCCACGCCGGCCAGGCCGCGGCGAGCAAGGCCAGGCCGAGCGCCAGCGCGGGCACGAGCGCCTCCCATCCCGACACCCAGGCGCCGGAGATCCGCAGCGACTGCTGCTGCGCCAGCACCGCGCCCAGCCCCGCGGTCAGCGCGTGGGCGAGGCCGAGCGCCAGCAGCGTCGCCAGGCCCGCCAGCATCAGCGCCTCCATCGCGATCAGCGCGGCGACGCGCAGCGGCGTGGCGCCGAGCATCCGCAGCATCGCGAGATCGCCCTGGCGCTCGCGCACCGCGTGCAGCAGCGCCACCAGCACGGACAGGGCCGCCGCCAGCAGCAGCACGCCGCCGAAGCCGCGCAGCACGTCGACGCCCACGCCGACCATGCTCAGCAGCCGCGCCGTTTCCAGCGCCGGCACGGAGGCCTGCAGGCCCGGCTGGGCATTCACCCAGCGCGGCAGCATCACCGCGGCCAGCGGGCTGCGGTAGCGGACCAGCACCATGCTGACCTCCAGCGAGGCCTCGTCCAGGTGAGCCTCATGGGTGTCGCCGGCCTCGTGGGCATTGCGTGCGCCCTGCCCTTCGTGAGCTTCGTGCGCGTCGTGCCCTTCGTGCCCCTCGTGCCCCTCGTGCCCATGTTGGTCGTGTTGGTCGCCGCCCCCGCCCGCCGACTTCCCATGCCCGTGCGCGGCATGCGCTTCCCAGACCGACGCAAGGTCCGTCAGCACGAGCCGATCGACGACGCCCCCTGTCGGCGCCAGCACGCCGGCGACCTCGTAGGCCTCGTCGTGCTCGTCGCCGCCGGACGCGAGTCCGTGGGTGCCGTGGAAGCGGTCGCCCGGCTTCAGGCCGGATCGTCTGGCCACTTCCGCGCCGAGCACCGCCTGCATCGGCGCCTTCCACGACTCGCCCCGCGCCAGCGACAGTCGGTACAGCGCCAGATAGTCGGCCGTCGTGCCGACGATGCGGAAGCCCTGGAAGCTGTCGCCGAGCGAGATCGGCACCGCCTGCGCGACCAGCGGCTGCGCGCGCAGCTGCGACACGGTGCGCAGCGGGATGTTGCCGGTCGACTGGTCCAGGTGGAACACGCCCGCCAGCAGGATCTGCATCGGACTGCCCTTCGCGCCCACGACCAGGTCGATGCCGCCCAGGTCGCGCTTCAGCCCTTGCTCCATCTGCTCGCCGACCAGGACGACGAAGCCGACCGCCGCCAGGCCGAGGCTCAGCAGCATCAGGTTCAAGGCCGTCAGCATCGGACGCGCCCAGAGGTAGCGCCACGCGAGGCGCGGCAGATTCAATGGCGCGCGGCTCATGGGATCCGGGTCGCCGACGTCTCGGCCCGATCGGGGTTGGACGCCGGAGCGTGATCGAGGTTAGACGCCGCGGCGTCGGCGCTCCGCCCTGCGAGCCGGAGCCGGTGCAGCGCCGGCCAGCCGGCCCACGCCGATTCGATCCGCGCGTCATGCGAGGCGATGACCAGGCACACGCCGTGCTCGACAACCGCGCGGCGCAGCAGCGCCAGCGTCGCCTCGCAGGCCTCGTCGTCGAGGTTGGCGGTGGGTTCGTCGGCGAGCACGAAGCGCGGCGCGCGCAACAGCGCCCGCGCGAGTGCCACCCGCTGCGCCTGCCCCTGGCTGAGCGCATGCGGACGGCGCTCCTGGAGCGCGCCGATGCCGAGTTCATCGAGCAAGGCGCGGATGCGCGCGAGATCCGGCGCCAGACCGGCCGCCACGTAGGGCAGCGACAGGTTGTCGCGCACGCTGAGCGAGGGGCTGAGGTGCAGCCGCTGCGGCACGAAGCCGAGCCGCGCGCCGCGCCAGGCGTCCCGCGCGGCCGGCGTGAGCGCGCCGACATCGACGTCGCCCATCGCCAGCCGTCCGCCCGACGGCGTCAGCAGGCCCGCCATCAGCGCGAGCAGCGTGCTCTTGCCGCTGCCAGACGCGCCGCGCAGCAGCAGATGAGCGTCGGCGGGCAACGCGAAGTCCGGGAACCGGAGGTCGATCCCGGTCCCGATCCCGGTCACGGTCCCGGTCCCGGTCCCGGTTCCGGTGCGGGTGCCGGTCGCGCACGGACCATCGCCATCGCCATCGCCCTCGCCCGCCTGCTGGCGCCGGCCGCCGTAGCGATAGCGCAGCCCGTCGAGAACGAGCCTCAACCCGCCGCCTCGTCCTTCAGCAGTTCCTTGAACTTCTTGGCGAACTTGTCGACCTTGGGCGCCACGACAAAGGCGCAATAGCCCTGCTCCGGATGGTTGGCGAAGTAGTCCTGGTGATACGCCTCGGCGGGCCAGTAGTTCTGCTCGGGCTGGACCTCGGTGACGACCTTGCCGCCGTGGGCGCGCTGCGCCTCGTCCACGACCTGCCGGATCACGCCGAGCTGCTCGGGCCGCGTGTAGTAGATGCCGGACCGGTACTGGGTGCCGACGTCCGCCCCCTGGCGGTTCAACGTCGTCGGGTCGTGGATGGTGAAGAAGACCTGCAGCAGGTCCTCCAGGCTGACGACCTTCGTGTCGAAGCGCACCCGCACGACCTCGGCATGGCCGGTGTTGCCGGCGCAGACCTGCTCGTAGTTCGGACTGACGACCGGCCCGTTGGTGTAGCCGGACTCCACGCCGAGCACGCCCTTGACGCGCAGGAAGACCGCCTCGGTGCACCAGAAGCAGCCGCCGCCGAGGGTGATGAGGTCCTCGCCGGGTTGGAGGTGGACAGGGTTCGGGGTGGTGGTCATGGCGGGTTCCTCATGAATCGGTCGACCGGGTCACATGTGGGCGGATCATCGGCGATCAAGACCGGGACGGCGCGTGTCCCGGAGGACTCACTGTGCGCTCAGCGCCAGATCGACGCGCGGCGACCAGGGCTTGTCCTTGTCGGCGCCGCGCTCGTCGTCCTTCGCATGGAGCTTCGGCGAGGCCAGGAACATGCGCGCGTTGGACACACCGCGTTCGAGCAGCGCGTCGCGCACCGCGACCGCGCGCTGCAGCGCCAGCTCGCGCAACTGCTCGTCGGTCACGGGATAGCTGTCCATCAGCAGCTCGCGCATCTGCGCCGCCGGGATGTCCTTGGACAGCCCGATCACGTTGCGCGGCTTGTTGGGCAGCTTGGCGTTGTCGTAGACGAGCTTGAGCAGCCGCGCGCGTTGCGCGTCGTCGAGCACGACCGGCGCCGGCCCGGCGTCCGCCGAGGTGCCCGGGGTGCCCGATGTGCCGGAAGTGCCGGAAGTGCCCGACTTACCCAAAGCGCCCGCAGATCCCGAGACGCTCGACGCGCCCGACGCGCCCGACGCCGACGCGGCCGGCGCGCCGGCCGCCTGCGTGACCGCCTGCGTGACCGACGCGCGCCGCAGCTCGCGGCGGCGCTCGGCGATCAGCGCGTCTTCCAGCCTCGCGGCCTGCGCCGCGCGGCGCTCCCCCTCGGGATCGACCCAGCCGGTGATGCTCAGTTGCAGCGCCGGCTTGTCGGCCAGCACCTTCGTCAACGGCTCGAGCTTCTTCGCTGCCTCCGGCTGCAGCTCCGCGGTGCCGGGCTGGAACTCCAGCTGGCTCATCTCCGCGCCGCGACCGCCGGACAGCAATGAGAACGGTGCGGTCAAGGCCTTGGTCAGCAGGTTGACGATGAGCTTCACCACCAGCCCGCCGACGCTGAACTCCGGATCGTTGAGGGAGCCTCTGACCGGCAGCTCGACGTCGATGACGCCGTCGCTGTCCTTGAGCAATGCCACCGCCAGCTTGACCGGCAGCCGCGTCGCCGTCGGGCTGTCGATGCGGTCGCCGAAGGTCAGCTGGTTGAGCACGACCTTGTTGTCGGCCTCGAGGCGGCCGCCGGGCTCGATCTGGTAGTGGACCCGCGTGGACAGCTTGCCGCGCTCGATCGCGTAGCCCGCGTACTTGCCGGCGTAGGGCGACAGCGGCGCGAGCTCGATATCGGTCGCGCTGGCGGTGATGTCGAGCGCGAGCGGCGCGCCGCTCGGGTTCAACTGGCCGCTGATGTCGAGCAGCCCGGTCCCCTCGACCTTGCCCTTGAGCTGCAGCGGCGCCATCGCGGTCGAGCCCGCCGAGAACGCGCCCAGCGTCCCCGTCAGCTCGCTGAGGTTGGCGCTGTAGTTGGGCTTGATGAAGCGGTCGTTGAAATCGACCTTGCCGCCGTTGACGCGGGTCTCGGCGATGCTGATGCGCAGCGGCGGATCGGCGGCCGCAGTCCTGGTTGCTGATGCTGATGCTGATGCTGATGCCGCCGATGCTGCAGGCGCAGCCGAGTCCGGCGGCGCGGTCGCGCGAGCCACCGTCGCCGCCACCGGCGCGGAGGCCGCCGGCGTGCCCGCCGCGGCGGCCACCGCCTGGCCCTGCTCGGTCTGGTTCAGGTCGCGCAGGTTGAGTCGCCCCTGCTCGTTGATGATCAGGCGCGCGTAGAACTCGTCCAGCACGGCCTGCTGGATCTTCACGTCCGGCGCGCCGCCGGGCGCCAGCGCGACCCGCAGCCCGCCCAGCTTCAGGCCCTGCCAGCTCAGCAGGTCCTCGGCCGACCGGCGCCTGCCCTCCTGCAGACGCGCCTGGCGCAGCCGCAGATCGGCGATCAGCACCTCGCCGCCGGCCCGCACCGAGGGCCCCTGGGGGGTTTGCGTGAACTCGAAGCCGCCGCGCATCGAGCCTTCGGCGCGCTGCAGATGGATGCCGATGGACGGATCGAGGTAGGGATCGGCCCAGTGCAGCGGCAGGTGCTCCGCGCTCAGGCGTCCCGAGGCTTTCAGCGGCGCCAGCGCCAGTTGGCCGTCCCAGCGGAACTTCGGCACCTCGCGCGTATTTCGGCGGGTGGCGTCGGGGCGGCGCAGCGTGGCGCCCAGCTGCACCGGCAGCGGCTTGCGCAACTGGCGGCCGTCCCAGTCGATGCCGGACAGCTTCAGCATCAGTTCCTGCACGCCGATCGGCCGGGCGGGCTCGTCATCGAGCACGTGCGTGGCCAGGTCGAGCAAGGTCGCCTCGCCGCCCTCCACGGAGACCTCGGCGATCTGAGCGGTCCAGGGGGCATCGTTGACCCGCGCTGGCGCCATCACGGGCATTGCCGCTGGCGTCGTCGCTGGCGTTGCCGCTCCCGCCGTGGCTCCCGTCGTCGCGGACCCTTGGAGCACCTCCGGCACGTCCAGCGTCAAGCGATCGCCGCGCGCCTCGGGCTGGCGTTGGCGCGGCGTCGCCGCCGCGATCGCGGCGCCTTGCCCGCCCGCGGAGCGCGACGCGGTCGAAGATCCCGTCCAGGCGTCCCAGCTCCACTTGCCGGCCTTGTCGCGGCCCAGCTGCGCTTTCGGCGCCACGAGCGCCAGGCGACCGGCGGTCAGCTTGCGGCTGTCCAGCGCGAGTTCCGCCTGGTCGAGGCTCAGCTGCTTGAGCGCCAGCACCGGCGTCCTGCCGTCGGCCAGTTGCAGGTCGTCGAGGCTGAGCGCCTTCAGCGACAGCCTCAGGTTCTCGCCCGACGGCCCGGCGCGCACGGCGCCCTGCGTCGCGAAGCGGCCCTGCACCGACAACGGCGTCGCCGCCGTCAGATAGGGCGCGACACCGTCCAGTGCCAGGTCCTTCAACGCCCAGTCGAGGGCCACGCCCGCCGCGCCGACCTCACCCTTGCCGCTGAAACCCGCTGCCGTCTTCGCGCCTTCAGGCGAGAGCGTCGCCGCAATCTCCACGGGCGCCGCCTTCGCGGCCAGCGGCCAGTTCAGCCCGCTGCCCTGGATCCTCAGGCCGTCGATGTGCCATCGGGCCACGGGACGCAGCGTCTCGTCGGTCCAGCCGATGCGTCCGCCTTCCAACGCGAGTTGCTGCACGCCGAAGCGCCACGGCGTTTCGCCCTTTGCCGGTGTCTTCGCGGCGTCGGACGACGCGGTCCTCGGGGCTGCGGCGACGGTGTTCGAGGCCGATGCCGGCGCCGCATTCCCGGTCGCCATGTCCGGCAGCCACAGCCGACCTTGCGCGTCACGGCCCATCAGCAGCTCCGGCTGCTTCAGGCTCACCGCGCCCAGCAGGACTTGCCGCTTCAGCGGCTGCACGTCCGCCAGCTCTACGCTCAGCGCGTGCCAGCGCAGCCAGTCCGCCCAGCCGCCGTCCGCCTTGCCTTCCGCTTTGACGTCTGCCTGGGCGGCCGCACGCCGCTGCAGCGACAGCTCACGCACGGACGTCCTGCCGCTGAGCTTGACTTCCGGCGGCTGCTTCGGCGCTTGCTTGAAATCCAGCGTCAGTTGCGAATCGACGAAGCCCTTGGCCAGCCGCATCGGCAGTTCCTTGGGCCAGTAGGCGCGGTAAGCGGACAGGTCCAGCGCGTCGAGCTTCACCGTCATGCTCGCGCTGCGCGTGTCGGCGAAGGGCTGCAACTGGCCTTCGCTCTCGAAACCGACCCCGTTCAGGCGCCCGGACAGCCGCGGCAGCACGTTCACCTCCACGTCCGTGTCCAACGTCGACAGGAACGGGATGCCCAGGTGGAGCGTCTTGAGCTCGTGGACCATCCCGGCCGTGCGATCGTCCAGGCGGAACTCGCCGTCGGTCAGCTCGATGTTGTAGAGCGCGGCCGCGGCGGGACCGTCGTCGGCCGTGGGCGGCGCCTTGTGCTCGGCGGCCAGTTTCGCGAGGATGTCGTCCAGGTCGGTCCTGCCGTCGGGCAGCAGCGCGACGCGCACCCGCGGCGCCTCGACCGTCAGCGACGACAGCACCGGCGCCAGGTGCCACAACGAGCGCGGCGACAGCACCGTGCGCACGCGCCGCACCTCGAACAGCGGCGGCGCGCCGGCCGTCGGTCCGGCAATCTTCAAGTCGTCCAGCGTGAGCGCGAGCCGCCACGGCGTGAAGCTCGCCGCGCTCAAGGTGACCGGGCGTCCCAGCTGTTCAGACGCGATCCTGACGCCCGCCCGCTCGATCCACATCGGCAGCGCGAACCATGCGACCAGCAGCAGTGCGACGACCGACAGCACCAAGCCGACGAGCACGCGCAGCGCGCGCCGGGGCCAGACCGGGAGAGCAGAGAAGAACACGGGGGCAGCCGGCGAAACCCGGACGAGTCGTCAAGGAAGCTGATTATGCTGGCGGGCCTCAACACCTGACACCGGTCCCCCGCGCTCGATGAACGACCTGATACATGCGGTCGCAGCGTTCCTGCTGCCGCCCACCGGCGCCTTTCCGCTGCTGCTGCTCGCGTGGGGGCTGCGACATCGCCGCCGCTGGCTGTCCGGCGCGCTGTTCGCGAGCGGCCTGATCGCCGTCTGGGTCGGCAGCACCGAGCTCGGCGCGCTGTGGCTGCAGGACCGCCTGCTGGGGACGCAGCAGGCCGTGCGCGTCGAACGCCTGAAGGACGTTCCGGCGAAGGAAACGATGATCGTGGTGCTCGGCGGCGGTGCCCGCAAGCTGATGCCGGAGTACGGCGGCCCGCAGCTGAAGGCCCTGTCGATCGAGCGGCTGCGCTACGGGATCTGGCTGTCGAGACAGTCGGGCATCCCGCTGATGTTCACCGGCGGCACGCCCCGCGACGCGTCGGACGACCGCCTGACCGAAGCCGCCCTGGCCGAGCGCACCGCGGCGCAGGAATTCGGGTTCACGCTCGCGGCCAGGGAGGATCGCGCCACCGACACGCGCGAGAACGCGGCGTTCACCGCCGCGCTGCTGCGCGGGAAATCGATCCGCCGCGTCGTGCTGGTCACGCACGACGTGCACATGCGCCGGTCGCTGCGGGCCTTCCGCGAGGCCCTGCCGCCCGAGGTGGAGGTGATTCCCGCGCCCCTGGGCCTCGCGCTGCCCGGATTCGAATGGCGCGATCTCCTGCCCTCGCAGGAAGGGATCGCGCGGGCGCGATACCTGGGCTATGAATGGCTGGGCTACGTCGGCGGCCATTGACGGGTCGCCAACGCACCCATCGGACGTCCAGGGGCGAATGTCGACGCCCCAAATAGAAACCCCCTCCGCGCCGGGCGTGCCGGACGAGGAAGGGGTGGGCGGACCAGCCGCCTTTGGGGCTCCGTGGCGAACTGCCGCAGGGCTCCTGGCGCGCAGAGACTGCGCCAGTTGAAGTGCCGGAAAGGCCAGACAAGGTTAGGCCCGCGCAGCGGCCCTTTCAAGCGATTCCCGCGCGGACCCGTGGTTTCCTAGCCCCCGAACAAACGCTGATAGAGATCCGCCGCACGGGCTTTCTGCTCGGCCGGCATCTCGATCACGCGGCCCCATTCGCGCGACGTCTCGCCCGGCCACTTGTTGGTCGCGTCCAGGCCCATCTTCCCGCCCAGTCCGCTGACCGGCGAGGCGAAGTCCAGGTAGTCGATCGGCGTGCCCTCGACCAGCGTCGTGTCCCGCACCGGATCCATGCGCGTCGTGATCGCCCAGATCACGTCCTGCCAGCTGCGGATGTCGACGTCCTCGTCCACGATCACGATGAACTTCGTGTACATGAACTGGCGCAGGTAGCTCCACAGGCCGAACATCAGCCGCTTGGCGTGCCCCGGATAAGCTTTCTTGATCGAGATGACCGCCATCCGGTAGCTGCAGCCTTCCGGCGGCAGATAGAAGTCGACGATCTCCGGGAACTGCTTCTGCAGGATGGGGACGAACACCTCGTTCAGCGCCACGCCCAGGACCGCCGGTTCGTCGGGCGGCTTGCCGGTGTAGGTCGAGTGGTAGATCGCGCCGTCGCGCTGGGTGATGCGGTTGACCTCGAAGACGGGGAACCAGTCCTGCTCGTTGTAATAGCCGGTGTGGTCGCCGTAGGGGCCTTCCAGCGCGTGGAGGTAGCCGCCCTGCTCCTTGAGCGGGATGCCGTCCTCGCTGTGGCCGGTGAAGCCCGGCGCCGCCGGCGGGATGTGGCCCTCGAGCACGATCTCCGCCGTCGCCGGCACCTGCAGCATGCGGCCGGCCTCGCCGACGTTGGTGTCGGCGACCTCGGTCCGCGAGCCGCGCAGCAGGCCGGCGAACTGGAATTCGGACAGCGTGTCGGGCACCGGCGTCACCGCGCCGAGCGTGGTCGCCGGGTCGGCGCCGAGCGCCACCGCGATCGGGAACGGCTGTCCCGGATTCGCGATGCCGAAGTCGCGGAAATCCAGGGCGCCTCCGCGATGCGCCAGCCAGCGCATGATCAGCTGCCGCCTGCCGATCAGCTGCTGTCTATAGATACCGAGGTTCTGACGCAGCCGCGGATTCGCGATCTTCTGCGGCCCCCGCGTCACCACCAGACCCCAGGTCAGCAGCGGGCCGACGTCGCCCGGCCAGCAGGTCTGGATCGGCAGGCGTTTCAGGTCGACGTCCTCGCCCTCGAGCACCTGCTCCTGGCAGGCCGGCCGCTTCACCAGCGACGGTTTCATGTCCCACAGCGCCTTGGCCATCTGCGCCAGCTTGCCCACATCGCGCAGGCCGCGCGGCGGCTCCGGCTCCTTCAGCGTCGCCAGCAGCTGGCCGACCTCCCTCAACTGGGTGGTCGACTCGGCCCCCATGCCCAAGGCCACGCGCCGCGGCGTCCCGAACAGGTTGGCCAGCACCGGCATGCGGAAGCCGGTCGGCTGCTCGAACAGCAGCGCCGGGCCTTCCGCCTTGAGCACGAGGTCGCTCACGGCCGTCATCTCGAGCACCGGGGACACCGGCTCGGCCACGCGGCGGAGCTCGCCCATGGCCTCCAAAGCGCCCATAAAGTCACGCAGATCTCGGTACTTCATAACTCAAAGTAGTTAAGAACAAGGCCCATACGGTTGACGGGTTATTTTTGATCCATAGAATCGCGCCCTGCCCTGGCCCCCAGGGTTATCCCGGTCTTCGCTGTGGGACGCGAAGCCGGTGTGCTGCCAATGGACGCTGGATCGCCCGTCTGTCGCATCAAGAGCCCGGAGCCCTCTGAGAGCCCTCCGAGCCGTCGACGACGCCCGAACCGGCCCATTATCACCACCCCCAGGTGGGTGTCCGGCGAGTGAACGCTTCGAGCGGCTCGCCAGACAAACACCGGGTGTGGTCGGAGAAAGGAGTCGCATGACAGCGCGTTCAGACCTGCTATCCCTGCCCCGCCAGGCGCAAGCCGCCCTGGTGCTTTTCGTCAAGGACATCGGCCAGGGCCTCCTGGTCGTCAGCCACAACACGCTCGCCCTGGTGGGCTTCGCCGTCGTCGCCATCGGGCTGGTCTTCGCCAGCCAGGCCGACCTGCGCCAGCAACTGGAAGGTCAGGTGCTGGGCTGGCTCAACGCCCGCCACGAGGCGCGGGTCGAGGCCTCCGGCGACGTGCTCGCCCTGATGGCCGAGCCCGACGCGATCAGCCGCGCCACCGCGGTCGATCCCAAGGAACTCACCCGCCAGCAGGCGCTGGTGGCCAACTACCTGGCGCGCCGTTACCGCGTGGCGCCGGAACCGGTCAGCCGCCTGGTGAAGGAAGCCTGGGACGTTGGCCAGCGCGCCCGCGTCGAGCCGACGCTGATCCTGTCCATCATGGCGATCGAGTCCGGATTCAACCCGTTCGCCCAGAGCGCCGTCGGCGCCCAGGGCCTGATGCAGGTGATGACGCGCGTCCACGACGACAAGTACGAGGCCTTCGGCGGCAACTTCGCCGCCTTCGACCCGGTCACCAACCTGCGCGTCGGCGTGCAGGTGCTGAAGGAGTGCATCCAGCGCGCCGGCAGCCTCGAGGAAGGCCTGCGCCGCTACGTCGGCGCCGCCAACCTGCCCGACGACACCGGCTACGCCTCGCGCGTGCTGGCCGAGCAGGACCTGCTCAAGGCCGTCGCCCAGGGCCGCAACGTCAGCCCGTCGGCCCCGCGTCCGGTGCGCGAGCCGGCGTCCGCGCCGGCCCCGACCGGCGAACAGGTCGCGATGACGGCCGTGATGCGCTGATCGGTCCGCCGCGCCTTCCGCGCCGCTTGGCAACGGGTTCCCAGTCGGAACCCGTTCCTCATTGGGCGAAGCCCCAGTCCCGGCGCCCCGGTGAACAATGTCACGAGAAGACCGGCGCCCCTCGACGGTGCGGCTACACTGCGGGCTTCGCGCAACTGGCGATCAGGGCGCCCTGACCGGTGATCATTCCTTCACCGGCGCAGGCGTCGCCCGAGGTGGGCCACCACCGGGAAGCGCGAACGGCCGGGGACGTCCCCGGTTGTCCGTGCCGTTCGCCTGGGCCGCCCTCGTTCCGTCCTCCGTCGCCGGATCGCCGTCCTCCCTGGGCGGCGATCGCGCCGATGCGCTGCCGGGCGGGCGGCGCCAACCCTTGAGCCGACATCATCATGTTTGACCGCACCCAACAGACCCTCGCCAATGTCGATGCCGAAGTCTTCGCCGCCATCCAGCAGGAGACCCGGCGCCAGGAAGACCACATCGAGCTGATCGCCTCGGAGAACTACACCTCTCCGGCGGTGATGGAAGCCCAGGGCAGCCAGCTGACCAACAAGTACGCCGAGGGCTACCCCGGCAAGCGCTACTACGGCGGCTGCGAGTACGTGGACATCGTCGAGCAGCTGGCGATCGACCGCCTCAAGCAGCTCTTCGGCGCCGAGTTCGCCAACGTGCAGCCCAACAGCGGCTCGCAGGCCAACCAGGGCGTGTTCTTCGCGCTGCTGCAGCCCGGCGACACCATCATGGGCATGAGCCTGGCCGAAGGCGGCCACCTGACCCACGGCATGGCGCTCAACATGAGCGGCAAGTGGTTCAACGTCATCTCCTACGGCCTGGACGCCAAGGAAGCCATCGACTACGACGCGATGGAAGCGCTGGCGCGCGAGAAGAAGCCCAAGCTGATCATCGCGGGCGCCTCGGCGTACTCGCTGCACATCGATTTCGAGCGCTTCGGCAGGATCGCCAAGGAGATCGGCGCCTACTTCATGGTCGACATGGCGCACTACGCCGGCCTGATCGCCGCGGGCGTCTACCCGAACCCGCTGCCGCACGCCGACGTCGTCACCTCGACCACGCACAAGAGCCTGCGCGGCCCGCGCGGCGGCATCATCCTGACCAACGACGAGGCGATCGCCAAGAAGATCAACTCGGCGATCTTCCCCGGCATCCAGGGCGGCCCGCTGATGCACGTGATCGCCGGCAAGGCCGTGGCCTTCAAGGAAGCGCTGACGCCCGAGTTCAAGGCCTACCAGCAGCAGGTCGTCGCCAACGCCAAGGTGCTGGCCGACACGCTGATCGAGCGCGGCCTGCGCATCGTCTCCGGCGGCACGCAAAGCCACGTGATGCTGGTGGACCTGCGCCCGAAGCACCTGACCGGCAAGGAAGCCGAGGCCATCCTGGGCGCCGCCCACATGACCTGCAACAAGAACGGCATCCCGAACGACCCGCAGAAGCCGATGGTCACCAGCGGCGTCCGCCTGGGCACGCCGGCGATGACCACGCGCGGCTTCAAGGAGGAGCAGGTGCGCAAGACCGCCCACCTGATCGCCGACGTGCTGGACAACCCGCACGACGAGGCCAACCTGGCCCGCGTGCGTGAGCAGGTGGCCGAACTGACGCGTCAGTTCCCGGTCTACCGCTGAGCGGAGCCGGCGCAGCATGCGTTGCCCGTTCTGCGGTCACGGCGACACGCAAGTGTCGGAGACCCGGGAGTCCGACGAAGGCGACGTGGTGCGTCGCCGCCGTCGCTGCCAGTCCTGTGACAAGCGCTTCACGACCTACGAGCGCGCGGACATCGCGCTGCCGATGGTCGTGAAGAAGGACGGCACGCGCGCCGAGTTCGACATGGGCAAGCTGCGCGCGTCGATGACGCTGGCGCTGCGCAAGCGGCCGGTGAGCATCGAGCAGATCGACGCGGCGCTGGAGCGCATCCAGGAGAAGCTGCTCAGCACGGGCGTGCGCGAGATCCCGTCGACCAAGCTGGGCGAGCACGTGATGCGCGAGCTCAAGCGCATCGACAAGGTCGCGTACGTGCGCTTCGCGTCGGTGTACCGCTCGTTCGAGGACGTCGACGAGTTCCGGCAGCTGATCCGCGACATCTGAGGCCGAGTTCGTCGGCGCACGCGCGGGGATCACGCGTCCTTCACGGACTTTTCAGGCGCATCCCCCAGACATCCCCCAAAGGCCGGCCCCCCTGAGCGGGCCGGCGTTTCCCTCCTGAAGGCGAAGCGCGACGCAGGCCATCTCCCTAGAGTTCTCAGCAACTCTTCGGGAGATCTTCCTTGCAGCCCTCCGCTTCTCCAGCGTCTTCCAGCGCTTCCAGCGCTTCAAGCGCTCCAAGCTCCTCCAGCGCTCCCAGCGCGCGTCCGCCCTCCCCTGGCGGCCGTGCCCATGCCCGTGCCCGCGGCCTCAGCCTCATCGAGGCGATGGTCAGCATCGCGCTGGTCGCGCTCGTGGCCGTGCTCGCCGCCCCCGACCTGCGGGACTGGCTCTGGCGCCAGCGATTGGCGAATGCCGCGCAGGCGGTGCTCGGCGACCTGCAACTTGCCCGCAGCGAGGCCATCCAGGGTGCGCGCAATGTGATCCTGCGATTCGGCGGCGACGAGTCCGCCGTCGCGGGCAGCGGACGCTGCTACGTGCTGCACACCGGCGCCGTCGGCGGCTGCGACTGCCACGTGGATGCGCCGCCCACCTGCCGCGCCGACGCCCAGGCGATCAAACAGGTGCGCTGGGTGCGCGAGCGGGGCCAGGCGGAGGTCACGTCCAACGTGCCGTCGATGCTGTTCAGCGGCCGCCAGGGGACCGTGTCGGTCAGCGGCACGATCGATGTGCGCGTGAGCGGCATCGGCTCGGTCCACCACATCGTCAGCATCACCGGCCGCGTGCGCAGTTGCACACCGGACGGCGCGCTGAGCCGCCTGCCGAGGTGCGCATGACGACGCGTCCGATCCCAAGGCCGATGCCGATGTCGATTTCGATGCCGATGCCGATTTCGATGCCCATGCCGTCTGCGCGCCGGCGCGCGGCACCCCTCCGCACGACGCAGAGGCCCGGGACGCCCCGCGGCTTCTCGCTGATCGAGGCCCTGACCGTGCTGGCGATCGTGGCCGTGCTGGCCGCCGTGACCTTGCCCGGCTTCCGGGACCAGGTCCTCAAGGGCCGCCGTGCGGAGGCGCGCGAAGCGCTGCAGGCCCTCCAGCTGGCGCAAGAGCGTTTCCGCTCGCGCGGTCCCCGCTACGCCGACCGCCTGGAGGACCTGGGGCAACCGGCAACGACGCCAGGCGGGCTCTATCGCCTGCGCATCACCCAGGCCGACGCCACGCGCTACCAGCTCGAGGCGACGGCGCAAGGCGCGCAAGCCGCCGACCGCCGGTGCCGGGTGTTGACGCTCCGGCAGGAACTCGGCGCGACGTCCACGACCGGATTCGACGACCAGGGCACCGAGCAGGCCGACACCTGCTGGCCGCGATGAACGGGGAGACGCCATGAAACACCGTTCACGGGGCTTCACCCTGGTCGAGTTCATGATCGGCCTCACGATCGGGCTCCTGCTGCTGGCGGGCGCCTTCTCGATGGCCGGTGTCCAGCTGGGCGAACACCGCCGGCTGATGCTGGAACTGCAGGTCCAGCAGGAACTGCGCGCCACGGCCGAACTCATGCTGCGCGACCTCCGGCGCGCGGCGTTCTGGGACAGGGCGCAGGACGGGGTCTGGCAGGACGAGCCTGACGCGCCGGTCCGCAACCCCTACGCCGACCTCCTCGTGGAGGACTCGGGACGCCGGGTGACCTACAGCTTCGCCCGGGACGGGAGCGCTTCCGGCGGGGCGAGCGCGCGCGAGAACTCGGGCTTCCGCCTGAGCGACGGCCGCATCGACCAGTTGATCGCCGGCCGCTACCAGCCCCTGACCGATCCCGATCTGCTGCGCGTGCGTGAGCTCCAGGTGCAACTGGCATCGCAGGGGCATCCCTTGGGCGATGCCTGCGCCACGGCCTGCGCCTCCGGCGGTGCGGCGGGCTGCACACCGACCCTGTCCACGCGACTGGTGACCCTGACCGTCGATGCGGAGGCCGTGCACGATCCGCGCGTCCGGCACCTCCTCGAACTGATCAGCCAGTTGCACAACCACGCGCTGTCGGGAGACTGCCCATGATGCGGCGCGAGCAACGAGGACTGGGCACGCTGGCGATGTGCGTCGTGCTGCTGGGCGTGCTGGCGCTCGGCGCCTCCTGGGCGGTGCGGCAACTGGTGACGGCGCAGCGGGTATCCGCGAATGATCTCCGGGCGGCCACGGCGGCGGAGGCCGCCGAGTCCGGCACGGCCTGGGCGGTGGCCATGCTCAACGGCGGCGCGATCGACGACGCCTGCCGACCCGCGACCTTGCGAGCGGTGGGCGGCGTCACGACAGTCTCGGACTTCCGCAGCCGCTACCTGTCGATCGGCGCGGACGGCCACTATCACGCGCAGGCAACGCCGCCCGCCTCGGCCGGGCCGACCGCTCCGACCGCTCCGACCGCTCCGACCGCTCCGACAGCGACGGCTGCCGCGGGCGCGCCCGCCTGCGCGAACTCGGCACCGTTGCGATGGGCCTGCCACTGCTCGGCGACCGGCGAGCTCGTCACGGCGCCTCGCGCCGATGGCGAAGCGCAGCCGCAGTTCAGCGTCCGCTTCGTCGACGCGGGCGGATCGGGACAGCTCAAGCTCATCGTGCGCGGCTGCAGTGATGTCCGGACGGACTGCGACGACCTCTCCGGCGGACCGATCGGTGTGGCCGAGACGGCCCAGCAACTCGCGCTCCTCAGCGCCCTGCGCCTGCCGCCGCCCTCGGCCCTGGTCGAGGGGCCGGGCAGCTTCCTCCGGGTCTTCGGTTATCCGCCCACCCGCTACCGCGACCAACCGGCCATCGTGCGACTGCGCTGCGCCGGCGACTGCAGCGCGCCGCTGGCCCAGGCCCTGGCGCGCGGACGGCGCCTGATCTGGATCGACGGCGACGCGCAGTTGTCCCAATGGCCGGCGTCCGCGCTCGACGGTTCGCCGCTGGTGCTGATCGTGGACGGACGGCTGGAACTCCTCGCGTCCGGTCATCCGCAAGGCGTGCTCTACGCGCGCGACGGCGTCGACTGGCATCCGCCCGCGGGCCAGTCCACGTCGTTGCGCGGGGCGGTGGTCAGCGACGCCCGGGTGGACAAGGCCGGCTCGGTCGAACTCATCCACGACGCCGCCGTCCTCTATCGCATCCATCGCCAGATGGGCAGCTTCCTGCCGGTGCCCGGCGGATGGACACCGGCACGATGACAACATCTCGCGGCTTCACCCTCATCGAGGCGCTGGTCGTGCTCGTGCTGCTGTCGATCGGCGCGGTCGCGCTCATGACACTGCAGGTCCGGCTGCGTGTGGCGGCCGACGAAGCCCGCCACCACGATCAGGCCCTGCGCCTCGCCCACAATGAACTCGAGCGCTGGCGCTGGCAGCCGGACGCCCCCGCCCCCGCGCTGTCCTGGGAAGGCCCCGACATCGCGTTCTCGATCGCGGGCGGCGCGGCGCCCGCGGCCGACGCATGGGGTCAGGGCGACGCGGGCGCGCAGGACGCGGGGTCCACGCCGCTACCGCTGCGGCCTGTGCGCCTGCGCGTGCAGTGGACCGATCGCACCGGACGCGCCCGGTCGGTCACGCTGGAGAGTCTGCTCCCCCTCACCGATCCGGCCCTCTCCGGGGTGCTGCAATTGCCTCCAGGATCGCGCCGCTAGACTTCCCGCCATGCAAGAAGTCCGCCCCCCTGATCTGCCGCCTGATCTGCCGACGGTCCCGTCATCGGGCGGCGCCGCCCTCGCCCCCACGCCGCGCGACGACCGCTGGATGGCCGAGGCCCTGCGCCTCGCCCGGGACGCGGTCGGCCTGACCGATCCGAACCCCCGTGTCGGCTGCGTCATCGTCGACAGGGAAGAACGGCTGCTCGGCCAGGGGCACACGCAGGCCGCCGGCCAGGCGCACGCCGAGATCATGGCCCTGCGCGACGCGCGGGCGCGGGGTCAGGACGTGCGTGGCGCCACCGCCTACGTGACCCTGGAGCCCTGCGCCCACCACGGCCGGACGCCACCCTGCTGCGACGCGCTGATCGCGGCCGGCCTCGGACGGGTCGTGGTGGCCCTCGGCGATCCCAACCCGCAGGTCGCCGGCCAGGGGCTCGCTCGGATGCGGGCCGCCGGACTATCGACCGAGGTCTTGCCGCCCGACCATCCTTGCGCCGTCGAGGCGCGGGAGCTCAACATCGGTTTCCTGACCCGGATGCAGCACGGACGCCCCTTCGTGCGCATGAAGATCGCCGCGTCCCTGGACGGGCGGACCGCGCTGTCGAACGGCGTGAGCCAGTGGATCACCGGCCCCGAGGCCCGCCGCGACGGCCACGGCTGGCGCCGCCGCGCGGGCGCGGTGCTGACCGGCATCGGCACGGCGCGCGAGGACGATCCGCGCCTGGACGTCCGCGACGTCGACACCGTGCTGCAGCCGCAGCGCGTGCTGATCGACTCCCGCCTGGAGCTGTCGCCGTCGGCACGGCTGCTGGCGCCGCCCGGATCCCTGCTGATCTATCACGCCCTGGCCGAGCCGGGCGAACGCGGCGCCGCGCTGGCGGCCCGCGGCGCGGAACTGGTGTCCGTGCCCGACCCGGTCAGAGGCAAGGTCGACCTGGGAGCCGCCATCCGCGACCTGGGTCGACGCCAGGTCAACGAGCTGCACATCGAGGCCGGCTACAAGCTCAACGGATCGCTGCTGCGGGCGGGGCTGATCGACGAACTGCTGATCTACCTGGCGCCCATGCTGCTGGGCGAAGGCCGAGGGATGGTCGACCTGGGCGGGCTGACGGCGCTCGACGGCGCGCCGCGCTTCCAGCGGGTCGACTGCCAGTCGGTCGGGGGCGATCTCCGGCTTCGCCTGCGGCCCGTCGCCGTGTAGCGTTCAAGAACCCCGCGACCCGGACGACCGGGCCGCCCCGCCTACAATCGCGCCCATGCCTATTTCACCGATTCCCGAGCTGGTCGCCGAGCTGGCGGCTGGCCGCATGGTCATCCTCGTCGACGAAGAGGACCGCGAGAACGAGGGGGACCTCGTCCTCGCCGCCGACCACGTCACGCCGGAGGCGATCAACTTCATGGCCAAGCATGGCCGCGGCCTGATCTGCCTGACCCTGACCCGAGAGCGCTGCGAACAGCTGCAGCTGCCGCCGATGGCCACCCGCAACGGCACCAAGCACGGCACGGCGTTCACCGTGTCGATCGAGGCGGCCACCGGCGTCACCACCGGCATCTCCGCCGCGGACCGCGCGCGCACCGTCCAGGCGGCGGTGGCCAAGGGCGCGATCGCGACCGACCTGGTCCAGCCGGGCCACATCTTCCCGCTGCAGGCGCAGGACGGCGGCGTGCTCATGCGCGCGGGCCACACCGAGGCCGGCTGCGACCTGTCGCGCATGGCCGGCCTGACGCCCGCCGGCGTGATCTGCGAGATCATGAACGACGACGGCACGATGGCGCGTCTGCCGGACCTGGAGGTCTTCGCCAAGGAACACGGCCTGAAGATCGGCACCATCGCCGACCTGATCGAGTACCGCAGCCGCAACGAATCGATCGTGCAGCGCATCGCGCAGCGTCCGCTGGACACGCGCGAAGGCCGCTTCGACTGCCACGTCTTCCGCGACCGCTCGAACAACGTCCACATGGCGCTGGTGCTCGGCGCCTGGCAGCCCGACCAGGAAGTGCTGGTGCGCGTGCACGAGCCGTTCTCGGCGATGGACCTGCTGGATGCCGGCCGCTGCGGCCACAGCTGGCCGCTGCCGCAGGCGCTGTCGGCGATCCAGGGGGAAGGCGCCGGCGTCGCGGTGCTGCTCAACTGCGGCGAAGACGCGGAGGCGATGCTGGCGCGGCTGCAGCCGAGCGCCTCGGAAGAGGCCCGCCAGACCATGGACCTGCGCACCTACGGCGTCGGCGCGCAGATCCTGCGCGAACTCGGCGTGCAGCGGATGAAGCTGCTGGGCAGCCCGCGCCGCATGCCGAGCATGACCGGTTACGGGCTGGAGGTGACCGGCTTCCAGGCGGCCCAGGTCGGTGCCAACGACAAGAATTGCTGAGGACCGCATGCAAGGATCTGACAAGGGTCAATCGACCCGACTGGACGGACGCGGCCTGCGCGTCGGCATCGTCCAGGCGCGATTCAACGACGCCTTGACGACGGCGCTGGCCACGGCCTGCCTGGGCGAGCTGGCGCGGCTGGGCGTCCAGGAGGCCGACATCCGCCACGTGACCGTGCCGGGCGCGCTGGAAGTGCCGGTGGCGCTGCAGGCCATGGCCGAGAGCGGCCGGTTCGACGCGCTCGTCGCGCTGGGCTGCATCATCCGCGGTGAGACCTACCACTTCGAGCTGGTCGCCAACGAGAGCGGCGCCGGCGTGACGCGCCTGACGCTCGACCATCGCCTGCCGATCGCCAACGCGATCCTGACGGTCGAGAACGAGGAACAGGCCTGGGCGCGGGCCGAAGACAAGGGCCGCGATGCCGGGACCGTTGCCGTCGAGATGGCACAGCTGCTGAAAGAACTCAAGTGAACACCAAGGACAACACCCCTCCCGCCGCTGGCAAGCCTGCCGCCAAGACGGGCGGCAAGCCGGCCGCGAAGAAGGCGCCGGCCAAGTCGGCCCGCCGCCGTTCGCGCGAGCACGCGCTGCAAGGCATCTACCAGTGGCTGGTGACCGGCGACGATCTGGGCGTGATCGACGCGCACACCCGTGAGCAGGAAGGCTTCGAGAAGGCCGACCGCGGTCATTACGACAAGCTGTTCAACGGCGCGATCGAAGAGGCGGCGGATCTGGACGCGGTGCTGGCCCGTCATGCGGACCGCAAGACGACCGAGCTGTCGCCGATCGAACACGCGATCCTGATGATCGGCGCGTACGAGCTGAAGAACTGCATCGACATCCCGTACAAGGTGGCGATCAACGAGGCCGTCGAACTGGCCAAGTCCTTCGGCGGCACGGACGGGCACAAGTACGTCAACGGCGTGCTGGACCGCGCCGCGATCGATCTGCGTCCCGTCGAGGTCAAGTCCGTCCGCGGCGACTGATCTCCACACGGATCGAGGCCGGCGCCCGCCCGCAAGGGAGGCGTCGGCCTTTTTCATTGGCGCGGATTCGCTGCCGGCCGCGGGCACTGAGCACCCCGCTATGTCGCGCGCCCTCGCCACACGCTCACCAGCCCCGCGACCAGCGCGAAACCCGCGGCCATGGCCAGGCCCGCATGCGACGCCCGTGACGCCGGCAGCCAGGTGAACAGCAGCCCCATCAGCAGGCTGCCCAGCGTCTGGCCGGTGAGGCGGGCCACGCCTTGCGCGCCGCCGGCGGCGCCGCTGCGCTCCTTCGGCGCGGACAGCAGCATGTTGCGGTTGTTGGGCGTCTGGAAGAAGCCGAATCCCAGTCCCGCCAACGCGGTGAAGACGATCAGCGGCGGCCGGGGATCGGCCTGCAGCGGCCAGGCTGCGCACAGCGCGAGCCCCGTGGCGAGACAAGCCGCCCCTGCCGCGCAAAGCCAGGCCGTCGGCAAGCGGTCGGCCAGCCGGCCGGACAAGGGCGCGGCCAGCATCACCGCCAGCGGCCACGGCGTCATCAGCAGGCCGGTCGCGAGCACGCTCAGTCCCAGCACGTGGTGCATGTAGAACGGCAAGGCGACGTAACTCGCCATCTGCCCGGTGAAGCAGCACACCGACGCGATGATGGACATCCGGAACGACGGCGAGCGCAGCAGGTCCAGCGGAATCAGCGGCGCCGCGCGCGGCAGCTCGCGACGGACCAGCAGCGCGCCGCACGCCACCGCGGCCACCAGCAGCGCGCCCCCTTCCAGCGGACGTGTGAGGACTTGATCGCCGCCGAGCACGAAGGCCGCGAACATGCCGGCGTTCAGGGCGACGCTCACGACATCCAGGGGACGCCGCGTGCCGGGCGTGTTCGGCAATCCGCGCGCGGCGATCAGCACCAGCAGGCCGACCGGCAGGTTCACCGCGAACAGCCACGGCCATCCGGCCACCGACAGGATCGCCGCGCCGATGGCGGGCCCGGCCGCGGACGCGCCCGCGACCGCCAGCGCGTTGTACGCGATGGCCTGACCGAGCAGCCGCTTCGGATAGGTGAAGCGCAGCAGCGCCAGGCCCAACGGCATCACCGCGGCGCTGCCCAGGCCCTGCAGGCATCGCCCGGCCACCAGCCATCCCAGCGAAGGCGCCAGCGCGCACAGCCCGGACGCCGCGGTGAACAGCGAGACGCCCGCGATGAAGACTCGCCGGTAACCGAGCCGCTCGCCCAGCGCCGACGCCGGTAGCAGGAACATCACCACGGCCAGTTGATAGGCCGTCGCGACCCAGATGGCATCGGCGGGCGAGCTCCGCAAGGTCTGCGCGATGTTGGGCAGCGCGACGTTGGCGATCGCGCCATCCAGCACGACCAGCGCGATCGCGCCGAGGAGCGCCGCGACCGCCGCGTGACGGCGCGGCAGCGGCACGCCATCGGTGTCGTTGTCGGCGTCGGCGTCGGCGTCGGACTTGGAAGAGGACGAAACGGCAGAAGCAGACGAAGCGGACAACTTGGCGGACATCGGGGCGACGGCTCGAAAGGAGAGGCGTCCAGCATAGGAGCCGCCCGGCGACGCGACCAGCGCGTGGGACGCAGGAAGTCCCTGCACGCGACGCCATCCGCACTGCGCGCGCGCGTGCTAGCGTGCCGCGATGGCCGACGACATCGATCTCAACCTGCTCACCGCACTGGACGCCCTGCTCGCCGAAGGGAGCGTGGCGAAAGCCGCCGAGCGCCTGCGGCTCAGCGAATCCGCGATGAGCCGCACGCTGTCGCGGCTGCGCGCGGCCACCGGCGATCCGCTGCTCGTGCGCGCCGGCCGCACGATGGTGCCGACGCCGCACGCACTCGCGCTGCGCGACCAGGTCCGGGAGCTCGCCCAGGGCGCGCGCGCCGTGCTGCAACCTGCCGGCGCCGGCTGGGACCTGCGCCGGCTTCAACGGACCTTCACGCTGCGGGCGAATGACGGCTTCATCGAGGCCTTCGCACCGGCGCTGGTCGCCCGCGCGGCGGATGAAGCGCCGGGCGTGTGCCTGCGTTTCGCACCCAAGCCCGACAAGGACGTCCGCCCGCTGCGCGAGGGCCTGATCGATCTGGACATCGGCGTCCTCGGCGCGTCCGGCCCCGAAGTCCGCATCCAGGCGCTCTATCGCGACCATTTCGTCGCCGCGGTGCGCGCGGGTCACGCGCTGCTCGACGGGCAGGCCCCCGATGCAGCGCGTGGTGGGGCCGGTGATCTGGCCCGTTATGCGGCCTGCGCCCATGTGGTCACGTCGCGGCGGGGCCGTCGCGCAGGCCCGGTGGACGAGGCGCTCGCCGCACGCGGGCTGTCGCGTCGGGTCGCGGTCGTGGTGCCGAGTTTCCGCGCGGCGCTCTCGATCGCGGCCGCGACGGACCTGGTGGCGCTGGTGCCGTCGACCTTCTTCCGTCCGGAGCTGGCTCACGGCGCGCTGCGCGCGATCCCGCTGCCCGTGCCGACAGCCCCCATCACCGTCTCCCAGATGTGGCACCCGCGCCAGGACAAGGACCCGGGGCACCAGTGGCTGCGCGGCCTGGTGGTCGAGCTGTGCCGGTCGCTGGCGCCGACCTGACGGCGTGCGACCGCCGCAGACGTCCGACGGGAACCGACGCGCCTATCCGCCGTGCCGGAACTCCGGATACAGGCTCATCCCGCCATCGATGAACAAGGTCGTGCCGACCACGTAGTCCGAGGCATCGCTCGCGAGCCACAGCGCGGCGGCCGCCACGTCCTCGGGCGCGCCGATGCGGCCATAAGGGATGAGCGACAGCATCTTCTGCCTCGCCGCCTCGTCCTCCACCGACGCCCGGTTGATCGCCGTGGCGATGGCGCCCGGCGCGATGGCGTTCACGCGGATGCCCTCCTGCGCCACCTCCTGGGCGAGGCTGCGCATGAAGAGGTCGATGCCGCCCTTGGAGGCCGCGTAGTTCGCATGACCCGCCCACGGGATGAGCTGGTGGACGGAACTGATGTGGATGATCTTGCCCAGCGCGCGCGAACGGCCCTCATCCCGCCCCTGCCGCCGGAACAGGCCGACCGCCGCGCGCGCGCAGAGGAACTGCCCGGTCAGGTTGGTGCCTATCACTTCGTTCCACTGGTCGAGCGTCATCTCGCCGATCGGCGCGTCGCGCTGGATCCCGGAGTTGGCCACGAGGATGTCGACCCGGCCGAACGCCGCCACCGCCTGCTCGAACAGGCGCGCGACATCGGACTCCACGCCGACATCGGCCTTCACCGCGATCGCTCGGCCGCCATGCCGGGTGATGTGCTCCACCACTTGGCGCGCCGCCTCCTCCTGGGAATGGAAGTTGATCACCACCGCGGCGCCGGCGTCGGCCATCGCCAGCGCGATGCCTCTGCCGATGCCGGAGCTGGCGCCGGTCACGAGGGCCACTTGTCGATGCAGGGTGGGGGTCATGGTCATGGGGAGTTCTCCGGGTCGATGGCGCGGTCCAGCGCGAGCGCGGCGCTGATCAGCGCCAGGTGGGTGAGCGCCTGCGGGAAGTTGCCGAGGTGCTCGCCGCTGTGTCCGATCTCCTCGGCATACAGCCCGAGGTGATTGGCGTAGGTCAGCAGCTTGTCGAAATGCAGACGCGCCTCATCGACCCGCCCGGCCCGGGCCAGGCATTCGACGTACCAGAACGAGCACGGCATAAAGGCGCCCTCCTGGCCATGCAGACCGTCGAGGTTGCCGCCGTCGGCGCCGTCCACCGTGGTGTATCGCGCGACGAGGCTGTCCACGCTCAGTTCCCGGCCCACGGCGTCGAGCGTGGACAGCCACCGCGGATCGCCGGACCCGATGAACTGGACCATCGGCATCAACAGCACCACCGCGTCGAGCGTGTCGCCGCCGCGGTACTGGACGAAGGCCTGTTTCCCGGGATGCCAGAATTCATCGATGATCTGCGACGCGATGGCGTCGCGCGTCTCGACCCAGCGCATGACCGGGGCCGGGCGCGCGAAGCGTCGGGACATGCGCAGCGCGCGGTCCAGCGCCACCCAGCTCAGCAGCCGGCCCGAGAGGAAATCGCGACGCTCGCCGCGCATCTCCCAGATGCCGTCGTCCGGCTGGTCCCAGTGCTCGCACAGCCAGTCGATGCGGGTCGTCAAGCGGCGCCAGACGTCGATCGAGGGCGCGGCGCCATGCCGGTCGGCCAGGTACATCGCGTCGACCAGTTCCCCCACCACGTCCAGCTGCAGCTGCGCGGCGGCGGCATTGCCCACGCGCACCGGGCGGGAGCCGCGATAGCCGTCGAGGTGATCGAGTTCGATCTCGCCCTCGACGCGGCGGCCGTCGACGGCATAGAGCACCTGCGGCACGTCGCCCGGTTCGTCGTCGTCCGCGCGGCCCTTGGCCCAGGCGATGAAGCGGTCGGCTTCCTCGGTGTAGCCCAGCCGCAGCAGCGCATGCACGGTGAACGCCGCGTCGCGGATCCAGCAGTAGCGGTAATCCCAGTTGCGCACGCCGCCGACGTGCTCGGGCAGGCCGAAGGTGGCGGCGCCGATGATCGCGCCGTGTTCGGCGGAGCTCAGCAGCTTCAGCACCAGCGCGGAGCGCAGCACGATCTCCCGCCACCGGCCGCGATAGGACGAGCGTCCGCTCCAGGTCTGCCAGTAGGCCACCGTCTCCGTGAACGACGCCGCCAGGAAGGCGTGGAGATCCTCGTGGTCGGTCGGCCGCTCGACCGCGCATTCGAAGACGAAGGCGACCTCGTCCCCCGCCTTCAGATCCATCGTGGCGACGACCGCGCCCACGGCGTCGCGATCCACCGCCAGCGCCACCGTGCTGCGCAACTGCATCGGGCCGGGCGACTCCCCCATCGTGAACGTCGCCAGCAGGCCGTCGTCACCGATGCGGGCCTCGCTCTCGGCACGCCCGTAGTCGAACTGCGGCTCGCAGCGCATCTCGACGCGCTGCGCGCCCCGGATGCAGCGGACCCGGCGCACCAGGGCGCTCTGCGGACCGCTGCGGCGCAGCGGCATGTAGTCGATGACCTCCACCAGTCCCTTGGCCGACATGTGGCGGGTCAGCAGCACGTTCGTGTCGGGCAGGTACATCTGCCGCGTCTGCACGTCGGCACCCTCGGCGGGTCGGAGGCTGAATCGCCCGCCTCGCCGGTCGTCCAGCAAGGACAGGAACACGCTCGGCGAGTCGAAGCGGGGGAAGCAGAAGAAGTCGATCGTGCCGTCGGTGCCTACGAGCGCGGTCGTGCGCAGGTTGCCGATCACGCCGTGCGATCCGATGTCGGGGTAACTCAATGCAACTCCTGGCGCCAAATGCGGGAAGCCCCTGCAAGCGGCGTTCCCACATCGCCGTACATTGCGCTGCGTGAAGCACCGGGATGTGGCGCTTCGCACCGCGGGACATCGCTTCGCGCCGGTGATCGCCCCCGCGCACCCGCGTGGCGCGCCGACCACGGTCACGGCCGCCATTCGCCCGATCATGGCGCCCCAACTTTTCTGCCAGGAACGCACGTGAGAACTCCCAGTGGGCTGATGCTCTCCCTCCTCGTCGCGACGATCTTCGCGTCGATCGCCGCGACGACCTCCCACGCCGAGGTGCTCATCGGCCAGACCTCCGGCTTCACCGGTCCGGTCGCGGCCAGCGTCAAGGAAACGACCGACGGCGCCAAGCTCTACCTCGACGCCGTGAACAAGGCCGGCGGCGTGCACGGCGAGCGCATCAAGCTGATCTCGCTCGACGACAAGTTCGATCCCAAGCTCGCGGCGGAGAACGCGCGCACGCTCATCGTCGACAACAACGTGCTGGCGCTGTTCCTGACCCGCGGCACGCCGCACAACCAGGCCATCATGCCGCTGCTCACCGAGCACCGGGTGCCGCTGGTCGCCCCGTCCACCGGCGCGATGGCGCTGCACAAGCCCGTCCATCCGTGGCTCTTCAACGTGCGGGCCACCTACCAGCGCGAGGCGGAACGCGCCGTGCGTCACCTGAGCCTCATCGGCATCGAGAAGATCGGCGTGGTCCAGGTCGACGACTCCTTCGGCGCGGACGCGGTGGTCGGCGTGATGGCCGGCTTCGCGGCGGTCGGCAAGACCGCGGCCTTCCTGGAGAAGTTCGACCGCGCCCATCCGGACTTCAAGCCGTCCGTGGCCAAGACGCAGTCGAGCGCGGCGCAGGCGGTGATCTTCCTGGGCTCGGGACAGGCCGTGGTCGACGGCGTGGCCGCGCTGCGCGACAGCGGCTCGCGCGTCCAGATCGTGACCCTGTCCAACAACGCATCGTCGGGCTTCGTCGCCTCGCTGGGCAAGAACGCGCGCGGCATCATCGTCGGGCAGGTGTTCCCCTACGAACGCTCGCGCAACGCGGCCATCGTGACCGAGGCGCAGGGCCTCGCCACCGCGCAGGGGCATGGCGACATCACGCCGGCCATGATCGAAGGCTTCGCCGGCGCCAAGGTGCTGGTGGAGGCCCTGCGCCGCGCCGGCCCGCACCCGACGCGGCAGAAGCTGCGCGACACGCTGGAAGGCCTGCAGAAGGTCAACATCGGCGGCCTGGAGATCAGCTACAGCCCGACCGACCATTCCGGCCTGGACTTCGCGGACCTGTCCATCGTCGGCGAAGGCAACCGCTTCGTCCGCTGAACCTGCGAACGTCGACCTGCAAACGTCGATGCGCCGGGCCTCACGCGGGGCCCGGTGGGGTCACAGGTACTTGACCCAGGCCCGATGCGTGCGCCGCTTGTAGGCCGCGAACGCCTTCACCGGGGGATAGAGCAGCGGCACCAGGCCCAGCCAGATGAGCCAGATCAGCGGGAACTGGCCGGCGTCCACGCCGAATCGCAGGCCCTGGTTGGGGCCGAAGATCGCGAGCAGCACGCGATAGCCGATCAGCAGCACGTAGAGGTGCAGGAGGTAGAAGAACATCGGCGCGCCGCCGAAGACCGCGCAGGCGCGGGTGAAGGCATTGCGCCAGCGTTCGAGCGCGGCCAGCAGCGCCAGGCCGATGCCCAGCGTGAGCAGCAGGAAGTCCAGCGACGGCGGGTACTTCGTGAAGTTCAGGAAGGACATCGCCGTGTCCAGGGCCGTGGCGCCGGTGACCCACGGCGCATTCTCGCCGTAGAGATTGAAGCCGCGCAGGACCAGGAGCGCGAACAGGCAGGCTGCCGCGAGGCCGCACAGCACGCGCCGCCGCCGCCACGCGTCCGCGGCGCGCGCGAAGAGCGGCCCCATCGCGAAGCCCAGCAGGATCACCCCGATCCACGGCAGCGCCGGATAACTCACGCGCACCCTCACCAGCCCTTCCGGGATGAGCCAGTCGCGGTGCAGCATCAGCGTCCACAGCGCCCACAGCGCCCGCCAGCCGCCATCGGGCGGCACCGACAGGCCGGTCAGCGCGTTGTGTCCCCCGACGATCACGAGCCCGATGCCGACGAGCGCCCAGCGCGGCAGCCCCGACAGCAGCGCGAGCGCCAGCATGCTCAAGCCGATCGCCCAGATCACCTGGAGGTAGATCACGCCGAAGCTCGCGCTCCATGCAAAGTTCACCAGCGTGAGTTCCAGCCCGATCAGCAGCAGGCCGCGCTTGAGCAGGAAGCCGCGGACGTCGCGTGGCGGCGCGCCGTCGGGGTGGGCGTAAAGCCAGGCCGAGAGCCCGGTCAGGAACACGAACACCGGCGCGCAGAGATGCGCCGCCAGCCGCGAGAAGAAGAGCGCCGGCGGCGTGCCGGGCACCGTCATCGGATCCGTGACCTGCAGGTGCAGGAAGAAGGTCTCGCGGACGTGATCGAGCAGCATCACGATCATCACGACTCCGCGCAGCGCGTCGATCGAAGCGATGCGCGACGATGCCGCTCGTGCGGCGGGGATCGTGACGGCGACAGGGGCGGACATGGGCGTCATGGGCGTCATGGGCGTCATGGGCGTCATGGGGTTCGCGGGTTCAGAAGGCATGACGGACGGACAGGGTGAACTTGCGGCTGGCACCCGGCGCGACCCAGACCTGGCTGTACGCGCTGGGGTAGTACGCGCGGGCCAGCAGGTTGTCGACGTCGAGGGCGACGGTCCACTGCTTGTCGGGCCGGTAGCTGCCGATCAGTTTCAGCGTCGCGTAGCCGGGCAGGCGGAAGTCGTCGGCGGCGGTGAGTGGCGCGACGGCGCCCTCGCGCCGGCTGGCCAGCGTCGCGCCGACGCCCGCCGTCGCCCGTCCGGCGCCCAGCGCGAAGCCCTGCACCAGCAGCAGCGTCGCGCTGTGCCGGGGCACGTTGGCGAGCTGTCGTCCGACGAGGAAGGCGTTGTTGTCGCGGGTCACCTGTGCGTGCGTGAACGCATAGGCCAAGGACAGGCGCAGGTCCCGGGCGACTTCACCGCCGACGTCGAGTTCGACGCCCTCGCTGCGCACCTCGCCGGCCGCGACGGAGAAGTTGTTGGGATCGGTCGGGTCCGGCGTCAGGACGTTGTTCTTGGCGATGCGGTAGACGGCCAGCGTGGCGGACAGCCGGCCGTCGGCGGCGTCGTACTTGGCGCCGGTCTCGACGGAAAGTCCCCGCTCCGCCGGGAACGGCGTGTAGGCGCGGCTCACGCCGCTGTTGGGCCGGAAGCTGCGCGAGGCCGTCGCGTACAGCGCGAGCGTGCCGCTCGGCTGATAGACCAGGCCCGCGCGCGGCGACGTCGCGCCGAGCGACTGGTCCGTCGTCACGCCGTTGCGGCGATTGAGCAGCGACTGGTCGTAGCGGTCGTGGCGCAGACCGACCAGCAGCTTCCAGCGTTGGCCGAGGTCCATCTGGTCCTGCGCATAGACGGCGCGGGCCGTCTGCGCCTCGCGGGTCCAGGTGTTGAGCGCCATCGCCGGCGGCGCCGCGCCGTAGACCGGCTCGAACAGGTCGATCGGCGTCGACGTGGCGACACGGTACTGCTCCCGGCGGTCGACGAAGCGGTAGGCGTCGACGCCGACCAGCAGGTGGTGCGCGAGACCGCCCACGCGCACGGTGCCGAGCAGTTCGAAGCGGCCCGACAGGTCGGTGCCGTCGAACGCCCGTGTGCGACGCTGGCGGACCAGCGTGCGCTTGTCCGCCTGCACGAAGCGCGCCTCGGTGGCCGTGCCCGCCATCGCGCTGTCGCGGTAACTCAGGCCGGTCTGCAGCGACCAGTCGTCATCCAGTTGATGCTGGACGAAGAGCTGATGGCCGACGCTGCGCGTGGCCGTCGGGCCGTCGCCGGGCTCGCCGTAGAACGCGTGGCGCGGCACGCGCCCGAGCTGGCCGTCGATGGCGACAACGCCTCGGTCGAAGGTCGCCTGCTGCTTCGAGAACTCGAGCTCGTAGGAGACGGTCGTGTCGGCGTCCGGCATCCAGAGCAAGGACGGCGAGACCATCGCGCGGCGCGACTCGACGTGATCGCGGTCGCTGCCGACGCGCTCCTGCGCGGCGGTCAGGCGGTACGCGAGCCGCTCGCCCAGCGGGCCCGTCGATTCGGCGGTCGCCCGGCGGCTGCCGTGGCTGCCGACGGAGACGCCGAGCGCGTGCTCAGGCACGAACAGCGGCTTCCTGGTCGTGATGTTGACCGTGCCGCCGGGCTCGCCGCGACCGTAGAGCGCGGAGGCCGGGCCTTTCAGGACCTCGACCGAGGCGGCGTTCGCCGTGTCGCGCAGGCCGTTGTAGCCGCGGCTCGAACTGAAGCCGTTGACCAGGTAGTCGGAGCCGAAGTTCGGATCGCCGGTGAAGCCGCGCATCGCATAGCTGTCCCACAGCCCGCCGAGGTTGCTCTGCCGGGAGATGCCGCTCGCGAGGTCGAGCGCCTGGTCCAGCCGGGTGACGCCGGCGTCGGCCAGCAGGGTCTCGGACAGCACGCGCACGCTCTGGGCGAGGTCGCGCACGGGGGTGTCGGTCTTCATCGCGCCGGTCACGACGAGGGTGCGATAGGGTTGACGGCTGCCGCTCACGGCAACGGCATCGAGGGTGGCGTCGGCGCTGCCCTCCGATGCTGCTGCGCAGAGCGAAGGAACGACGAGGCATGCGACGAACGAGCGTGCGACACCGGCACGCGAAACGGAGATGGTGGACATGACAGGCAAGGAGTGCCCCCGGGGAGCGCGCGACGACGTGTCGACGGCTCCCCGGCGAAGTGAACCGGAAGGGTTGACTGCGCGCCAGGCGCAGGGACGGTTCAGGCGGACGGCGGTCCGCGAGGCTTCGCGACGGTCCAGGCGAGCGCGGGCAGCGGCCCGCGCGGCGGCGCCACGGGGGGCGCGCTGGCTTCGGCGTGGGTCAGCAGCGCCTCCGGCGCCCGGCCAGGCGCCGCGGCTTGCGCGTGGAACAGGCACCAGGCGCAGGCATCGGACTTCAGGCCGCCATCGTCGTCCACGTTGTCGATGTCGTTGACGTTGTCGACGTCGTCCTGCTGGTCGCCTTGCCCCTGCGCGGCACCGCTCGCGACGACGTCGGCATCGGCATCGGCATCGGCATCGACGTCGGCAACAACGACGGCCACGAGGGCCGCCCCCCGCTCGGACTCGCCGAACGGATGCGCGATGTGCCACGCGTCATGCATCGGACGGCCCAGCAGACTGCACACCAGCACGAGCAGGAGCAGCCAGGGGGAACCGAATCGGCGGGACGACGGCATCGGGAGGGAGACGGCGCGGAAGATCGCGGTGGAACGGACGCGGCATTCTGCCGCAAGCCCCGCCCGTCATCCGCAAGTCCTCTGTCGATCTTCTGTCGATCTTCTGTCGATCTTCTGCGGATCACCCGCGATCACCGATCACCGATCACCGATCACCGATCAACGATCACCGATCAACGATCACCGGAACGGACAGCGGCAACGGTTCTCGTTCATCGGGGTTCATCGGCGTTCACTGGCGGCAACTCCAGGCTGGTGATCAGGCAGCAGGCCTCGCCCAGATGCTCGATGGGTTCGGCGCTCAGGATGACCGGAAGGACTTCGCCGTTTACGCCCTGCAAGCGCAGCCGCAGGTCGCGGACCCGCCCGTTCGTCGCCAGGATGCGGTAGAACAGGTCCCGGTCCTCCGGCAGGACGCCGTAGGCGTGTGAGGCCGTCGAGGTCCCGAGGATCTCCGCCTCGGACTTCCCATACCGCTGGCACAGCGCCTGGTTGGCCTCGACGATGCGCCGGTCCTTCACCGCCACGATGGCCATCGGGATGGGGGCGGCCTGGAACAGGCGCCGGAACCTTTCCCGGCCGGCCTCGATCTCACGGAAGTCCAGCTCCCGGGCGCGTCGCGCGTCGAAGATGTCCATCGCGAAGGAAAGATCCGCGCCCAGTTCTTCGAGCATGGCCATCAGTTCGGCGTCGAAGAAATCCGCCTCCCGGGCGCAGAGCATCAGGACGCACTCGACCTGCCCCGCGCGACGCACGGGGATCCACGCGATGGCCCGGATGCCCTGGGCGACAGCCTCCGCCCGCCATCGGCCGGCCTGCGCATCGAGGACGTAGTTGTTGCTGACGGCACTCACGCCGTCACGGAGCACCCGGCCGGTGTAGGTGCGCTGGATCTCCGCGTCCCGCAGGTCCAGCGGGTCCGGCACGTTCGCCAGCACCTCCGCCGCCGGCCCGGCAGACGCGGCGCGGCGGGCCAGGTCACCGTCCTTCTGATACACGGCGGCCAGGATGGCGTAGCCCGCGTCGACACAGATCTGGCAGGCCTCCCGCAGGAGCTCCCCCTCGTCGTCGATGCGCTGCACCATGCGGTTGGCGCGCAGGACGCTGGTGAGCACGCGCACCACGCGCTCGTCACGGGTGCGGGCGCGGGCATGCACGGCGCGCTCGACATGCAGCCGCCACAGCAAGGCGGCGACGCACACGGTCAGCAGCAGGAGGAGCAGGATCGAACCGTTCATTCGACGGGTCCGTCAGGGGCACGCCGCCATTGTCGTCGTCGGCGGCGCCCGCCCCCCGGATCCCGTGGAGCTGAAAGACTGGACGCTCAGCGCTCGCGTTCCCTCTCCTTCTCGATCTCGCGCTGTTTCTCGATCTCCCGCTTGTCCTTCTCCTTGTCCTTCGAGCGCGCCCGGTCGTGATCGCGCGCGCGCGGGTCCTCACGACGATCATCGGCATGCACCGCCTGGCGTGGGGGTGGCGGGCTCGCCGCGGGACGCGCAGCCTCAGCCCCCAGTGCGCGCTGTCGCGCGGCCTCCGTCTCCAATGCGCGCTGCCGCGCGGCTTCGCGTTCGCGCGCTGCGTGATGGGCACGAGCGTCTTCGCGCTCGCGCTGGACCTCCTGCTCCCGAACGCCGTCGCGCGGACGCGCCTGCTCAAGCGCCCGGTCGCGCTCAGAGGGCGCATTGACCGGCTCCGGCATCGCGCGCGACGGCTGCGGCGATGGCGGGGAATTGTTGAATGACGGCATCGGCGCCGCATGGTTCGCCGGCTGCTGCTGATTCAGTTGCTGCTGATGCAGCTGTTGTTGCTGCTGCGCTTGCGCTCCCGGCTGCGGCTGCGGC
>CBIHMU010000043.1:0-47105 GCA_966211105.1 uncultured Burkholderiales bacterium
CGCCGCCACGCCGCCACGCCGCCACGCCGCCACGCCGCCACGCCGCCACGCCGCCGAGGCGCCATGACGACCGAGGGCAAGCGTTTCTTCTTGGGTCCCGGACGGTGCACCGTCCAATAAGCGGCGCGCTGCCGCCCCTGGTGGCCGCTTGCGCTGTCGGCACCGTTGCCTTGGCCGAAAGTTCGAGACGCACTTGTCGAAGTGCGAACACCGCGTTGTCACGTCAGAAGTTCGGCCGAAGCTGAGGAATTCCGGCATCGCGACGCCTTTTAACGGGCGCCGCCGTCGGCCCCTAGACTGGTCGCGATCCGCAGGCACAAAAAGACAGTCATTTTGGCCGCAGCGCGACGCTCCTGTATGGCGTCGTCCTAAGAGGCAATTGCGCCGCGAACGTCCGCAAACGCACTACATGGAAATCCGGATAAATCGACTGGGCGCCGGGGCGGTCGTTCATCAGAATCTTATCCATCGAACTCGCCCTCCGGTGGGTGTCGTGCCCACCGCCCCCCCCTCGGTCGGGCGACTGTCAAGCAGTCTTGCGGCCCCGCACCTGGTGCGGGGCCAATTTTTCTTCCTATATGGGGCTAGGAGGGAGCTAGCATGAGGACCGGGGCAACGAGATGCGGAAATTTGCAGGAACCGTCGTTCGGTTGGGGGGCTCCATGAGCCCAGTACTTCGTCGCAGTCTCCGCCCGGTCACCGCCGTGGTGATCGCGATGACCATGTCGGCGGCCTACGGCACCGGACTTGGCGTTTTCGTGCGAATCTCTCCCAGCTGCTCCGTTCGAACGACGGCCGGACGCGGAGGGTTGGCGTGCGTGGCAGGATCGGACGCGTCAATTCGCGTGCTGACTGCCAAGCGCGCCGAGGTGTACGCGGGCGCGTCCATGAGCGCTGCACTCAGTGCTGCTGAGTCCGTGTCCCCACGTGGCGGTCAGACCTACGTCGTGATTGATTTCTAGACGAGTCGGGTTCCGTTGGTCTTCCCCATTTGCCGGCAGCCGCGCACGTGTACCCCTCCGTTCACCGTCGCGGTTGATCAGAGATCGAACATCGCGCCGCTTTTCGCGTGAGGTGCACAATGCGCGCCGGCGACCGGGCGGAGGCCTGGGTGAGGCGGGTCGTGAGTCGGTCCCGGTCCCCTTGGTGCGGGCCGGCTTAGGTCCTGGTACAGGGCGCAAATGGGGCGCCGCTATCAGCTAGCGAACTCGTTACACAGCGGACGCTGGTTCCTCGGGCCTGACAGGGACCCACACCTCAAACGTCGTCCCCTCGCCCGGGACGCTGCGCACCTCGATGCGCCCCGCGTGTTTCTGCACGATGGAGTAGGAGAGCGAAAGCCCGAGTCCCGTTCCCTTGCCCACGGGCTTGGTCGTGAAGAAGGGTTCGAAGATCCGGCGCCGCACATCCTCGCTCATGCCGCACCCCGTGTCCTCGATCTCGACACAGACCCATCCGTCCTGCGCGCGGGTGCGCAGGCGAATCTCTCCACGTTGCGGGATCGCATGGGCGGCATTGACGATCAGGTTCATGAAGACCTGGTTCAACTGCGCCGCGATGCAGCGCACCGGTGGCAGCGACCCATAGTCTTTCTTCACATCCGCTTTGTACTTGACCTCGTTCATCACCACGTTGAGCGTCGAATCGAGTCCCGCGTTGAGGTCAGCGTCCTGCCACTCTGCGTGGTCGACCCGGGAGAAGTCCTTGAGGTCTTGCACAATCTTCTTGACGCGCACCAGTCCATCGTCACTTTCGTCGAGCAACTGCGGCAGGTCCTCCTTCACGAAGTCCAGATCGATGCGCTTGTCCAGCGCTTGCAGCGCACGCTCGACGGACTCCGGCAGGGACCCAGGCGGTAGCGCGCGCATCGTGTCGAGCAACGCGAACATGGGCTCGACGTAGCTGCGAAGCGTGCCCATGTTGGAGCTGACGAAGCCGATCGGATTGTTAATCTCGTGGGCGACGCCGGCGGCCAACTGACCGATCGAAGCCATCTTTTCGGACTGCAGCAGCTGGTTCTGAGCTTCCTCCAAGCGCGTGTTGGTCGATTGGATCCGCCGGTAGTTCTCTTCCAGTTCGCGCTGCACATGGCGCTCCTCGCTGCGGTCCTGAAGGAGCCACCACGTCTGCGCCAGTCGGTCATGGGGATTGGCCACATACGCGATCATTTCGATCCACAGGCGACGACCGCGCGCGGACACCATCTCCATCTCGTGTTGCAGGGACTCGCCGCGCGTGAGCACGGGGAATGCGACGGAGCCCAAGGCCTGGAAGTCCTCGTCGCTTACGAAGAAGGAGCGCGTCGGGATGCCGCTCGGCGACGCGCCGCCGAGTTCGAACATTTCGTTGAATTTTCGGTTGCCCCGCACGATCCGCTGATTGAGCGTGGTGACGATGCCCACCGAGGCGTTCTCCAGGAAGGCCTCCAGTTCGTGGTGCGTCAGCAGCAGCTCGGCGGTGCGCTCGGCGACAAGTTCCTCAAGCTCGGCGCGATGGCGGCGCAGATCCTCTTCCGCGCGCCGTCGCTGCGTCACGTCCTGCAGCGTCTCGATGGCGCCGATCACTTTCCCGGTCGCATCCATGAGCGGCGCGGCGGTGAAGAACAGCCACCGTCCCCCATGGTCCATCTGGGGGAAAAAGGACTCGACCTCGTAGGCATCGTCGATCGTTTCCGAACGACGGCAGCGGCCTTCGTACAGCGGCCCGTTGTGCGCGTCGATCGCGCCGTCGATGATCAGGTCGGCCAGCAGCGGTCGAGGGTCGGGATAGAACGCGGCCCACGCGTCCTGACGTCCCAGCATGTCGAAACGATCCCGACCTGTGAGCTTGCTGCAGGCGGCGTTCCAGTGCGTGACACGATGCTCGGCATCGAGCACGAAGCTGGCCACGGGGCTGTTTTCGATGATCTGGTGAAGCACGCGACCTACATCCAGCAAGCTGGTCTGCACATGCCGGATGTCGCTCAGGTCCTGCACCGTGAGTACATTCAGGCGGCGACCTTGCGACACGATGAGTCGGGCGTTGAGCTCCAGCAATCGCGTCGAGCCGCTGGCCGTGCGGGCTTCGATCTCGATCGCCGCGGGCGGCCCCGCGTCGCCCAGAGCCTGCAGCCCGTAGGTGCGCAGAGCCTGGCGCTGCTCCGGCATGGCCCAGGCATCGAACGGCATCTGTGCCAACGCCTGTGCGTCGTAGCCCAGCAGCCTTCGCATGCCGGCGTTGGCGTGCACCACGGCGGTCTCGTCGTGGACAAGGACCGGTGTGGTCACCGCTTCCAGCGCGGTCACCCAGTCCGTCGGCAGGACGTGCGGGGTCACCCGGGACGTCGCGGCGTCCGCGTTCATAACTTCACTTCTCCGGGATCCTCCAGGATGAACGAGCCATCGTCGGCCCAATTGACATGCGTGATGCCCGGCTCCAGGCGCTCGAGCCGACGCAGTTCCGCCTCCTGCGCGCTGATCTGGCCCTGCTGCGTGCGCACGAGGTCGGCGAGTCGGCGATTCTCGAGCACCAAATCGCGGAGCTGCAGCACCTGGCGCACGGCGCTGAGCAACTCGAAATCCGCCCAGGGCTTGGCGATGAACCGCGCGATGGCCGCCTCGTTGACGGCGCGCACCAGCGCGTTAAGGTCCGCGTAGCCCGACAAGATGATGCGCTCGCAGTCGGGTTGCAGCGTACGCAGCGCCGTCAGGAAGTCCACGCCATTCATCTCCGGCATGCGGTAGTCGGAGACCGCCAGCGCATACGGGTGACGCCGAGCCTGTTCCATTGCGAGGGCGCCATTGGCACACTCGTCAATGATGTAGCGACTGCCGTCGGCCGCGGCAAGGCCATGTCGGAGCAACCGCTGCAGCGCATGCAGGATGCCAGGCTCGTCGTCCACGATCAGGATGCGTTCAGCCATGGGAAGTTCCTTGTGCGGCGAGCGGGCGGCTGCTCGCCGGCGTGACGTCCTCGTCGGGCAACCGGATAAAGAGCGCCAGCCGAACGCCCTCGCGGTTGGCGAACTCGCGGATCTGTCGCACCAGCCGGGCGTCAAAGACGTGGCCCGCAGCCAGCAGCAGCGTGCCTTTCGGGGTGAGCAGATCCCGAGCGAGCACCATGCCCGGCTCCACGTCGGACGCGCTGATGTGTCGATCGCGAGGCTTGTCTTCCGGTTCGTCCGTCAACGCGAGCTCGAAAGCCTCGACAACTTCGGGCTCGTAGCGGATGCCCGTTCCGCCCCGCACCAATTGCAACGCCTGAGTGGGCGGGAAGTGCTGCTCGGCCATCCTGCCCGACTGCGCCGCGCAGTAGTCACTGGCCACGCTCAGCGCCTGCGCCGCCAGCGGTACCGCGTCGCCCGACAGTCCGTCCGGGAAACCCTTGCCGTCGATGCGTTCGTGCTGCGCCCGCACCAGCCGGGCGACGTGCTGCAGGTGCCCCAGAGGGAGCAGTGCGGCTTCGCCGTTGAGGGTATGACGCCGGTAGCGCACAATCTCTTCCGCGTTCATGGCGGACACTGGCTTGCGCAGCAACGCATCCGGGAAGCCGATCTTGCCGATTTCGTGCAGCAGCCCAGCGCTGTGCACATCCTCCTCGATACGCGCCCCCAGGCCCATGCGGCGCGCCGTGCGTCGCGCGAGATCGGCGACTTGCCGGGAGTAGCCGGCAAGCCCGCCTTCTCGCAACTCCAAAAGGCCCGAGAACACCTGGATGGACAACAGGAAGTTCTCCTTGACCTGCTCGAAGGACTTCTCCAGCATGGCGTTGACCTGCTCCAGCTCCTGCGTCCGCGCGCGCACGCGGTTCGCAAGCTCGGCATTGAGCGACTGCAGCTCGGTGTTCTGAGTCTTCGTAAGCTGCAGCAATGCGCGATTCTCGACTTCGAGGCGTCGGCGCGCCAGCGCGTCGTCGATCGCAAGTAACAGCTCGCGGTCGTCCCAGGGTTTGGCGATGTGGCGCTGGATCTGGCCGCGGTTGACGGCGGCCACCGTGGCCTGGATGTCCGCATACCCGGTGAGCAGAATGCGGCCGACCGACGGCCAGCGCTCGCGCACCTGCTCGAGAAACTCCGCGCCGTCCATCTCCGGCATGCGCATGTCGGAGACGACGACATCGATCGGTTCCTCGGCCAGGAGCGCCAGACCCGCAGCGCCTCCCGCGGCGAGCAGCACCCGATAGCCGTGCGGCCGGACCAGGCGACGCAGCGCGCTGAGGATCGACGGCTCATCGTCCACGAATAGGACGAGGGGCTGTGCGGGCTCTTCGGTCATCTTGTGTCCCCCTGATGTGACCTGCCGACAGACGGTGCTGAGTTTAGGAGCGCTTCCCCACGCGTGCCAAGGGGCGCCGCCGCTGGCCACGGGCTGCGTGAAGAAACACCGGCAGAGCAGGGGGCGGAAGGCCAGGCCAACGATCTGCGATTCCTACGAGTCGACGTTAACGTCGATGCAGGATCCTTTACACGCAGCTCAAGTTGATTGGTGACCGTCCAGCCCGTCCAGGAGCTGACAAGCAGCGCACCGGGTGAGCCGCGTCGAGCCAGTGCGTTGTTGAAGCATTCCGTCGCAAGTTACCCCATGCCGGGTAGAACTTGCGGCTCGCCCACACCCACGTCCCGGGTGCGCCGATGAACTGATCGAGGACCGCCACGACGTCGGCGTTTCGTACCTCATCGGTCAAAGATGCTCGATAAGACATGCCAATGCCCACGCTCGAGTGCACGGCCGCCCAGATGGTGCTCGGCGCGTCGGACCAGAGATTGCCGCTCAGGGATCCCCTCGACTGGATCGTCGGGCGCGTTCCTGTGATATCAAAGCGCCTTGCGCCGTTCCTCTCAAGACACCATGAATAACCAAGTCGCTGATGCCCTTCGAGCCTGGCGACGCGCCGCCGATGACGCCCGCCGGCTTGAACAGGCCTTGGGCGCGGCGATGGTCAGCGGCAACGTCGCGGCGGCCGAGGAGTTGTCGGTCCGCTTGAGTCATCAATGGACGTTTGCCCGTGAAATGCTGCGAACCACTGCCGAACTGCTCTACGGCCCCACCGACTCACGGGACGACGCGTGACCGCGCGAACGTGTTGCGGTTTCAAGTCAGGGGCTGGCAGTCAAGCTGCCAAGGTCTCGAGGTGGCAGATCCCGCTGGGGGCAGGGCTCGCGCGGACAGTCACATCAGGCAGTCGCGACATCGGACCCGGTACTCGGCACCCGCCAGCGGCCACCCTCCACCCGACCAGACAGGGGACGGCAACGTCTTGCTTGCCTCCGCGGCCGGGCGACGCGCAATGATCGGCCTCGCGCCGCAGCCAGTGCGCGCCTTGGATGCCCAGGGTCGGGCTCGGATGACATTGTTCACCACGTCTTTCGCGCGTCAGCACGGTCAACCGGCGTCAGTCAGGGAATAGCGCTATTCGGTGAGGGCGCTGAACGGTGAAGGCCCGATTCGGAGCACTCCGCCTCGCATCCCCGTTCAGGAAGGGTCCTGCTGCGCAGATCCGTCACTAATGCTCCGAGGCGCGGGGAGGCCTCACGCCCGCGATCGGGGTACGGCGGCGCAAGAAGCGGCCGGCGGGCCGACGCCGCACACTCTGCGCCGCTCGGGATCATCACTTCTTCTTGTCGGCTGCCTTGGTGCTGGCCTCCAGGGCCTGGGCCTCCAGGAGGTGATGCTGCAGCGTGGGCAGCGTCTTGGCCGCCCAAGCCTTCACATCGGCGTCCTTGGCATTCTTGGAGGCCTTGTCGAAAAGCTCCACAGCGTCCTTGTGGGCGGATACCTGGTTTTCCGCGTAGGCATGGTCAAAGCCCGTGCCATCGCGCTTCTCCAGGATCTTGGCCTTGCCCTTGGCGACCATGGTCGCATCGGTGGGGAGTTTGACGCCCTTGGCGGCGGCCAGGCTCCGCAGCTCGGAATCGGCTTTCTTGTGGTCGTCGACCATCTTCTGCGCGAAGGCCTTCACCTCGGCGCTGGCGCCTTTTTGCAGGGCGAGCTTGCCGGCGTCGATCTCGGCATAGCCGGCCTCGGCGGCGTCCTTCAAGAAGCTGCTGTCGGCGTGCGCGGCGCGCGGCGAGGAGGCCGCGGTGCTCTGTGCGGTGGTGGCGCCTTGCGCGGCGGCCGTGCCGGCTGCAAGCACGCTGACCACGGCCATCGAGGCTGCGGCGAAGGCGGACGGGAAGGGGAAGCGGGACGAGCGGGAACGGACGCGGGTCATGTGGCACTCCATGAAGTGGTGAGCGCATCGTGCAGCAAGCGGCGCGCCTGCGGACGCCAACGCATGAAGTTTGTCATTCGTTTTTGCGTGGCGCGAGGCCTTGAGCAGGCCGCGGGAGGCGGGGAATTCCTTGGCGGATTCACTCCGCCGCCTGAAGCCGATGTCCGGCGCGGCAGCATGGCGCACGTTCAAGCGCCAGCAGGAGGCTGTCGGCTCCAACGGGGCTCAGCTCCGAGAAACGGTCGACAACAGCCCTCAATGATCCCTCGGAGATCTCTTGAAGGTCGCAGGGTTGAAATTCGCCGCCCCGTTGAGCTGTTCAGGCCGCCTTCTTGGTCCGGTTCGTCGCTGAGGCTGCCTTCCTTGCGGGCGTGGCCTTCTTGGCGGCTGCCTTCTTCGCCGGCGCCGCGGCAGGCGCCGTCTTGCCTTTGGACTTGCCGCCCAGGCTCTGTCGCAGCAACTCGCTGAGGTCGACGACGTTGGAGCTGCCGAGGTCGGGGGCCTCCTCGAACGGTTCCACCGTGGCTGTCTTGCCCGCCTTGGCCTTCTTCTGGATCAACGCGCGGATGGCGCCGGTGAAGTCGTCCTTGAAGTCCCCCGGCTTCCACACGGAGGTCATCTCTTCGATGAGCTGTTGCGCCATCTTCAGTTCCGCCGGCTTCAGGCTGTTCGCGTTCGCTCCCACCTTGGGCAGGTCCAAGGCCTCGGGCGAGCGCACTTCATTGGCCCAGCGCAGCGTCCCCAGCATGAGCGCCGGGCCGGCCGGGATCAGTGCGGCCAGATGCTCCTTGTTGTGCAAGACGAAGCGTGCGATGCCGATGACCCCGGCCTTGGCCAACGACTCGCGAAGCAGCGCGTAGACGCGGTCGGCCTTGCCCTCGGGCGCCAGGTAGTAGGGCCGTTCGGTGTAGACGAAGGAGACGTCCGTTGCCTTGACGAAGGTCTCGATGGCGATGGTTTGCGTGCGCTTGGGATACGCGGCCTTGATTTCCTCGTCGGAGAGCACGACGTACTTGTCGTCCTCCAGCTTCACCCCCTTGACGATGTTGTCCTTGTCGATTTCCTTGCCGGTGCGCTTGTTGATGCGCTTGTAGCCGACTGGGTCCATGGTTCGTTTGTCGAGCCAGTCGAAGTCGACCTCCTGTTCCTCGGTGGCCGTGTGCAGCGAGACCGGCACATGGACCAGGCCAAAGGAGATGGCGCCTTTCCAGATGGAACGCGAACTTGACTTGCGCTGGTCGGAGGCTGCTGTCTTTTTGGTCGCCATCGCGGCTCCAGTTGAGGGTGGGGGAGGGGCTTATGTCGCGTTGAGCAACCGGATGGCCTTGGTCAGGGTCTGCCTGCTCTTCCAGTAGTCGGCCCAAGGGTCGGATTTCTGGAAGGTGAGGTACTCACGCGCCGTGGCGATGGTCCACTGGGCGCCACCCTTCAGTTCGGGGAGCTGTTCCCACGACACCGGCATCGATACGCCCAGGCCGGGTCTTGCGCGGGCGGAAAACGCCGCGGCGGTGGTCTGGCCGTGGCCGTTGCGCAGGTAGTCGATGAAGATCTTGCCCACGCGGTTGGAGCCTCCTGACTTGGCGACGAACCGGCTGGGGATCACCCTGGCCATGTGCTGCACGACGGCTTGGGAGAACGCCTTCACCGCGTCGTACTCGAGCTTGGGAGCCAGGGGGACCACGACGTGCACACCCTTGCCGCCCGAGGTCTTCAACCAGGCCTGCAGACCGAGCTGCTCAAGGAAGTCCTTGGTCAGCACCGCGGCTTCCTGAACGTGCGCCCAGGTGACGCCTTCGCCGGGGTCGAGGTCGAAGATGACCCGGTCGGGAAGGTTGATGCGGCCAGACTTGGAGTTCCAGGTGTGGAACTCGATCGTGTTGAACTGGGCGGCATTGACCAGCGCCTGCGCGGAATTCACCGCGAGCAGTGCATCGTGGCCGGGCCAGAGCGCCGCGTCCAGCTCGGTCATCCCGGGCATTTTGGCCTCCGAGTGCTTCTGGAAGAAGAGCTGTCCCTCGATGCCTTGAGGGGCCCTGACCAGCGAGACCGGACGGTCCTTCAGGTGGGGCAGCATCCACTGCGCGATGGACTCGTAGTAACGAACCAGCTCGACCTTGGTGATGCCGGTGGACTTGTCGATGACGCGCTCGGGATGGCTCACCTTGACGCTGACCGCCGCGCCGCCCTTGGAGGCTTCTGAACCCTTGGCGCCATTTGCGGTTTTTGCGCCCTTTGCGCTCGTTGCGCTCTTGGTGGTGTGGGTGGCGTTGGTGGTGCTAGCGGTGTTGGACGTCTCGGTTGTCGGCTTCACCGCGGTGGCGTCCTCCCGCACGATGCTGGACGCTGGTTTGTCGGTGCGAACGCCGCGGAAGGTGGCGTGTCGTACCGAGCCGTCCGGCGTCCATTCGGCGAAAGCCACTTCCACGACCATCTCTGGCCTCACCCAGCGCTGCGCGCCGGCAGACCGCTTCGACCATCGACCCGGCTTGGCTGCGGCCGGGTCGACCGTGGGCGTCTTGACCTCGAGCTGCTCGAGCTGCGTGTGCATCTCGCGTCCGGCGCTGGAACTCCAGCCGGTACCGACCGCGCCGGCGTGCTTCAGCACACCGTCCTCGTAGTACCCGAGGGTCAGATTGCCGACCTCGCCGCTGGCGTTGGTGCGATCGGTGAATCCCACGACGACGAACTCCTGGCGGTGTTGGCACTTGAGCTTGAGCCAGGTCTGCGTTCTGCCGGACGTGTAGGGGGCGTCGGCCCGTTTGAGCATCACGCCCTCAAGGCCGATCTGACAGGCGGCGGCGAGCAGCCGCGACGCGGGCGCATCGAACGTCCGGCTGAGACGTACTCGCTCGGAGGCACGGTCCTCAAGGAGGGCTTGGAGGACCTTGCGCCGGCTGTCGAAGGGCACGGCGCGCAGATCCTGTCTTCCGAGGTGGGGCACGTCGAAGACGTAGTACACGATGGATTCGGTGCCCGAGTTGTCGATGGCGTTCTGAAGCGCGTTGAAGTCGGGGACGTCCCGGTCATTCATGACGACGATCTCGCCGTCCAGCCACGCGGTGTCGATGCCCAGCGCCTCGACGGCACTGGCGACGCTGCGCAGCTTGGCGGTCCAATCGTTGCCGTTGCGCGTGAAGAGCTGCGCCGTGCCCTTGGCGATGCGTGCAAGGATTCGGTAGCCGTCGTACTTGCTCTCGGCGAGCCAGCCTGCGTCGGCGGGAGGGGCGCTCGCCAGGGTCGCCAGCTGTGGCGCCAGCGTGAGCGGGAGGGGCGCCTTCTTCGCGTTCGCGAGGTCTGGTTGCGCCGTGTCGCTGGCGGTCGCCGTGGAGACCGGCGCTGCTCGGGGGTCTCGCTCCTCGATCAGGCCGAGCGGCGTCGCGACGACACTGTCGGGCAGCGCGGTGATGACGTCGTAGTCGGCGAGCGGCCTGGCCCAGGCGTCGCGCTTCTTCAACAGCAGCCACGGCGGCTTCTTGTCGCCTGGCTTGCCGATTCTCACGAGCTCCCAGAGTCCGGCCAGCTTCTCGCCGTGCATCTTGAAGATGAGCTTGCCTTTGGCCAGCCCTTCGCCGGGATCGCCCACCGGTTCCCACGTGCCGCGGTCCCAGATGATGACGGTGCCTGCGCCGTACTGCCCCTTGGGTATCTCTCCTTCGAAGGTGTTGTAGCTGATGGGGTGGTCCTCGACGTGGATGGCCATGCGCTTGATGGCGGGGTCGTAGGAGGGCCCCTTGGGCACAGCCCAGCTCACCATCACGCCGCCGAGCTCCAGGCGGAAGTCGTAGTGGAGGTGACTGGCCCAGTGCTTCTGGATGACGAACTGCAGTGCGCCCTTGGCCTTCGCGCGATGGCGCGGCACCACGCCGGCCGGCTCGGCGGTGATGCTGAAGTTGCGCTTGGCGTTGTAGCGCTCAAGCGGCGCGGGCTCGTCGCCAGCGACCTGCTCGTCGATGATCGCCTTGGTGGCCTTGGTGGCCTTGGCGGCCTTGGTGGCCTTGGCGGCCTTGGCGGCCTTGGCGGCGCTGGTAGTTGCCTTGGTCATGGGGCTGACAGTGGCGCAACCACTTGGCTCGGCAGTGGCTTTGACAGTGGACTTCGCGGTGGATTTGGCGGTGGGCGTGGCTGCTTTCGCGGTAGCCTTTTCCTTCGCCACCTTCGCCACCTTCGCCACCTTCGCCGCCTTCGTCGCCTTCGCCACCTTCGCCGCCTTCGTCCCCCGCCCGAGCTTGAGCTCGGCCCACACTGGCGCGTGGTCGCTCGGACCTTCCTTCCCGCGCTCCTCCTTGTCGACGCCGGCATCCAAAACCTTGAGCTTGGCGCTGACGAGGATGTGGTCGATGCGAAGGCCGGCGTCTCGTTCCCAGCGCTTGCGCATGTAGTCCCAGAACGTGTACGGCGTGTTGGTGGGGAAGACCTGCTTGAGCGCGTCGGTCCAGCCTTGGGCGAGGATGCTTGCGAACGCGTCACGCGACTCGGGCTGGACGAGCGCGTTGTCTCGATAGGACTCGGTCTGGTAGATGTCCGCCTCGGTCGGCACAACGTTCCAGTCGCCAAGGAGCACGACGGGCTCGCCCGAGGCCCAGAGGGCTTCGGCGCGCTTGCGCAGTCTCTCGAACCACTTCAACTTGTAGGAGAACTTGGGGCCGGGCTGCGGGTTGCCATTGGGCAGATACAGGCATCCGAAGAGGACGCCGTTGATGGCGGCCTCTACATATCGCGCCTCGAGGTCCTTGGCATCCCCCGGCAGCTTGCGGGCCACCTCCACGATGTCATGGCCGCGAGCCAGTAGCGCGACGCCGTTCCAGGTCTTCTGACCGACGACCAGGGATTCGTACCCGGCCTCGCGCAAAGCATCGGAAGGGAAGCGCTCGGTGACGGTTTTCAGCTCTTGAAGTGCGACGACATCAGGCTGGGTGCGGTCGAGCCAGTCGAGGAGAAGGTCGAGACGCCGAACAACGTTGTTGACGTTCCATGTCGCGACCCGCACGACATCACCGTTTGGCTGACTTCAAGTACTGCTCAACTTCGGCGGCGCGGTCACCCACCTGGGCAACCGCGTCCCTGAGTTGCTGTGTGGTTACGCCGAACTTTGCAGCCCAGTCGCGAAGTTCATAGTCCTCGCTGACGTTGATGCGCTTGCGGTCTTGCCCACCGGTCTTACTCTTGTCGTCAGACATGGATATCTCCTTTGGAAATTCTGCAGCGGATGTGCGAACGGGGATGGGAGCACGCATCCCGCTGGCTTTGGCATTGGACAGCAACCCGTGTGCCTGAACATCGGAGGGGCCGCCCGTCACCCTTGCACCCTCGCACCGTAGCGAGGTCATCGCGGCGCTGAGCACGGTTCCGCCCACTCGGGGTCGCGTTGCGGGCGCTGCCTTCAGGCGGAGCGCCTGGGACGACTTCGGGAGGGAGCGGCGCGGCGAAGCGAGGGTCAACCCTGGCGCAGCGCTGTGAATTCATGACGCCGGCTGTAACGCCTGAGCACTCGCCTTTCAAAGGCGCATACTCCCTCCGCACCCCTGGAGGCTCCGATGGCCATGTGCAGTGACTGCTCGGCAATCCTCAAAAACAAGCGGGGCGAACCGGGTCACGCATTCCTTGTCGAAGGCAAGACCACCAGGGAGCCGACGTCCAGCGGAAGCGTCTATCTGACCGAGTTCACTTGCTCCGTGTGCGCCACCGTGTGGGCCTACGAGAATGACCGTAGCGATGAGCATTCGGGGTGGCATCCGGAGTACTAACATCAACGCGCGGCAGCGGGCCCGCCGAGCGAGCTCGCGGATCTGGCAGGGAGGAGGCTCGCCATGGAGTTGGACACCGTCTCATACGTCTTTCAGTGCCCGAGCGGGACGTTCACCGTCAAGCAACGCATCAGCGGTAGATGGCGAGTCTGCATCGATCACATGCCTTGGGGTGAGTCCTTCGACGGCGCCCAGGACGCCGTCAGCGCGCTGGCAGCCGCGTTCGATGTGCCGGCGTCCGTGCAGGCGTGGACCGAGGTGGGTCATTTCCACACGGCCGATGGCAGATGGGCGGGTTAGCCGCCTTGGCGGGCTGGCAATGTCGCTCATATAGACTCAGGTGTAGAGCCCTGGTCAAAAGTCATAGGTGAAGGACGGGCGCGCCTGACGTTGTTGGCCAGGGGAGAGGTTGGCTGGCCGGTCGCTGCGGTTGGCCCGCTTGGTCGTGGCCGGCGTTCGCGCACTCTCGTTGCCTTGAAGTTGACCGCGCCGGTGTCTCGGACCACGCCCTGCCCACGATGGCGCTCACTGCGGCGGCGCCGCAGTGGAAGACATCCATTCGCCGATGGCGGCAAGCAGCCGGGCGGGCGCCACGGGCTTGGTCAGGTGCGCATCGAAACCTGCCTGCGCCGTTCGCTCCCGATCGCGTTGCGCGCCCCAGCCGGTGAGTGCGATGAGTCGAACGCCGATCAGGCCGGTGTCCTGTCGCAGACGCATCGCCACCTCGTAGCCGTCCATCAGTGGCAATCCCAGATCCAACAATACGATGTCAGGGCGCCAGGACCGTACGAGGCGAAGGGCCTGGGGACCCGTGGATGCGCCGCGCGCGTCGTGGCCGTGCGCCGTCAGCAATTCCAGCAAGGTGGCCAAGCCGTCCTTGTTGTCTTCGACGACAAGGATGCGCACCGCGCTTGCGGTACCGGTAGAGAGGCTGCCGGGCGCATGGGCTTGGGCGCTGTGGGAGATTGGGGCGGTGTGGGCAATTTGGGTGGTCTGCGAGGTCTGGGCGGTTTGGGCCGTTTTGCCATGATGGGCTGGCTGGGCAGCTTGGGCGGCGTGAACGGCGTGAACGATGTCTACGGCGTGCACGGCGTTGGGACTCTCGGCGTGCGTCGGGGCGGGCATTCGCGCAAGCTCGATCCGGAAAGTGCTGCCTTCGTCCAACCCGTCGCTGTGCACGCTCACCTGGCCACCGTGCAGCTCCACCAAGCGCTTGACCAGCGAAAGCCCGATGCCTAGACCGCCCTGCGATCGCATGCCAGCATGGGCGAGCTGGGTGAAGAGCTGGAATACCTTGCTCTGATCCTGCAACGGAATGCCGATGCCGTTATCTGCCACCTCCACCACGATCCGATCGCCCTCCACCCAAGCGCTCAGCCGCACCTGGCCGCCGTCCGGGGTGTACTTGGCGGCGTTGTTGAGGAGGTTCGTGACGGCCTGGACAATGCGCGCGGGATCGACGTCGGCCACGGCCGTCTCGTCAGGGACGCTTACGCTCACCCGGTGGCCGGCCGCGTCCAGCGCGGGTTTGGAGGCCTCCAACGCCTGATGCAGCAAAGGCGCGATAGGGTTCGGTTGACGTTTGAGCTCGACCAGACCTCGGTTGATGCGCGACACGTCGAGCAGGTCGTCGATCAGGCGCGCCAGCTGACCGGTCTGACGTTCGATCACCGCCAGCGCGCGGTCGCGCCGGACTGCGTCGTCCACTTTCTGCAAGATGGTGGTGGCGTACATCAGCGGGGCAAGCGGGTTGCGCAACTCATGCGCCAGGGTGGCCAGGAATTCGTCCTTGCGACGGTCCTGTTCCAGCAGCATGGCCGACGTGCGCACCCGCTCGATGTGGGCCCAGCAGCGGTCCACGACCTCACCGACCACACGGACGTCGTGCTCGCTCCACTCGCGCGGCGTGGCCTGATGCACGGCCATCATCGCCACGAGCTTGCCGCCCTTCACGAGCCCGGCGCAGATGATGGCCTTGATGCCGATCGCATTGAACATCCGGCCGCCGCCCTCGTCGCCGAGCTCGCGGTCCACGTCGTTGACGATCAGGTGCTGGCCACGGCGCAGTTTGAATGTCGCTTGCGGACCGAACAGGTCCAGCGAGTAGGTGCCGGCGCTGGACGCAACGCCGGGGAGTGACCAGTCGGCGCGGATCGTGAATCGGTCGTTGTCGGGCTCCACATCGGCGTAGGCGCACCGTGTCGCTCCCAGGTGCTCGCCAAGGATGCGAGCGGTCAGCTGCATCACCTGCGCCGCGTCAGTGACGGTGCGGGTCGCCAGGCCGATCAGATCCAGCAGCGCTAGCCGCTCGGAGGTCTGGTGTTGCTGCTCCTGCGCGTGCCTGCGTTGCGTGATGTCCAGCGCGGCGCCCAAGAGGCGCACGCAACGGCCTGCAGCGTCGAAGACGCCCCGGCCTTTGGCGGCGACCCAGCGCACGTCGCCGGCGCTGGCGCTGACGACCCGATACTCGACCTCGTAAGCGGGCCGACGATGCGAATCCTGCGCCGACGCGACGGCCTGCATCACGCGCTCCCGGTCGTCGGGGTGGAGCATGGCGCGGAATCGCTCGCGCGTGATCGGCTCGTGTGGCGTCAACCCGAACATACGTCGCATGCATGGCGAGAACTCGAGCCGGTCGGTCACGAGATCGAGGTCCCACAACCCGATGTCGGCGACCTCGACCGCCAGGTTCAACAGCGCTTCGTTCGCCTCCTTCGCTTCGTTCGATACATGGGCCACGGATTGCTGCGGCAAGGGAGGGGTGGTCATGGAAAGACTTTCAGCGGGGCACCGGTCGCGACAAGGCGTTGCGTCGCAGTATCACATTCGCGCCAGCCCGCGCAGGTGCGGTGGGCTTGGAGCAACGCGCCCTTTGGCATCACCACGATGGTCTGCGCTTTAGGCGGTGCGCGGTCTGCCATGGCTGCGATGGCAGGCACTCATCAACCCATTGGAGTCGCACGTAGGCGTGGTGGATCACCACCTGTCAATGTGTGGCACGCCAAAGACTCAGTCCCGGCATGCACTGAAGCTCACGCCGTCGAACCTACGACGGACGACTTCCTCGATCTGTTCAATTCCTTCATCAGTGAGCGGCTTGTGGCATATCCGATCGAACAGGTCGGGTCCGCGGTCCCGCACCACCCCCGGGCTCCAGGCGGACATGCCCACAAGGAGGACGCTGCCGTCGTGAAGCGCCCGAACCCGCGTAGCGAATGCGATGCCGACTTCCAACGGGGTCTCCACGCCCACCAGAACCACGTGAGGTTCAAAACGATCGACTTTTGCCAGCGCTTCGACCAGTGAGCCGGCCGCCTCGACCGACCACCCCCTTGCGCTGAGCAGGGCCGTCAGCGCGTGCACCAGGTCCGCCAGGGGATCAACGACAAGAATTCTTGGTTGCATCGTCGTCAAACGGCAATTGGCGAGCCAGCAAGCGTCACATCATCGCGCGCGCGTTGCCCCAAAGCCTCGAGCGGTTGGATCGATTGATGCCGCGACCCTGAGCGATGTCGACGGGACCCGTGGGTCCAAAGAGAGGGCGCGTCGACGATCGAAGGTGACGCTCGATGGACGTCGGGCATAATTTTGAGTGTCTCTTTGCGTTCGATCCGGTACTGCGAGCGCTCAACCGTTTTGGAGTGCAGCATGTCGGTCTTGAAGCGAAACAGCGTGAGCATCCATGGCGCAGGCGACAGGACTTTGGTGTTCGCGCACGGCTTCGGTTGCGACCAGAACATGTTCCGCCTGCTCGCGCCGCAGTACAGCGCGCGCTATAAGACCGTCACTTTCGATCACGTGGGCAGCGGGCGGTCAGACCTGTCGGCCTACGATCGAAAAAAGTACGGTTCGCTAGACGGTTACGCGAGCGACCTCCTGGAGGTCATCGACGCAGTGGCGGACTCGCCGGTCGTGCTCGTCGGACACTCGGTGAGCGCCATGATCGGGCTGCTCGCGGGGATCCGCGGTCCCGAGAAGTTCGCCGGACACATCATGCTTGGGCCGTCCCCGTGCTACATCAACGACGACACCTACGTCGGTGGTTTCGACAGGGCGGACATCGATTCGCTGCTGGAGACCCTGGAGGCCAACTACCTGGGGTGGGCGGGCAGTATGGCGCCAGCCATCATGGGCGCCCCCGAGCAGCCGCAGCTCGCCGACGAACTCACCGCAAGCTTTTGCCGGACCGACCCGGAGATCGCCAAGCAGTTCGCGAGGGTGACCTTCACTGCGGACAACCGTGCCGATCTGGACAAGCTGACCGCGCCCGTGCTCATCGTGCAGTCGACTGACGACTTCGTGGCCCCGTTGGTGGTGGGTCAGTATCTGAAAGCCCACTTACCCCACGCGATGTTGCGTGTGGTCGACAACACTGGGCACTGTCCGCACCTGAGCGTCCCCGGCGCCAGCGCGCAGGCCATGGACGAGTTCCTCGCCTCCATCGATTACTGAGCGTCATGTCCGGGGAACAGGCTGCGCCTCGCGATGCCGAACAACTGCTCGAGGAGATGCCCTGCGGGCTGCTGGTGACGCGTATGGACGGCACCATCGTGCGTGTCAACGCGACCTTCTGTCGCTGGATCGGCATGAGCGCCGCGGAGCTCGTGGGCGCGAAGAAGCTCCAGGAATTGCTGACGGTAGGCGCGCGCATCTTTCACCAGACCCATTGGTTGCCCATGCTGCAGATGCAGGGGTCGATCTCGGAGGTCAAGTTCGACGTGAAGGCCAAGGACGGCCGACGGCTCCCGATGATTTTGAACGTGATGCGCCGGACAGCCGATGCGGGCACCTTCGACGAGGTCTGCGCGTTCATCGCGGAGGACCGCAACCGTTATGAGAAGGAGTTGCTGGCCGCGCGCAAGCGCGCCGACAGCCTCGTGGTGTTCGAAAAGGATCGTGCGCTGTTCGCAGAACAGATGGTGGGCATCGTCAGCCATGATCTGCGCAATCCTCTGTCGGTCGTGCTGATGGCTGCCAAGGCGCTGAGCACGCGGGGCGTCGATCTCAGCGAGGAACAGGCCCAGCGGATGCTTGCCAACATCACGCGCGCCGCGGAACGCTCGCGCCGCCTGGTGGATGACTTGCTGGACTTCACGGTCGCGCGGGTCGGGAACGGGCTGTCGGTGTCCCGCGAGATGACGAACGTCCATCTCGTGACCGAGAAGGCGGTCGAGGAACTCGCCCTGGCTTATCCCGGCAGGGGGCTGCGACACAGGGGTGAAGGGGCGGCTCAGGCGTACGCCGATGGCGACCGGCTGTCTCAGCTGCTGGGAAACCTGGTGAGCAACGCGATGGCCTACGGCGATCCAACGCGCGATGTCACCGTGAGCTCATTGGTGGAGGAGGGCACGGCACGCCTCGCCGTGCACAACTTCGGCAATCCCATTCCGGCCAACATGCTCACCGCGGTGTTCGAGCCCATGGTGCGGGGCGAGACGCCCGGCAGCGCACAGCGCAACGTAGGCCTGGGACTTTTCATCGTCAAGGCGATCGCCGCGGCCCATGATGGGCGGGTGGAAGTGACGTCGTCTGTCGAAGACGGAACGATCTTCGCCGTGTCATTCCCGGCGTCGCCTGGCACTTGAGGCCTCGCGGCGGCGCGGTTGGCCGCCGCGTCGGTAGAGTTGGATGCCCTTCTCGGGTCCCTGACAGGCGGCCGGCTTCGGGATGTGGCGATGCCTTGAGAGGTTTATCGGGGCGTCAGACGTCGATTCCAGACCTGGCGATCAGACTTCGCTCGAATTCGCCGGGTCATTTAATTGGTCATGCGGCCGGTCATGCGGCGAGGGCGTTCGGCACCGTTTGCAGACTGCGTTCAGGCATTGCCGCGCGTCATCGGGCCGACATCGCGTCGGAGCGTTGCAGCGCGCCTATGCCGACTTGCCGACTTGCGGGTTCGACCGCATGACGACCTCTCGGGGCGGGAACGCCGGGTGCTACGCAGTGGACCTTCAACGCCACATCGGGAACCGACATGCCTAAACCGCCCAGCAAGCCCACCGACTCGACGCGACGTCCTGGCAAGGATGACAGCCTGAGCAAGCCATCGAAGGACTCGGCCGCAAAGGCCGCGGCCAGGAACACCGACAGCGGGCCGTCGTCGCCCACCTCGGCGCCGCCGGATGGCGCCGACCTCGCCGTTCAGAAGGTGGCGCACACGCAGGAACTGGCCGCCTCGCTCCCATTCAATGCCACTAAGGCCGCTGAACACGGTTTCGACAACGGTGTACGGCCACCTGCCGGGGGGACTGCCTCTGCCGCGTCGCGACTGCCGCTGGGCAGCACCTTGTCCGAATCGCAGACGAGTGAGAAGGTGGGCACGCAGGCCCCGGAAGGGCGCAACGCCACCATCGCCTCGATGGACCGCGTGCGCGTCGATTCCTCGGGCCAGGCGCTCACGACCAACCAGGGCGTGCGCATCGCCGACAACCAGAATTCGCTCAAGGCCGGCCCGCGCGGGCCGGTGCTGCTGGAAGATTTCGTCCTCCGAGAGAAGATCACCCACTTCGACCACGAGCGCATCCCCGAACGCATCGTGCATGCGCGAGGGTCCGGCGCGCACGGCTTCTTCGAGGCCTACGAAGCGCTGACGGACCTCACCAAGGCCGCGCCGTTCAAGGAGGCGGGCAAGCGCACGCCGGTGTTCGTGCGCTTTTCCACCGTGCAAGGCGAGCGCGGCAGCAAGGACACCGCGCGCGACGTGCGCGGATTCGCCGTCAAGTTCTACACCGACGAGGGCAACTGGGACCTGGTGGGCAACAACATGCCGGTTTTCTTCATCCAGGACGCGATGAAGTTTCCTGACTTGGTCCACGCGGTCAAGCCCGAGCCACATCACCAGATGCCGCAGGCCGCCAGCGCCCACGACACCTTCTGGGACTTCGTCTCGCTGATGCCAGAGTCCACGCACATGCTGATGTGGGTGATGAGCGACCGCGCGATCCCGCGCTCGTACGCGACCATGCAGGGTTTTGGCGTGCACACCTTCCGGCTAGTGAACGACGCGGGCGACTCGGTATTCGTGAAGTTCCACTGGACGCCCAAGGCCGGCACGCATTCGCTGGTGTGGGACGAGGCCGTGAAGATCTCCGGCGCCGATCCGGACTTCCACCGACGCGACCTCTGGGAGCGCATCGAAGCAGGCGCCTATCCTGAGTATGAGTTGGCCGTGCAGGTCTTCACCGAAGAACAGGCCGAGGGCTTCAGCTTCGACATCCTGGACCCAACCAAGATCGTGCCGGAGGAGCTCGTGCCGTTGCGTCCCGTGGGGCGCATGGTGCTCAACCGCAACCCGGACAACTTCTTTGCCGAAACCGAGCAGGTCGCGTTCTGCGCCGCCCATGTGATCCCGGGCATTGATTTCAGCAACGATCCGCTGCTGGCCGGGCGCATCCACTCCTACGTGGACACGCAGATCAGTCGTCTTGGAGGACCCAACTTCCACGAGCTCCCGATCAACGCGCCGGTCGCCGCGGTTCACAACAACCAGCGTGACGGCATGCATCGCCAGGCCATCCCGCGCGGACGCGTGTCCTATGAGCCCAACTCGCTGGCGGGCGGCTGTCCGTTCCAGGCAGGCGCTGCGCAGGGCTTCACCTCGGTGGCGGCGCGGCAGCAGGGCCGAGACGAGCAGGCCAAGGTGCGCGCCAAGCCCGAACTCTTTGCCGAGCATTACAACCAGGCGCGGCTCTTCTACGAGAGCCAGACGCCTGCCGAGCAGGCGCACATCGCCGCGGCCTTCCGTTTTGAACTGAGCAAGGTCACCGTGCCGGCCATCCGCACGCGGATGCTGGCTTCGCTGCGTAACGCGTCGGAAGAACTTGCGACAAAGATCGCGCAGGGCCTCAACATGCCGCTGCCCGACCCCGCACCGCTGGCCATCGAGCAGCCGCCCGAACCTGAGGTGACGCACTCGCCCACGTTGTCGCTGATGGCGCGCCCGGGCGACGGCTCCGTGGCCGGCCGCAAGGTTGTGATCCTTGTCGCCGACGGCGTCTTGGGTCAGTCCGCCAGCGAGGTGCATGCCGCCCTGTTCGAAGCGGGGGCCGTGCCGCGCTTTGCCGCACCGCGCATTGGTCCGGTGCAGACGGCCGACGGCGTGGAGCTGCAGGCGGACGTGTCGCTGGAGAACGAGCCGGGATTCCTGTTCGACGCACTGGTGGTTCCCGACGGAGAGGCCGGTATCCACGCGCTGCTGCAGGACGCGCACGTGTTTGAGTTCGTCCGCGATCAGTTCCGGCACTGCAAGCCGATCCTGGCGCTGGGGGCAGGCGTGACGCTGCTGCGCGCCTCGGGCCTGGGGCCGGCACTGGACGCCGGCGCGGGCACGGAGGATGGGGCGGAAAACCGTACGGAAGGCCGTGCGGGAGACATCGCAGCGGACCATGAGAAAGCAGCCGCGCTCGCCAGTGCCCACGCGCCCGGCGTCATCGTCGAAACGTCCTCTGTCGACGGCGCGCGGGCGCTGATTGCCGAACTGGGCACACACCGTCATTTCGAGCGCGAGACAGATCCGCCCAAGGTGTGATCCGACCTACGACCCCGGTGGGGTAAATGGGAAAGAAACAGGGCTGAGGCGCCGCGAAGCGGAGGCGTCCGCCCGTCCAGCCCGGCTACCCCATCTTTTCCGGCCCCCTGGAGCGCCCAGGGGGCGCGGTGGGCGCCCGGGCAGCTATCACGTGCAGCGGAATCGCGTGACCCCTTCTCGCGGGTGCTTTGCCAGTTGTCATCGGTCCAGCCGGAAGATCGCGCCAGCGCCTACGGGCGATCAAAGCGCGGCCACCAGCATCGCGACACGCCGGCGCCCAGGCCTGCAGACGTGCATCGCACGCACGGTCCACAAGGCGGTGTTCCCAGACTGGCAACGCGCCGATGAGCAGCAACCAGGTGGAAAGAACGATCAATCAGCGACCAACGCGTTGCCTGCCAGGGTTGGTGTCGGAGACTAAGCTCAGCCACCGTACCTGGATACTCGGGGACGGCGATCAGCTGACCCGGCTTCGCCTGGACGGCGTCTTGACCAACGTCAGCACGGCGTGACGCCCCCAAACCGGAGCTTGTTGGCGCGCTCGAAGACCGACATGCCCCTCCACAGCGCAAATCGGTGTGTTGCGCCTCTGTACTCGGCATGCCGACCGGCAGCGCAAACGCGGCACGGGCACCAGTGGCGCACCTTGGTCGCTGTGACTGATGGCCCGCCATCCTTGCTGCGGGCGGGCCACGCCACTGCCCGGTGACAGCGAACAGTGCGAATGCCGTCAGTTGAGCCGGCGTGAGGCGACGTTGGGAATCCCGATACGGGAACACCAGTCATGCCCTAGATCGCTGGCACGACCGACCGCGACACCCGCGACACCCGCGAAGGCCGCGAAGGCCGCGAAGGCCGCGAAGGCCGCGAAGGCCATCATCTTCCACTGACGCATTAGCCTGGCGCTGCCAAGGGCGGCATGCTCTCCGACAAAAAGTCATCCAAGCGCGCAGCGCGGACTCAGCCGAGGGCTCGCAGTTTGCGGATGACGTCGTTGAGTTTGTAGGGCTTGGTCATGAAGTGAAAACCTTCCAGCCGTCCGTCCGAGGAGGGAGGGCCTTGCTGGCCCGCGAAACCCGAGACCAGGATCACGCGGAGATGCGGCGCGGCCTCGACCGCCCGACGTGCCAACTCAATGCCGGTCATGCCTCTCATCCGCACATCGCTGAAGAGCAGGTCCACCCTTGGCGCGCGCTCAAGCACCTCAAGGGCATGCTCACCGGAGTCGGCCGAGAGCACCTCGAACCCGAGTGTGCGGAAGAGTTCGGACGTGACGTCCAGGACTTCCGGCTGGTCATCAACCACCAGCACGGTTTCGGACTGACTGGACGCCTCGGCCTCGAACCCGGATGTCAACGCGGGGAAGTAAAGCGTAACCGTGGTGCCAGCGCCTTCGGCCGACTCGATCTGCATGTCCCCGCCGCTTTGCTGCACCATGCCAAATACCTGGCTCAAGCCCAGGCCCGAGCCCCTGCCCGGGCCCTTCGTCGTGAAGAAGGGCTCGATGGCGCGCTGGCGGGTGGCCCAGCTCATGCCCTGTCCGTTGTCGGTGACTGCGAGCGTGACGTAGCGGCCCGCTGGCAACGTCCCCACCTGTTCGCGCGCCAGGTCAGCCGTGCCGGTGCTCACGACGATGCGACCGCCCGGGGGCGTCGCATCGAAGGCATTGACCACCAGATTGAGCAGCGCCGTCTCGAACTGCGTCGTGTCCACCAGCACGTGCGGGAGATCTGGCTGGAGTGACAGCGCCAGCACGGCGTGATGGGTTCCGGCGCGGCGCAGTACCGCCTCGAAGGAGGAGATCACCCGACTCAGTTGTCGAGCGGATTTCTCCACGGGTTGCTGTTTGGCAAACGCCAGCAACTGCTGCACCAGGCGAACCCCGCGGTCGATGGCCAATTCCATCGAGTCGAGCAGCTTGACCTCTGCAGCCAGCGCGCCGCTCTTGCGCAGCACCGCCAAACCGTTGACCACGACGCTGAGCAGATTGTTGAAGTCGTGCGCGACGCCGCCGGTCACCTTACCAAGCGCCTCCATCTTGTGCGCCTGAAAAAGCGCTTCCTTGGCACGCTCGAGTTCAAGCTGCGCGATGTGGCGCTCGGTGATGTCGCGCGTGATCTTCGCAAAGCCGAGCAGCTCGCCGCTGCTCGAGCGCACCGGGTCGATGATCACGCTGGCCCAGAACCGGCTCCCGTCCTTGCGCACTCGCCAGCCTTCGGCCTCGAACTTTCCCGTTTGCACTGCTTGCTCAAGAGCTCGCTGGGGAAGGCCGCTGGCCCGGTCTTCATCGGTGTAGAACCGTGAGAAGTGCTCACCGATGATTTCCGCCGGCTGGTAGCCCTTGAAACGCTGGGCGCCTGCGTTCCAGCTCGCCACGGTGCCTTCCGGTGTCAGCATGTAGATCGCGTAATCGGTCACTGACGAGATGAAGCGCCCGAGCCGTTCGTCTTCGCTGCTCACCAGGGCGGTAGTTGCCGAGTCCATAGTGCCGTCGAGTCGTCAAAAATGTCGTGTCGTGATGCTAGCCGTTGCTTGGCCACTGGCGTCGCATCCTGTGCCTTGCGTGGAGTTGCGTTGGTGGTCGCGGTGGGGTAGCGGTGGGGTAGCGGGGATAGCGGCCATGGGCCCGACGAGCGCGGCGACCACGTCCTGCTGTCCAAGTCGTCTCGCCCTTGGTGGCTGGCGGCGGCCCAGCGGGATCGCTCACCATGCCACGTCATCACCGCACCGCGGCATGAAGGCGCCAAGTTTCTGCTGCATCCACAGCATTACCGTTTCGTACCATCCGTCATTACTGGTTCTCTGGCACTTTGAACCTCCCCACCGGCGATGGTTCCCTGGCCACGAGGCTACGTGCGTGATCACCCGGTGCAGAGCCGTCGGTGCAACCGATGAAGGGACTGCGACGGCCCTGCAGGTCTCCCCCCAGCCAGGCGGTCAGCAACGACGCCAGCGCGCCTGCCCACGCGAGCGCGTATGCCTGCCAAGGCGGTGAGAGTGGCGCGGGCTCGCGCAGCACCCAACTTCCGGCGAACAGCATCAGCGCCATCACGTTGGCGCCCGCGAGAAAGCGTGCGACGCTCGGCGCTGGTCGTGCCGTGGGCATGGAGAACCAGTCGATGAGTCCGAATGGCACGGCGATCACGCCGCCAATCAAGCCGCCCGCGATCAGGTAGAAGGCCACGACGGCGAACGCGGCGCTGCCCATGGCGATGGCAAGCCAGTCGAAGAAGACAGAGCCGCACAGCGGGAACAGCGGGAACAGCAGCACCAACTGATGCAGCGGGACGTAGACGGATGTGGCTTTGCGTTGCATCGCGATGCTCCGAAACGACGATGGCGAGTTGAGCGTTGTGACGAACGAGTCCACGAGCGCGGCAGCCGACGGCGACGAGCTGGCGTGCATAGGGCGCCTTTCGTGGCGTTGGCAAATCGGCCTTCGCTACGAACTGTCTGTCCGGGTGGACCATGTCATTTTTCCCGCAACGATTCCGTAGGGTCTCGTGGTGACTGAGTTCGGATCAGCAAACGCTATGCCCATCACCGATGAGTTGCGACCTCGCCCGCGCAGTTAGTCTTTTATCCCGCGCCTCGCATTGCGTAGCAAGGTGCCGCGTCGCCAAGGGCGGGCGGCGACAGCCGTCGCCGCCTCCGCAGTCATATCCTCCCCTTATCGCGGCGTCGCGGCGTCGCGGCACCTCGGCCATTGATCCTCCGGTCATGAGCGCCCAGGCCGTGGACGGTTGGGAGGTTGGGCGAAGGCGCCGGTCGAAGCCATGGGCAAAGGGCTTTGGGGACCCGGGCAAGGGTCTGCGAGACGGGTGACGTGGCGAGTTTGAAGGGCAGGGAGATCGTTTGCACCGCGCGCGCACCGTCAGTGTCTTGCAGAACGCCGCTGCCGTTTTTTCTGACGCATATGCCGAATGCGGCATCGCGATTTTTCCTCGATCTCAGTGTCGCGACGCCGGCCGCGTTGGCAGGCTTTCGTGCGCCTGCCTTTCAGCTCTGTTTATCCAACGCTCTCCGGACACGGACCCGGAGATCCTCTGAAGTGAAGGGCTTGAACACGATGTCATAGCTCTCGCCGCCCCAGCGATCCAGACTGCCATCGGCGAATCCGGTCATGAGCAGGGCACGCAAGGCTGGACGCAGGAGCTGGGCCTCCTGAGCCAGCAGCACGCCGTTCTTGCTGCCGGGCATGATGACGTCGGTGAGAAGCAGCCGGATGTCTGAGCGGTCCTTGAGGAGCATCAGCGCGTCGTCGGAGTTGTAGGCGGTCAGGCAGGTATAGCCTTCAGCTTCTAGCATCGCGGCGGCCGTCTGGGCCACCTCTGGCCGGTCGTCGACCACAAGGACCAGCTCTCCCTGGCCGCCGCGCACGCGCGAAGAACTCTGGGACGTCGTTGGGGTGGGAACATCGACGACCGCAGGGAAGTACAGACGCACCGTGGTGCCCGCGCGCTCCTCGGAGTAGATCGTTGCCATGCCGCCGCTTTGCTTGGTGAAGCCGTAGACCATCGACAGGCCCAGACCCGTGCCGCCTTGCTCGGCTTTCGTGGTGAAGAAGGGATCCATGACGCGGGACAACGCCTGCCTGGGAATCCCCAGCCCCTCGTCGCTGACCGACACCGTCACATAGTCGCCCGGGGCGGGAAGGCCGTGCAGCCGCATGTCCTCTGCGGTGATCGCGAGATTGCCAGACCGCACCCAGACCCGGCCGCCGTCTGGCATCGCATCGCGCGCATTGACCAGCAAATTCAGCAGCGCCGTCTCGAACTGAGACGGGTCGAGGCGCGCGTTCGCGACGGACGGGTCGAGTTCCAACTGCACGCGCACGCCTTGCAAGGAACTGGCCGCCATGTCGACCGTCCTGGCGATGGCGTCGTTGACGCTGACCACGCGACCTTGGAGCTGCTGTTTGCGGGCGAACGCGAGCAACTGCTGAGTGAGCGCGCCCGAGCGCGCCGCCGCGGCCTTCACGTTGGAAAGGGCTCGGCTGAGCAGCGCGTCGTCTGGCGCCGCGTTCCTGGCGCGCGCTGTCGCTACCTCGGCGTTGCCGGTGATGACCTGCAAGAGATTGTTGAAGTCGTGCGCGATGCCCCCCGTGAGCTGGCCCAGCGCTTCCATCTTCTGAGCCTGGCGCAGCGCCGCCTCGGCATCGCGTCGACGGCTGACATCCAGCTGCGACGAAAAGTAGTAGAGCAGCTCTCCGCTCTCACCCCGCACAGGCGTAAGAAAAAGCGCGTTCCAGAACGTGCTGCCATCCTTGCGGTAGTTCAATAGCTCCACCGTCAATTCCTTCTCGGCGCGGATGGCCTCGCCAATCAGGGCCACAGTACTGGGATCGGTGTCCGGCCCTTGCAAGAAGCGGCAGTTCTTCCCGAGGATCTCCGCGATCGAGTAGCCGGTCATTTCCAGGAAAGCCTCATTGGCGAACACCAACGGGGTATCGGGTTGGCGCGGATCGGCCACCACCATGGGCATGCGCGTGGCGTGCACGGCGGCATGGAAGATGTCCTGGCCCAGCCCACCGGACGCAAACCCCTCGGTGCGCACGCGGGCGTCGTGTCGCGGGGCATGCGGAAATTGGTCGCGAGGATCGGTATCGGAACTCATGTCACACCAGCCAGTGAATCTTGCGGCCATCCTGCCGTTGAAACACGCATCAACCCGCCAGACCCGATCCTGTTCGCATGCAGGACTTCTCCGACACAGCTTCGCGGTGTCTTGCGCCAACTTTTGGAGAGTAGGGGACCATGTCGTAGACGAAGGTCCGGCCACACGCGCGTCGAGGCGTGATACAGGCTGAGCAGGACACGGTAGCTGAAACACGTTTCGACCTGAGGTCGATGCATCCTCGCGATGAAGAGGTGCGCGGCGCGCGCTCAGGTCGCGGCAAGCGCGCCGCGTCTGCCGACGAATCGTCCGAGCAGTGCTGCAGTTTCTAAAACGGCCAGCACATCGCACTCTTGCCCGGGGCCCCCCCGCACACATTGCCGATCCAGCCGCCAGTCCAGCGCCTCAGACTCGTTGATCCTCCTGCGTCTCAGCCGCCCCTTGCGAGTGGGCGGCAACGAGCCGGGTGGTGCATGCCTGCGGCAAATCGCGGTACCCGCTGGGCGGGTCGTACTCGTGTTGCGACGACATGCCACCAGCGTGGCCGATCAAGCGGCAGTCGGAACCGCTTGGCGGGTTGAGTGACGCTTATGTGGACGTGCTGCGCGACGGCGGAGGAGGGCTTACCTCGTCGTGCCCGGGCCCGGGGATGCCCGCGCCCATGCACTCGTCCTCCTGGTTCGTGGGCTTGCGAGGCTGCCAGTCGCGTGCGAAACACGGCGTCGCGGAAGGTTTGTGGCGGCGAATCGTTTCCCGGGCCAGCAGGTAGGCCTGAAGTTGCGCCTGAGAACGCCGCTGAGAACTGACGCGCCGTGACGTGTTCTGTTCAACGTTGGGTTCGAGGGATGTGTGAGCCATTTTGATCACGCAGCGGATTGGTTGTTCCACCCTTGCTTGTTCCGAGTGGCTGGAAAAGATCGTTGCTTCTTTTGCATCGAGGTGCCCGTGTCGTCGTGAAGACCACGACGACCACGAGCACGACCACGACCATCACGAGCACGAGCACGACCACGTTTCAGTCGAGGACGAGCCTGAAGCCCATTTGGGCCCAGTTGTCGTCCCCTGCGATCCAGGCCTTCACCGCGCGCCAGTGCGTCGCAGGTTCGTCCACCAACTGGCGCGCGTCAATGGCACGCGCCAGTCGCTCGCGGGCTTCTTCCGGCCTCATCGCGATCTCGCCTCTCAACCACCTTCGCAGGGCCTGCAGTTGTGCCGTCGGAAGAGGTTCTGGCGGGTGGATGCTTCTTGCGTCGCCTCGACGCTGCCACGCTTCGCAAGGCGCGCGCGCATCGACCGGCGCGTTAGGGTTGCGCATCGGTACGTCGGGGAAGACAAGGCCAGCGCGTTCACGGGCGTCGCCCTTTTCGGTGGCTGACAGGGCGGCAGCCTCAGCCTCGTGCCGCGCGGCCTTGGCGGTGGGCGCTTCCCGATGACTCTGCAGGCTCACGCCATTCATGGGACGGGTGTGAGCGGCTTCGCAGAATTGAACTGCCTTGACGGTCATGTTGGAACTCCTTGCATCTCCTTAAGTTGAAACGATGATGGAAGGCGTTTAACGCCGAGAAATTAGCGAGTCTCGCCCGTGACCAGATGAACATCGCGCTTACCTTTTGCCGGCTGAAGGTCCGGAAAAGACGAGGGGTGATCAACTCGTGGCGAAGGCGAGGCGTGGCAAACGTGGTCCCAAGCCTGCTCAACGCCTCGAGCGTCGATGATCCTGATCAACGGCGCTGACTCGGTCGGACAGTCGGAATTTTTAGCAAGCCGGGTGTGAAAATCAAGCCTCGCCGACCTTGATCGGTGCGCTGTCGCGGCGCGCTCCGGCGCCGCGAGCGGCGCTTGTCCGAGCGCAACCTGCGGCGGCGCCGCACATGCGGTGGGGCCTCGAAAGTTTCGACCTCTGGTCGCGGACGGCGGACACACCTTTCCTTTACTGAAGTCCGTGTGATCGCTGGGCTGTGGCGGCCGCGTACGCTACGGCCCTTGCGGCGCGAAAGCACGTCCGTGAGCAGGCATGGCCGAAGAGCGAAGCGACGCGCGGACCGCGCAGGCGCCCCATGACGATCGGACGGCCACGGCATTGCCAATCCCGACGGCCAACTAGAACGGCCGCGCGCAGCGATGTTGGGTGATCGAACACGTGCTTTCGTCCCGCGCGGATCGCACGACGTCGCGCCGGCCCTCGGATGGGAGGGACGGCGCGAGGATCGCGTATCAGGTGGCGCGCACCTCAATACGACGAGGCTTGGCGTGCGCTGCTTTGGGAATGCGCAGCTTTAGCACGCCTGCCGACAGCTCTGCTTGTACGTTTTCCGTGTCGAGTTCATGGCTGAGGGTAAAAACCCGGCGAAACTTGGCCAGCCGAACCTCTGCATGGCTGCTCGACAAACCCGCCGGGATCGAAAAGTCTGTCTCGGCTTCGATGGTCAACGCGTCGCGCTCGACTTGCAGGTTGAGCTTTTCCGCGCTCACGCCGGGCAGGTCTGCGAACACCGTGATGCCGCCCGCATCCTCCACGACGTCCACGGGGGGCGTCAGCGTGGCGTCACTGAAGCGATTGGCGTTCGACGCGGTGCCGGGGTTGACCGGGGCGGAATGCTGTGTGGTTTGCAATTGGCTCATGATCGTCTCCCTTGTCTCAAGCGGCCGGTTGGATCTGCACGCGCCGCGGCTGCGTGGCTTGTTTGCGAGGCACGGTCACGTGGAGCAAGCCTTCGCGCATCTGGGCCGTCACTGCCTCGCCGTTGGCATCCTCAGGCAGGGACAGCGCCCGTCGGAATTTGCCGGCGAAGCGCTCGTTGATATGCACGCTCGCGCGCTCGTCGAGCTGACTGAGCGGGGAGCCGCGCTCGCCCGAAATGGTGAGCAGCCCCTGCTCGACATGCACCTCGATCGATTGCGGGTCCACGCCCGGAGCAAAGGCGTACACCTCGATCGCTTCCGGCGTCGTGCCGACGTTCAGCGCCGGGAAGGAGTGGCGACCAAAGCCGCGGATGGTGGGGGACAGGTCGAACGCCTGCTGCATCTCCCGCTGCAGGCGATCCATGTCCGCGAAGAAGTCGCGAGGGAACAAAGATCGATACATGATGAGTCCTCCATCAAGGGTCTGAAAAGTGGCGCATGCAGCCCCCTGCTGCGCACCGACGCCGACTTAGGAGTTCCTCGAAGGATTTCAAGAGGGGCAATGAATGGCGTTGGTCTCACTGGCGTGCGCCCGGCGCTGCACGGCGCGCGCGCCGCCTGCTGGACGGACCCATCTGAGTATTGCGAAGGTGACCTCAGGCGCCTTAGGATTCGAACTACGAGGTGACGGAGCTGAACATGACCGACATTTCTTGGTATCCCGAGTTTTCTGCCAGGCTCACTCCATCGGGCAACTTCGCTCCGGTCGTACTCCTTTTCAGGAGCGGGGGGGAGGGCTGTCGTGAGGCGAGCTGGACCTATGCTGGCGAGTACCCAAGCGCCAGCGAGGCTGCCTCTGCGGCTCGGCGGCAGTACAGTGGCGACTCGGCTCCCGCAGGTGATAGTCGCAGTCAGGCGTAATTGCGGAGCCCTTGGCCTCCCGGCATGCGCGCGAGTGGCGGTGCGAGGTGTAGAGAGACGGGCCAATGGCGCCGCTCGACCATGCAGCGCATGGTGCGCACGTCAGTGGACAGTGGCGATGGCGATGGCGCCTGACGCTCGCCAGGCCACCGCCTGAGAGCTTACGCTGCGCGGCGGGGTTCCACTTCGAACGTCCAGGGCGCATGCATAGGCTTTGGCCTGCGTCATGAAGCTGAACCAGACGTCCACTTCTGAGGGGATTTGGTCGGCGCCACCACGGTTCGCCGGGTGACGCGCGGCGCAGATGGAGCGAGAGCTCGCCTCTTATAGTGCGGCCCTGTAATTTGCCAAAGGGCGCGGCCAAGCCGTCACCGGGTCGCCGACAACGCTGCCGGGTGCAATCACGTGCAAGCTCGGGCGTTCTGCGGTTTCCAGCGCCAACTTTTAGAAGGCTCGGCATGCAGAGGCCATCGGTGGGGGCGCGGCACCCGACTACGCCTTTCACGCCATTCGCTGTGGCATGCCAGCGTTGTGACGGCTACGCAGAGCGGTGCCCGTAGATATGTTCCCACGTCTTCATCCGAGGGCGTTAAAGCGAGGCGAACTCGCGACACTCTTCGAATATTTTCGGCACTTTCCGAAACCGCCTTTCCCGCAGGATACGGCGTTTGAAGATACTGCGGCGCATCGCGCTGTGAAGGCCGCAAGGTGCGGCAGCCGGCGGCGTACACCTCGATATCCACTATGTACCACATCTGCGCTTACCCTCGACGGCTTGAATTGCGACGCTGCCTTCCTCTATTGCTTCACGTGCCGCCGCGCGGGCTGCTTGGCGTTGGACTTGCCCTCGCCGCGGCGTTGCTGACGGCGTGCGGCGGCTCCTCTGATCCCGATTCGCCACCCGAGACAGCGGCGGGCACGTTCGCCGTCACGTTGGTTCGTGTTTCGGCTGAAGCGCTAGGCGGCCACTGTGCGGCCGGTGGCTCGCGTATCGACTCCGGACGCGATGCTGACGCCAACGGTGCGCTGGTCGACGGCGAGGTTACGTCGACGCAATATGTCTGTAACGGGCTCACCGGCGCGGGGGGCCCCACGGGGGCGACCGGCCAATCCACGCTGGTGCGAGTCCGCGCTGAGCCTGCAGGCGTCAATTGCGCGCAAGGCGGGTCGGTCATCGCTGCCGGGCTCGATGCAAACGGCAGCGGCGTGCTCGAGGACGGGGAAGTGAGCAGCGTCGCATACGTGTGCAGCGGCGCCAACGGTTCTAACGGGGCTAACGGCTCAAACGGCTCAAACGGCTCAAACGGCTCTACGGGGCCCACTGGTCCGACAGGCCCCACCGGTCCCACTGGCCCCGCTGGCCCCACTGGTCCCACTGGTCCGACCGGACCGACCGGTCCCACCGGTTCTACCGGATCGTCGGGATTGGATGCGTTGCTGGCGCTCACCGCAGAGCCTTCCGGCGCCAACTGTGTCTACGGCGGCCAGCGTGTGCAGTCCGGCCAGGATGGCAACCGCAACGGCATCCTGGATGCCGGCGAGGTCATGTCCACGAGTTACCTGTGCAGCGCCGCGCCCGCCGACACCCGTTGGGTGAACGTCACCGCATCATCCATTCAGGCGGAGGCGAATACCGGATACCTCGCCAATGCCAGCTCTGCTGTGGTCATCACGCTGCCCACCGCGCCAGTCATCGGCGACTGGATCAAGGTGACCGGGGTGGGGTCGGGAGGGTGGACCATCGCGCAAAACGCCTCTCAAAGTATTTCGACCGTCGGACTGCCGGGCGGCAATCTGGTGGACTGGGCTGCCAAGCCGATCTCGGGTAACTGGTCCAGCGTCGGCATGTCGAGCAATGGGGTCAACCAGGTGGCGGCGACATCCTCTGGCGACCTGTTCACCTCGACGGACGGTGGCGACCACTGGACGCTCCGCCTGACCGGCCAAGTCTGGTCTGGGGTCGCCATGTCGTCGGACGGGTCACACATCCTGGCCGCGACCAATGGCGGCGCGCTGTTCACGTCCCCCGACGGCGGCGTCAGTTGGAGCAACGATGCCTCAGGGCGAGCATGGAGCGCCGTGGCCACGTCTGCCGATGGCCAGCGTCTGGTCGCCACGGCCTACCTGGGGCAGATCTGGACGTCCTCCGACGCGGGGTTGAGCTGGACGCCTCGCGACAGCAATCGCGCCTGGCGCGCCGTGGCCTCTTCTGCGGACGGGCGCGTGCTGGTCGCCGCCACCAACGGCGCGCAGCTGTATGTCTCGACCGACTTCGGCGCAAGCTGGACGCCCAGGGCATCCGCTCAGTTCTGGTGGAGCGTGAGCACCTCGGCTGACGGCAAGCGCATGTTTGCCACGGTCGACACCGGCGTCATCTGGCGTTCCGACGATTTCGGCGTCAGTTGGGATACCGCGTCGACGAGCCGTGATTGGCGCGGGATCGCCACGTCTGCGGATGGCCGCTATGTCGTGGCCGCCACGGCGGGCGGCAGGCTGTTCGAATCGCCCGATGGCGGCACGTCCTGGCGTGCCACGGCCGACGCCGGCGCCTGGTCGGCCGTCGCCAGCAGTGCCAACGGTCAGACCCTGCTGGCAGCCAAGACGGGTGCGGCGTTGTATGGCGGAACGCGCCGCACGGCCACCACCCCCGGCGTGGCGGGTACGCTGTCGGGAGGGCAAGCCGACTCCCTTCAGCTTCAGTACGTGGGCGGCGGGTTGTTCATGCCGATCAGCTTCGTGCTGGCGACGTCGGCGTTCACGCCGCTCTAGTCGAACGCAGGCACCTGAGCTGGCCCGGCCCGCCCCGGCCCGGCCCGCCCCGCCCGATCGCGGGGCGCGCCCCGAAAAGCGCGCAAGTGCGCTCGCGGGCGCCGGGGTGAGCGTTCCATGCCGCGTGACCGCTCGGGCCTCTTCTCCGTCGCACCCGACGTTCAACTTCCTTTCGGGCCTGGGGCCCGCGTTGGACTCGGCTCACCCTGCCGATCGGTCTTTTGCATTCGAGTGACAATGCATCCACAGGACGGGGGCGGGGATGAGTCTGGGCGAGGTTGTCGAAGAATCCGCAAGTCGCGCGCAGCAGCGTCTGGCCTTGGGGCTCTCGGGTGTGCTGCTGGCGGCTGCGGCGGCGCTCACGCCCTTTGCGTCGACGCCCCTGCCTGAACTTTCCCACATCAGCGGCATGTACGGCGCAGCGGTGGCGATGATCAATCTGGCCACGTTCTGGCTGCTTGTCTCAGCCCCCGCGCAGACTCGGGCGCATTCGGCCATCGCCGCGGCGTATCTGTTCGCCGGGCTGATGGCGGTCTTGCATGTCCTCACTTTCCCCGGCGCCGTCCTGCAAAGTCAGCCGGTACTCGGCTCGCCCCACGCGGTCAGTTGGCTGTTCATCGTCTGGCGCGCCGGATTTGCCCTCTTCGTGGGCTGGGCCGCCTGGCGCGGGGAGGTCGCCACGTCTCGCAGTCCCGTCGACGGATCCTGGCCGGTGGTGCTGGCGGTGCTCGCCACCGTGCTGGCGGCCGTTGCCTCGCAATACACGGACGCGGCGGCCATCACGCTCGCCGGTGGCCGGCAGCTGTTCAGTACCTTCAGCATCTATGGGTCCTACGCGGCCGGGGCCATCGCGGTGCTGGCCGTGGCGCTGATCTGGCGGCGCGGCTTGTACAGGCGCTCGATCTTCGTGTGGCTGGTCTTCGTCATGACTGCCGAGGCCGCGGGCGTCTGGCTCAGCACCTTCAGCGGCGGTCGCTACACGATCGCCTGGTATGGCGCCCGCATCGAAGGGGTTCTGGTGAGCGCGGTCATGCTGCTGGTCCTGGCGCAGCATTTCAGGCGCCTTCAGCATCGTCTGGCCAATTCGGTCGACGCTCTTCGTTACCGCACCGAGCGCCTGCAGGCGGAGATCCTGCGAAGGGAACGGCTGGAGGCGCAGCTGGCGCAGGCGGAAAAGCTCAAAGCGGTGGGGCAGCTCGGCGCGAGCCTGGCGCACGACTTGAACAATATTCTGCAAGTGATCACCGGGCGGCTGTCCATCTTGCAGCGCAGGGTTGGCGCGGCGGCGGACGCCGATGTGGAAGTGATCCGCCGCAATGTCCGCAAGGCGGAGGTGCTGACGCGGCAACTCACGTCGCTGTCCGGGCGGCGCCACTTCCTCGCCCAGTCCGTGGACATGATCGCAGCGCTGCAAGGGACAGCGGAAGCAGCCCGCCTCCTCCTCGACGCGCACCACAAATTGCTGCTGGAGGTGCCTGACGAGCTGCCCCCGCTGACGCTGGACGCCTTGGAGTTCGAAGTCGCGGTCACGAACCTGGTGACCAACGCGCGTGACGCCATGCCCGACGGCGGGATGGTGACGATCCGGGCGTTCCTCGGCGCGCGCGCCGCGAGCCCGACATTGGTTGTCGAAGTGAGCGACACAGGTGTCGGGATCCGTCCGGAGATCCGGGAGCATATTTTCGAGCCGTTCTTCTCGACCAAGGAGCCGGGCAAGGGCACTGGCCTTGGGCTGGCGCAGGTCGCCGCCTTCACCGGCAAGAGCCACGGGCGCGTCGAGTTGCGCAGTGTCATGGGCGAGGGAACGACCGTCGCACTCGCGTTTTCGCTCGCCCCAGGTGCGATGTCGCCCACGGCCGGCCCCTCGTCGACCGGAGGCGTTGTACACACGGCAACACTCGCTGCGGGCGACGTGGTGCTGCTGGTGGACGACAACGACGACGTGAGGGAAGCCTCGGCGCAGCTGCTGGAGGCCGGTGGATTCGTTGTGATGGCCGCCCGCAGCGCCAGGGAGGCGCTGGCATTCATAAACGATGGCTTCACGCCCCATGTCGTGATCTCCGACATCGTGATGCCGGGCGGCATGCACGGGGTGGAGCTCGTGCGGCAGATCCGGCAGCGACATCCCCAGGTGAAGTCGGTGCTCGTCACCGGTCACAGCGACGTGGCCGAAGGCGCGCGCAGGGAAGGAGTGGCCGTGATTCCCAAGCCTTACGACATGCAGACGCTGCTGCGAGCGCTTGGATAGCTGCCCGTTGCGGCCTTGGTGAACGCCTGTTGAGTGGATTGTCAGGCGGTGTCCCTATCCTAGCCGTCGGCAACTAAGCCGTCATGGACTGGCCAGTGATGCAGGGATATCGCCACGCATGCGCCCAATATTTGCTCGAGCAGAGCGCGTTACGTGACTGAAGGGGACCGTGACCCAAGCGGGATAGTGGGCGACCAGAAAACCGTGCATAAAAAGATCCCAGCGGTGACGCTGGGATCTCGGCTTACTTCACGCGATCTCTCACTTGGACTTGTCGGTCGCCGTGCCAGATGTGCCAGATGTGCCCGACCCAGCCGACCCACCCGAGGCTAACGACGTCCCGGACCCGGCTGACAAAGCGGTAGAGGAGGGGGTGGACGTTCCAGTGGATCCGCTGGACAGGCTCGATCCGGCCGAAGCCGTTTGATTGCGGTCGCTGCGACCACTGCTGTCATTGCGATCACCGGAGGCGCCGTAACCGCTGCCCGAGCCACTGCTTCCTTGGCCATACCGCGAGGTATCGGACGTCTCTTGGTCCAGCGACTGGGACGACCCGGAGGAGCCGGCGCCACTACTGCCTTGCCCTTGACGCGTCGAGCGTTCGGAACGCCACTTGTTGAAGTCGTCCGAGAATCTCTGATAACGCTCCTGACGCCAGCCGTGATAGTCGTTGTCGAGTGCGCGCATCTGTTCGTGCCGCCATTGCTCGTAATCCGGGTCGTAGTGCGACTGGCGTCCCTGGGACTGTCGGGGCTGCGATTGCCCACCTTGCCACTGCCCACCTTGGGATTGCCCGCCTTGGGACTGACCGCCTTGGGACTGCCAGTTCCGTTGCTGGCCTCCTCCCTGCGAGCCTCGGCCTTCGCTGGAGCCGCCGTAGTGCTCACTGAGCGAATCCGCATAGCTGTCGGATCCGGAGCCAGCCATACCGCCGTAGTCGCGGCGACTGCTGTCCTCGCCCCAGCCTTCGTGACGCGGGCCCTGGTCGCGATAGCGATCCGACGTCCCCTGGCCGTAGCCGCTTGAAGTGCCGTAGCTGCTGCTGCCGTAGTTGCCGGAGCCGCTATAGCTGTCTTGCCTGCCGTAGTTGCCGCCGCCGTAGTTGCCACTGTTGCCGCCCATCGAACGGCTGCGGTCGCCGCCCCAGGCGTCGCTGTCGGGGCCGCCGCGGTAGCCGCCCTGACTTTGGAAGTCGCCGTGGCTGCGGTATTCCTGACGGTAGTCGTCGCGATAGTCATTCCGATGGTCGTCGCGATAGTCGCTGCCGCCGGCGTATCCCCGGTAGCCGCTGCCGCGCTGGTCGTCGGTGTTTGCCTGGTAGCTGCCTTGGTACTCGGACCGCTGCTCGCCGCGGGATTGATCCGATCGGCTGCCGTAGTTCGTACGTCCGCGGTCAGCGTCGTCCCATTGATTGTCTTGGCGCTGATCTTGTCTGCCTCGTTGTCCATACGGGTTCATGGCGACTCCTTGTAAGCCTCAAACCGGGGTGATGGCACCGATGACGCCCGTCACCGGTTCCCACAGACGATGGGCAAGGTTGATGCCGTTGCCGTCGCCTTTCGAACTGCGAGACCAGTCGGTGCCGTGGGTACCGTGGGTACCGTGGGTACTGAAGTTGCCTGACCAAGCGACTTCCACCCATTGCAGCCGCCGCGGCGGTCAGGAGTACTTCCATGCTTGCTTTGACTTATCACGGCGCCAAAGATGTGCGCGTTGAAACCGTGCCTGATCCGGTGCTCGCCGCCGATGACGATCTGCTGCTGCGCGTGACCGCGACCGCGATCTGCGGATCCGACCTGCACATCTATCGCGGCAAGATCCCCGACATGAAGTCGGGGGACATCCTCGGCCATGAGTTCATGGGCGTGGTCGAGGAGGTAGGGCGCGGCGTGACCAATGTGAAGCCCGGCGACCGGGTCGTCGTCCCGTTCACGATCTCATGCGGCGACTGCTTCTTCTGCGGCCGCAAGCTCTTTGCCGCCTGCGAGACGACTAACCCCGGACGCGGCGCGATTCTCAACAAGAAAGACATTCGTCCCGGGGCCGGACTGTTCGGCTACAGCCACCTGTATGGTGGCTACGCCGGTGGCCAGGCGCAGTACGTGCGTGTGCCCAAGGCCAACGTCGGCCCCCTCGTGATTCCCGACACGCGTCTGGCTGACGAACAGGTGCTCTTCCTGTCCGACATCCTGCCGACCGGCTATCAGGCCGCGTTGAACGCACAGATCACCGCCGGCTCCAGTGTGGCGATCTTCGGCGCGGGCCCGGTGGGCATGATGGCGGCTGCCAGCGCGCGGCTGCTTGGCGCGGAACGCATCTTCATGGTGGACCACCATCCGTATCGGCTGGCGTTCGCCAAGGAGACGTACGGTGTGCTGCCCATCGACTTCGACCAGGTCGACGATCCGGCGCAACTGATCATCGAACAGACCGACCATCGCGGCGTGGACGCCTCGATCGACGCGGTCGGGTTCGAGGCCAAGGGCAGCACTGTCGAGACGGTCCTGTCCACGCTCAAGCTGGAAGGCTCGAGCGGCACGTCCCTGCGCTGGGCCATTGCGGCGACGCGCCGCGGCGGCGTCGTGAGCGTGCCGGGCGTGTACGCCGGGTTCATCCACGGCTTCCTGTTCGGTGACGCGTTCGAAAAGGGACTGAGCTTTGCGAGCGGTCAGACGCACGCCCAGCGCCACATGCCCGAGCTGCTGCGACACATCGAGGAGGGCACGCTCAAGCCCGAGGTGATCGTCAGCCATCGCATGCCGCTCGCCGATGCGGCGCACGGCTACGAGGTGTTCAACAAGAAAGAAGAAGACTGCCGCAAGGTGGTGCTGACGCCATTCCCCACGCATTGAACCAGGAGTCATCATGAACTCGAATGACATCGTCACAAGGCCGCTGGCAGTGGTCACCGGCGCGTCCAGTGGCATCGGCCGCGAGCTGGCGCTGGAATGCGCGCGTCATGGCTACGATCTGCTGCTCGCCGCCGATCGGCCGCTGGAAGACACCGCGGCGGCCTGCGGCGCCGAAGGGGCGAGCGTGCAGCTCGTCAACGCGGACCTAGCCACGATGGCCGGTGTGGACGCGGTCCATGAGGCCCTCGCGGGCCGGCGCGTCGACGCACTGCTGGCCAACGCGGGTCACGGACTGGGTCACGCATTCCTGGACCAGGACTTCAAGGGCGTGCGTCACGTCATCGATACGAACATCACCGGGACGCTGGACCTCATCCAGCGAGTAGGACGCGAGATGCGCGATCGCAACGCCGGCAAGATCCTGATCACCGGTTCGATCGCCGGCCTGATGCCGGGCGCCTTCCAGGCCGTCTACAACGGCACGAAGGCCTTCATCGACTCGTTCGCCTATGCGTTGCGCAACGAGCTGAAGGACACCCACGTGTCGGTGACCGTGCTGATGCCGGGCCCGACCGACACGGAGTTCTTCCGCCGAGCGGACTTGACCGATACAAAGGTGGGCACTGACGAGAAGCAGCCGCCGGTGGAGGTTGCCAAGGCCGGTTATGAGGCGATGGAAGATGGCGAAGGCTCGGTGGTCGCCGGTTGGAAGAACAAGATCCAGGCCGTGTTGGCGAACGTCACGCCGGCCGAGATGCTGGCTGAGCAGCACCGGAAGATCACGGAGCCGGGTAGCGCCAACAAATCGTAGCCAGCGGCGCAAGGATGCCTCGACACCCACCCCCACCGCGTCGGCGCCAGACCATAGTGGGGTATCGAGGTGCGCAAGGGGCGATGGGAGTGCCGCGGGCTGGATGAGGCGCGGTGCGGCGCGGTGCGGTTCGGTGCCGTGAGGAAATTCGGCACTATGGGCCTTCCTTCCAATCCGCGAGGAGGCGCAGCGTCGTCGTCAACATCTCGCCTGCATAGCTGCGCTGATGCCGAAGTTCCCAGGCGACGCGTTCGGCTTCGACAAGGTCCAGACGCGAGACCGCCGAGGCAAGCGCTTGATCGAGGTGGCGAGCGTGCGCCTCTGCCTCTTGCCACGTGTGAAGAGCCTCTGACAACTTTGGCGCCATAGCACTGTTGAGCAAGTACGGTGCCGGACGCCAGTCCGTCACGTCACCGGAGTGCCTCGGGTTACGTTCTTCACCCAACTTGTCGAACGGCGAGTGATCCGCCACGGACAACGCCTCGTAGAAGAACAAGCAACCCACCTAGGAAGCAAGCGAGGCCGGACGACCCCAGGCTTACTTGACTTCTTGCAGCAGTGCCACCACCTCGACTGGCCCACCTCAAGGCAGTCGCCTGGTGACGAGGTCAGGCGAGGCGAGGGTCAGTACATGGATGTGGAGGAACGGATGCATGCCGCTTCTTTGCCGGGCGAAAGCCTTTCAGGCAGGCTCGTGTATGTGGAAGACGAGCCCGTCAACGCCTTGTTGATGCAGCACTGGGCCGCGCAGTATCCGAAACTCACGCTGGAGGTCGCGCTGACAGGTGCAACTGGGTTCGCCGCCTGTTTGCGCGAGGTGCCGGACGCGGTGCTGCTGGACAAGCGTCTGCCGGACATGGACGGACTCGACGTGTTGCGCCAATGCCGGGCCGCGCCGACGCTGGCCGGCGTCCCGCTCGTCATCCTCTCGGCAAGCAACGACGTGATTGACATCGAGGCCGCGCTGAGCGCGGGAGCCAGCGCGTACTGGCTCAAGCCTTTTGATTTCCGCGCGCTGGAGCGCGGCCTGCTCGATCTCATGGGTAAGACACGTAAAACACGACCACTGCGTTGAAGCGTTCATCCTTGTGTGTCGCCCCGACGGAAGCGCCGATAACCGGCCCTCGCTCAAACCTTCCTGCTGAGGAATCTTGACTTTGCCAGGGTGAAGCGCCACGGGAGATGCTGTGCCTTGGAGATGCCCACGCGCGTGCCGCTGGCGATGTCTGCTGCCTGATCCATGTCCGGCGGCGCGATAAGTTCGAACGGAGGCTCGTCGATGCGTCGTCTGTCGAGCGCCGCGGTGATCCCCAGGGCCTGCGCCAGCTTGCCAGGCCCGGAGCAGAGCAGGCGCGGATCTTCGAGCTGGCGACGTTGGCGCATCCGCTCCAGTCCATGCGTGGGCTCCAGCGCCCGTATGAGAACCGCTGCGCCATGGTCGCGTTCGCGGCAGACGATGTTGAAGCACCAGTGCAGACCATAGGACCGGTAAACGTAGGTGGAGCCGGGCGCGTCGAACATCGCGGCGTTGCGACGTGTCATGCCGCGAAAGCTATGCGACGCCTCATCGTCCATGTCGTAGGCCTCAGTTTCTACGATGCGTCCGCCGACACCGTCGACGAGCACTGTCCATCCTAGGAGTGAGCGCGCGAGCTCCACGGGCGGTGCGGAGAAGTCGAGGGTGATCGCCGGGGAGGTGCTGGGCGGAGAGTGACGCATTTGAGGCTTGGGGCGAGCAGTCCTGTTGCCCCAGGATAGCGGCGCGGACGTGGCCATGAACAGGACACGAGCGTGAGCCTTGGGGTTACGCTCGGGCGCCTTTCGCAGGATCGCTCAGCGGGCCGCTCAATCTGGCCGCTCAATCGGGCCGCGCAATCGGGCCGCTCAATCGGGCCGCGCAATCAAGCCGCGCAATCAAGCCGCGCAATCGGGCCGCGCAATCGCCCCCCATCGATCTGCGGGAGGGAAGGGCGGCCGGTACGCGAGCGCGTTGCCGCCGTGTCTTGCGCAGTCGCGCGGGGTGAATGCGTGCCCTGTTCACTCGCGCCGCTCGCACCTTGGCGAGGGCGGTAGGTCTGTCGTTTGCCATCCATCCTCACGGCTCGCCAGCGGCACCGCGCTCGCGCAGCTGAAACCTCGACTTTCCAGCAATCGCCAGGAGGCCACATGCCATCGACAGCCACGACCCGATCCACTGCCGTTCGAAAATCCACCGTGAAGGCTTCGCCACGCACCCCGGACGCGGTGACGCTGCTTCGGGCTGACCACAAGAAGGTCGCCGACCTGTTCGAGCAGTTCGAGAAGTCGCGTTCCACCGCCAAGAAGCGCGAACTGGTCGCCCAGATCTGCCAGGAACTGACCGTTCACGCGCAAGTGGAGGAAGAGATCTTCTATCCCGAAGTGCAGGCCGCGTTGCGTGACAAGGAGCTCGTGCCCGAGGCCCGGGTGGAGCACCAGAGCATCAAGGATCTTATCGCCGCCGTGGAAGGCGTCGAGCCTCACGGCGAAGACTACGACGCAAAGGTCAAGGTGATGAGCGAATGGGTCAAGCACCACGTGAAGGAAGAGCAAAACGAGATGTTCCCCAAGGCCAAGAAGTCCAAGCTTGACTTGGTGGACCTGGGTCAGCGTATTCAGAGCCGCAAGGACGAACTGCTTGCTCAGTACCAGACCGCGCATTGAGACAGCGCCATCCCTCGCCAGGTACTGGCTCGGGGTGGCTCCTGCTTGCTCATGCGTGCTCATGCGTGCTCATGCGTGGCCATGCGTGCTCATGCGTGCTCATGCGTGCCTATAAATCGCCCCCCACTTCGCGATGACCAAGCCGGCACGTGAGATCGATCATCAGGTTGCCAGCGGAACGGGGATGCCCCGTTCCCGCAAGGTCCTGCTGCTGGTCGATTTCATCAACCCGCTGTCGTTCGAGGGGGCGGAGCTCATCGCGCAGGCGGCCGTCGAGGCCGCCAGGTCGGCCGCCCGCTTGAAGAAGCAGTTCCATCAAGACGGCGCCTGCGTGATCTACGTCAACGACAACTTCGGCCAGTGGCGCTCGGACGTGCGCACGCTGCTTCGTGAATGCAAGCGAGCGGGCGGCGCCGCGGCGGAGTTGGCGCGGCTGCTCGCGCCGTCCAAGACCGACCTGATGATCCTCAAGCCTCGTCATTCAGGCTTCTACGCCACGCCGCTGGACCTGCTGCTGGAGCAACTCGGGGCCAAGGATCTCGTGATCACGGGGCTGGCGACCGACTACTGCGTAAAGTGCACGGCGATGGACGCCTATGTCAGGGGCTATCGGGTCGCGGTCCCCGCAGACTGCACCGCGGCGGAGTCGGATCAGCGCAGGCAGGGCGCGTTGATGTGGATGAGAGAAGTGCTAAAGGCGCGGATAGCGCCTTCGCGCTGACGTTACTTGCGCTTGAGGATGCTGATGCTCCCGTCGCTCTCCAGCACGCCCATGTGAAGATCCGCCAGCTCGCAGTCCGCCTCGCGCAGCGCCTTCTCGACATCCGCGATGCCCAGTCGATGCCGGCGCAGCACGGCCTCGAACCACTGCCCGTCCCGCCCGATCAGGACAGGCGAGCCTTCGAGCCAGGCTTCCAGGCGCGGGCTGCGCGATCCCAGAAATCCGATGGCGCCATTCATGAGGATCAGTGCGGCGGCCAGAATCCAGGCGCCCGCCACGGAGTCGTCACCGCCGCTCAGCCCGTTGCTCACCGCTTCGCTCAGCAGCATCACGACGAGCAGATCGAACGGGGTGAACTGTCCGACGGTGCGTTTGCCCGATAACCGCACCATCAGAAACAACGCGAGATAGATCAGCGCCGCGCGGGCAAGCAGCTCCCACCATGGCACGTGCATGTCGAACATGTTCCCCGGCTCCTTTCTTTGACTCGCTGATCGTGTGAAGTGATGAACGCAACGTCCACTGTCACGTCCACTGTCACGCCCACTCAACGCCTATTGAGACCGTCCCCAAGGACGTCCTGCAGCAGGCTTATGGGGACGGCGTTGCCTCACTTCGGCGGTTTGACCTCCTGGCGATAGGTACCGACCAGCTCGCCCTTGCCGATCACGTGGCCGGTGGCGGCCTTGAGCACGTCGTCGCGGGTCGCACCAAGGGGCAGCTGCAGGAGGGTATCCAGCGCGAAGATCTGGAAGTGATAGTGATGCGGCGGGTCGCCCACCGGGGGACGCGGGCCGTAGTACCCCACCGAGCCCCGACTCGTGGCGCCTTGCATCAGCCCTGCGGGCTCGGTCAGTCGCTCCTGCTCCTGCAGACCTTCGGGCAGCGATGTCACCTCGGGGGGAATGTTCCAGGCGACCCAGTGAACAAAGGGCGTGATGGGCTTGGAATCGGGATCCTCGGCCAGGAGTACATAGCTCTTGGCCCCGGGCACAGGACTCCATCTCAGCGGGGGCGACACGCCATCGGCGTACTCGCTGTGCTTCCTGGGAATCGCCGCATCTGGCCCGAAAGCGGTGGAGGTGAGGGCGATGGAAGCCACAGACGCCGCGGACTTCGCAGAAGTCGCAGAAGTCGCATCGCGCGCGTCTGTCTCCGATCGATCCTTCGCGAGAGGAGCACCGATACCGCGCTGCGCCTGACGCTTCATCTCGTCGGCAGGAGGTTCCATCGCCGCGGCAGTCTTTTCCCTGCCTTCATACGCCACGCGATAGATCACCCCGTTCGCATCGTCTGCCATGAGCAGCGATCCGTCCTTGGCCCACGCGAGGCCGACCGGTCGCGCCATGTGGGTGCGTCCGCCGTCGGTCAGGAATCCGCTGACGAAGGGTTCGAAGCGCTGCGGCTTGCCATCGGCGAAGCGGATGCGCACGATCTCGTACCCCGACGCCGCCTTGCGGTTCCACGAGCCGCGCATCGTCACGAAGGCGTCGCCGGCAAACTCAGCGGGGAAGCGTCCTCCCCCCTTGAAGAACACCATCTGCATCGGCGCGGCGTGGGCCTTGTAGCCCAGCGTCATCGGCACGCTGTCGCCCTTCCACTGTTCCTTGGTGATCTCCCCCGGCGGGGTGCTCTGCGGGTTGATGCCGCCGGCGCCCCAGACATGTGGCCAGCCGTATCGTTTGCCCTGCTCGATGCGATTGAGTTCCTCGGGCTGGATCTCGTCGCCCAGGAAGTCGATGCCATGATCCATGCCCCAGAGCTCGCCGGTGGCGGGATGCCAGTCGAAGCCGATCGTGTTGCGAAGCCCGCTGGCCACGATCACGCGGCTCTGACCGTCCGCGGATGCGCGCAGCAGCGTGGCGTTCTCAGGATTGCTCTCGTTGCACGCGTTGCAGGTCGATCCGGCGCTGATGTAGAGCATGCCGTCCGGCCCGAACGCCAGGGTTCGATTGGGATGTTGGCCCGCATCGGGCAGGTCGCCGATGATGAGCTTGAGTTCCTCGACACGACCGTCGGCCTGCAGCGGCGCCACGAAGACCTCCTTGACCGTGGCCACGTACAGCTTTCCGTCGTGGATGGCCAGCCCGTGGGCGCCGGCCCGGTCCAGCACCTTCACGCCAGGGCCGTCTGCCCTGCCGTCGCCGTCACGGTCCTCCAGGAGCAGGACATCGCCGGTATCGCGGCGGCTGACGTAGATGCGTCCATCTGGCGCCACCGCGATGATCCGGGCATTCTTCAGGTTCTCGGCAAAGATCGATACCTTGAAGCCGGGCGGTGCCTTGAGCCCGTTCAGGCGCGCCTGGGTGGCTTGCACCTTGTCGGGCTTGAACACGTGCGTGCGGATGGGGACATCGGTGCCGTCCCCCTGCTGCGCGCGGACCGTCAGCGACAGGCAGGCGCTCAAAACGAGCAGCAATGTGCAGGAGCGAGAGGTCATGAGACACCCGAGGAGAAAAGGTGTCCGTGGCAGGCAGGTGGCATTCCCGCAGCGAGACTGCGCAAAGGCAGTGCTCGCAAGAACGTCGCTCGACCGCGACCGCGGCCCCGACAGGCGCGGGCTGGTACGCGGAGAATGCGACCTCGCGACCTCGCGACCTCGCGACCTCGCGACCTCGCGACCTTCGCCCGTCAGTTCAGACGCGAGTCGAACCTGAGTGCGGCGACGCGTCGCTCGTAAGCCTCCAGATGCCTGGCCGAAGTCACCGGGGCGCCCAGGCGCTCGCAGAGCACCCCGAGCCGGTAGTGAGGCTCCGCCAGACTGCTGTCGAGTCGGATCGCGCGCCCGAAGGCTTCCATGGCGGCGGCCAGGCGCCCCGCGGACTCAAGGATGCAGCCGCGAACATGATGCAACCTGGCGTTGTTGTCGCAACTCTCCAGCGCGGCGTTCGCGATGTCGAGGGCCTCCTCCTGGCGCCCTTGACGACAAAGCAACGCTGCGAGCGCCGTGTGCGCGCTGACGAGATTGGCGTCAGACGAGATGGCGGCGCGATAGCTGGACTCGGCCTGGGCCTCGTCGTCAACTTCCCTGAGCGCCGCCTGATCGACCATGGCTTGCACGGCATCCTGCCCGAGGTCCTCGGCCAGGATTCGCTCAAGGACCTCCGAGGTCGACTCCACGCTCAATCGCGCGGCATGTGCCGTTTCATGGGGAGGTGCGGTTCTCATGGTGTGCTCGCGGAAGACTGTGCTGACCGAGGAAGGTACCGCCTGCCCAGGATTAGGAGAGACAGCCGTCGCCGCACTTTTTTGTAGGAGCTCGTGAGTCGCCGCGGTGGCGCCCGCGCATTTCGGCGACAGACCGTTGCGCGAGGGCTGGGCGAGGCCCAGTGGGAGTCAACATTCATCGCGACGCCTCTGATAGAAGCGTTCGCAGTTTTCATTGGGGAGGCGCCTGCTGTGTCAGGCCGCTTCGGGCGGTCTGCCGGCTACCCGTGCATTTGCTTTGAGGCCGCGCTAACCTGGTTCTTTGCGAGTGTGCTGAACCAGTCCGCATACGGCGTCGTCGCCGCCATGTGGCGGTTGAAGTCGGGCGCGCCGTCGCTCCACCAGACGTCCCCCCGTTCGCCGAGTTCGCGTTTGGACTCGTCGACCCGGGCACGGGCCCGTGCCCGTTCGTCTGCGCTCAAATCCTTGCGGGCGAGCTGTCGGCGAGCGTCCATGAGCTCGGCCACCAGCGCCGCAGCGTGCTCCGTTGAGAGCGACGGATTGGTGCGCCGCCAGAGTCGTCCACGTACGACGAAGTAGCGGCCGTCCGGGGTTGTCGGATGCTGCGTCATCTCTTGACTAGCGCCAGGTCAGCCGTTGCGCTTTGTCTGTTCTGCGTTGGTCGTGGAGCGCGAGCCTTTGAGGTGCTCCTCGACGTCGCTCGCGTTGGCTCCGACCAGCCTGACGGCCTCACGGATCTGCGCCGCGGACGCGTCGAGCTTCTCCGCCCAGGACTGGACCTGCGCGTCGTCCTTGACGTCAATGGTCGGGGCGGCGGGTTCGTCGGCGGGGGCGCCAAAGCTGGCTTCTTCAGACATCGGTTGCTCCTGTGCAAGGGATCGCCTGGTGGGCGGTCATGAGTTGTCTCGGGCAGGCGGGATGCCGGCCCTCAAGCTGGCGGACGCGGGGAAGGCGCATTGACCCTGACGGATGGGAGGCGTTGAGAGTTCGTCGGCGAGCGCTCTTGGGACCAGCACGGTGTCAACGTCTGGTGTGTCGCAGGTGCGCCTCGACCGCCTCCGCGCTGGTGCCCACCGCGTTGACGGCGGCCTTGAGCTGCTCGGGTGTCACGCCGAACTTCTTGCTCCAGTCGCTAAGCTCGTATTCCTCATTGACGTTGATGCGGACGCGGTCCTGTCCACCGGACTGGGTCTTGTCGTCGGCCATGCTGGTCTCCTTAAGGGGGGAGGTTGGGGT
>CBIHMU010000044.1:0-46639 GCA_966211105.1 uncultured Burkholderiales bacterium
TCGAGCCGTCGCCGCCTTGCGGCTTGGCAGGTGGCGTGGGGGCAGGCGTCACGGAAGAGTTTTCAGCGGGAAAGGCGGATTCGGCGGGCGTCGAGGGGGCGGGGTTTTCGGCGTGCGTGCGCGGCGTCAACAGCGAGGCGGGCGCGATGACGGTGTGGTCGGTGTCGACGGGGATGTCGGCCGGCTTGCGGCCGGCGCGCATGGAGAAGGTGTCGGGGAAGGTCGGATCGATGAAGCTGATCTCGCGTTCGTGCTGGACGGTCTCGGGGCCGTCGTCGTGCGCGGGCTCGACCTCCGGCGCGGCGGGCGGCGCGGCGCGGTTGGCGGCGGTGTTGGGCGGCATGCGATCGAGCGGCGCGCCGGCCGGCACGATGCGTGTCGCGTCCGGATCGAGCGTCGGGTCGTCGGCCGCCGCCGGTGCGTTGCCCGGCTTGGCCGAGCGGGGATTGCCTTCTTTTCGTGACATCGAACGCCTCGCCGCGGCGAGGATCGCCGCCCAATGCGCATCGTCCCTGTCACGGGGATCGGGGGCAATGAACGAAAGTCATCCGGGGACGGCCCTGGAAATCGCTACGCCCGTTCAGTCCAGCAAGGTCAGTCGGCTTGCCGCCGGGACGAGGACCCCGGCCAGCAAGGCGTGGCAGAGAATTTCTGGCCATGGCGCGTGGCTGGCGACGCCATCCACCGCATAGAGCAGACCACGCGCACCGGTCCAATCGATCCGCGTCGCCCCCATCGCACGATATCGGCCCGCTGGACTTGCAAGGAAAGGTGCATCGGCCACCAGGTGCTCGAAGGACCTCAGCAACTGGACGATGCGATCCTTCTGCGACTCATCCAGCGCGATGTCATGGTCGACCCGCAAGGTCCAGGGCTCGCCCATCGGCCAGAATTCCGGGACGGCGGCACGGCCGTTCGATCGCCACTGAGCCATCCGCCTGAAAAGCTCGGAGACCTCCGCCGTGTCCTTCGGACCCTCCAGGCGCAGCAGCGGTGCCGGCACCGGGCCGTCCGCGGCCGAGGCGTCGAACAGCGAGCGGATCGCCGGCAACGACACCACCGACGGATCGGCAAGGGGAAGCTCGAGCCGCCCGCCCGTCGGCGTCGCAGCCAACACTGGCGCATCGGTCAACCTGGTGAACGCGGTCGGACCGATGAATCCGCCGACGCTCACCACCCGCGTCAGGACTTCCAGCCAGGCAAGGCAGCGGCCGGCGTCTCCAGCGACCTCGACGGTCAATCGAATCATGTTCCGCCGTCGCCGAAAAAGCGTCGGTACCACTCGACCTTGGCTTCGTCGTCGGGATCGCCGGCGAAATCCAGGAACTCCGCGTCTTCGTCCGACAGGCTCAGGAAGGCCAGGCGGCTCCCAACGGCGTGATAGGGCGCCAATGCGGCGGCCTGCGCGGGATCTCGCGAACCCAGGATCGGTTCCGGCCCCGCCACGAGGATCACGCCCTTCCCGTCCAGACGGGACACGCCGACGCCAGAGTCCTGCGGGAACACCAGCGCTTTCGCGTCCTCGGCCTGCTTGAGCAGCGACGGACCGAGGATCGTCAGCCAGCCGGTCTGGATCAGCCCTTCTCCGATGAACGGGTGATAGCTCAAAGGATCGTGATACCCCATCGCCGGATGCTTGACGAGCAAACCCCGGCGCTCCCCAAAGGAACGCTCCATCCTCGTGTCGCCGGTGCTGGAGAACCACGAATAGCCCGCATAGCCACAGGACACGGCCTGGGCAGCGGCACAGGCCGCAGCGAGTTCGAAAAGTTCCCGCCCTTCTTCCACCTCGGAAGGGGGCAGGCACAGACGGAGCATCGTCCGATGGACGGGCTCGGCCGCGTCCTCAGCCGTGTCAAGGGACAGAAGCGAGAAGGCCGGCGCCACCGGCGCATTGGCGGCTTCGCCCCCGTGGAGCGTCAGCCCGGCGATGCCAGGCTTGGCGAACTCCGGACCACCGAGAAATGCGTCGACCATCTCGCCGGGGCCTGCCGACATCGCCGCGGAGGCCTTCATCGTATTGCTGCGGTACCAGCGCAGCTTCGTCTCGGGACGGCGCCGTTCGGCGAAGTCCAGGAAGCGCTGAAGGACGACTGCAAGACCGTCCGCCAGGGTCGTGCGAGGCGTGTCGTAGAAGAGCACGATCTCGAAGCATGGCAACGCGGGCGCGCGGCCCGCGTCGAGATGGGGAATGACTAGCGATTCAAATTCCTTGCGCGTCAGCATCACTTCTCCTAGCACTTGCAGTCTTCTTCCTCGATGACGACGAACTTCTTGCTGCCCGCCATCTTCTTGGCCAGCTTCTGGTTGTCCGTCAACTCATCCCCCTTGAACTTCACCTCGACGAAGGCCTTGAGGTTGTCGTTGCTGATGGGCTTCGTCGCATCCTTGAGCACGGCGAAATCGGGACGGAAAGTCTGCCCCGGGGCGGCCGCGCCTGCTGCCAGTCCGGAACCGAGACCACCCGGCGCCGGCAGGCCATTGCTCATCACGCGACCCGTCGCCGACATCACGCAGTCGAAGGCGCCTCGCGCTTTCGCGGGGATGTTCCAGGTCGACTCCACGAGCAGGTCGCATTGCTTCGGCTCGAACAGCGGATAGCCGCTGCTGTGCTTGTTGGCCACGTTCGATTGCAGGGTCCTGCACTTCTCGTTGGGGATCTTGCCCTTGTCGGCTTGCTTGCGTGTGTCGCAGATGGACTCGCAGATCTTATCGGCCATCTCCTGCCCGATCGCATCGGTGACGGCGACCGGCCCCTGGAAGACGCCGCCGAGATTCGCCGCGTTCTCGTGGTTGTGGAACATCTTGTCCATCAACCGGGCGCAGTTCTTCCCGTTCATCTTCGTGTCGAAGGAGTACAGGATCCAGGTCGCCTCCTTCATGAAGGTGCTGGACTTGACACCGCCGAGCGTGCCCGGGTTGTCCCCGTTGGACATCGCGAACTTGGACCCCTTGATGGCGGCCATGGCCTTGTCGCCCTTGACCGTCGTCGTGCCGTCGGACAGCGTCACGGACTGGGCGATGTTGGGATAAGGGATGGGCACCGGGCCGCCGGGGCTCGGCGTCTTGCAGACGTCGGGAATGGTCGCGGCGCTGATGCCGTTGCTGAACTTGTGCACCAGCGAATTGACGGTCCCGTTGACCTTGATGGTGACCGGCATGTCTCAGTCTCCCCCGCCCAGCCGTTGCAGCAGCCGCTGTTGCCGCCAGGCCGGCGCGTCCACCGGGAACAGCGGCGTCCCTGGCCGCAGCAGGCACAGGTGCAGCGCCGCGAGCGCCCTCGCCCGCTGCCGTCCGCCGTGCAGCACGCGCAGGCAGTGCACCTCGCTCAGCGGCTGGCCAAGGAAGAGCCGGCCGTCGGTCGACAGCGTCGGCAACCGCGACTGGTGCGCGAGCCACCAGGCCCGCACCTGCTCGACGTGCGGCCATGGCAGCGCGATGTCCACCGGCACCTCGACGTCGTCGTCCTCCGGATCCTCGTTCGGACCTTCCTCGAGATCCTCCGGAGGCGGCGCCTCGAGGCCGTCGGCATTGACGTCGGCGCCGGCGATCAGGCAGAAGGCCTCGAGCGCGATGCGCGCCGTCGCGGGCCTGGTCATCTGGTCGATCAGCCACGGCACGTAGCGCAACTGGCCGGACAGCCCCGCGCCGATGATGCGCAGGCGCGCCGCGCCCGCCATGGTTTCGGCCTCGACCAGCAGGCGGTGTCCCTCCTGCACCGGCAGCGACAGCACCGCCAGCCGGAACGCGTCCATCTGCCGCGTGCCCGGCCGCAGCGCGGCACCGGTCAACGCGGCCAGCGCCTTGCCGCGGTCGCCCAGCAGCACGCCGGCCCACAGCGCCCAGTAGCGCGGCTCGCTCTTCTCGTCGCCGATCAGGCCGAGCACCGGCTCCAGTCCCTCGACACGTCCGAGCTCGCCCGCCAGCCGCAGCGCCCGCGCGCGTTCGCCGGCATTGGTCGAGCGCATCGACACCGACCAGCGCTCGCCCGCGTCCAGCCGATGGGCGCCGTAGGCCTCCAGCGTCAGTCGACGGCTCAGCGAATCCTCGGGCGGCATCAGCGCCTCGGCCTTCAATGCCTCGTTGGCGCCGACCCAGCCCAGCGCCGACGCCAGGCCGGGCGCGGCTTCGGGCGCCTCCTTGGCACGCCGCACCAGCGCCGTCCAGTCGTCAGGCCGCCCGTTGAGCGCCAGCACCCCGGCGACGAAGAAGTCCTCTGAGCAATCGTTGACCAGCGCCGCCTGGCACGGCGGCCAGGCCTCGTCGCCGGCCTCGGCGAGGCCGTCGAGCTGCGCGGCCAGTTGCTCGTCCAGATCGGCGAACTGCTGCGGCGAGTAATGCGGCGCGTCCAGCGCGTCACGGCGCTGCGTCCACAGGAAGGCGGCCTCGTCGCGGTAGGTCTCGATCTGGTCGGCGGTCACCGGCGCGGGAAGTCCGGGATCGAAGCGGGCGTTGTCCATGGTCATGCCCGCACCGCCACGTCGGCGCGGATCACCGCGGCGCCGCGACCGCCGCCGTCCGAACTGCCCCACAGCAGCGTCAGCGGCCCCTTCGCATGGCCCTTGCGGCAGGCGGAGGCCGCCAGCAGCAGGTGCAGCGGCAGGCCCGCCGCGCCCACGTCGCCCCAGCAGTCCGCCGGCGCGAGGAAGTCGGTCGGATCGCGCAGCCGGTCGCGCACGCGCAAGCCGCAGAAGCCGTATTCATCGGCGCGATACGCCTCGCCGTTCATGTCGCAGACCACGTTGTCGATCACACCTTCTCCGGGCACTTCATCCAGCGCGCGGCGCAACGCCTGCGTCAGGCCTTCGCCGATGCAGACCTCGCCGCTCTTGTTCAACTTCGATTCGCGGCCGAGACCGACCGCGAGCACATCGGCCCAGCCGCCCTCGCCGCCCCGGCCAAGGCGGCCGCCTTGGCCGCCTGCCGGACCGCCCGGCGCGGCCACTCCGGCACGGGCCAGCAGCAGCGCGCCCGCGGCCTCGCCCGGGATGAAGCCCCAGGCGTTGTTCAAGGGCCCCGCGCCGTGCAGCTGTTCTTCAGCCTCCAGCCATTCCAGCGTCTCCGGCGCGAGGTAAGAGTCCACGCCCGCGACGACGACGGCATCGACCTGACCGGCGCGCAGCCAGGCCCGCGCCTGGTCGAGCGCTTCGAAACCGCCGGCGTGACCGCTGGCAAACAGCTGGAACGGACCGAGTCGCGCACCGAGGCGGTCGCGGCACAGCGCGCGCAGGGCATCGGCCACATCGGCCCCATCGGCGGCGTCAGCCACATGGCCCGCATTGCCAGGACCGCCAGGACCGCCAGGACCGCGAGAAACGCCAGAAACACCGGAACGGCGGGCCGCAACTGGATCGCCCGTACCGCCTGGACCGCCCGGACCGCCCGGACGGGCCGGCGGCCCCGCGACGGCGACGCCGATGCGCCCGTCCTGGACGCCGGTGGCCGGGCGCGCGGGTGCGAGCACGCCCGCCAGCGCCTCCGTCAAGGCCGGCGCGAGCAGCGCGACCAGGCGCGCCGTGCCGCGCAGGCCGGCATCGATGCCTGCGACCTGCGCCACGCGCATCGGCTCGCCGGCGGTGTCGATCATGTAGGCGTGCTCCCGGAAGCCGCACATCCCGGCACGCACTGCCGCCGCGGTCGATCGCGCATCGCCGCCCACCGGCGTGAAGGCGCCGATCGCAAGCACGCGCAGCGCCAGCGGCGAGGGCGACGTGTGCGACGTGGGGGACACGGGAGCCGTCGTTTCCTGGCGCATGTCAGGCCGCCTCCGCGCGATGACCGTCGACCTCGGCACTGTCGGGCTCCGGCGCGCCGAGCACGCCGTCGCGCAGGTCCTGCTTGAGCCAGATCCGCGTGTGCTGCAGCTTGAGCACGCGCGGATGGCAGGGCAGCGCGCTGTGGAAGACCAGCGAAACCCGACGTTCGTCGGGTGCGAGGATCACGGTGTGCAGCTTCGGCGGCGGATGGACCTCCCGATGACCATCGTTGAAGAAGGTCTCCAGGCCGAGGAACACGCGCGGCAACGCGAAGCGCAACTGCCCGCCGCCCGGCGACAGGTTCAGCAGCGCGACGGGTTCCCCGCCGCGCAGGAAACCGGCGTGCTGCTGGTCCGGCGGCGCGCACTGGTAGTGGCGGTCGTCGAAGTCGTCGGGCAGCAGCGGCAGACGCTCGCGCTGCCAGCGCTCGTCGTAGGTGCCGGCGAAGCGGCGGCGCTCCGTCCAATGGCTGCAGAGCGCGCCGAAACCGGCCGGCACGGGCCGGTCCTTCCAGCTGCGGATCAGGTGGTCGGGGTCCTCGATGTTGGGCAGCGGGCGGCCGTTGACATGGTCGCCCTCGACCGCGTAGCCCTGGCCCGGCGGATTGCGCTCGTCCCAGGTCGCGGGATCGGCCTGGGGATCGACGCCGCCGAAGGCGCGCTCCCAGACGATGGGCATCGCCGTGAACGGCGCCGGCCGGCCGATGCTGCGCCCCTGCCAGACGCGGTCGCCGAAGACCTTGAGCACTTTCGTGCGGCTGCCCACCGCCAGGCCGACGTCGAGCTCGGTCACCGGCGTGCCGCCCGGCGCGTGCGCCTGCCCGTCGACGATCACATCGGTCGCCACCTTGGTGCGGACCAGGTCCGCGTCGGCCCTGAGGCTGGTCGAGGCCGCGTCGCCGCGATGCGCCGGGCCGCGCAGGACCTCGGGCTGCGCTTCGGCCACGCGCAGCGTGCCGTCCGTCTGCAAGGTGAAACTCGCCTTCACCGCGACGAGCCAGATCTCGGTGCCGTCACGATCGCGCACCCAGCCGCGCTCGGCGGCGAACGGCGTGCGGTTCTGCAGTTGCCACATGGGGAATCCTGACGGGGTCCGGAACCGTCAGTTGATGTCGACGAACGCACCCTTGATGCGGTTCGCGCCGCTGGAGCGGCTCAGCACATAAGTGCCCCGGATCAGGATCTTGCCGGCGGCGGTCAGCACAATGCTGGCCTCCCCGCAGCGCAGCTCGACCTGCTTCGCGCCGTTGAGCACGACGCGCTCGCCGTCGACCGTCACGGTCTGGCCGCGGCGCGTGAGCGCGGGGCCGGGCGCCGCATCGGGCGCCGGCTCGGGGTCGGCGTCGGGCGCCTCCACGCGGGAATCCAGTTCGCGTTCGCGCGCTGCGTCGGCCGAAGGCGCGCCGCGTCGCGGCGCCTCGGGCTCCGCATGCCGCATCGCGCGGCCCAGGATGACCGGGCGCGTCGGATCGCCGCGTTCGAGCGAGACGATGACCTCGTCGCCTTCGTCCTCGACCTTCAGGCCGACGACGGACATCGCGACGACCGGCGGCAGGCCCTTGGCCATGCGGACCAGGAAGCGTCCTTGTGCGTCGAAGCCGCAGAACATGCCGACCAGCACGCCCGCGTCGACGAGCCGCACGCGGTCCATCAGGTGCTCGGCGGCGGCGACGGCCGCGCGGGTCGGATCGCCGCGACGGCGGTTGGGAGGGGGAGCGGCGCCCAGCGGCCCCGCATTGCCTGCTTGCTCGGCCATGTCAGTTCTCTCCAATCTTGGCGCCCTTGACGGCCACGCCGCCGCTGCCCTTGATGCCGACCGTGCCGCTGGCCTTGATGGTGATCTTGGAGGCGGAGATCGTGATCCCGCTCGAGTTCATCACGATCTTGCTGCCGCCGGCCTTGAGCGTGATCGACGGCGCCTCGATCGTGGCACTGCCGCCGGCCTTGGTCTTGTAGGTGCCCTTGGCGGTCTGGCCGATGGTGGCGGCCGACAGCTTGTGCGGTCCGCCGACGCCGATCGACTGCAGCGCGCCGACGTTGACCCGCTGCAGCCCGCCGATGGACACCATCTGCGCGCCGCCGACGTTGATCGCCTCGGCCGCGCCGACCGTGTGCATGCGGCCTGCGCCGACGGTGTGCGCCTCGGCGATGGAGATCGTCGTCGTCTGGGCGCCGTTGACGGTGTGGCTGCGCACGCCGTTGACGGTGACCGTCTGGCCGGCGTTGATGGTCACCGTCTCGCCGCCGTTGACCGTCTCGGTGCGGTGGGCGCCGATGGTGATGGTCTCGGCCGCGCCGACGGTCTCCGTGCGGCTGGCGCCGACGGAGGTGGTCTCGTTGGCGCCGACCGTCTTCGAGCGGTTCGATCCGACGCTGATCGTCTGGTTCACGCCGACGGTCTGCGTCTGGTTGTTGCCGACGGTCTCCGAATCGTCCACGTCCACCGTGTCGGTGCGGTTGTTGTGGATGGTGGAGGTCTGGTCGTGCTCGATCGTGGTGGCCATGTCGTACTGGCCGTGGATCGTGATCATCTCCTTGCCGGCGGTGTCGTCCATCGACATCTCGTTGTAGCCCGCGCCCTTGTGGGTCTTGGACTTCATGCCGCTGATGACGGCGGCGGCCGGCAGGCCGTACGGGGGCATCTGTTCGGCGTTGTAGACGCGGCCGGTGATGAGCGGCTGGTCGGGATCGCCCTCGACGAAGTCGACCACGACCTCCTGCCCGATGCGCGGGATGGAGACGCCGCCCCAGCCCTTGCCGGCCCAGGGTTGCGAGACGCGGATCCAGCACGAGCTGGTCTCGTTGCGCTGGCCGCGGCGGTCCCAGTGGAACTGCACTTTCACGCGGCCGTACTTGTCGGTGAAGATCTCCTCGCCCGAGGGCCCCGTCACGATCGCGGTCTGCGGGCCGGGCGCCATCGGCTTGGGCGTGCGACGCTCGGGGCGGAACTGCTGGTCGGCGGGGATGGCGTTGAAGCGGCAGCGCAGCTCGGACTCGCCCGAGGCCGACTCCGTCGACGCCTGGCGCATCTGCGTGATCGTGCCGGTGATGAGGTACTTGGCGTTCTGGTCGTCGCGCGGATGGCGGCTCAGCGACAGCAGGTGGCCGGTGCGCACGCCCTGCGCGTTGGTGTCGCCGTCGAATCGGGCGTAGGCGGTCTGGATCTCGTCGAGGCGGTCCTCGACGTACTGCGCGCCGTCGCTGCCCTGCACGTAGCCGCCGGGGTAGTCGAAGACCTCGCCGTCGGACAGGTCGTAGTCGCGCGCGCGGTCCAGCTTGGTTTCCAGCGAGGTCGAGGGCCGCTCGAAGTCGTAGTCGGTGATGACGACCTTGCCGGGCTTGAGGCTCTCCTGCGTGACCCAGGTGTCGACGTATTCGAGTTCGGGCGGCGCGTTGTTCGTGCCGCCGTAGAACGGCAGCGTCTCGCAGCCGGGGGCGCAGTCATGGGCGGAGGCAGCGTCGGTCAGCACCAGCGTGTGACCGGACTCGTCGTGGGTGAAGTACCAGTAGATGCCCTCGTTCTCCAGCAGCCGGGCGACGAAATTGAAGTCGGTCTCGCGGTACTGGACGCAGTAGGTCCAGGGCCGGTAGGCGCGCATGAGCTTGAACTCGTGACGCGCGACCGGGTGGTCGTCGAACACCGCCTTGACGATGTCGGGGACGGTCATCTCCTGGAAGATGCGGCAGTCGGCGGTGCGCGTGAGCAGCCACAGCCAGGGGCGCATCGTCATCTGGTAGACGGTGTGCTTGCCTTCGAAGCCGGTCTGCGCGAAGCGGGTCACGTAGCCGGCCAGGTGGCGGGGCGTGTCGTCGCGCAGGGCCATGGTCAGCGTCGCGGACTTGCCGAGCAGTTCCGAGGCGCGGATGTCCTTGCGCTCGCTGAGCAGGGTCAGCGTGGTCTCGCCGAGGTCGCTCAACGCCTCGCGCGACGCGCAGGCGTGCACACGCAGGACGTCAGCGGCGAGGGCGGTCTTGAGGCGGAATGGAGCTGCCATGGGCGGACCGTGGAGGCGGACCGGAGCAATCGGACCTTCACGGTAGGCTCGTGCGCAGATCGCAGGAAGCGACCAAAGTCATTCGCGAGGGCACCCCATGTAAACGGGTGATACCGGGCCCCAGGCGTGTCACCGGTGTGGGTGACGCGTGCGCCCCGACGGCCCTGGATGGGTGCGGCGGCGCACGTCCGGAAGTTCGCGGAGCGCCTTCCCGGCGCGCCGCGGGGCCGTCACATCGGCAAGGTCAGCGAGACGGTGATCGTCAGCACGGCGCCGTCGTCGGCGTAATCGACGGTGATCTCGCGGCCCTCGACCTCCCACTGTTCCCATTCGAAGACGCCCTCTTCCTCCTCGCCGTCGACGGCTTCGCCGTAGGCGGCGGTGGCGGCGTCACGGGTGTCCACCGGCGTGGTCGCGAAGGGGCCGTTCCCCTTGTAGGGATCGACTTCCTCGCTGCCTTCGGGGTAGTAGAAGATCGCGCTCAGCACATGCGTGCCGGTGCCCAGCGGCTCACCGTAGTCGACCGCGTGGGTCTCGCGCGGGGAGAAGGACAGCACGACGCCGGCCTCCTTCAGGTGCACGAAGCCGGCGCGGATCTCCTTCTTGCGCTTCTGGGAGAGCTCGGAGGGCGCAGGCGTGCCGGCGGGCGTGGTGTGCGCGAGGACCGCGGCGATCAGCGGAGCGTCGGACTCGGTCAGTCCGAGAAGGCTCGGAAGCTCGGGGAGCGTGGGAATGGAGGTGGTGGTCATGAGGCTGAACGATAACCCGTATTGGGGTCGTCGGGCCGGGTGGACGTCCAGGCAGTCTTCTTCGACCCGAGTTGGGCGAAAGCCATCGTCAAGTCGAGGATTCAGTCCAAGCGACCTCAGAACATCAATTCGGCGGCGTCCAGACCTTGTCGCGGTTGGTCTCCAGCCACTCGCGCACCTCGTGGTCATGGAAGATTTCCGTCCATTGACCGTCCCGCTTGAACGACGCTCCGCCATGTCCGGCCAGAAGAAGCACACCATCCCGCGTGGCGAGATTTCCGGAGCACACCTTGACGCCCGAAGGAAGATCAGCTTCCACCAGCGCTTCATCCTTCAACGTCCAGACGCCGTAGTCGTTGGTCGTCCATAGCGTCCCCTCGTACCAGACAAGGTCTCTGAGGGGCAAGGTGATGCTGGCCTTCGACTGCAACTTCTGCCACCTGTCGCCGGACCCGCGATAGATGAGATTGCCGGCCGCAATGTACACGTGGCCATCGGGAGCGCACTTCAATGCCGAGACCCCCCAATCGGTCGGGAACTTGCACTGACGCCATTTCGTACCGTTGAAGTGCCAGACGTCACCGCTGCCACCGGCTGCATACAGATCCGAGTCCGAGAACTGATCGAAGTCATGGAAACCGCAATCTCGGAACTCGGCTTCGCTCACCTCGATCGGGGGACCGATCAAGGCCCAGTCCGATGGCCCGTTGCGACGGAACAATTGACGCTGCGTGCCTCCCAGCAGCAGTTCACCGCCAAATGACTTTGCACGGTTCATATCTCCGACAAGCATCCCGCCGTCGACCTTGTACGCGATCCCCGCCTCGAACCCGTTGGTCTTCGGGTTTTGGACCCACACCTTCGCATCGGCGTCGACGACTACGAGCTTCTCTTCCGGCGCGAAGCACATCGCGCACTTGCTGGTGTCCATGCCCGTGAGATGCATGTGACCCCACTTCTTGTCATCGGGATTGCCCAGGCGCACGACGAAGATCCGTTTCGGGAGCCGTCGTTCAGGTGGTGCCTCCTGAAGCTCGCCCCAGCCATTGCGTTGCGTGTAGTCCTCGCGCCCGAGGAGATACAGCGTGTCCTTATCCTTGACCTCGCAGTCGATGACGTTGAAACCGGCCATCCGGGGTAGGAGATGCTCACTCGCAATGCTCACGGCATGCCTCCGCCCTCGCATCGTCTCGGGAGCCCTTGCCAGAAGACCATGAGGGACCTTCAGCCCTTGAACGCTCGCCAGAGCGACGGCAGTTCCAGCGTCGTGCCGAGATTCGGATCCAGCAGCCGCATGCCCTGAAACTCCAAGGGTCGCAACTGGACGCGATCGGACGGCACAGCGTCCGGCTCGATCCCTTCGACGATCGCGGCCTGCACACAGGCGCCTTGCCGCCACCGCAACAGGAGCGGCAAGTCGGGGGGGATGAAATCGTCGAGGAACTCGGCGTGCTCCTCCAGGTCCAGCCAGAGCGGCACGATATGCGGAGGAAGGCCTCGGCCCAGCGCTTCAAAACGAGGCTGCAACACCTGGCACCGGCTGCACCACCCCGAAGCGCCGATCACGGTCAGGAACTCGGCATCGGGACGGTCAAGGCGTCGCGCTATCTCCGATGCATGGTCCCAGGGATTCAACGGCTCGGACATTCGCTCACCAGTTCCAGCTGCTTGTCCCCAGGGCCGCGAGCGCGCGATCCTGGGCGGATGTTGCCGCGCCGACGTCAAAACAGGGCGATGCACCGCGCGCAAGTTGCAGCAGCAACGCAGCCTGCCAGCGTTGCTGCTGCGAAGCCTTGGCATTGCCCAGCACGCGAAGCAACGTGGACTCGGTGACCGCCTCGCCGCCAAGGTATCGGCGCGCAGGATCGAGCGTTGACGACAACGCCGGCCACTCGCGATTCAGGACGTCGACATCCGGCCACAGCAGCGCGCCGTCCGGATCACGTTTCGCCGACGCCGGCACGTAAGGGTTGTCAAGCGCATCCTCGGCATCGTCGGGAGCCTCGGGCGCCTCTCGCCAGCGTTGATGCCCGATGCGAGCGCCCGTGATGTGCGCGAAGACATCGCCTGCGAGACGGGCCAGATTGCTCGAAGGTTCGACAAAGAAGCGCCGCACCTCGTCCTGATGGCTCTGATGCGCCATGCACTGCAGCAGCACGGGCAACCAGCGTGGATCACCCTGGAACCGGATGGCCCGGAGCGCCTCGCGCCACCGCCGACGATCGTTGTTGCCTTCGATCAGCATGCGCTCAATCGCGGACACGGTCGTCGCGGGCGCGGCGCGCCACAGCCAGACGACGAGCTCCTCGTCCGCGAGCTCCTCCGGTGCCGTGATCCAGGCATCCAGAAGGACCGCTTCCGCCTGTCGCCACGCGGCACCGCCGTCGGCGGCGGAGCCGATCAGGCGCCCGATCGCCGCCGCGGCGACGCGACGGGTTTCCAGGCTCGACGACGGCTCGTTGAGCACCGCCTGCAATGCCGGTACCGCTTCGGCAATGCCGTGAGATCCCGCCAGCCTCGCAGTCTCGGCTATCACCGCCGGATCGGCGCCCTGGCGCAAGCCGTCCCGGATCAAGGACGTCCGGAGCGTTGGCAGTGAATGGGCCGCAATCAGCGCGGCGCGTCGCCAGAGCGGCGATGCTTGCTCCCACCAATGCGAGGCAAGTTTCTCGGACAGCGTATCACCGCGACGGCGCAGCGCGCCCGCCAGACCGATGGCGATCGCGTCGCCCCGCCCGGACTCGAACTGGGCTTGGGCGAGGGTCTGGAGTTCTTCCAGCCATACCGTCGCGCCGAGCTCCAACGCCTGCATGGCCAGCGTGCCAGCCACGAACGCTTCGTCGCTCGTGCCCCATCGGGCCAAGCGGGTCTTCGAGGCAGCCCAGGCGACATCGCCGATGAACGCCGGCGCCTGAGCCGATTCGAGCTGCGCGACTCGCAGGCCCTCCAGGTTTGCATCAAGCAGGCGCTCCATGCGTTGGAGGCTCTGCCAGTCGTGCTCCGTGGCGAACATCGCGTCGCCATGGCGGGACCAGTAGAACGAGGCGTCTTCCGCGTGGCGCTGCACGATTGCGGGGATCACGCGCAGTTGCCCGTGGTCCGATTGAGCGGGAACGTTCGTCATGTCCGGGACTTCGCCAAGCGCGTTCGAACCATCACTTCGGCGGCGTCCAGACCTTGTCGCGATTGGTTTCGAACCACTCGCGCACCTCGTGGTCATGGAAGATCTCTGTCCACTGTCCGTCCCGCTTGTAGGCGGCGCCACCGTAGCCAGCGAGCAGGAGCACGCCGTCGCGAGTGGCGAGATTGCCAGAACAAACCTTCACCCCGGAGGGCACATCCGCATCGACCAGGCCTTCGTCCTTCAAGACCCACACACCGTAATCATTGGTGGCCCACAACTCGCCGTCGTACCAGACGAGATCCTTGATGGGGAGCGATATCTGAGCCTTCGTTTTCAACTTCTCCCACTTGTCGCCCAAGCCGCGAAACACGTGGTCACCGGCCGCAACGTACACATTGCCATCCCCGGCGCAACAGACGGCGGACAGTCCCCAGTTGCTCGGGAACTTCATGCGCTTCCAGACCTGTCCGGACAGATGCCAGATGTCGCCCGGATCACCGACGGCATAGAGATCCTCTGGGCCGAACCCATCGAAGTCGACAAAGCTGATCTTGTACTCGTCGGGTTCCGGCATCGGCTCCCCCACAAGGTCCCACTTCCCCGGCGCGGTACGTACAAACAGCTGACGCGCGGTGCTGCTGGCGAAGAGCCGACCGCCGAAGCTGCGAGCGCGACTGAAGCCGCCTCGCTTCACTCCGCCTTCGAACTGGGACGGAATCGGGCCTTCAAACCCGTCACTGCCCGGCGTGGGGGACCATGCCTTCGAAGTGCTGTCCAGCACGACGACTTTCTCCTCGGGGGCGAAGGCAACGCCACAGACGCTCGCGCCCAGACCGCGAAGGTGGCCGATTCCCCACTTCTTCTCATCAGGATTCTTCAGGTTGAGACTCAGCAGGCGTTTCGCCAGGCGCCCTTCTCCGGGCGCCTCCCGCCCATCCCGCCACCCGGGATGCTGCGTGTAGTCCTCGCGCGCCAGCAGATAAAGGATGTCGCGATTCTTTATCGCGCAGTCGATGACGTTGAAACCGGCAATTCGCGGATTCAATTGTTCAATTGAAATACTCAAGCCACATCCTCCATTGCCGAGTTGTCGGCGTCCTTGCCGCCCATACCATCATGCGCACGCAGCGAGGCATTCTGGCAATCCTTGTAGTACTCGTCCAACTGCTTTTTCAGACATTCAGGGTCGCATCCCGACGCCGGCGCCACCGGCTTGGGTTCGGTGATCGCCGCCACGCCCGCGTTCCTCGCCTGCTCGTAGGTCATCGTCGGCCCACGCGTCTCCTTGTGTCGCCCGACGATCTGTTGAAGTCGGGAATGAACGAAGCCGTGACTGCCATGGCTGTTGTTGACGCCTTCGACGCAGATCGTCGGCGCCGAGCCATGCTTGCCGGCATAGCAAGGTTGACCTTCGAACATCGCGCCAGGCAACACATGGTGCCCGGTCTGCCCCGGACAGCATCCCGTGCCATGGCGGGACGACTTGATCGCTCCCGTCTGGTTGTAGGGCACCAACTGGCACTTCCGAGCGCGCAGGCAGGGATCGGTCGCCGCCCGCATCGTCATCGCCTCGGAGACGAACTGGCTGGGGTTGTTGCGATACTCCTGCAGCTTCTGCTTCGCGAGGTCCTGCAACTTGTCGACATTCAACAAGTCGTCCAGGTGTTCCATCGCCTGCGGTCCGAGCTTCTGTGCAAGCTCGGTCGCCGTTGAAACCACATCCGCGACCGTCCACGCGGCCATCCCCGCCGTGACCACGGTGCCGACCCCGGTGACCGCCGCGGCGCCGCCGACGACATTCTTGGCCACGGAACGCAGCGCCAGCCCGCCGAGCTTTCGCACCATGTACCAGGGGCTCAACTGAGCCTTGGCCATCTCAAGGATCTCGCCGAAGACAGCCTGCGCGACGAACATCTTGTCGTTGGCGATCTTGTCGAGGAATCCTTCGAACTCCTTCTGCGCGTTCTGGAAGTACTTGCTGCCCATGGCTGGCTTGACCCAGAGCCCATCGCAGTTGTCTTCCATCCATGCGTTGTCGGCCCCCTTCTTGTGGGTGTAGCCGTAGGCCTTCTTGGCGGCGGCATCGGGGATGGTGATGATCTTTCCCGCCCCCTGCACGATCTTCTTGAACGGTGCCCTCTTCTGCTTGGCCGCGCGCTTCTCATCACCCTTGTCGGCGCAGGCCCGCTCCATCTGCTGGCGATCTTTCGCGCAATCGTGGTCGTTCTGCCAGATGCTCCGGTACTTCTGCACCAGCGCATTGGCCGGGCTGTTGTGGTTGTGCGTGACCGTGTCGAGGTGCCGCGCCACCCCCTTGCCTTCGACCTTGACGTTCATCGACCAGGTCGCGAAGTGCCCCTTGCCCTTGATTTGGCCGCTCACCGTGCCCTTCTTGAGCCCAGGCGTCGCCGGTTCGTTGCCATAGCTCGTGGCGAAGTAGCTGTCCTTCTCCAGCGCAGCGCCGGTGCCCTTGAAGAACACCGTGCGCGAGAGGTTGTCCAGGTCTTTTGCCAGCGTCGTGTTGGCGTACGGCACCGGCACGCCCGGTGGCGGCGGACCCGGGCTGAAGCAGACATCCGGCGCACAGGCGGACGACACGCCGGACGCGCTCTTGGCGGCGATCTCGTTGTCGTTGGCGAAGACGAAATGCGGCATGGTGAAGTCGGATTCCTTGTGGACGGCTGGTGGCGTCAGACGCCCTGCAAGACGACGGCGCAACGGCGCTCGCGCGCGTCCGCGGCCTGGAACAGGAAGTTGCCGCCCGCGGCCCATCCCTTGCGGATCATGTCCAGCGCCAGCGCAACCGCCAGCGGTCCCTGGGCGGCGCCGCAGAGGCCCACGTGGGCGCCCAGCAGCGGCTCCGTGTAGCCGCGCGGCTCGCGCTCACGCAGCACGCGGGACCATGCATAGCTGGACTCGTCCATGAAGAAGGATTCTCCGGCCGACGTATCCAGCCGGTGGTGCATCTCATGAGCGTGAAGACCCGCCTCGCCCAGGGCTGCCCGCAAGGCTTGCGCCAGCCCCTTGCCATGGTTCGGCTCGCCGCTTTCGAAGCTCGCCGGCTCATGGGACTCGCCGGATCCGCGCAGCACCAGCACCGGCTGTGCGCCGTTGGCCGCCTCGTCCGCTCGCCAGCGTCGCAGTACCAGCGCCGCCCCCGCCTCACCGGAGATGAATCCGTCGCTCTGCTGGCTGGATAGCAGCCGCGCCTGCGACAGGTGGCGTTGGACGTCCGTCACTTCCAGCAGCGAATCCAAGCCCAGCAGCAGCACATGGTCGACATCAGGGAGCGCGAGGGAGGCCTTGGCGCGCTCCAATGCGCCGGCCAGACCGGCGACGCCCCAGGGCAGGATCGCGCTGGCGGCGTGGAAGCGATGGCCAAGGGCCTGCTCGCAGGCCGCATAGCAGTCCTTCAATTCATCGGCGGCATATCCGGCTCTCTCGGTGCCGCCCGCCAGGAGGAGGAAGACGCAGCGGGACGCGACCAGCCCGCCCGCACCGAGCGCGGCTTCCCGAGCCGCACGGACTGCGATCGTGGCCAGGCGGGTCACGCCGCCATGCACGCTGTCCTCGCCGACCGCACTCAACCCCAGCGACTCGTCGGCAACTCGCGCGCCGAGCAGCGCCTGGCCCACCTGATCGACAAATGCCGTTTCGCGGAAGCCGTCCAGTCCCGCGCGCACTGCGGCGCAGGTCGACGGCCACGTGAGACCCACCGCGCTCACCACGCCGGCGGAGACCACCGCGATCGAAGTCGTTTCACTCATGCGGGTGCGTCTCCGAGATCGCCGCTGGAACGTCGTCGAGCCCCTCCTCCGGCGTCGCCGGGCGACTGCCACCACAAGTGGCGCAATCCGAATTGCCGCTCACCTGGCCATACCACCAGCGGCTGCTGTAAGGGCCGACGACCACGGTGTGCACCTCACGCAGACTGCGGCGCAGCCGGGTTCGCGCGCGCCAGGTGACGTGAAGCCGCATCGCATCGGTATCGACCACCAAGGTATCGATGTGCGGTTCCATCAGCACCGATTCACGGTCTCGCGTCAGGAGGGCCATCGACATCCGGCGCTTCGGTATGCGGAACCGGTACTGCGCGATGCCGTTCCCGGCAGTCCGGGCCACCGAGGCCGCGAGGTTGACCAAGGTGATCACCTCGCCGCCTTGGGGATAGTCCAACTGCTGATCCTCCGGCGCCGCCTGATGGAAACGGTCATCGAAGTCCGGTGGCAGCAGCGGGAAGATCTCGTCCTTCCAAACCTGGTCATAGGTCCCCGCCCATTGCAGGCGCGGCTGCCAAGCGCGCGCCAGCGGCCCCAACGCTGCAGGCGGCAGCGCCACGTCGGGTCCGTCTGCCACTTCGAGGCGACCGTCTACCCAGCGCTCGGTCCGATGGGCGGGCGCATTCTCCAGCAATCGAAGGAACGCGTCGCGGCCGTACCCGCGACCCACAGGGTTCATCGGATGGACATGGCGCATGGCAGGGTCGTCGACGCCGATCGACTCGGGCGACCAAGTGCCTCCGAAGGCGATGCCATAGTGCAACGGCTGCTCCACGAAGGGTTGTGGCGCGGACAGTTGCCATTGCCGGCCCTGCCGCTGCCATTGGCGCTCCCCGTGGACGCGGAGGCGCTTGTCGACCAGGGCCTGTCCCGCGGCGTCCTGCAAGCGCAACGCCACGTCCACCGACAACGTCGGTTGGGCCAGGCCATCGCGGAACGGCGCGTGCGCGCTGCCCTTGAACAGCAGATCGCAGCGCGGTTTGAAAGGCGCGAGGTCGGCCTCGAAAGTCGGCGCGCTGAAGCCGGGCTCATCGACGAATTCGTCCGAGCGGAGCAGCCCGCCGCCGCGCACCGGTCGAAGCGCGAGGGGCGCCTCAGCCCCGTCTTCCAGTTCGGGCAGCACGTAAGTGCCCTTGGCGATCACGGTCAGCCAGGGCTTGCCATGCTTGTCGGTCGCTTGCGTGGCGTCCACCGCGCAGAGACTGTTGTTGACCACGTGCATGACGTCGACTCAGTTGATGCGCACGGCGGCGCCCTTGATGCGCTGCGTGCCGGTGGCGTGGCTGCTGATGTACTCGCCACGCAGCAGGATCTGGCCATCGGCCGTCAACGTGATGCTCGCTTCGCCGCAATGCAAGGTCAGCTGTTGCGTGGCACCGATCACCACCTCCTCCGCAAGGCCGCCATCGCGTTCCACCATCACTGCGGGGACGCCCGCCGCCGGCGCGCGTTCCGCCGCCGACCGGTCAGAGCCGGGCTGCCAGAGCAGGCCCAGGATCAGCGGTTGGGCGAGACCCGCGCCAAGACTCAGCGCCAGCGGCGCGCCCACATGATCCGCATGAAGAGGGACCACGCTCATCGCTTCCACGCCGTCTTGAGGGCCTGCGGCCCAGCGGACTCGCGGCGCCTCGCCTTCAGACCATGCAAGGAGCTCACCGATAACGATCGAATGACTGGCATCCGGCGTGGCGGGCAGCGAAGACGCACCGAGTCCGCGCGCGTGGCCGCGCATCAACGCATGGAGCATCGAACCCGCTTCGCCACGATCGTCGGCAGGCTCCATCGACGGCGGAGCGGCGGACGGGAGGTCTGACATCGAGGGCATCGCGGGGTTCATGCGTTGTTCTTGATGTTCTTGCCCTTGAGCTGCATGTCGCCCTTGGACTCGCCGAAGTACTGCCCGGCGGCTAGCACGTTGATGTCGTGGCCGTTGATGGTGATCGTGCCGTCCGATTTCAAAACGATGCTGGCTTTTCCCACCGTCAGACTGAACTCGTCACCCGCGGTGATGGTGTAGGTCGTGCCAACACTGGTGGTCTTGCTGCGGCCGACCTGGGTCCCCTGCGTCAAACCGACGCTGGTGTTCATCAAGCCGCCGACGGTGGTCTGATAAGCCGCCCCGATCGTCAGCGCCTTGCCCAGTCCGATGGTTTCGGCCTTGGCCAGACCGATGGTCTCGGCCTTCGCCATCGAGATGGTCTCGGTCTTGTTCCCGCCGATCGTCACCGACCGGTTCGACCCGATGCTGATCGTCTCGTTGATCCCGACGTCCTCGGTCCGGTTCATCCCGATGGAGATCTTCTCGTCGAGGTCCACGCGCTCGGTGCGGTTCTTGTGCACCGTGATCGTCTCGTCCAGATCGACCGTCTCCGTGCGGTTGCCCTTCACGAACACCGTCTCATGCCGGTCAATCGTCTTGGTCCGATCCCGTCCGACCCAGTGCGTCTCGTCGTTCTCGACCTCGATGTCCTGGTTCTTCTCCGCGTGGATCCACAGCTGCTCGTCGCCGTGCTTGTCCTCGAACCGGATCGCGTTGGCGTTGCCGTAGCTGCCACCCTTGGTCGAACGCGTCAGGAAGCCGCTCTGCGTCGCGTTGGCCGGCAGGTCCCACGGCGGCAGGTTCTCGCCGTTGTAGGTCCGCCCCATGATGATGGGCGCGTCCGGGTCCCCTTCGATGAACCCGATGATCACTTCCTGCCCGATGCGCGGGATGTGGATGCCGCCGAAGTTCGAGCCCGCCCACGGATGCGCCACGCTGACCCAGCACGAGCTGCGCTCGTCGCTCTTGCCGCGCCGGTCCCAGTGGAACTGCACCTTCACCCGGCCGTACTTGTCGGTGTGGATCTCCTCGCCCGCCGGACCGCTCACGATCGCCGTCTGCGGCCCCGCCACCAGCGGCTTGGGCGTGCGACGCGGCGGCCGGTACTGCTGCGCCGCGGGGATGCAGCTGAAGCTGCAGCGCAGCCCTGTCTCGCCCGAGCCGGCCTCGTTGGCCGCCTGGCTCAGGCTGATCTGCGTGCCCGTGACCAGGTACTGCGCGTTCTCGCTCTCGCGCGGATGGCGCGACAGCGACAGCAGATGCCCCGTGCTCACGCCCTGCGCGTTGGTCGTGCCGTCGAAGGTCTGGAACTGCGTCTGCAGTTCGTCGAGCCGGTCCTCCACGTACTGCGACCCGTCGCCCGTCTGGATGTAGCCGCCCGGGTAATCGAAGATCTCGCCGTCGGACAGGTCGTAGTTGCGCGCCACGCTTTGATTCGTTTCCAGCGACGTCGACGGCCGCTGGAAGTCGTAATCCGTGATCACGACCTTGCCCGGCTTCACGCACTCGGCGCTGCCCCAAGCCTGCACGTATTCCAGCGCCGGCGTGGCCTGCGCGCCCGAGCCGTAGAACGGCAGCGACTCGCAGCCCGGCTTGGCATCGTGCCCGCTCGCCGAGTCGCACAGCACCACCTTGTGACCGGCCTCGTCGTGCTCGACGTACCAGTAGATGCCTTCGTGCTCGAGCAGCCGCGCGACGAAGTTGAAGTCGGTCTCGCGGTACTGGACGCAGTAGTTCCAGGTGCGGTACGGACGCAGCAGCTTGAACTCGTAGCGCGCGACCGGGTGGTCCTCGAAGACCTGCTTGACGATGTCGGGGACCGACAGCTCCTGGAAGATCCGGCAGTCCGAGGTCCGCGACAGCAACCACAGCCACGGCTTGAGCTGCATCTCGTAGACGCAGTACTTGCCCTCGAAGCCGCGTTGCGCGAAGCGTGTCACGTAGCCGCTGAGGTAACGCGGCGCGTCCTCGCGCAGCGCGATCGTCAGCGTCGCGGGCTTGCCCAGCAGATCCGACGCCAGGATGTCCTTGCGTTCGCTCAGCAGCGTCAGCGTGGTGTCTCCGGCGTCGCTCAAACCCTCCCGCGACACACAGGTGTGCACGCGCAGAGTGTCTTCAGGCAAGGCGGTCTTGAGGCGGAAAGGTGAGGCCATGGCACCAGGGGTCAGGTCGACACCCCGGAGGCTAGGGATCACCCGCAATCACCACAACGGTCGAAAGTCACTCCCGAGCTTGGCACTGGCGCGGACGAATTTCGCAGAATTATCAGAACGGGTCGGACTGATTTGGACGGGGTCAGGTCTTCAGTCCGCCAAGCTGCGCCCCCGGACCTCCATCGACAGGTCGCCTTGCTTCGGATCCACGAAAAACTCGATGTTGCCCCACGGAAAACTCGCGATGCCGCGGGCGTTGGCGATCTGCTCCGGCACGACACCGGTCTTCTCGACGAAGCGCCTCACGACGCTGCTGGCAAGGATGGTCTCGGGGAATTCTTCCTCGTCGAACAGCACGAAGGCCGCAACCTCCCGTCCGGTGCGAGCTTCCATCACCAGGTGAGCCGCCAAATCCAGGCAACGGACCGGCCGGGCTTCCGGCGCCGCCGGGTTCCGAGCGCCAGCCGCAGCGCAAGGAGTACCCAGTCCTGCGCACCTTCGATCCCGCTTTTTCGCGCCCGAATCTGCCGCGCCACGTCGCCGGCGGCCATGGCCGCCTGCTCGTTGGACAGCATTGACGCTTCGGGATAGCCGTACTGGAATCCACCCGGCGTGGGGAAGCGTTTCCATGCTGATCTTTTGATCATGCCACTCCGCAGGACGTGTGTGGGTTCGAGGCTCGCGACCTACCAGCAGATCGACAAAGTCGCCAGCATCGCCTGAAGGGAACACCCTGCCAGCACGCGTCCCCAGCGAAAATTGAAGACCTTCACCGTCGGCGAGAGATCTGAGGCGATGAGCGCGGTCTTCGCGCTGAACAGCTGAGCAAGATCATCCCGATCCGCCATCAGGTCGGATTCTGTTGAGTCCCATCCCTTGGCGGTCACGCGACCTGAAGCCCACGTCAGCACGACCGTACGCTCGACCTGCCCGGACGTCGGGAACTTGCAGGAAAGCGTGAAAGGCTCGCCTAGGAAGTCGATGTCCGCCTGAAGTTCCGGCCCACTCGGACGTGCCATGAGCGTAGCTTGCAGCCCTGCCGCCAAGGCCGTCCGCAACGCGTCGTCGGCCGTGGAGAGATCCAGCTGCTTTCCATTGGCGGAAATGTGCCCCGAATGAGTATCCAGTTCCAGATTTTTCATGCCTGCTTCATTTGATGTCGAACTGGCGTCCCGTCCACGCAAGCTTCGACTTGTCCGCGTTGCTGAGGAAGTATTGCGTTCCTCCACCAGCACCGAGATCGGTGTTGGCGCGCGCCGCGCCGGTCGCCATGCAGATGTCCTCTTTCACGACGAAACGCTTCAATTTTGTACGCATCGGGCGAGCGCCCGGCGTATTGTCCTCGTGCGAGATCTGAATGGCGTCGTTGAAGGCCCGGGCCCCCTTCCCGCGCATCGCGAGGACCTGCGAGGTCTGGACAAAATAGTTCGGCGTGTTGGGGCCATGCGGCGCGAGCGTGTACAGCAGAGTGCCCTTCTTGACGACCACGTGCGTGTAGCTGTCCTGCCCGAGGTAGGGCGCGTTGCCGGGCCCCTGCCAGGCACGCGCCTGGGACACGATGTCCTGCCCACAACACGGATCACATCCGCCACGGGTCTTGTTCAATCCCCATGGATCGACCCAATGCACCGAACTCGGTGCGTACTGGTAAGGGTTGAGCCCTCCGAGCAGGCCGATCGGATCCTGCGTCAGATACCGCCCCGCATCCGGGTCGTAATAGCGATGCCGGTTGTAGAAGAGCCCCGTCTCCTCGTCCTCGTACTGTCCCTGGAAGCGCAAGGGCTGGCGGATCTCGTCGACGTCCGTCCGCGCCACGCGGCCCCAGGCGCGGTAGCGCGCACGCCAGCGCGTGCGGCCGTGCTCATCCAGCAGCGCCAGCGGCGTGCCGAGATGGTCGCACTCGTAGAAGAGCACCTCGTCGTTCGCGCTGTCGGCGCCGTCCCATCGGGTCTGCGCGGCCAGCTCGGACTCGCAGTCCGCGCGCCAGCGCTCCAGCCGGCGATGCCAGCGCACATGCGCATCCGGTTCCGCGGAAGGCGCATCGGGCCGATCCCACGCGACCACCGGCGCGAAGGCGACGGACCCGCTGTCGAAAGATGACAGCGCGTCGGCGCTGCGGACCCGAGCGAGCGGCGTGAAACTCTCCGGCTCGTGCACGTAGCTCACGCTGCCCTGCGCGTCGACCTCCTGCACCATGAGGTCGCCGTTCCAGACGAACACGGTGACGCGCTCGCCGTCCGGCGTCGCCACGCGCTTGAGCACGCGGCGACCCAGCGCATCGTAGGCATAACGGCTCGTCAGCGCGCCCTGAGGCGTCGCCCGCTCAGCACGGACCAGGCGCTGATGCGCGTCGTACTGCAGATTCAACTCGTCGAGGGCGATGCCCGCCGCCGCTTCGTTCGCGGCGTCGTCCTGCACCCAGTGCTTGCGGACCGCATTGCCGTCGGCATTGTGCTCGTAGTGCCAGCCGAGCGCCTGCGTCACCAGGTTGCCGCTCACCGGCGCCGCCGTCGCATGCTGTGCCGTCGTGCTGGAAGCGACGGACGTCGCGCCCGGCAAGGGCACGAGATTGCCCGCCGGATCGAAGGCGAAAGTCTCCCGCAGTCCCGGCTGGACCGCCGACATCAGTTGCCCCACCACATCATGCGTGTAGCGCAGTTCCCCCAGCACGGAGTCGTCGATGCGCTCGATGTCGCCGGTCCGCGCATAGCCGTACTCGCGCTCGCGCAGCACGCCCGGCGCCGCGTCGCCGAAGCCGAACACGCTGCGCGTCCAGCGCGAGGCGCGGTCGTAGCGCAGTTCGCGCCGCATGCCGCCGCGGCGAAGCCCGCCCAGGCTGCGTCGCGTCTCGCGATGCAGCGCATCGCGATCGACGTCGACCAGCGGCCGCCCTTGCCACAGCACGCCGTGCCAGTGTCCCGGACCGTAACGCTGGGTCTGCACCACCCGCCCATTGGGCAGGCGCGTCGCCACGCGCTGCCCCAAGGCGTCGTATTCATGCCGCAGCAGGAAGGACGCGGCCGCAGTGCCGCGTTCGGCCGCATCGGGCCAGTGGCCCGCAGGATCCGGCCGGAGGTCTTCCGGCGCCAGCTCGATGCGCTGACGCTCTTCGACCAGTTGTCCCGCGGCATCCCAGCGCAGCCGCGACTGCGCCGCCGCGTTCTCGACCGCGATGACGCGGCTCAACGGATCCCAGGCGAATCGCTCCTGCCCGTCCGGCGTCACGCGCGCCAGCATCCGGCCGAGCGGGTCACGCACATAGTCCGTGCGGATCGCGCCGCGCTGGCTGGCGACCAGCTCGCCCGCCGCGTCGTAGTCGTAGCGGCTGACGAGACCGTCGAAACCCGTCTCCTGGACCAGCCGCCCTTGCGCGTCATAGGCCAGCCGGTACGACTCGCCGTTGCCGTTGATGAGCTCGACCAGCCGCAACGCGCGGTCGTAGCGGTACTGCAGGCGCTGGCCCGCCGCATCGATGCGCTCGACCGGCAGTCCCTGCATCTGGTAGCGGTAGGTCGTCTGACGCCCCACCCCGTCCATGTGGACGAGCAGGCGCCCCATGGCGTCGTAGGTGAAGCGTTCCTCACCGCTGTCGGGATGGCGGATGGCCACGAGACGGTCGATCTCGTCCCAGCCGTAGCGCACGCTGTGCCCCAGCGCGTCGGTCCGGGCGATCAGCCGGCCGCGCGCGTCCCAGTCGAAGCGGGTCTCCGACCCGGAGCAGTCGATATGCGCCAGCAGCCGCCCGCTGCCGTCGTAGACATAACGCTTCGCGCGCCCGGCCGCGTCGATCAACTCCCGCAGCTGGCCGAACACGTTGTAGGCCATCCGGGTCACGCGCCCCAGCGCATCGGTCTGCGCCACCACGCGACCTTCGGCATCGAACGCGCGCTCCTGCACGTGCCCCATCGCGTCGATGGTCCGGATCGGCTGGTTCCGCTCGTCGTACTGCAGCACCGTCCGCCCCCCCATCGCATCGGTCGTGCTGAGCAGGCTGCCCTGCGCGTCATAGGTGAAACGTGTCGTGTGTCCGGCCGCGTCGGTCTCCTCGAGCAGGTCGCCCGCGGCGCTCCAGCGGCGGGTGCCGAGCCGGCGTGCGTCCGCCGTCGCGCGATCCTGGACCCGCACATCCACGCACAGGTTGTTGGCGTTGAAGCGATAGGTCCAGAGGCTGTCGTCGCTCTGCCGGACACGGGTGGTGTCGGCGTCGACGTAGTCGATGTGGACGGGCTCCGTGCCGTCCTCCGCACCGGCGTAGATGGCCCGCGCCCAGTGGCTGGTCAGCGACGACCAGGTCCCGCGGTGGGCAGGGGCAGCGTCGCCCGGAGGCTGCGCCTTCACGACATCGGTCGCGGTATCGGTATCGGTCGCGGTATCGGTGGCGGCTGCGATCGCGGGTTCGGCCTCGACGGGGTCCGCCGGCTGGAACAGCGCGTCCGCGCCCTGCCAGCGCAACACCCACGCGCCGCCGGTCGGATCGGCGTAGCGCGTCAACAGGTGCGTGTCGTAGTGGTAGCGCCAGAGATGGCCCAGCGCGTCCTTGCGTCCGAGCAGATCCAGCGCCGACAGGTCCGCGCCGTCACGCGGCACTTCCAGGCCATAGGCGTAGCGCGTCAACACCTGCCACCCCTCGGCGACCTCGCCGGCGACCGCGCCGTCGGCGGGGAGCCGCCGCACCAGTCGCCCGATGCGCAGCGCCCCATGGCACATGCGTTGCGCGTCCGCCAGCAAGCCGGTCGGCGCCGCGTGCGCCTCCAGCACGATGTCGCCGGGGGCCGTGATGCGAAGCACGGTGAAGTCCTCGTCCAGCCGCTGAGGCAGCATGGCCGCCTCCCAGCCGGGCAGCCAGTCGAGGCGCACGGACAGACCGTCGGGGCGTCGCTGCTCCGTCAGGTAGCAGCACTGGACGCGCTCGCGCCGCGGCGCGGGCTCCTCGAGCAGACGACGCGATCGCGGCCGCAGGCCTTCCAGGCCGAGCGGCATCACGTCGACCGCCAGCGCCGCGCATCGCGGCCGCTCGAACACGTCGACACTGCCGTCCCGCCAGCGCAGCTCGAAGCGCCACTCGTCCACGCGCGTCAGCGTGAAGGCCTCGAACGCGTCATCGATCGTTGCGCCGACCGACAGCAGCGGCAGCAGGACCGTCCGCCCCGTCGCGTCGTGGTAGGCCATGCCGCGCGCGCCAATGCTCAAGCGGACCAGGTAGGGCGAGGTCCATCGCGCGCCGAGCAGCCCCCGGTCATACGCCGCGTGGCTCGACCGGTAGGCGCGCAACCAGGCGACCGGCATCAGACCGTCAATCTCGGCGTCGAGCTCCGACAGCAACTCGTCCCCGGTGCCGTAGTGGATCGGACGCCGGCTCCGCGTGGCCGCCTTGCCGGGGCCCTGGTTCTGCGGACAGCATTCCTTGGGTTGTCTCTTGTCCTCCGGCGCCTTCTTCTGCGTCTTGCCGCCGTCCGGCTTGTCCGCCTCATGCTTGTCCGGATGCGGCTTGGGATCGGGCTTCTTCGCCGGCGGATGTTTCTTCGGGAAAAAGCGCGACAGCAGGCGACCGCCGCCCGGCAGCTTGCCCAGCGCCCACGTGGCGCCGCGCTCGGCAGCCTGCTCGGCCAGCGCGCCCAGGCTCGGCGACTTGTCGTCGAGCACCCAGTCGACCGTCGCGTCGAGCACATCCGTCGCCGACCCCGTGGCCGCGCCCACCGCGGTCACGCCGCCGCCGACGGCCGTCACCGCGCCACCGGCCGTGGCGATCGCGCCGCCCACCGGCGCACCCACACCCGTCAGCGCCACGCCGCCCCCAACCAGCGTCGTCGCGGCACCGGCGGTCGCCACCTTGCCGCCGGTGTCCATCGCCTCGTCGCTGAACTCGTGCAGGGCGTCGGACGCGCCGCTGTCGCGATACGCCTGCGCAGCGCCCTTGAGACGACCTTTTGCCGCCGCCGTGCCCCGCTCGTAGATGCGCCCCATCGTGTTGCGGGCGTTCATCCAGACGAGGTCGGCCTCCCGCACCCAGGCCTTCGCATTGCTCGTCGACGTGCTGCTCTTGTCCTTGGGCTCCGCCTTGTCGAGGTAGGTGCCGCTCTTGACCCCGCCCTTCACACCGCGCGCATCGCCGGTCACCTTGGGGATGAAGGTCTGGCCGTGAAGCACCGCCGGATCGCCCTGGTGCTTGACGTTGCGCGATGCCGCCGAGGCTTCCTTGAACTCGCCCTTGATCGGATACGGGATCGGCACGATGTTGCTGCCCACCGGGGTGAGACAGACATCGGGCTGCAGGCTGACGCAGAAGAAGCGCTTGGATCGGGTGACGGTTTCGCGGGCCATGAGGTGGGTCAAGGGCCGACGGCGTGGCGGCGGCGGCGGTTGCGGAGAAGGTCGAAGGTCTCGGAGACGGGGTCTCGGGGACGGGTCTCGGGGACGGGTCTCGGATGCGGCGTGCCTGCGCCGACGCAGGCGGCTACATGACCGGCTGCGCCATCACGGCGCGCAACGCCGCGAGCCGCTCGCGTTGTCCGGGCGTCTTCGCCTCCATCAGGCGGGCTTCTTCCACACCGTACTGCGCGCTGACGCTCCAGCGCCAGCAGAGGTCGACGACGCCGTTGTCGCTGTCGATCAGCACGGTGTCGATGACGGGATCGAAGCAGCGGACGTCGCCCTCCGCATCGATGCCCATGAGGACGAAACCGCGATCCGGCAGCTCGAACATCGTCATCCGATGGCCGCCCGCGACGAGCCTCGCCGCCGGATGCGTTCGCGGCCAAAGGTTGTCCAGCACGATGCGCTCGCCGCCGCGCAGCGGCCGGCATTGCTGATCCGCGGGCGCGCAGTTCCAGTAGCGGAAATCGAAGTCGGGATTGAGGGCCAGCCCCGCGGCGACGTGCGCCGGATCCGGCGCCTCACGACCGATCCAGCCGACGCGCGGCGCCCAGCCGCGCTCGATGGGACCGAGGCCCACGGTCTCCAGCGACTCGCGTCCTGCGGCGACATGCCAGAAGTCGTCGACGCTGACCGGTTGATGCGCGAGTTCGATCTGATGCGCCGGCAGGCGGTCGAGCTTCGTCGCCTGCAGGAACCAGTCGCGCGTGAATCCTCGCCCCGCCGGATTGAACCGGCTGGCCTCGTGCGCGAGCGGACGTTGCGGCAGGTCCGCGGATGCATCCGGATGCGCCGCCAACTGCTCGGGGCGCAGGTGATGGCGCGCGGGCACCTCGCCGGCCACCGGGCTGCCGACATCGATGCGGCTCTGGCCGCCGAAGCCGTTTTCATAACGGAGCGCGCAGCACGCGATCGGCTCGGCCACGCTGAGCATCCAGTCGTCGGGTCCGAAGGAAGGAGCGACGCGACCTTCGCGAGCGTCAGCGTCGGCGGAACGCCGCATCCACCAGCGCGGACCGTGCACACGCACCTGCTTGTCGATCAGCACGTTGAAGGCCTCGCGTACCGGCACCGGCACCGGCACCGGCACCGGCTCGGGCGAAGCCGACGTCGCGCCGGTGGCCGGCACCTTCGGCTCGAACACACGCAGCCGCGCGAGGAAGGACGGCACCGGCGTCGCCTCGGGGGCGTGAGCCGATCCCACGACGAGCACGTCGCACATCGGCTTGTACGGCGCCAGGTCGCTCTCCTCGCGGATCGTGAGCGCGGGGTTGCCGTCGTGCGGCAGGTCTTCGTCGTTCAGGGGCGCGGGCGCCTCGTCGAGCAGCAGCGGCGCCACGCCGCTCTCGTCCGGCTCGCCGAGCCGGTAGCGCTCTTTCAGCACCACCGTGTGGATCAGGCGCAGCGCGGGATCCAGCGCATCGAACTGCAGGTGCGACCGTCCGGTCAGGTCGCGCAGGATCAGTCGCGGCAGGTCGGCGCCGCGCAGGTCCTCAACCGACCGGGTTGGTGTCGACGTCATCGCCGTGCACTTCCACTTTCTTGTCGCCGCGGATGATCACTTCCTTGCCGCTGATCTCGATGCGGCCGTCCTTGGTCATGAGCAGGCTGCTCGCACCGACGGTGATGCTCAGGCGGTCGCCGGCCGTGATGTTGATCGAGTGCCCCACGGCGGTCGTCTGGTTGAGACCGACGACGGTGGCCATCAGGCCCCCGACGTTCAGGCTGTAGCCGAGGCCGACGTTGTCCATGCGGCCGAGACCGACGTTCTGCATCGATGCCAGCGTGATCGTCTCGGTTTTCATGCCGCCGATGTCGATCTTCTGGTTGGCGCCGATCGAGATGGTCTCGTTGATCCCGACGTCTTCCGTGCGGTTCATCCCGATGGAGATCTTCTCGTCGAGGTCCACGCGCTCGGTGCGGTTCTTGTGCACCGTGATCGTCTCGTCCAGATCGACCGTCTCCGTGCGGTTGCCCTTCACGAACACCGTCTCATGCCGGTCAATCGTCTTGGTCCGATCCCGTCCGACCCAGTGCGTCTCGTCGTTCTCGACCTCGATGTCCTGGTTCTTCTCCGCGTGGATCCACAGCTGCTCGTCGCCGTGCTTGTCCTCGAACCGGATCGCGTTGGCGTTGCCGTAGCTGCCACCCTTGGTCGAACGCGTCAGGAAGCCGCTCTGCGTCGCGTTGGCCGGCAGGTCCCACGGCGGCAGGTTCTCGCCGTTGTAGGTCCGCCCCATGATGATGGGCGCGTCCGGGTCCCCTTCGATGAACCCGATGATCACTTCCTGCCCGATGCGCGGGATGTGGATGCCGCCGAAGTTCGAGCCCGCCCACGGATGCGCCACGCTGACCCAGCACGAGCTGCGCTCGTCGCTCTTGCCGCGCCGGTCCCAGTGGAACTGCACCTTCACCCGGCCGTACTTGTCGGTGTGGATCTCCTCGCCCGCCGGACCGCTCACGATCGCCGTCTGCGGCCCCGCCACCAGCGGCTTGGGCGTGCGACGCGGCGGCCGGTACTGCTGCGCCGCGGGGATGCAGCTGAAGCTGCAGCGCAGCCCTGTCTCGCCCGAGCCGGCCTCGTTGGCCGCCTGGCTCAGGCTGATCTGCGTGCCCGTGACCAGGTACTGCGCGTTCTCGCTCTCGCGCGGATGGCGCGACAGCGACAGCAGATGCCCCGTGCTCACGCCCTGCGCGTTGGTCGTGCCGTCGAAGGTCTGGAACTGCGTCTGCAGTTCGTCGAGCCGGTCCTCCACGTACTGCGACCCGTCGCCCGTCTGGATGTAGCCGCCCGGGTAATCGAAGATCTCGCCGTCGGACAGGTCGTAGTTGCGCGCCACGCTTTGATTCGTTTCCAGCGACGTCGACGGCCGCTGGAAGTCGTAATCCGTGATCACGACCTTGCCCGGCTTCACGCACTCGGCGCTGCCCCAAGCCTGCACGTATTCCAGCGCCGGCGTGGCCTGCGCGCCCGAGCCGTAGAACGGCAGCGACTCGCAGCCCGGCTTGGCATCGTGCCCGCTCGCCGAGTCGCACAGCACCACCTTGTGACCGGCCTCGTCGTGCTCGACGTACCAGTAGATGCCTTCGTGCTCGAGCAGCCGCGCGACGAAGTTGAAGTCGGTCTCGCGGTACTGGACGCAGTAGTTCCAGGTGCGGTACGGACGCAGCAGCTTGAACTCGTAGCGCGCGACCGGGTGGTCCTCGAAGACCTGCTTGACGATGTCGGGGACCGACAGCTCCTGGAAGATCCGGCAGTCCGAGGTCCGCGACAGCAACCACAGCCACGGCTTGAGCTGCATCTCGTAGACGCAGTACTTGCCCTCGAAGCCGCGTTGCGCGAAGCGTGTCACGTAGCCGCTGAGGTAACGCGGCGCGTCCTCGCGCAGCGCGATCGTCAGCGTCGCGGGCTTGCCCAGCAGATCCGACGCCAGGATGTCCTTGCGTTCGCTCAGCAGCGTCAGCGTGGTGTCTCCGGCGTCGCTCAAACCCTCCCGCGACACACAGGTGTGCACGCGCAGAGTGTCTTCAGGCAAGGCGGTCTTGAGGCGGAAAGGTGAGGCCATGGATCTTGCTGAATCGTCCTGGCCCGCACGGTAGGGGGCGCCTATCGCGCGAGTAAGAGGCGAAGGTCACTTCGGGCGGGGATCGCCCCATATCCTGCCGGCTGTTCCCCCTCCCCCCTCGAAGCGGGGGGCAGGACTTGCCTCACTCGACATGTCCCGTGTCGCTCCGCGACAGTCTCATCTCAAGTCCGCTCCGAAGAAATGCCATGCCCCTGATCCGCCGCGTCATCGCCCTGGCCGTCCTCGCGGCCTGCGTCTGGGCCTTCAGGGAGGGTCAGCGAGGCACCTTCGGCATGCTCGGCGCCGCAGTGGCCATCGTGGCGGTGGTGATCGGTTTCCTGGCGCTGGCCGCGGCGATCTTCAACCTCAAGGTCTTCGGCGATCGACAGTGGGAAGACAGCGGCTTCGACAACGCCGTGCTCGGCCAACGGTCGGGCCGCACATTCGGCGTCTTCCTGGCCTTCCTCTTCGGCGGCCCGATGATCTTCATCGCGATACGCGGCCTGATCCGTGGCGTGATCCCACCCTTCTGGAAGGCGCCGGACCTTGTCGCCGCGCAGTCGCCGATGCTGTTCGCGCTCTCGTTCGTGCTCTGGCTGGGTGTAGGGATGGCGCTGTCCGTGCTGATCCTCAAGGGCAGCTGGCGAGCGAAGTTTGGCGGCGAGAGGATATCGTCACCCGAAAGCACGTGACGCCGCAGCGATGATGACGGACTACGCCAACGCAAGACATGGCCACACCCCGATGACCGTTGAGTCGATCCTCTTCCGCCGCATCCACACGAAGTCTCCCCGGTACGACAAGATCCGGGGCGTCCGGATGGCCTATACGCTGGACGTGGGCGCCAAGCGCCCGGAGTTCGTCCTTCTGCCCGGAGACGTCCAGCTCATCGAGGGCCAGCAGATCCACATCGTGCGCTGGAAACCGGGATCGTCCGCCATCGTCGCCATGCTCAACGGCGGCCATGGCACGCCAGTCCACATGCAGCCCATGAGCTGGTTCGGCGTGACCTCGATGGCGCTCATCAACAACGGCATGGTCATCTTCTCTTGCGTGACGGCAGATCTGCTCGCCCCGCTGCTGCTCCTCGGACTGGGCTCGCTGGTGGTGAACGCATGGTTGACCCATGACATCCGCGCACGACTGAAGCTGAACCGGGCCGTGGAGGCCCTGCGCGACTTCCATCAGCTGCGCATGCGTCTGGGATTCCAGACGGAACGGCGCTGAGATCGATGTGGCCGCCATCGCGCAGCGAGGCACGGTCCGCGATCCTGGGAGGGGGCAGTCCTTGCCTTCGAGAAACATCCCGTTGCGAATTCCCGCCTGTGCAGAGGCCAAAGTCACTTCGGCCCGACCGGTGCGCCCGGTACCTTCCGGTTCATCCGCATTCTGAAGAGGCGCCGATGCCTGCTGCACGCATTCCCGGGCCCCTGGGCGCCGGGGCCAACACCCACGAGATCGACGACGGCACGATGATCCGCGCCGCCTCCCCGCTGGTGTCGCCGGTCGGCGCCGCGCCGCGCGCCGAGAAGGCGCCCGCCATCGACGACGACACCCGCGCGCTGGCCGCCGTCGCCTATGGCGAGGGCTCGACCGGCAACGTCTACGAGGAGATGGCCGCCATCGCCAACGTGCTGGTGCGTCAGCAGAAGGCGCGTGGGTTCGCGACGATCAGCGCGTTCATCAAGACGGACAAGACCTTCGCGTTCGCCGCGCATGACGGCAACCAGCGGCACAACAAGCTCAAGAAGGCCACCGCGGAAGAGATCGCCGCCGACACCGGCATGAGCGACGCCGTGCGCGGCGCGCGCAACGCGCTGAGCGCCACCGGGACGGACTACGCCAACGGCGGCTACTTCTGGGACGGCGCCGACATCAAGTCGAACTACGACAAGCATCCGAAGGTCAAGGCCGGCATCCACATCACCGATCCGAAGCACAACATCTACGGCATCAAGGACAAGGACGTCCCCGGTGAAGAATGGTGGCGCAGCGCAGCGGGCGCCAAGACCAAGCTGCGCGGCAAATGGGATTACAAATACGAGTCCACCGCCGCGTACGGCGGGACCATCTTCTGGAAGTACAACGACGACTTCGTGAAGGCCACCAACAACAAGGTGTACGACTGATGCCCGGACTGCCCCGATCGATGCCTCGCCTGCCGCAACGCTCGCTGACCCGCTCGCTGCCCCGTTCGCTGACGATCGCTGCGACCGCTCTCGCCGGCTCGCTCTTCGTCGCGTGCGCGGCGCACGCCGACGCCGTGGCCAGGAATGCGACCGAGCTTCGCGACCTGCTGCGCGGCACGGCGACACCCGCAACGCTCGAACCGATCAAGACCGAAGGCTGGTGCGGACCGCAAGGCTGCTTCGTCGACGTCGGCGAGCTGCGCCTCGACCGCGACAAGGGCGGCTTCGTCAAGGCGCCAGGCGGCAAACAACTCGTCCTTGTCGAACACAAGGCCATGGGCGGCGAGCCGCTTCCGGACATCGACTGGACGTCGACGGATGCCTACCGCGTGACGGCCGCCGGCCAGCGCTGGGGCAGTTGCATGGAGTTCACGCACACCGGCATCGGCAAGAGCGGCGTGTACCAGCGCTGGGTCAGCGTGGTGCTGGTGCCGTTCAGCGGCGGCAAGCCGGCGGGTACGGCGCATCGCTTCGTCGGCTACTGGGCCGGGTGCGATTCGTTGCAGGCAGCGGCAACCCAGGGTCAGGTCTTGCTCCCCGTGATCGAGCGCAGCGAGCCCAAGGGCGCCAAGCCGGTCAGGCTGGTGGACTACCAGTGCTCGGCCACAGGCTGCGAGGGGAAAGTCGACGAGCGGATCGTCGACGGAGATCCGGTCGGGGAAAGCGGCGGGATGTCGATTCGAGGGAAGTGAGCGGCGGACTGCCACGGCCGCTGGCCCTCACCCCCACCCTCTCCCGCAGTGCGGGAGAGGGGCCACCCCGGTGGCCCTGCTCCGAATGGCTCGATGCATTCGAGCCCCCTCAGTCGAATGCGTAGTCGAAGTCCCCGTCCTTCACCGCCAGCTCGACCTTCGTGATCGCCTGGCCGTTGGTGACACGCGTGAGGTACTCGCGGCTGATGCGCGGCAGCACCGTGTTGGTGAGGATCGCATCGACCACCCGGCCGCCGCTCTCCACCTCGTTGCAGCGGCTGATGATCAGCTTCACCACGTCGTCGCCGAAGGTCAGCGGCACGCCGAGGTTCTCGCCCACACGCTTCTGGATGCGGCCCAGTTGCAGACGCACGATCTGGCCCAGCATCTCCTCGCTCAGCGGGTAGTACGGGATCGTGACCAGGCGGCCCAGCAGCGCCGCCGGGAAGATCTTCAGCAGCGGCTCGCGCAGCGCCTTGGCGATGCCCTCCGGTTCCGGCATCAGCTCCGGGTCCGCGCACAGCTTCATGATCAGGTCGCTGCCTGCGTTGCTGGTCAGCAGGATGATGGTGTTCTTGAAGTCGATGTGACGGCCCTCGCCGTCCTCCATGCGGCCCTTGTCGAAGACCTGGAAGAAGAGCTCGTGCACGTCCGGGTGGGCCTTCTCGACCTCGTCCAGCAGCACGATGCTGTAGGGCCGGCGACGCACCGCCTCGGTCAGCACGCCGCCTTCGCCGTAACCGACGTAGCCCGGGGGCGAGCCTTTGAGCGTCGAGACCGTGTGGGCCTCCTGGAACTCGCTCATGTTGATGGTGATGACGTTCTGCTCGCCGCCGTAGAGCGCCTCGGCCAGCGCGAGCGCCGTCTCCGTCTTGCCCACGCCCGAGGTGCCCGCCAGCAGGAACACGCCGATCGGCTTGCTCGGGTTGTCCAGCCCGGCGCGCGAGACCTCGATGCGCTTGGCGATCATCTCCAGCGCATGACGCTGGCCCACGACGCGCTGGTTCAGCGTGTCCGCCAGCTGCAGCACCGCCTGCACCTCGTTGCGCACCATGCGGCCGACCGGGATGCCGGTCCAGTCCTGCACCACCGCGGCCACCGCCTGTTCATCGACCTGCGGCAGGATCAGCGGCGCATCGCCCTGCAGCGTCGTCAGCTCGGAACGCAGGCCGTGCAGTTCGGTCAGCAGCGTCTCGCGCTCGGCCTCTTCCGGCGCGCCCTCGCCGTCCTTGCGCAGCAGCGCGTGCAGTTCCAGCACGCGGTCGACCAGGCCCTTTTCCTTCTGGTGACGGGCTTCGAGCTCCGCCTTGCGCGTCTGCGCCTCGTCCAGCTGCGTCGCGACGCGCTGCTTGCGCTCCGCAATGTCCATGCCGATCGCGCCTTCGCGGCCGATGATCTCGCGCTCGATCTCCAGCGCCTGGATGCGGCGCAGGCAGTCCTCGAGTTCCGCCGGCGTCGCATGCTGGCTCACGGCCACGCGCGCGCAGGCCGTGTCGAGCAGGCTCACCGCCTTGTCCGGCAACTGCCGCGCCGGGATGTAGCGATGGCTCAGGCGCACCGCCGCCTCGATGCCCTCGTCGAGCAGCGCCACGCGGTGGTGCTTCTCCAGGATCGAGGCCACGCCGCGCAGCATCAGCACCGCCTTGTGCTCATCGGGCTCGGGCACCTGCACGACCTGGAAACGCCGCGTCAGCGCGGGATCCTTCTCGATGTGCTTCTTGTACTCGGCCCAGGTCGTCGCCGCGATCGTGCGCAGCTTGCCGCGCGCCAGCGCCGGCTTGAGCAGGTTGGCCGCGTCGCCGGTCCCGGCCGCGCCGCCCGCGCCGATCAGCGTGTGCGCCTCGTCGATGAACAGGATGATCGGCTTGGGCGAGGCCTGCACCTCGTCGATGACCTGGCGGAGGCGGTTCTCGAATTCGCCCTTCATGCTGGCGCCGGCCTGCAGCAGGCCGATGTCGAGCATGTACAGCGAGACGTCCTTGAGCTGCGGCGGCACGTCGCCCTGCGCCAGCCGCAGCGCGAAGCCTTCCACCACCGCTGTCTTGCCCACGCCCGCCTCGCCCGTGAGGATGGGGTTGTTCTGGCGGCGGCGCATCAGGATGTCGACGATCTGGCGGATCTCTTCATCACGGCCGGCGATCGGGTCGATCTCGCCGTTGCGCGCGCGCTCGGTCAGGTCGACGGCGTAGCGCTTGAGCGCCTCCTGCTTGCCCATCGCCGCGGGCGCGATCGCGCCGCTGGCGTCGCCGGGCGCCGCGCCCGGCTCGGCGGCGCGCATCGCGCGTTCGGGCGAGCCTTCGAGGATCTGGTTGAACTTCTCGCCCAGGTCGTCGACGTTGATCTTCTCGAACTGCTTGGACACCGACAGCAGCACGTTGCGCATCGACGCCGTCTTCAGCAGCCCCAGCACCAGGTGGCCGGTGCGCACCTGCTGGTCGCCGAACATCAGCGAGCCGTAGACCCAGCCACGCTCGACGGCGTTCTCGACCCAGCTCGACAGGTCGGTCACCGAGGTGGCGCCGCGCGGCAGCCGGTCCAGCGAGGCCATCAGGTCCGACGACAGCTGCGCCGCGTCCAGCCCGTAGTGCTTGACGATGCGATGCAGGTCGGAGTCGGGCGTGTTGAGGATCTGGTAGAGCCAGTGCTGCAGCTCGACGTACGGATTGCCCCGCAGCTTGCAGAACACGGTGGCGCCTTCGATCGCCTTGTAGGCCAGCGGGTTGAGCTTGCCGAAGAGGCTGGTGCGGGCGATTTCAGTCATGACGATGCTCCCTGTGATGCCGGCGGCGTGGCCCGCCCCTTCACCCGCTGCTGCGGATGGAGGTGCAGGTCGCCCCGGTCGTGACGATGCGGACGGCCGCCGGAGCGGCCCGTCCAGGAAGTGAAGCCCAGGCGCGCGCTGCCGCTGAGCGCCGCGGCGGGCACCTCGTCGCGGCGCAGCACGGGCTGCAGCTCCCATTGCAGGTTGTGGCCGACGTACTGCCGGATCCAGTCGTTCAGCGGCCGCCAGGCGTCGCCGTCGGGCAGGAAGCCCTCGTACTGGCGCAGCGTCAGCGGCCCCAGGACGACGCGGAAACGGTACTGCCGGTCCCAGGCCTTGTTGCCCGCGGAGGTATTGCGGCCCAGGCGCGGCAGCTCGCGGCCGATGCGCTCGGGTCGCTGCCGGGCGAAGCCCAGCCGCGTGCGTTCGCCGTCCTCGACGGGCAGCCAGTGCGGCACGTGCTGCTCGATGCGGACGGGCACCTTGAAGTGCGACGACAGGATCTTGGCCAGTCCTTCCGGATGCTGCGCGCGTCCGCCGTGCAGGCCGGCCTGGAACAGACGCGCCGTCTGCGGCAGCGAGTCGCCGGGCCGCTGCGCGCCGTCGAGTCCGGTCGCCGCGCCCAGCCAGGCTGCGTAGCGATCCGTCGCCGGCCGGTCGTGCTGCACGGCCGGCTGCGATTGCGCCCAGGCGCGGTAGAAGTGCAGCAGCAACCGGTGATGGAAGACGTCGAGGAAACGGCTCAGCGTCGGATCGCCGCGCTGGTGCAGCCGCTCGCGGGTGTACTCGGTCAGGTGCAGCGGCATCGGCCCCTGCGGGCCGAGCAGGCCGAAGAAACGCACGCCCAGTCGCGGTGCGGGCCCCTGCCCGCGGGTCAGGCTCTGCAGCGCCGCCGGCGCGAAGTCGAGCTCGGGCTCCTGGCCCAGCCGGATCGCCTCCTGCGAGGGGCGCAGGCCGCGACCCAGCCGCGGCACGTCGGGCGTCAGGCCCTCGATGCGGCGCAGCAGCGCGAAGAAGTCATGGGCCCAAGGCGTCGCCTCGACGTCCTCGAAGAGCGCGCGCAAGGCGGCATCGCGCTCATTGCGTTTCTCGGGACGGCGCGCGAGCAGCGATTCGGGCGTCGGCGCGGCGGCGGCGTCGGGACCGCCGTCGGCTGCGACGTCGGATACAGCATCGGACGCCTGCGCCACGGCGCCGCCGCCGGAGACTGCGTCGGCGTCGTCGTCCGGGGTCGAACCAGGGCCGGGGATCTTCATCCGCGACCCCCGTCGCGGTCGTTGGCTCGGTCGTTGGCGCGATCGTTGCCACGTTCACCGGCGCGGTCGCCGCGTCCTTCCGCGTCGCCGCCGATGCGCGGCGCCCAGCGCTTCACCAGGCCGCGCTGCGTCGTGCGCAGGCTCAGCTGCGTGAAGCTGTTGATCGCCGCATGGCGCGTGAAGTAGCGCTCCAGCACGCTCGCGAAGAGGAAGCTGCTGTGGCCCTGGAACGCGTGCTCGTCGAGCTCCAGCGAGATCTCGGCGCCGGTGCCGAAACTCAAGGGGCCGGTGAACGGCAGGCGTCGCACGACCGACTGCGACGCGACGGCGCGCACGCCTTCGACCTGCCGCAACCAGCCGGCGTCGCCCGGCGGGCCGTACAGCGCCAGCAGGCGCCGCAGCGTCGCGGCCGCCTGCGCCGGCGGCTCGTCGCCCCAGGGCAGCTGCTGCTGCGTCAGCAGGCCCACCAGGCTCCAGCCGGCCTCGCCCGCCGGCTGGCGATTCACCGGTCGCGTGGGACCGTGCACCGCGTCCACCTTCAGCACCGGGCCGGCCGCGTCGAGCCGCCAGACGCCGGCGCCGTTGTGCGGCAGCAGCATCGGCAGGTCGCGGTTGGTGACCAGCGCCGAGACCGACAGCTGACGGATGTCCTCGCGATACGGCGCATGGCGCGGATCGACCAGCGAGAGGAAGACCTCGTCGCCGATGTAGCCGGTGCGCGGTCCCTGCTCCTTCTGGCGCGACGACATGAGGCGCGGCTCGCGGCGTGCGGTGTAGAAGCCGGGCGCATCCGGCGGCGCCTCGTGATAGGTGGCGTAGAGCGGTTCGAAACTCTGCTGGCCGAGCGCCCCGGCGCCGTAGCCGGTCACCGACTGCAGGCTGTGGATCTCGTAGTCCATCGGCCGGGTGCGGTCCGGCACGACGTGGTATTCCCAGCTGCCGGTGCCGAGCTGGATCCGGTCCAGCCGTTTCGGGAACAGGTTGATCGCCGGCGTGCAATGCAGCGAGACGCTGTCGACGTCGACCATGGCCTCCAGCGCGCCGTCGCCGCGGGAGAAGAACAGCACGATCTCGAAGGACGTGCCGTCGATGCGCGCGAGCCGGTCGGCCAGTTGGTCGATCTCGAGGAACAGGAAACGCCGCGGCATCGCCGCGAGCTCCTGCATCAGCCGGCTGCCGGAGAAGCTGCGATGCGACTCGGGCAGCAGCGCCTCGTCGGGCGCGAAACCCAGCGGGCGGATGCTGGTCGCGGGCCGCCACTGCACGGGCACCGCCGGAGCGTCGATGCCGTCGCCGGTGACGAAGGTGCCGAGCGGCGCGCCCAGCGCCAGCTCATGCAGCCGGTAGGCGACCTCGTCCGGCGCGCTCAGGTACAGCGCGAGCCGGTCCAGTCCGAGTTGACGCACGGGAATGCCGCCGCCGGTCCTGAGCTTGAGCCGCACGCCGCCGCGGCTGCCCGCGGCATCGGGAAGCCGCGACACCGGCAGGTCCGGCGCATGGGTGAAGTACTGGACGTCGTCCAGCGTCAGCGGCCAGAGCGTGACGTCGTGGGCGGTGCGGAACTCGCAGCGCGTGTCCTGCCCGCGCGGGATGGCCGACTGCAGCACGCTGCCGCGCGGCACCGGATGGCCCTTGGACAGGTTGGGGTCGGTCGGATCGACGTTCAGGCGCGCGATCATCATCGACGGGATGGGCGCCAGGAAGTTCGGGTAGATCGATTCCAGCAGGTGCGAGATCAGGCGCGGATGTTCCGCGTCCAGCTTGAGCTGCACGCGCGCCGACAGGAAGGCGAAACCCTCCAGCAGCCGCTCGACGTAGGGGTCGGCGACCTCGGCATCCTCCAGCCCGAGCCGGGCGGCGATCTTCGGGAAATCGCGCGCGAACTCCGCGCCGACCTCGCGCAGGTGGGCGAGTTCGTCGTTGTACAGGCGCAGCAGGCGCGGATCCATCGGCGTGCCCTCAACCCTCGCGGACTTCGACCTGCCCCGCCTCGAGGTCCATCTGCGTGCGCAGCAGGATCTCCAGCGGGATGGGCTGCGCCCAGAGATGGCCGCGGATGTCGAACTCGATCACGTTGTGGGTGTCCATGACGCTCTGCGTCTCGATCGCGCGGACCTCCAGGGTGTCCGGCAGGATGCGCGGCTCGAAGCGCAGGATGGCCTGGCGGATCTGCTTCTCCAGCAGGTGCACGTCGATGCGCGAGGCCAGTTGGCCCGACAGCGCCGGCAGCCCGAAGTTCAGCACGCTGTCGCCCACATGCCCGTAGGGATCGCATTCCTTGCCCATCGGCTGGATCGCGTTGAACAGCCAGCCCAGGTCGCGCAGCACCGCCTGGCGCAGCTGCGACTTGGTCATGACGCGGCGTTCCTCCGCCTCGACGCGGTGGAAGGGATCGTCGTCGGTCAACCGGTCCAGCAGGGCCGGTTGCAGGCGGTCGCGATGGATCTGGCTCATCGGCAGCTCGGGCGGGTGGGACGGTTCCGGGTCGGCAGGTTCCGGAGCGGCGTCGCGCGGCGGCTCGGCGCGCGCGGCGTCGGGATCATGGCTGGCGCAGTTCGATCAGGCGCGCGTCCAGCAGCCCGGTCTCGCCCTGGTCGGTCATCAGCACGCGCTGGCCGACGCCGGCGTACTGGTCGTCCTGCGAGCCCGGCAGCGGCTGCCATTCGGTGCGGCGCGCCATCCAGACGCGCTCGTCGTCGAAGGCCACGCTGCGCGGATACCGCGTCGGGATCAGGGCGACGGAGCCGCCGCCGTTGGGGAATTCCAGGTGCGCCGCGGACCACACGAGATCGCGCAGGTCGGTCGGCGCCTCGATGTGGATCTCCTTGATCGCGGAGAACGGCACCCAGCAGTAGCGGCCGTTGATCACGGCCTCCAGCACCGGACCGAGGCGCGAATCGCCGTCACAGACCCAGTCGAAGGCCTGGCCATCGATGGAGCCGGGTGTCGCGGGCGCGGCGTCCAGCGCCTGCGCGCGCAGCTGACGCGCGCCGGCGGCATCGCCGTCATGCGCCAGCTTCAGCGAGTGCACCAGGTTCGCCACCCATTCGGCCGGCTCGCCCATCACCATCGGCGTGGTGCGGCCCTCGAAGACGGCCTCGCGCACCAGCTCGCACTTCAGCGCTTCGCGGTAGGTGTTGACCATCGCCAGCGTGCCCGCGTCGAGCTCGCCGCAGACTTCCAGCTGCGCCGCCGCCCGCGCCCACTGGCCGGTCACCGCCAGCAGCTGGAACAGCATCGTGCGCAGCTTCGCGTCCTGCGGGCGCTGGCGGACTTCCGCCTGCGCCGCGGCCAGCGCCTCGGTCGGGCGACCGGCCGCCAGCAGTTCCTGCACTGCGCTCATTCAGGACTCCTCAGGTCAGATCGTCGTCGAAGGTGTGCGTGCCGCCCATGGCGCCCTTGGCGTTCTGGGTGCGGTACTCGATGTTGACCTTCTGGAAGCTCATCGAGATGCGCTCCACCGGCGCGCCGGTCTCGTCGCAGTCGATGTCGTAGGAAGCGATGCGCGCCTTCTCCAGCGTCAGGCAGAAGTAGTCCTCCTGCGAGCCGCCGGCCTTGCGCAGGTAGAGCTTGGAGCTCTTGACCTCGTCGTTGGTCGCGACCGCGCTCATCAGCGCGGTGCTGGCGCTGTCGAGGCCCTTGGTGATCGTCAGCTGGCGGTAGCTGCGGCGACCGGTCTGCTGGCCGGCCACGGCATCGCCCGCGGCGCCCACGCCCCAGCTGAAGCCGCGCACGACGATGTCGTTGGCGTGGCCCGCCGAGGTGGACTCGCCCTTGACCTTGCCCGCGCGCTTGAGCGACAGGTCCAGGTACATGTCGGCGCTGTTCGCGCCGCTGGTCAACGGATTCATCTTTCGCTCCGGCATGGACAACGGATGACGGCTGCACGCCCCGTCCTGCCGTCATTCGTTGTCCGAGCGCGGCGCGGCAGGACCGAGCCTGTCGCGCCGCGGGGAACATCGACGGCGGCGGCGCCGGCGCAAGCCGGCGCTCCGCCCTCGATGCATCAACGCGTTTCGGTCGTGGCCACGTTCCAGCCGAACTTGACCGCGCCGCCCAGGCCGCCCTTGGCGTCTTGGGCCTTGTACTCGAACTCGATGTCGGCGTAGGACACCGACACGCTTTCGCTGATCTCGCCGCCGGCCGAGGCGGACGGGGAGACGGCGGTCACGAGGACCTGCTTCAGGGTGACCTTCAGGAAGTCCTGCTGGCCTTCACCGGCCTTGCGGCAGGTCAGCACGGCCTGGTCGAAATGCTTGCCCGAGGCGCAGGCCTTGGCCAGCACCGGGGACGCCTTGTCGTAGTAGTGCGCGAACACGAACTGGCCAGGAACGCCCTTGCCCTTGCCCGAACCGGTACCGGCGGCGGCGGTGCTTTCCTGACGCACGTCCCACGACCAGGCCAGCAGGTCGATCTCGCCCTTGTGGTCCTTGTGGGTGGATTCGCCTTCGACTCCGGCGAACTTCAGATTGGCGTCGATCGTCATGGTCGATTTCTCCTAGATGAACTCTGTGAAAACAGTCTCCGCCTCGACGCTGACCGCGACGGAGACCAGGGATTTCGGACCTGGGAAGGTCCGGATGGCGGGGTGCCTCGAAAGTTCAGAACGCGCCTTCCAAGGCGCTCCCTTCAACACGTCGCGCGTCGTTGCGCGCGATTCTCGAATTCAGGCTCACTTGCCCTTCTGCGAGGGCAGCGTCGAGACCAGCCGCAGCGACACGGTCAGGCCTTCGAGCTGGTAATGCGGACGCAGGAAGAATTTCGACGAGTAGTAGCCGGGGTTGCCCGGGATCTCCTCGACGACCACTTCCGCGGACGCCAGCGGCTTCTGCGACTTCGTCGTCTCCGACGAGTTCGCCGGATCGCCGTCGACGTAGTTCATGATCCACTTGTTGAGCCACTTCTCCATGTCGCCGCGTTCCTTGAACGAGCCCACCTTGTCGCGCACGATGCACTTCAGGTAATGCGCGAAGCGGTTGCAGGCGAACAGATACGGCAGGCGCGCGGCCAGGTTGGCGTTGGCGGTGGCGTCGGGGTCGTCGTACTCGGCGGGCTTCTGCAGCGACTGGGCGCCGATGAACGCGGCGAAGTCCGAGTTCTTGCGGTGCACCAGCGGCATGAAGCCGTTCTTGGCCAGCTCGGCCTCGCGTCGGTCGCTGATCGCGATCTCCGTGGGGCACTTCATGGCCACGCCGCCCTCGTCGGTCGGGAAGGTGTGGGCCGGCAGGCCCTCGACCGCGCCGCCCGCTTCCACGCCGCGGATGCGGGTGCACCAGCCGTAGGTCTTGAACGAGCGGTTGATGTTGGTCGCCATCGCGTAGGCCGAGTTGGCCCACGTGTACTTGGCGTGTTCGCCGCCGCCGGTCTCTTCCTCGAAGTTGAAGTCCTCGACCGGATTCGTCTTCGAGCCGTAGGGCAGGCGCGCCAGGAAACGCGGCATGGCCAGGCCGATGTAGCGCGCGTCGTCGGACTCGCGCAGCGACTTCCAGGCGGCGTACTCGGGCGTGCTGAAGATCTTGGTCAGGTCGCGCGGGTTGGCGAGTTCCTGCCACGAGCCCATCTGCATCAGCGACGGGTTCACCGCGGCGATGAAGGGCGAGTGCGCGGCGGCCGAGACCTTGGCGATCTCGCCCAGCAGCTCGACGTCGGGCGGGCTGTGGTCGAAGTAGTAGTCGCCGACGATGGCGCCGAAGGGCTCGCCGCCGAACTGGCCGAATTCCTCTTCGTACACGCGCTTGAAGATCGGGCTCTGGTCCCAGGCCGTGCCCTTGTAGCGCTTGAGCGTCTTGCCGAGATCGTTCTTCGAGATGCTCATCACGCGGATCTTGAGCTGCTCGTCGGTCTCGGTGTTGTTGACCAGGTAGTGCAGGCCGCGCCAGGCCGATTCCAACTGCTGGAACTCGGCGTGGTGCAGGATCGCGTTCACCTGCTCCGACAGCTTCTTGTCGATCTCGGCGATCATGGCCTCGATCGAGACGATGACGTCGCTGCCGATCAGCGTGGTCTGCGACAGGGCCTGCTGCGCCAGCGTCAGCACCGCCTGCTCGACGGCGGACTTGGCCTCGTCGGTCTTGGGCTTGAATTCCTTGTTCAGCAGCGAGGCGAACTCGCCGCCCTCGTACTCGATGCCCTGCAATGAAGGCGCGTGTTGCGCGAGGGTGTCATCGGCCATGGTGCGTGCTCCGTGGGATCCGTGGGTCGGTTCTTGAATCGGTTCTGGAAGGCGTCAGCGGCGCGCTCACGGCGCGGCGCCGTCGTCGGGCTTCTGGGCCGAAGCCAGCGACTTGAGCAGCGCCTCGTCCTTGACCACCTTGGCGATCAGCTGCTCGGCGCCGGCCTTGCCGTCCATGTAGGTGATCAGGTTGGCGAGCTGCTGGCGCGCCTCGAGCAGCTGCTTGAGGCCGTCGACCTTGCGCGCGACCGCGGCCGGCGAGAAGTCGTCCATCGACTCGAAGGTCAGGTCGACCATCAGGTTGCCTTCGCCGGTCAGCGTGTTGGGCACGGCGAAGGACACGCGCGGCTTCATCGCCTTCATCCGGGCGTCGAAGTTGTCGACGTCGAAGTCCAGGAACTTGCGGTCCGACACCGGCGGCAGCGGCTCGGTGGGCTTGCCCGACAGGTCCGACAGCACGCCCATCACGAAGGGCAGCTGGACCTTCTTCTCGGCGCCGTAGAGCTCGACGTCGTACTCGATCTGCACGCGCGGGGCGCGATTCCTGGCGATGAACTTCTGGCTGCTGGTGGCCATGGGATGCTCCTTGAAGCGGGGATCGGGTGAAAGGTCGGAACGTTGAAGAACGGGCGGGTTCCCGGGGTCGCGGTCGGGCGCTTACTCGCTGGTCGTGCCGGCGAGCTTCTCGATCTCGTGCACGCCCTCGGGGTTGAGGTCGCGCATGATCTCGAGGAAGCTCTTGCTCATCAGCCGCTGCGCGCGGCGGATCAGCAGCGGCGCGGGGTTGCTGGGCTCGTGGCGCTCGATCCAGTCGCAGACGCGTTGCAGCGCGCGCACGGCGTCATCGCGGCTGGCGATGGTGCCGGGCGCGGCGACCGCGCCGACGGCCGCGCCGCCGAAGCCTGCGACACCGCCGGCCGGCGCACCGGCCGCGTCGTCCGCGGCGGGCGCGTCGACGCCCTGCCCCTGCAGTTGCCCGGCAGCCGCGGCGAGCGGCTTGAACAGGCGCAGCAGCGGCGAGAAATCAGGGCCTTGTCCGGTGCCGAGCGGCGCCTCGATCGCCGCGACGATGCCCTGGACGGTCGGCAGCGCGTCGTGCAGCCGGGTGGCGAAGGCGGGATCGTTGGCGGCCTGCGACGCCAGTCCGGCCATCAGGCCTTCGGGCGACGGCACGGACTCATCGCCCATGGGATCGGCATTGCCCAGCGCCAGTTCCACGTCGCGCACCCGGGGACCGCCGCGCTGGCCGGTCAGGCTCGCGGCGCGCAGGTCGGCGATGCCGGCCATGACGCTGGTCAGCGGTTGCAGCGCGTTCAGGCGCATCGTCGGGTCGTCGTGGTCGGACGCGTCCAGTTGCGGATGCACGTGCGCCCACTGCTGTTCCAGCAGACCGCGGATCAGCGCCAGGCCATCGACGGCAGCGCCCAGTCCTTGCAGCCGGGCGCCGGCGCGCACCAGCCAGACGGCGATACGCAGGTCGCGGGTGCGTCTGGCCAGCGCCAGGGCCTGCTCCTGGACCGCGTGCCAGTCGGGCTCCTCGGCCGGGATGATGGTGTCGCCGAATTGCTGCTCGGGCTTGCCAGCACCTGCCGCTTCCAGGGCGAGGAAGGCAGGGTCGTACTCCAGGTCGGCGCCGCATGGGGCGTCGTCCTGCAAGGGGGCAAGCAGCGAATCGAGGTCGAGGTCAGCCATCGCGTCGGAGGCAGCAAAACGGTTGCATGCCATGGACTCTATTGAGGGCTGTAACGGCGCGCAGTGGTCGAAAGTCACTTTGGCGCAAGTGGGGGGCGCTCAGGCTAGGGATTGCCGCCTCCCCGCGAGTCAAGCGGAACCCCTCCGGCGGCCCCTGCGACACCCTCTTCCGAGGTAGCAGGATGAATGCCAGCCGTCAGCAACATTAACAAGGTGTTTCGGTGCGGGACAAGAACAGGCTGGCCCACTCATACTGCGGCCCCGCAAGACCTGTCCCCTGCGTGAGGGACAGGCCCTCCCCCGCTGCAAGAGTTCCTCATGAAGCACCCGGCTGATTCCCCTCTCAACGCGCCGACGGATGCGTCGACGAACGCGCTCGTCGCGCCGCTGCCGCCCGGCGTCGACCGCCGCCGTCTGCTGACGCTGGCAGGCGCCAGCGCGCTGCTGTCCGCCTGCGGCGGCGGTGGCAGCGGCGGCGGGGACACGCCGGCCACGCCGGCGGCACCGCCCTCGGGATCGCCGCCCGCCTCGCCACCGCCGCCGGCCGCGCCCCCACCACCCGCAT
>CBIHMU010000045.1:0-46138 GCA_966211105.1 uncultured Burkholderiales bacterium
GACTGGGGGACATGGCTCGCTCCTCTCAGGAGAGTTGGACGTGGGTCTGGAGCCGGATTGCGGTCAGGGTAGAGGAAGCGCAGGGCCTGCACAAGCAGGGCCATCGGGCCCGGGCCCGGGCGCGGGCGCGCACGGCGATTGCCGGCGCGGGGGACGCCTTCGGCGGGGCCGATTTCAACTGCTTGCAACCCCGTCGCGGCGTCGGCCTAGACTCGGCGCCTTCACGGCGTCGTGACGCCGACGCGGGCGGCCGGATTCCTGGCGGCGCCCGCGATCAGCACAAGGAGAACGGGCATGAGCGTGGCGGAATGGATGTCGGCATTGGCGGTCGCGTTGGCGGCCACGGCGTGCGGCGGCGGCAGCGGCGGCGGCGACGACACCGCCGCGCCGACCCAACCCGGCGGCGGTGCGGGAGCGCCGACGATGCAGACGCTCAACAGCACGCTTGACCGGCCCTGGGGCCTCGTGCAACTCCCGGACAACCGGCTGCTCGTGACGCAGAAGGGCGGCACCATCGTGCGGCTCTCCGCGGCCGGCAAGACCGAGGCGACGATCACCGGCCTGCCCAAGGTGCTGGACAGCGGACAGGGCGGGCTGCTCGGCATCGCGATCGATCCGGACTTCGCCACGGCGGGCAGCAACTGGGTCTACTTCTCCTACTCGGAAGCGGGCAGCGGCGCCGAGTCCGGCAAGGCCGGCACCGCCGTCGCACGCGGCCGACTCGAGGGCGACGCGCTCAGCGGCGTGCAGGTGATCTTCCGTCAGTCGCCCAAGGTGGACGGCACGGGCCACTACGGCTCGCGGCTGGTCTTCGCGCGCGACAAGACGCTCTACATCACGACCGGCGAACGCATGAAGGGCAGCCCGTCGCAGGACCTGCAGCAGACGCTGGGCAAGGTGATCCGCGTCAACCGGGACGGCAGCCTCCCGGCGGACAACCCGAGCTTCGCCGCGGGCGCCAGGCCGGGCATCTGGAGCTACGGCCACCGCAACATCCAGGGCGCCGCGCTGCATCCGCAGACCGGCGAGCTGTGGATCACCGAGCACGGCCCGCAAGGCGGCGACGAGGTCAACATCGCGCGCGCCGGCCAGAACTACGGCTGGCCGATCAAGAGCTACGGCTGCGAGTACGGCTCGCCGGTCGGCGACGCCTGCCGCATCGGCGGCGGCACGCACGCGCCGACCTATGTCGAACCGCTGGCCACCTGGACGCCGATCTCGGTCGCGCCGGCGGGGCTGGCCTTCTACACGGGCAGCATGTTCCCGGAGTGGCGTGGTCAGTTGATCTCGGGCTCGCTGGCCGGGACGGCGCTGTGGCGCCTCACGCTGAACGGCGACACGGTCACGGGCAAGGAGAAGATGTTCGGCGACCTGGGCGAGCGCTTCCGCGACGTGATCCAGGCGCGCGACGGCGCACTGCTGACGGTGACCGACGGCGGCAAGCTGATGCGCGTGTCGCGCTGAGGTGCGCAGAGGCGGACCGCCTGCCGGTCACGCCAGCTGCTTCCAGTACAGCGCCGTGCCGTGCAGCTCCCCGCGCGGGTTGGTGGCGAAGAACGGGATCTCGCCGGCGCGCTGGAAGCCTTGCGACTGGTAGAAGGTTTCCGCGGCCGACCGGACTTCGGTATCGAGGGTCAGCAGGCTGAGGCCCGCTTCCCGTGCGGTCCGCTCCAGCACGGCCATCAGCTGGACGGCCACGCCGCGGCGCCGCGCGTCGCGATGGACCATCAGCTTCATCACGTCCGCGCGATGACGCTGATTGGGCTTGCCGCAGATCGACAGCTGCACCGTGCCGAGCGCGCGATCACCCTCTCGCGCGACCCACAGCCGATGGCGCGGGCCGAGCTGGTCGAACACGCCTTCCCAGTACTCGCGCATCTGCGCCTCGTCGACGTCCTCGAGGAATCCCAGCGAGCCGCCGCCGTCGACGACGTCGAAGAACAGCTCGCCGAGCGCCGGCATCCAGTCGCGGTCGGTGCCGCGCAGTTCGATCAGGTCCATGAGGGTTCCTTGGGTGACCGGTTCAACGAAGAGACGGTGGCGTCAGTGGCGACGGTGGCGACGGTGGCGACGCGCAAGGGCTTGCCGAGGCACACCGCTTCCTCGCGGCCGACGTAGCGGCCGTAGTTCGGGATCTCGGTGTAGCCGTGCCGCCGATAGAAGCGCAGCGCGCGGTCGTTGACGCGTCGCGTTTCCAGCCACAGCGCGCGATAGCCCATGGCGAGGGCTTCCTGCTCCAACGCGCACAGCAGTGCGGCGCCGACGCCGCGGGTGCCGTCGCGGGCGAACATCCGCTTGAGCTCGGCCACCGGCGCCGCGCCCGCCTGTGCGAGCGGGCGGACCGCGCCGCAGCCGAGGAGGGCGCCGTCTTCGCCCCGCGCGACCAGGAACAGGGACCGCCCCGCCGGCATCGACGCGGCCTCGAATCCGCTGGCGCCGGCATCGCCGCTGAGCGATGCCAACCGCTGGTTGAGCTGATGCATCAAGAGCACCGCGTCGGGATGCGTGATGGGGACGGCTTCCAGCAGCGGCCTGGCAGGGCGCGCGTCGGCATGGTCAGTCGCAGGCATTTGTGGCATCGTCCAGTCTTCATGGAAACCGTCGATCAAATACTAACCAATGGTCAGTAAATCCACAAGCGGCAGCCGCGCGCCGATGACGGATCCGCGTCCGAGCGGTCCTAAGGGCCTGCACAACACCTCCGGCGTCGTGCAGGACGGGCCGGACGGCGCGGCGCAGGGACGACCTTCCGCGAAGCCCCAGCCGCGCGTGCGGCAGAAGGTGGTCAAGCCGGAGGGGCCCCTCAAGCGCCAGGCGCAGCGCAAGGCGTTGAACGAGGGACACCTCGACGGCGATGCGGCGCTGGAACTCGGCGCTGACGCCGGCGTGCCGCCGACCGCGTCCCAGCAGCGGCGCGCGGCGCACAAGCTCGCCCTGGAGGCCGGCATCCTGGCCGCGGCGCGCGAACGCTTCGTCGAACGCGGCGCGGACGCGCTGACCTTGCGCGAAGTCGGCGCGGCGGTCGGTTACTCGCATGCGACGCTCTACAGCTTCTTCCACGACAAGAACGAGCTGCTCGCGCGTCTGGCCGAGGACAGCCTGGCCACGCTGCTCACACGGTTGCAGGGAGCGGCGGACGGCGCCCCTTCAGGCGGCGAGGCGGCCGCGGTGGCGCGGGCTTTCGTGAACTGGGGCTTGCAGCATCCGCACGACTACCGGCTGCTGATGCTCGACACCCCGGTGGCCTTGCGCGAGTCGCTGATCGCAGGCCTGGACGGGCTCATCGCTCAGGCGGCGTTGCCGGCCGCGCGGGCCGCGGCGCTCTGGGCGGGGCTGCACGGCCTGGTGATGCTGGAGCTGGGCGGGCTCGCCGCGCTGGGCGGTGCCGCGGCGCGAGCGAAGCGCATCGAGGCGCTGCTCGCGGGGATGCTGGAAGCCCGCTGAAGAACGCATTGGCCAGGAGGGGCGCTGCCCGCAGCGGGGCGCAGGGCCCCGCGGACGCTTGCGCGTCCGGGGCCAGGTCTCAGACCAGATGGGGCAGACGCTTGTAGTACATCGCGGCCGCCTGCAGCTGGCCTTCGGCGCCGTGGCAGTGATCGGGGATCTGGCCGGCGCGCTGCCAGCCGAGGTGGGCGAACACCGCTTCCGCCTGCGAATCGGCGCAGGTCTCGAGCTGCAGCAGGAAGCGGCCTTGCGTCGCCGCCGCGCATTCCAGTCGGGACATCAGCTGCCCGGCCACGCCGCGGCTGCGTTCCTGGCTGTGCACCATCAGCCGCTGGACTTCCCCACGGTGGTGCGCATTGGCCAGCGGGCACAGCGACAGCTGGACGGCGCCCAGCAGACGGCCCGGGCCTTCGGACTCGCAGGCGATCCACAGCATGTGGTGCTGGCCCAGCCGCGCGAAGACGCCGTGCCAGTAGTCGAGCGCCTGGTAGCGCGACAGCGGGGCCAGGAACCCCAGCGTGGCGCCCAGGTGGACGTTGTCGATGAGCAGGGTCGTCAGGGCGGGGAGCCACTGCAGGTCGCGGGAGGTCAGCTTGACGATCTCCATCGGCGCGCGCTGCAGATGCTGCGACGCGGCGGCATCGCTGGCCAGCGGGGTGAGGGCGCGAGGGGCTCGGGCGTGGACGGCCGTGGGGCTGAGGGCGACATGCATGGGCGGGAACTCCAGGTCTTGGTACGACAGTGCCCCGACCGATCTCGTGGATGGCGGCGGGACCTGGAAAACCCTGACGCAAACGTCATGCCAGTTGGCGACCTGCCCTTGTCGACTGGGCGATTGCCGCGCGATGGCGGCGAACGCGGCGCGTTCAGGCCGGCACGGCCACGCTGAGCTCGGCCTCGAGTCCCGGTTCGGCGCACAGGCGCCCCTTGCCCTGGCGTTTGGCGGCATACAGCGCCGCCTCGGCGCGGTGCAGCAGGTCTTCGATGTTGCGGTCGCCGTTGCGCAGCTTGGCCCAGCCGGCGGAGTAGCCCAGCGTGAAGCCGAGCTCGCGCGGCGCCAGCTCGAGCAGCGCATCGCGCTGCCGCCGGTCGAGCGCGGGCGGCCCTACCAGGTCGGAGCGCGCCATCAGCACGGCGAAACGCTGGCCGTCGATGCGCGCGACGACGTCGCCCAGGCGCTTCTGCTCGTCCAGGCAGCGGCCGAACAGCGCGATGGCCTGATCGCCCTTGGCCTCGCCATGCGTCGTGTTGATCGCCTTGCAGCCGTCGAGGTCCATCACGATCAGCATCAGCGGCTCGCGGTAGCGGCGCGCCATCGAGATCATGTCCACCGAGCGCTGCTGGAAGGCGCGGCGGTTGGCCAGCCCGGTGGACGCGTCGATCTGGGTGAGGCGGCGCAGTTCGGCCTCGCTCTCGCCGCGCCAGGCCACGAGGATGGCGACCGCGGCCGCGAGCACGCAGACGTTGGCGACGACGGCGAACACCATGTTGAGCGGATGCGGGGCGTCGAAGCGGGGCAGGTGCGCCGTGTCGAAGCCGGCCAGGTAGGCACGCGCCAGGTTGAGCACGGCCAGCAGGCCGAGGCTGACGGTGAACAGCAGCCGCCAGCGCAGGTTGCCCACCGGGCCGCGCTTGACGGGCTGCATCAGGCTCGCGCCGAGCGCGAGCATCTGCAGGCCGATGCAGCCGTTGGACCAGGCCAGGCGCAGCGCGTAGTTGTCCCAGCCGGCGCCGTAGCCGACCATGACCAGCACCGGCATGCCGTACTGGAAGAGCCGGCCGAGCCGGCCGGGCAGCCAGCGGTCGGCGGCCATCCACAGCAGCGTCACGCTGACGCTGAGCAGCCCCAGCGCCACGATCGCCGTCAGGCGCATGCCGTCGGGCGGCAGCAGTAGCAAGGCCCAGCCGGTGGCCTGCGCGGCCGCGCTCAGCTGCGCGCGCCGGGCGGCGACGCTGTCGCACCAGCCGAGCAGCAGCGGCAGCAGCAGCGCCAGCGCCAGGGACTGGATCAGCATCAGGCTGAACAGCGTCGGGACGTCGAAACGCATACGCGCGGCGCCCGCCGGCGAGGCGGGCTGGAGCTGGTCATGACAGGGCATTGTGGCCGTAAAGTCGCGCAGCGATGACCCCTGCCGACCCCACCTTCTCCGTTGCCCGGCGCGAGGGCCTGCCGTTCGCCTACGCGGGCGGTTATGCCCCGCAATGCGCGGGCATCCATGCGCTGGTCCGCGATGCCGAGGGGCATGTCCGTGCGCGACTTGCGGCGGCGTTGCCGGGCAGTCCGACGTGGCTGCATCTCGCCGAAGGCGGAACCCGCCTGCACGCGCTGCTGGAAGACGGCCATGAACTGGCGACCTTGGCCGTCGACGCGGCGGACGGTGCGCTGACCCTGCTGTCCCGGCATGCGACCGGCGGACCCTTGCCGGTGCATCTGGCGCTGGACGAGCGGGCGCGCCACGCGTGGATCGCGCACTACGGCGATGGCACGCTGCGCCGGGCGTCGATCGGCGCGGACGGGGCGCTCCGGGCACCCGATCGTGTCGTCGTACCGCGTATCGCCACCGGCTCCGCCATCAATACCGCGCCCTCCGCCGCTGCCGGTACCGCTGCGTCAACGTCAACGCCAACGCCAACGCCAACGCCAACGCCAACGCCAACGCCAACGCCAACGCATGCGCACATGGTGCGCCGCCATCCGCGATGGCCGCTGATGCTGGCGAGCGACCTCGGGCGCGACCTGCTGAGGGTGTGGCGCCTCGACGGCGACGACACAGCGCCGCTGGAACTCGACGGCCTCGCGCTGCCGACGGGCTCCGGGCCACGCCATTTCGTTTTCCATCCGCGCGACGAGGCACAGGTCTATCTGCTCAACGAGCAGGCCAACGCGCTCGACTGGCTGGGCCTGGACGAGGCCGGCCGGCTGACGCATCGGCTGCGGCTCAGCAGCCTGCCTGTAGGGTTCGAAGGCTTGAGCTACGCCTCGGACCTGCTCATCGCGCCGGACGGCCGCCGGCTGTTTGCGCTGAACCGGCTGCATGACGCGATCGCCGTCTTCGACCTCGACGAGGACGGCCGTCCGGCCTGGCGCGGCGAGACCTGGGCGCAAGGGAGCTATCCGCGCAGCGCGACGTTCAGTCCGGACGGCCGGGCGCTGTGGGTCTGCCTGCAACGCAGTCACCAGATCGGCGTGTTCCACCTCGACGGAGACGAACTGCCGCGTTTCGACGGCCGCTTCATCGCCATGCCGGGCGCGGCCTGCGTCGTGTTCCGCTGAACTGCTGAAAACTGCTGAGCGCAGGACGTCCGACCGCCCAAGCGCCTGGGGCTCAGCCGAACTGCCGGCGATACCGCGACGGCGCCGGCAGCCCCATCAACCGGAAGTGCCGCCGCATCGACTCCGGCGAGCCCAGCCCGGAGAGATCCGCAACCGCTTCGACGTCGAGCGCCTCGCGCGTCTCGAGCAGCTCCTTCGCGATGGCGACACGCTCGCGGGTCAGCCATTCGAGGGGCGTCAGGCCGGTGGCCTCCTTGAAGCGGCGTTGCAGCGTGCGGGCGCTCATCAAGGCGCGGCGCGCCATCGACGCGACCGTGTGCGCCTCGCGGGGATGCGCGCGCAGCCAGTCCTGCAGCACGGCGATGGGGCTGGATTCTTCCGTGGGCATCGGCCGCGGCACGAACTGCGCCTGACCGCCCTCGCGGTGCGGGGACATCACCAGCCGCTGCGCCACCGCGTTGGCGACGCGCGGCCCGTGATCGCGGCGCACGAGGTGCATCAGCATGTCGAGCCCGGCCGCGGACCCCGCCGAGGTGATGAGTCGGCCTTCATCGACGTAGAGCGCGGACGGATCGACGTCGATCAGCGGGAACGCCTGCGCGAGCCGCTCGGCATATCGCCAGTGCGTGGTGGCGCGTTTCCCGTCGAGCAGGCCCGCGTGCGCGAGCACGAAGACGCCCGAGCAGATCGTGCACAGCCGCGCGCCGCGCGCGTGGGCGGCGCGCACGGCCTTGAGCAGCGACTCGGGCGGTCGCTCGGCGGCATCCCGCCAACCGGGGATGACGACGGTGTCGGCGCGGCGCAGCATCGCCAGCGTGTGCGGCGCCTCGATGCGCACGCCGCCGGTGCCGCGCAAGGGCCCCGGCTCCGCGGCACAGATCGCGTGCCGGTACCAGTCGACGCCGAGCTCCGGACGTTCGAGCGCGAAGAGCTCGACCGCGCAGCCGAACTCGAACATGCAGAGCCGGTCGTAAGCCACGATGGCGACAAGATGGGGCATGGCGCGATCTTACCGATCCACGGCATTCCGGCCACTCGTCCGGGAAGGGGAGCTTCGCGACACTGGCCGCCATCGCCCCCCTCCGATGAAGGAACTCCCGATGAGCTCGAATCTCTCCGCTGTTGCCGCCGTCCCCGCCGCGCCGAGCGCGCAGGCACTTGTGCATTTTGAACAGGCCTTCGCCTTCGAGACCGACTGCTGGGACGTGCATGACGCGTTCTCACGCGGGGTCGGGGACTTCGTGCTGCTGGACGTGCGCAGCCACGAACTCTACGACCGCGGCCATGTGCCCGGCGCCGCGAGCCTGCCGCACGGCAAGATCACCGCAGGCAAGATGGCCGCTTACCCGATGGACACGCTGTTCGTCGTCTACTGCGCCGGCCCGCATTGCAACGGCGCGCACCGCGGCGCCATCCGGCTCGCCCGGCTCGGGCGGCCGGTGAAGCTGATGATCGGCGGATTGACCGGCTGGGTCGACGAGGGGTTCGCCGTCGAGACCGGCACCAGCATCGATCGCGCGCTCACAGCTGGTTGAGCACCGGGCGCCACAACGCGCTGAGCTGCCGGTAGCCCGACGCGGTCGGATGGATCTCGTTGATCCAGTCCGCGGTCGGCCCCGTGTCCTGGGTCGAGGCCGGGGTGAGCGTGCCCTGCGTGTCGACCACGTGCACCGAGCCGTCGGGGATGGTGGCCGCGATCTGGAAGAGCAGCGCCTTCAGTCTCCGGAGCATCAAGGCGGCGACGGCGGCCCATTCGGCCTCCGGGACGCCGAACTTCACGAGCGATGGCTGCAACCACGGGCCCTTGCCGAAGCCGGCGCCCGACGGACGCGGCACGGCCAGGTCGTAGGTGTGCAGGACCACGGGGATGCCGCGGTTCACGCTCTTGTCCCGCTCGCGGAGCATCTGCTTCACGACCGCCGTCAGGTAGGTGCTGAAGGTCGACCAGCCCGCGTTGGACAGGAAGCGGTCCTCGGCGAGGCCCTGGCCCCACTCGTCGCGGGTGGCCAGCAGCCGCCGATCCCGGGGATGGGCCGGGTCGACGGCCGCCGCGTCGATGAGGTCGTTGCCCCCGCCCGACAGCAGCAGCCCGCTCCACGGCTGGCGCAACGGGCCGTTGAGGTAGCTGAGGAATCGTCGCTCGCAGGTGGCGTCCACCATCCGCTGGAGGACCGCGCCGGGCGAGGCGAAGTTGACCGCGCAGGCGGCGATGTCGGTCGCCATGCCGTCGAAGAGATTCGAGGACTTCAGCGGGAGCGCGCCCAGCGAGAACCACGAATCGCCCTGGGCGAGGAACTGCCGGTTGAAGTCGGCGAGCGGCGCCGGGTTCTCCGGGTGTTCGACTTCATCGGGCGTGTAGACGGTGATGACAGGCATGCGCGACTCCTCGCTGGCGGCCGGCGTCGAACCGGACCGTCCAGGCTAGCGAGGGCCTGGCCGCGCGTCATCCGTCGCCTGTCCCTGGATGGCGCGGCGTCGCGGGGATTCGCCCGGTCGCGGCGCCACGCGCGCCGCTCAATGAGAGGACACGAACGGTCCGTCGTCCTGCTCCGGCAGGGCGAACGAGGCTTTCAGGCGCGCGACCTCCGCCTGCGGCGTCTGCCCGAAGAGCCGGCGGAACTCGCGGCTGAACTGCGAGGCGCTCGCGTAGCCGACACGATCCGCGGCCGCCGCGGCCGTCATGCCCTGGCGCAGCATCAGCAGCCGCGCCCGGTGCAGGCGCGTCGACTTCAGGTACTGCATCGGCGTGGTCTGCGTGACCGCCTTGAAATGCGCGTGGAAGGCGGCCAGCCCGAGCCCCGCCTCGCGTGCCAGGCGCGAGACGTCGAGACGCTCGGCGTCATCCGCATGGATGCGCTTGAGCGCCAATGCGATGCGGCCCAGGTGTCCGCGCTCGCCGAGCACGCTCCGCAGGGTCGCGCCCTGCGCGCCGCAGAGGATGCGGAAGTACAGCTCGCGCAGCAACGACGGTCCGAGCACCGCCGTCTCCACTGGGTCCGCCATCGCTTCGAGGAAGCGCAGCAGGCTGCCCTCGATCCGGTCATCCATGGGCGACGCTTCCAGTCCGAGCGGCGCCGCCGGTCCAGGCGGCGTGTCCTCGCGGCCGATGCCGCTCTGGTCGATCGCCAGCGCGACCTCCGCGGCCAGCGCCGGATCCAGCCGCAGGTACGCGGCCAGCAGCGGCGCTGCTTCGCTGGCGTCGGTCTCCATCGTGAACGGCACCGGCACCGCGACCACCAGATAGTGGCGCGCGTCGTAGACGAGCGTGCGGTCGCCGATGAAGCCGCGCTTGCGGCCCTGGCAGACGAAGACGATGCCCGGCTCGTAGAGCACCGGCGTGCTGTCGAGCGCACGGTTGCTGCGCAGCCACCGGACCGATGCGATCGGGCTCACGGTGTAGCCCTCGGTCGGAGCGAGCTGAAGCAGCAGGTCGCGGATCTGGCGCTGGCGGGTGGCGTCGGACATGGATGTCGAGGATTCTCCGCTCCCCGGAGACGGGCGCGTGCCCAGATGGAGGAATAGGCAAGACCGGTGGGCTTGCAGGTCTGCGCAAGCGGGCCGCCCATTCCTAGCATTCACTCCCATGAACACGACCCACGCACATCCCTCGCCATCGCCGTCGCCGTCGCCGTCGCCGTCGCCGGAGCGATCCGCCAAGACCTTCCTCATCACCGGCGTCAGCAGCGGCTTCGGCCGCGCGATCGCGGATCGCGCGCTGGCGCAAGGCCACGTCGTCGTCGGCACCGTGCGCAACTCCGAGGCGGCACGCGACTTCGAACGACTTTGCCCTGGCCGGGCGCACGCGCGCCTGCACGACGTGACGGCGCTCGAGCTCGCCGCGCCGTTGGTGGCGGGCATCGAAGCAGACATCGGCCCGATCGACATCCTGATCAACAACGCGGGCTACGGCCACGAAGGCATCCTGGAGGAGAGCCCGATCGAGGAGCTGCTGCGCCAGTTCCAGGTCAACGTCTTCGGCGCGGTCGCGATGATGAAGGCGGTGCTCCCGTTCATGCGCGGCCGTCGCGCGGGACGCCTCTTCAACACGACCTCCATGGGCGGCTTCATCACGATGCCGGGCATCACCTACTACTGCGGAAGCAAGTTCGCGCTGGAAGGCCTCTCGGAAGCGCTGGGCAAGGAAGTCGCGGGCCTGGGCATCACCGTCACGGCGATCGCGCCAGGGTCCTTCCGGACCGATTGGGCAGGCCGGTCGATGGTCCGGTCGGCGCGTGGCATCGCCGACTACGACGCGGTCTTCGACCCGATCCGTGCGCGGCGGCAGGCCGTCAGCGGTCGCCAGCTGGGCGATCCGGCGCTGGCGGCGGGCGTGATCGTGGACCTCGCCGTCGGCGAGGCCCCCCCGCCCGCGCATCTGCTGCTGGGCAGCGACGCGCTCGACTTGGTGCAGCAGAAACTGGCGTCGATGAGCGCATCGATCGAGGCCTGGCGCGAGGTGACCGTCAGCACGGATGCGCCGATCGCATGACGTGTCCGGCTGCGCTCACGCGCGCCGTTCGTCGGCGCGTGCAGCGCGGATCCAGTCGGCGGCCGTCACTTCACCGGGATCACCGTCCCCCGGTCCACCGGCACCGCCGTGACGCTGTTCTGCGGCGAGCCCTCGATCACGCGGTCCGAGTAGGTCAGGTAGACCAGCGTGTTGCGCTTGGCATCGACCATGCGGACGACGCGCAGCCGCTTGAAGACCAGCGAAGAGCGTTCGGAGAACACCTCCTCCTGCTGGGGCAGCGGCTTGGGGAAACTGATCGGGCCGACGGCGCGGCAGGCGATCGACGCTTCGGACTTGTCTTCCGCCAGGCCGAGACCGCCCTTGATGCCGCCGGTCTTGGCGCGCGACACGTAGCAGGTCACGCCGTTGACGGCGGGGTCGTCGTAGGCGTCGACGACGATCTTGTGGTTCGGGCCGATGAACTTGAACACCGTGCTCACTTCGCCGATCTCCTCGGCGCTCGCGGCGACGCACGCCGAGGCGGCGAACGCCAGCGCGGCGGCGCCGACGGACAGGATCGCCGCGCGGCGCGAGGAACCGGAACGGCGGGAAGTGGCGGTGTGACGAGGGTTACGCATGCTGAGGGCTCCTTGGATGCGTCGTTGTAGCACGCGCCGTGTCGACGAATTGCGACGGGATCCAGCGATCGCGCAGGCCCAGGAACGGCAGCTCCACCCACCGGTACAGCAGCCACCCGCCGAGCAGACAGGCCGCCGCGATCACCGGCACCGTCCCGCCCGAGGCCCGCATCAGGCCGAGCGCCGCCAGCGGCTTGACCAGCGCGTAGGCGATCGGCTTGTGGGTCAGGTACAGCGCATACGACCAGCGCGCCAGCGCATTCGCCCCGGGAACCCGCACGCGCGCCATCGGACCCTGCGGCGCGAGCGCGGCCATCACCATCAGGCCGAAGCTCCAGGCCAGCGCGCTGTAGCCCCAGCTGCTCATCGCCCGGCCGTAGCCGTCGTCGTCGATGTAATAGAAGTGCAGCATCAGCGTCAGCATGCCGAGGCTCGCCGCGGCGCCCGCCGCGAGCAGCGACTTTGCACGCCGCATCAGCGCGGTCCAGGCGTCCGCATGGCCGTGCTTCAGCAGCGCCACGGCGACGCCGGGCAGGAACTCGTCCAGCCGCGCGAGGCTGCCGTAGTACAGGTGCGGGTAGTAGCCGAGCGACGGATCCTGCCTGCCGTACAGGCGCCACAGGTGGTCGCGCCAGAGCACGGCCGCCAGCGTCAGCACCCCGATCAGCGACCAGGCCAGCGCGCGGCGTCGCTGCTGGAGCGCGGCGCCCAGCATCAGCGCCGCGGGCAGCATCAGGTAGAACTGCTCCTCGATGCACAGCGACCACGCATGGGAGAAGGCCGTGCCCGGCGTCAGCGCGATGTTCTGTGTGAAGGTCAGGAAGCGCCACAGCGGCGGCGGTTCGCGGCCGCCCAGGACCTGCGGGAACAGCCAGTAGAGCGCCAGCACCACGTAGAAGTTGGGCAGGGTGCGCAGCAGTCGCCGACCGTAGAAGCGCGGCAGCGAGAGCTGACCCCCGCGCTTCATCCCGCCCAGCAGCTGGTTGGCGATGAGATAGCCGCTGAGCACGAAGAACAGGTCGACGCCCGCCCAGCCGATGCTGCTGAGCCAGCCGAAGGTCGGCGCGCCGCTGACGAAGACCTGGTAGTGGTACGCGAAGACCAGCAGGATGGCGGCGGCGCGCAGCGCGTCCAGGCCGTGCTGGCGCGGTGAACCCGTGGCGGGCAGGGCAGGGGAGGACATGGGCAGGATCCGGCCTCGTGGCCGTGTCGTGTGAGCGGCGGCGATTCTCGGCGCGCTGCCCGACGCCGGGCGGGATCCTGCGACGAATTCCTCCGGCGGGACGATGAGACCCCGGGGGAAGGCGCGTTACGCGCGTTACGCGGGTCACGCGCGCTGCGCGGGTCACGTGCGTTTCGCGCGCCGGCCGCGCGTTCAAGCGTTCCGGCGTTCAAGCGTTCATCCGCGGTGCCGCTCGCGGCTGTCCGCCGGCGCCTGCTCGCGCTCGGTCATGCCGTAGTCGCGCAGCACCGCGGCGACACGCAGCCGGTAGTCGGCGAAGACGCCCGCCCGTCCCTCCGATTGCGCACCGCGATGCGCCTCGATGCGGCGCCACTCGCGCACTGCGGCCTCGTCGCGCCAGAACGACAGCGACAGCAGCTTGCCCGGATCCGTCAGGCTCTGGAAGCGCTCGATGCTGAGGAAACCGTCGACCTCCTGCAGCAGCGGCTTGAGCTCCGCGGCGAGTTCCAGGTAGCGGTCGCGCCCGTCGGCGCTCGGGGTGACTTCGAAGATGACGGCGATCATGGGTGGCGCTCCTCGTCCAGGAATTGCGGAATGTCCATGTTGGGCAGCGACAGCGGCGCGCCAGGCCGCGGCGGCCGCAGCGCCGGCTGCTCGCCAAGCCAGGTCAGCGCCGCCTGGATGCTGCTCAGTGCCAGGCCTTGCCCGGGGCACCGGTGCGCGCCGTCGCCGAAGGGATGCGGGGTGCCGGCGAGAGGAACGCTCACCGGTGTGGCCGGCTCCTGCCGCAGGTCGAAGCGGCGGGTCACGCGCACCGCGCCGCCTTCGCGGGCGATGCGCAGCAGGTCCTCCCGCGTGGGCATGCGACCTGTCGAACGCCAGTCCAGCAAGGCATGCCCGAGCAGCGCCGCGCCGGCCTCGTGGCTCTGCCAGATCAGCGCCAGCCGGTTGGCGGTGAACGTGGCGCGGTCGGTCCATCGCGCCGGCGCCGCATGGCGCAGCAAGGTCCACTGCAGGGGCGCATCCGGCGACCGGCGCTCCGCGTCGTCGAGGGCATCCAGCAGCGCGACGACGGCCTCGCCGCCCGTGCGCACGGCGTCGGGCCCCGCGGTCGCGCCCAGGCCTGCGGCCATTGCGCGCAGGCGGGCGTGCAGCCGTCGTTGCGCGTCGACATCGGGCAGCGCGATGCCGAGCAGGCTGGCCACCGTCGCGGCGGGCACCGCCCAGGACCAGTGCGACCAGCCGCCGCCCAGCGCGATCGCGGCCTGCCGCCGCGCATGGGCGCGGACCTCGTCCTCGGACAGCGCCTGCAGCGCGCGCGTCAGCGCGAGCTTCTCCGGCGGATGGGCGGGATCGTCGCGCTGTCGCAGCCACCGCGCGAAGGCGTCGGCCAGCGGCCCGCCGTGCGCGCGCAAGGGCGGCGGCAGCGGCTCGCCGGGCGGGCGCATGCGCAGGTCGGGATCGAGCAGCGGTGACGTCGACGACATCGACGGCTTCGACGGCGCGGCGGACGGCGCGTCGACGATGCGCGGCGAATGGGAAGGGCAAGCGAAGGGGCAAGCGGACATGGTGCAAGCCTGTGAGGTCAGCGGCGGCGGAAGGTCGGCATGGGGGAATCTTCGCGATGGATCGCCGGGAACGCTTCGCTTAGCATCGAAGCATGATTGACGCCCCCACCGCCGACGAGGCGCTGGCCCACATCGCCGCCAGCATGGCCGAACCGGTGCGTGCGCGCATGCTCTGCTGCCTGATGGACGGCCACGCACGCACCGCGACCGAGCTGGCCGCCGTGGGCGACGTCGCCGCGTCGACCGCCAGCGCGCACCTGGCCAAGCTGCTCGGCCAGGGCCTGATCGGCTGCCTGGCGCAAGGCAGGCACCGCTACTACCGGCTCGCCGGGCCCGAGGTCGGACTGGCGCTGGAGGCCATGCTCGTGCTGGCCGGCCTGCCGCGTCCGCGCTTCGAGCCCAGCACGCCGCCCGCGCTGCGCCAGGCGCGGCGCTGCTACGACCACCTCGCCGGCCATTGGGGCGTGCGCCTGCACGACCATGCGCTGCGCCTGCACTGGATGACGCCCGATCCCGACGAGGTCCGCGGCTACCGCTTCACCGACGCGGGCCTGGACGCGCTGCGCGGGCTTGGCGTCGATGTCGCCGCCGCCACCGGCGCGCGCCGCCGTCGCCTGGCCTGCGCCTGCATGGACTGGAGCGAGCGTCGGCCGCACCTGGGCGGCGCGCTCGGCGCGGCCTGGCTGCAGGCGATGCTGGCGCAGGACTGGCTCGATCCCGATCCCGACAGCCGCGCGCTGCGCGTGACGCGCCGCGGACAGACCCGACTCGAACGACTTCTGGAGGACACGACGACATGAGCACCTCGATCCACGTGGGCATCGGCGGCTGGAACTTCGAGCCCTGGCGCGAGACCTTCTATCCCCAGGACCTGCCCGTCTCGCGCGAGCTGGAATACGCCAGCCGCAAGCTGAGCGCCATCGAGGTCAACGGCACCTACTACTCGACCTTCAAGCCGGCGACCTTCGCCAAGTGGCGCGACACGGCGCCGGAGAACTTCGTCTTCTCGCTCAAGGCCAACCGTTTCGCCACCAACCGGCGCGTGCTGGCGGAAGCCGGTGAATCGGTGATGCGCTTCGTCGACAGCGGCGTCGCGGAACTCGGGCCCAAGCTCGGGCCCATCGTCTGGCAGTTCGCGACGACCAAGCGCTTCGATCCGGTCGACTTCGGCGCCTTCCTGAAGCTGCTGCCGGCCGCCTCGGCCGGCGTCCCGCTGCGGCACGCGCTCGACGTCCGGCATGAGAGCTTCCGCTCGCCCGAGTTCCTGGCGATGGCGCGCGACCATGGCGCCGGCGTCGTGTTCACCGAATCGGACGACTACCCGCCCATCCCCGACCTCACCGCCGACTTCGTCTACACGCGGGTGATGCGCACGCGCTCGGAGCTCGTCTGCGGGGTGACGGACGAGGAGCTCGACGGCCTCGCCGCCAGCGCTTCGCGCTGGGAGTCCGGCGGTCAGCCCGACGGTCTGCCGCTGGTCGAGGCCGACCGTGCGCCGCCCAAGCGGGCACGCGACGTGTTCGTCTTCTTCATCAGCGGCGCGAAGGAACGCGCGCCCGCGGCGGCGATGGCGCTGATCGAACGCCTGTCCTGAGACGCCGCGCGGGCCGATTCATCATCGGCCGCTGTCAACTGCGCGGCAGCGCGGCGCCGGTGGGCGGCCTAGAGTCGGCGGTCACCCGGGAGGTTCCCCATGCCGTCGCTCGTCGCTCCGTTGTCCGCCACCGTCCAGGAATGGCTCGTCGCCGTCGGTGAGGGGGTGCGACGCGGCCAGCCCGTCGTGCGACTCGAGGCGATGAAGATGGAGCACGAGGTGTCGGCGACGGCCGACGGATGCGTCGAAGAGCTCTTTGCCGCCGAGGGCGAACTCGTGCGCGAAGGCGACGCGTTGATGGCCTGGCGCATGACTCCTGCCGCGGCGACCGTGGGAGGAGAGCCGATCGCAGAGCCCGTCGCAGAGCCAGTTGCAGAGCCAGTCGCAGAGCCGACGGCAGCACCTATAGCAGAACCGGCAGCGGAAGCCGGGAGCGCCCGGAACGACAAGACCGATGAATCGTCGACGACACGCGAGCGTGCCGACATTCGCGCCTGGCGCGAGCGTCACGCGCTGATCGCCGACGAGGCCAGACCTGACGCGGTCGCAAAAATGCGCGCGCTGGGAAAGCGCACCGCGCGCGAGAACGTCGATGCCGTCTGCGATCCCGGCAGCTTCACCGAGTACGGCGCGCTCGCGATCGCCGCACAGGCCGCGCGCCGGCCGGTCGACGAGCTGCGCGTCCAGACACCGGCCGACGGGGTCGTGACCGGCGTCGCGCGCCTGCGCGGCCGCGCCATCGCCGTGATGGCCTACGACGCCACCGTGCTGGCCGGCACGCAGGGCTTCCGCAGCCATCAGAAGACCGACCGCCTGATCGAACTCGCTGAACGCCGCCAACTGCCATTCGTGCTGTTCGCGGAGGGCGGCGGCGGCCGGCCCGGCGACACCGACATGCCGGTGGTGGCCGGCCTGCACGTCGCGACTTTCGCGCGCCTGGCCGCGCTGGCGGGGCAGGTGCCGACGATCGGCGTCGCGGCGGGGCGCTGCTTTGCCGGCAACGCCGCGCTGCTCGCCTGCTGCGACTTGGTGGTCGCCACGCGCGACAGCAACATCGGACTCGGCGGTCCCGCGATGATCGAAGGCGGCGGCCTCGGCCGCTTCGAGCCCGGGGAGATCGGCCCTGCGCCCGGACTCGCCCGGGCGGGCGTCGTCGACGCGCTGGTCGACGACGAGCCGCGGGCCGCTGCGCTCGTGCGCGCCTTGATGGCGTGGATGTGTCGGCTGCCCGCGTCCGCGGCGACGGTCGAGCCGGATCAGGCCCCGCTGGACGACGCGATTCCAGAGGCCCGCCAGCGCGCCTATCCGGTGCGCGACATCCTGGCGCGGCTCTTCGACGAGGGCTCGCTGATCGAGCTGGGGCGCGGCAGCGGCGACAGCGTGATCACCGCCGCGGCCTTCCTCAGAGGTCAGGCGGTGGCCGTCGTGGCGAGCGACTGCGCCGTGCTCGGCGGCGCGGTCGACGGCGCCGCCTCCCGCAAGCTGGCGCGCTTCTGGCGGCTGTGCGAGCGCCTCGGTCTGCCGGTGGTGAGCCTGATCGACAGCCCGGGATTCATGGTCGGCCCGGAAGCCGAATCCACCGGGCAGCTGCGCGAGGCCGGCGAGCTGTTCCGCGCCGCCGCGGCCCTGACGGTGCCGCTGGTCGCGGTGGTGATGCGTCGCGCGTTCGGCCTTGGCGCGATGGCGCTGGCCGGCGGCAGCCTGCACCGCCCGATCGGCTGCGCCTCGTGGCCGAGCGGCGAATTCGGGGCGATGGGGCTGGAAGGCGCGGTGCGGTTGGGTTATCGCAAGGAGCTGGCCGCCGTGCCCGAGGGGCCGGAGCGGCAGGCGCTGTTCGAGCGCCTGCTCACCGCCCAGGTGGCGCGCGGCCAGGCGCTGGCGATCGCCGAGACGCTGGAGTTCGACGCCGTGATCGCACCGCGCGAGACGCGCGACTGGATCGCCGCGCTGATCGGCCCGTGGGCAAGCGACATGCCGGCGGGCCGCATGCCGGCGGGCCACATGCCGGCGGGCCACATGCCGGCGCACCCGGGGACAGAGCGGCCGTCGACCTCGTGATCCCGTGGGTCCGACACGTCTGCAACGAGCAACGCCCGTGATGTAGGGGGACAGTCGGCCGGCCTCGATCACTACACTCCAGCGTCATGGCGTCGATCCACATCCCCACGCTGATGTTGGCGCTGCTGAGCGGTTTCGCGATGCTCGGCGTCCAGCTGTGGGCGGCGCAGCGCAGCCGGCTGCACTACCTGGACCTCGGCGTGTGGAGCTGGGGCTCCTGGACGCTGCTGGCCGGCTTCGCGATGCTCTCCGCGCGCCTCGTGCTGCCGGTCTGGATCTCGGCGCTGTTCGGCAACGGGCTGATCGCCCTGGGCATCGTCTTCTACAACGAGGCGATCCACCGGCACGTGCTGGGACGTTCGCTGCCGCGCTGGATGTGGTGGGGGGCGCCGGCCGTGGCCTGGGGGCTGACGGCGTGGATGCTGGCCTGGCCGCTGGCGCTGCGCACGAGCGCGATCTCCCTGGTCTTCGCGGTCCTGCTGATGCCGGCGATCTTCCTGCTGCTGGGACCGGGCTGGCGCGGCGAGTCCTCGTTGCGCGCGGTCGGCGTCACGCTGGTCGCCGCGGCGGCGAGCCTGATGCTGCGCAGCCTGCACGCGCTGACGAATCCGGAGGAATACCTCGACCTGATGCAGGGCAGCCTGGGTCAGGGGCTGACCTTCCTGTTCAGCTTCATCTCGCTGATCGGCGCGGGTTTCGGTTTCGTGCTGGCCAACTTCGAACGCATCGCGCGGCGCATGGAGGAGGTCGCTTCGACGGACGGGCTCACCGGCTGCCTGAACCGCATGACCGCCGACGCGCTGCTGCGGCACGAGCTGGAGCGCGGCCGGCGCGAAGGTGCGCCGCTGGCCTTCGTGCTGCTGGATCTGGACCATTTCAAGGACGTCAACGACTGCCACGGGCATCACGCCGGCGACGACGCGCTGCGCGCCTTCGCGGCCGAGGTGCGGGCGCGGCTGCGCGCGTCGGACGTCGTGGGCCGCTGGGGCGGCGAGGAATTCGGGCTCGTGCTGCCGGCCACCGACGGCGCGGGCGCCAGGAGCCTGGTCGAGCAGATCCGCGAGGCGGTGGCGACACTGCGGCTGTGCGACGGCGACGGGCGCGACTTCACGCTGACGGTGTCCGCCGGCATCGCGGTGGCGGAGCCGGGCGGCCAGTTGACCGCCGACCAGCTGTTCATGCGCGCCGACCGCGCCCTCTATCGCGCCAAGGACGGCGGTCGCAACAACGTGCAGGTGCACGACAGCAACTGGGAACTGAGCGCGCAGAGCCCGGCCTGAGCGCCGGACCGGGCCTTCCGGCCTTCAGCAGTTCTCGTACTTCCAGTTCCGCCGCTTGCCTTCGGCCATCCAGCGGACGGCCTGCGCCAGGCGACGCTCGCGCGTGTCCGCCTGGCCTTCTGCTCGGCCTTGGGCGGCAGGTCCTTGAGCGAACTCAGCTTGCCGAAGTCGCCCATCGCGCCGTCCTTGGCGTGGTCGGCGCCGACGGCCGCCTCGCCGTGCCAGAAGCCGATCGAGCAGTGCGCCTTGAAGGCGGCCATGCCGGTCAGGATCTTGTCGCGGTAGGTGAAGTTGGGGAAGCCCCACTTGATCGTCTCGACCACCTCGGGGCAATGCGTGTGCACGGTCGCGCGCCAGTGGCGCAACAGGGGCTGCGCGAACGGGGCGGCGCGATCGATGTAGGCGTCGACGCGGGGATCGAGGATCGGCATGGCGTGCCAGCGTAGCGCCTCCGGGAGCGTTCGACCATCGTGGTCTATGCTCGACCCATGCATGTGAAGCGCTCCAACTCCCTCCTTGCCCGCCTGCCGGCGGCCCTCCCGATCTGGTCGCTGGCCGCGCCGCTGGCCGCGATCCTCGCGCTGGTGGGCCTGACGGCCGGCGCCAATTCGACGCTGGTGCTGGGCGTGGTGAGCGTGCTGCTGATCGCCGCGGTGCTCGCCGCGGTCCACCATGCCGAGGTCGTCGCGCACCGCGTGGGCGAGCCCTACGGGTCGCTGGTGCTGGCGGTGGCGGTGACCATCATCGAGGTCGCGCTGATCGTGTCGCTGATGCTGGCGGGCGGCGAGTCGACCAACGCGCTGGCGCGGGACACGGTGTTCTCCGCGATCATGATCGTCTGCAACGGCGTGCTGGGGCTGTGCATCCTGGTGGGCGGCTGGAAGCATCAGGAGCTGGCCTTCCGCGTCGAGGGCACGAGCCCCACGCTGGCGGTGCTGGCCGCGCTGTCGGTGCTGACGCTGGTGCTGCCGGCATTCACGACGAGCACGGCCGGACCGACCTTCACCACCACGCAGCTGCTGTTCGCGGGCGCCGTGTCGCTGGTGCTGTACGGCGCCTTCGTGTTCGTGCAGGCGGTGCGGCACCGCGACTATTTCCTGCCGGTGGCCGGCGTGGACGACCAGGACACCCATGCCGCGCCGCCGAGCTGGCGCGTGGCCGGTACCAGCCTGGCGCTGCTGCTGGTGTGCCTGGTCGGCGTGGTCGGGCTGGCGAAGCTGCTGGCGCCGACGATCGAGCGCGGCGTGCAGGCGATCGGCGCGCCGCCGTCGCTGGTGGGCGTCATCGTGGCGATGCTGGTGCTGCTGCCGGAGACGGTGGCGGCGGTGCGCGCGGCGCTGCACAACCGGCTGCAGACCAGCCTGAACCTGGCGCTGGGATCGGGCCTGGCGAGCATCGGCCTGACCATCCCGACGGTGGCGGTGCTCTCGCCGCTGTTCCCGCACTCGCTGGTGCTGGGGCTGACGCCGCTGAGCATGGTGCTGCTGTTCCTGACCTTCATCGTCGGCGGCCTGACGCTGGGCGGCGGTCGCGCGACGGTGCTGCAGGGCGCGGTGCACATGGTCGTGTTCGTGGTGTTCCTGTTCCTGGCGGTGTTCCCCTGAGCCTGCTCAGCGCGGCCACGCCGCCGCCTTCTCGCCGTACTCCCACGTGAACGGCACGCCGGTCTCGCCGAGCACGCGACGCACGATCGCCGGGTAGAGCCGCTCGGCCATCACGTCGTTGGACAGCAGGACGACGCAGGCGCGGCGTCGTTCGAGGCACACCATCGTGTTGCCGGTCTGGTCGTCGTGGCCGCCCTTGAAGAAGCCGCGTCCTTGCGGACCGTCGAAGACGACGACGCCGATTCCCGCGGCGAGGTCCGCCCGGCGCTGCGTCGCCGGCAGCTCCGGCTGCAGCGTCGGGAACTGCGAGGCGGTCGTGATCGGCGCCTGCGGGCGCGTCATCTCCGCCCGGCTCTTCGCCGAGAGTCCGTCGCCGCGGACGAGCCCTGCCGCGAAGCGCGCGAAGTCGTCGATCGTCGTGTCCATCGAGCCCGCCGCGCGCACGCGGCTGCGCGGATCGTGCGGGACCCAGCGACGCGCCTGCGTCACGCCGTCGGCCAGGTTCAGCGCGAAGTCCGCGCGCCACTTCATGCCGGTCATCGTCATGCCGAAGCGGTCGAAGACGCGGCGCTGCATCTCCTGTCCGAGATCCAGCTTCAAGCGCCCCTGCTCGAGCACGAACTGCAGCAGGATCAGCCCCTCGCCGGAGTAGGCGTAGCGGCTCCCCGGATCGAAGTGGATGCGCAGCTTCCCGTCCGGTTCCAGGAACGCGAAGTTGCCGAAGCCGCTGCGATGCGAGAGCAGCAGGCGCGGCGTCAGCGCGCGCCATCGTTCGTCGCCGCGCAGGTCCTGCCATGGGCCATAGCGGGAGTCCTTCGGATAGTCCGGCAGCGGCCGGTCCAGCAAGGTCGCGATCGAGGCGTCCAGGTCGACCTGGCCCTCATCGACGAGCTGCATGACCGTGTAGGCGAAGACCGCCTTGGTCAGCGAAGCGCCGTACATCACGGTGCCGGTCTGCAGCGCCTGACCGTCGGCGTTGCGATGGCCATAGCTGCGCACGGTACGGATCTTCCCGTCCTCGATCACGGCGAGGGCCAGGCCCTTCACGTCGCCCGAGGTGATAGCCGCCCGGATCAGCGACTCCGCGCCGTCGACGTCCGGCGACGTCGAGGCGACCGGGGACCGCGCGCAGCCGCCCAACGACACGGCCAACCCCATCGCGGCGCAGGTGATGAGCGCGGTGAACAACGCGGCGAACGCGGTGGCGGGACCGCGCGGGCTTTGCGATAACCTGTCCGTCACAGCAATCTCCTCCAGGTGAATGACATGGCGTTGAGCCTCCACTTCCATCCGCTGTCGTCGTTCTGTCACAAGGCCTTGATCGCCTTGAACGAACTGGACATCGAGGTCGAGCGCCGCTTCCTGAATCTCGGCGACCCGGTCGAGCGGGCCGAGTTTCTCGCACATTGGCCGACCGGCAAGATGCCGCTGCTGATCGACGGGGACCGGGTCGTCCCCGAGACCAGCGTGATCATCGAGTACCTCGCCCGGCACCATGCGCGGCCGGAGCAGCAGCTGGTGCCGGCGGACGGCGACGCGGCGCTGGAGGTCCGGCTGATGGACCGGCTGCTGGATCTCTACGTGATGCTGCCGATGCAGGCGATCGTCGGGGACCGGCTGCGCGCGGAGGAGGACCGCGATCCGATCGCGGTGGCCAAGGCGCGCGACACCTTGGCGATGGCCTACGGGATGCTCGACGCGCGCCTCGCCGATCGCACCTGGGCAGCGGGCGAGCACTTCAGCATGGCCGACTGCGCGGCGGCGCCCTCGCTGTTCTATGCGACGACGCTGGTGCCGTTCGCGTCATCGCAGCTGCGGCTCGCGGCTTACTACGCGCGGCTGATGCGGCGCCCCTCGGTCGTGCGCACGCTCGACGAGGCCCGGCCGTTCTTCAAGTTCTATCCGTATCTGGAAGCGCTGCCGGCGGAGTACCGACCTTAGCCTAACCCCAATCCCCTGAAGACCGGTGGTAGGCAGAATTCGGCTTTGACCGCACTGAGTCCCGTTCCAGAAAGTTGCTTCGAGCGGCTTCGGCTTCTAGTCCTCCGACCAGAAGTTGCCAGCTTGAATTGACTTGAAGTCGAGCCATCGGCTTCGTGCCGACTCGGAGTTGTCCGCCACGTGAGTGGGAGAGAGATCCGCCTCGGCTAGGACTGCTGCCACGATCCGTTCGCCGATCAGATCGGCCATCTGCCGAGGTGTCTCCTGAAACTCGTTTTCAACAGCCAGATCGGCTCCATGCTCTATCAAGAACAATGCGACCTCGGCCGAGCCTCCCAGAACGGCGTAATGGAGCGGTGACAGGCCAAGATCTCCAGTCACATTGATGTCCGCGCCGCCCGCAATCGATAGCGCCACATCTTCTACGCGATTGGAGAAGGCAGCCAAGTGCAGAATCTGCGATCCGAATAGCCCTGGTTGAGTGACTTCTGTTATCTCTTCGCCGATGAATTCCGCGTGCTTCGAGTAGCGGGAGAACAGATCTTCCATGTCACTACTTTCCACAATCGGTGCAGTCTTTGCCATATCGGTCCTTCAGTGACTTGATGCGATTGTCAAGCTCTTCAATCTTCGTCGCGTGCCGGGAGGCGAAATACATCGCATCCCAGTAGATGTAGCGATTGCGGGAGTTGGTCAGCATATCGATCATCTTCGAGACTTCAGAGCATGACGCCTGCTTGTCGGGATTGGGCGGCGTGCAGCGCGCTTTCGCAGCCTCGTACTGTCGCTGTTTCCTGTTCTCGAAATCATGCATTGCGCTGCTTGAGTTCTTGTCGGCTCGGGTACTGTTGTAGATCCCCCAAGTTGCGGCGGTGACCGCACATGCACAGAACACAGCAGCCGGGCCGCAGGCGACGGCTGCTGCCTGCGCTTGATGACCATTCGGATCGACTTGGCTTACAGGATCGCCATCGACATACAAGAAGGTATTCAAGCCTCCGTGCAGTCCGATCGGATCGCTCTGCACGTATCGCCCGATCGTCCCGTCATAGTCCCGGAAGTAGTTGTAGCTCAGCCCCGACTCCTTGTCGAAGTACTGGCCGGGGAGGCGCAGGTTGAGGGTCACGGGCGCGAGGCCGCCGGGAGCTTCTTCAGGCGCGGTCGTGCCGAACGGCTCGCTGATCCACCGCCAGCGTCCACCGTTGTTCTTGTCGATCATCACGCGCGGCGCGCCGAGGTGGTCCGAGAACACGTAGAGCACCTCGGGATCCTGCGACGCGCCGTTGAGCACCGCCACCGGAATGCCACCCAGCCACACGTACTCCTGTGACGGCGTCGTGCCCGAGTACTGACCCAGGAGCTGCCCGTCCTGGTCGTAGTTGAAGTGCGTCATCGTCGAGCCCGACATCTTGCGCACCCGCTGTCCGCCCGCGTCGTAGCTGTAGGTCGTGGTCACGCCGGCCTTCGTGATCGTCCCCATCCGACCGTCAAGCCGATACGTCGTCGTGTACGCGAGGCCCGTGTCGCTCAGCGTGTTGCCCATCGCGTCGTAGCCAAAGCCGCGCGTGGGATTGCTGATGCTCGTGAGGCGGTTGCTCGTCGCTTCGGTCGCGTAGCTCCGGGCCGTGCCGTTGAGCGTCACACCGGTGCGGTTGCCGTTGGCGTCGTAGCCGATGGTCCAGCTCGAGGCCGGCGTGACGATGCCGGTCAGCCGCCCGAGCTCGTCATAGGTGAAGCTCTGGTTGAGCGACTGGGCCTCGGCCGTGGCTTGACCCGTCGTCGCATCCAGGTGCGTGTAGCTGACGATGCGATCCGCCGCGTCGTAGGTGATGTCGCGCACCCGCGAATTCAGCGAGTACCGCACGATCCGTCCGTACTGGTCGAAGACACGCTCGACCGGCTTCGGGCCGGCGGTCATCTGGATGTTCCAGCTGCGCGCCGGACCGAAGGGCTCCCACTGGATGTCGCTGATCAGCGGCTTCGCCGTGCTCGACGCATCCTTGGCCAGGCTCATGCTCGCCGGCAGTCCGGCGGCGTTGTACTGGATCGTCAACACGCGGCCCGAGGGATACGTGATCCGGTTCACGTGTCCGGCGTCGTCATAGCCGTAGCGCGTGGTGAAGACCGCCGTGCCCACGGTCTGGATCACCGTGCTCAGCCGGTTGTCCGCGTCGTAGCCGTACTTCGTGTTGCCCGCCGTGCCCGTGGCCGTCGTGAGCCGCCCCACGCCGTAGCCGAAGTCGCCGCCGGCCTGGTCATAGGTCCACGCGTAGTTCTGCGCCGTCTGGCCGCTCTGCGTGTAGATCGCCGAGGTCATCCGGCGCAGGCCGTCGTACGTGTAGGTCGCCAGCACGCCGCGGCTGTCCGTGCGCGTGAGCAGGTTGCCCTCGATGTCGTAGGTGCTGTTGGCCGTGCCGGTGTCAGGGCTGGCGAGCTGGGTCATGTCGCCCAGTCCGTTGCGCTGGTAGCTCGTCACCAGGTTGCGCGGGTCGGTGACCTGCTTCAGTTGGTCGATGCCGTCGTAACCCAGCTGGGTCACGCCGTTGCGGGCGTCCTTGCTGTTCTTGACCCGATCCAGCGCGTCGTACGTGTTGGTCGTTGCGAAGCCGAAGCCGCTTACACCCTTGGCCTTGATGACCTTGGTGGGATTGCCCTTGGCGTCGTATTCGTAGTCGGTGACCGGCGCCGGTGAGACCGGAGGCGGCGGCAGCGTGGCGGCGTGCGCGCTGAGCCCAATCACGGCGATGAACGCGACCACGGCGGACGCGAGTTGGCTCCGGCACTTGAAGTGCCTGTTGATGCGATTCATGGCTTACTCCCTCCCCGTCGTCTGTTGGGCGCGGCCCAGCGCATCGAACGCGCGGCTCATCGTCCGCTTCAGCGCGCCTTGCGGATCCTTCGCTTCTTCCTTGGTGCGATTGCCGCTGGCGTCCAGCGTGTAGTCGATGCGATTGCCCAGCGAGTCGGAGACTGCCACCAGGCGATGCGCATCGTCGTACTCGTAGTTCACCGAGCTGCCGCCCGGTTGCGACGACTTCTTGAGCAGGCCGGTGGGCCAGTACTCGTAGGTCGTGGCCTTCCCGTTGGTCGTCACCGAAGTCAGCCGCTGCCGCGCGTCATAGACATAGGTCGTGGCGAGGTTGTTGGCATCCAGCACCGCCAGCGCTTGGCCGTAGGCGTTGTAGCGGGTGAATCGCGTCACATGGCCGGCGATGTTGGTCGTGGACTTCAAGTCGCCCTTGGTGTGGTCCGCCGTGGTGTCCGTGTAGTACTCGTTGGTGATGACCACCTGGCCGCGCGGATTGGTCTCGGTCAAGACCTGACCCGTGGCGTTGTAGGTCCAGCTCGTCGCACGAGCCGGCACGCCGGCTTGCGCCGTCGCGCTGAAGCCCTGGGCACCCGTCGCGTCAGTCGTCGCCTGCTCGACGCGCTTGCACAGCACGACGATGGGCTTGTTGTCTGGCAGCTTTGCATCGACGGGCGCGCAGCTGGCCACCGCGTTGCCGTTGAACGGGTCGGGCTGGCCGTTGTAGACCAGCGTCGTGATGCGACGGGGCTCCGCCGTTTTCGTCGCCATGCGCCAATCCGGGTGCCACTGCGAGCTGACCTTGCGCGCCGCGGCGGGCAAGGTCGCGTCAGCCGCCAGTACCGGTGCGCAGGTCGAGCCCGACGCGAGACCCTCGACCCGCGACGACTCCAGCTGGCGTCCCGCCACATACGCGTGACACGACTGGCCGCCGTTGAAGTCCACGCGCCGGATCGCATTGGCTTCATTGTCGTACGCGACCGACGAGTTCGCCGCCTCACAGCCGGCTCCCGCAGGCTGCGACTGCCCCGTGAGCATCGGAGAACCCATCAGCGGCACGCTGTCGACCACCTCCCTGCGTCCGTCAGGGCCGGTGGCCACCGCCTGGATGGCATCGATCAGTTGACGCTCGCGTCGGATCACGCGATTCAGGATGTCGTCCGTCTGGCTCAGTATCCACTTCGGCTCGCGGACCCACGAGATGCTCCAGCGCTCCCCCGAACTGCCAGTGGCCGTCGAGATGGCCCGCCCCGCAGTGTCGTACTCGTAGCTGCCGTATTGGTTGCGGGATTCGTCGTAGCGCGCGGTGATGGCCCACGGCAGGCTCGCATTGCCGTAGGCGTAGCCGCGTGTCGTCGCGTCGGGGAACTGGATCGTCGCCAGCCCCCCGTTGACGTCGTAGGTGAACATGTACCGCCGGCCGGCAGGATCGATCACCGCCTTCACCCTCACCGTTGTGGCGTACATCGGATCGGGCTCGTACTCGAACGAGAGCTTCCTGCCCGATTCATCGGTGACGTCGCTGATCACCCGCACCGTCATGGCACCACCGTCCTTGGCCAGGGTTTCGCCATAGCCGACGTCCAAATACCGGCCGTCCGCGTAGTGGATGCGTGACAGGTCGCTCGACAGGGCGTTGGACAGATAGGTCTCGACCGCCGAGGCCTGGGTGTCGTAATAGACCCAGTTGGTCCAGTTCGAGGGGATGCTGGAGCGGACCAGGCGATCGCGCTCGAGCGGGGATCGGATCGCTCCGTAGTTGTCGAAGGACTTCATCGTCCCGTCGCCGCGCAGGAACATCATGTGACTGTCGATGTCGCCGTTGCGCAGCCCCTGCTTGTGCAGGTTGCTGTGCCAGAAAGCGCCGAAACGGGGGGTCGATTCGCGGTAACGCGAGAGATCCTGAGCCTCGTCGAGGGGGTCGTAGGTGAGCACCAGCGAATGGCCGCGCCCCCAGGTCAGCACCTGCTCGCGCTGCGACTTGCGCCCCGTCAGCGCATCGACCGGATTGCCGAACTCCCGCTTCGCCGAGCACATCTGGACTGGACGGACGTCCTGGTAGGACATGCACATGCCGAGGTCGTAGCGCCAGGTGGTGTTCAGGGCGTAGCCACAGTCCATCAGCGTCTCGAAACGACTCTTCGTTTCACGGCTCGAGACCTGGCCGGTGAGTTTGCTCACCGTCTTGGTGATGATCGTGTAGCTGCACTCATGGACGGAGGTGGCGTCCGTCCGGTTGAGCTGGGCGGGGACGCAGCCCCCCTGGACGATGGAACTGGTCTCCACATACTCCGGGCGATCGACCGGTTCCTCGATGAAAGGCGACACCTTGGCCCACAGCGCGGCCTTCACGGCATCCGGGGAGGCGAAGCAGCCCGGCAGGCCTCCGGCTACCCGCAAGGTCCGATTCACGAAATCGGAGCTGTTGTACATCTTGTGGCAATCGGCCGCGAAGGCCGGACCGGCACACGCCAGCGTCATGAACGCAAAGAAGGCGTTCCGTTGGATCGACATGTGAGGGACTCCCGAGAACATCAGAAAGACGTCAGGGAGTTTCAGACGCGCCGGAATGGCCGCAGTCGCGGACTAACCGGCCAGCGTCTTTGCGCCATGAGCCGGATCGCCTCTCTCCCTGATCAGCGACGGCGATTCTGCAGGAGGCGCCGTTGATCTGCCACCAACCTTTTGGGGGAGCGCCCGAGCGCGCGCTGTCACGCCGTCGTCATCGGTGCCGGGTCTTGTCTGCCCTTGGGAGGGAAACGATTCACTCCTCGATCCACCGCATCGCCGGCTCCGCGATCGCGAGCTGCAGGGCGCTGCCGGGCGCGAGCTCGGCGTCCTCATGCCGACGCCACATCGTCAGCGTCTGGCCGCCCGGCCCCTCCAGCTCACAGGCCACCCGCTGCTGACCCGGATAACTCGCCCGCAGCGTCGCCGTGAATCGCAGCGCCTGGCGCGACGTCTCGTCACCGGCCTGTCCGTCAGCGAGCACCAGCGCCTCCACCGGCGCGATCCAGTGCCCGGCGTCGCGGCGCCAGGCGCCGTCCAGCGTCTTCGCGTCCAGCCGGTTGAAGATCCCCAGGAAGTCCGCCACCCGCCGGTTCGCCGGCGCGCGGCGCAGCTCGCGCGGCGACGCGCATTGCGCGATCACGCCGTCGAACATGACCGCCACGCGGTCGGCGATCTCGAAGGCCTCCTCGCGGTCGTGCGTGACGATCACGCAGCTCTGGCCGAGCTCGCGCTGCAGCCGCCGGAACTGCCGACGCAGGGGCAGGCGGAAATGCTCGTCGAGCGCCGAGAACGGCTCGTCCATCAGCAGCAGCATCGGCCGCGTCGCCAGCGCCCGGGCGAGCGCGACGCGCTGCCGCTGTCCGCCCGACAGCGCCTGCGGCAGCCGGTCGGCGAGCGCGCGCAGGTCGATGAGGTCGAGCAACTCGTCCGCCCGCGTGTCGGCGAGCGACGCTTCCTCGCCCCGCGCGAGCGGACCGAAGCGGATGTTCTCGCGCACCGACAGGTTGGGGAACAGCGCGTAGTGCTGGAACACCATGCCGATGTCGCGGCGCTGCGGCGGCAGCGTCTGCACCTGCTGGCCGGACATCGCGATCGTGCCGTGGTCCAGCGGCTGCAGTCCCGCGATCGACCGCAGCAGCGTCGTCTTGCCGCAGCCCGATGCGCCGAGCAGCGCGACGACCTCGCCGCGCGCCAGCGTCAGGTCGATGCCGCGCAGGACCGGTCGCCCGCCCAGCGCCAGCTCAGCGCCGCGGACTGCGAGTTGCGCCGTCAGTTCGACGTCGGGAGAAGTCGCAGGAATCGTGGAAGGGGCGTTCGAAGGGGCGGTCGAGGTCATCGCACGGAGATTCTTGAGGGGGGGCCGGCGCGCAGGGGCAGGGTCTGAAGCGCGCTCATCGCGGCGATGCGCCCGTCGTCCAGCGCCGGGTGAGCGCGGCGACCGCCGCGACGATCGCTCCGACGCCGACGAAGGCCAGCACCATCAGCGCCGCCGCCTGGTGACCGTTGGCGTTGCGCAGGCTGTTCATCAAGGGCTGCAGCAGCTCCAGCTGGCCGCCGAGCAGCAGGTTCGCGATCGCGAATTCCATCGCCGCCGTGACCCACGCGAGCAGGAACGCGGCGAGCAGCGCCGGCGCCAGCATGGGCAGCAGCACGCGTCGCACGGCGTGGCCGTCGCTCGCGCCGAGCGTGCGGCCGGCCTCGATCAACGAGGCCGCGTTCAGCTGCGCGAGCGCCGATTGCAGCGTCTTGTGGATGAGCGGGAACAGCGTCGGCGCGACCACCGCCACGTAGACCAGCGGGAGCGGCAACCAGCCGCCCCAGCGGCCGACGAACAGCTCCAGCGCGCTGATCGCGATCACCACCGGCGCGATCGCAAACGGCAGCAGCGCGACGAGGTCCAGCGTGCGCTGCAGCCGCCGAGCGGCCGGGCCGTCGTCGAGCTGCACGGCGAGGGCCGCGGGAATCGTCGCCAGCGCGCCGCAGACCAGCGCCAGGGTCGCGCTCGCCAAGGCGAGCAGCGTCGTGCGCAGCACCGCGCCCTGCACGCGCGGATCGACGACGGCATCGACGATCCAGCGCAGCGTCGGGTCCTCCGGCCACCAGTGACGATCCCATCGTCCGGTGAGGCCATAGACCAGCAGGGCCGCCATCGGCAGGAGCACCACGACCAGCAGCGCCGCCAGCGCGAGCGCCGAGATCACCGGGCGGTTCGTGAGGGAGGTCGACGCGGCGCTCATGCATGCCCCTGTCGGAGTCGCGCCGCCAGTCCTCGCGTGAGGGCGAGCACCACCGCGAGCATCGTGAACAGCACCAGCGCCAGCAGCGCCGACAGCTCGGGCTGCGCGAAGATGTCGCCGCTCACGAGCGAGGCGATGCGCACTGCGAGCACATGGGCCGCCGTGCCGCTCAGCGCGAACGGCGTGGCGAAGGCCGCTGCCGCGTTGGCGAAGAGCAGGCCGAAGACCTCCACGAGGCTGGGCAGCATCATCGGCAGTCCGACGCGCCGCCAGTACAGCACCGGTCCCGCGCCGAGCGTGGCCGCCGCGTCCTGGAGCGAGCCGTCCAGCATCTTCACCGGCGCGACGAGCAGCAGCGTCGCCAGCGGCGCCTGGAAGCAGACATACGCGAGCAGCAGGCCGTCGAGGCCTTGCAGGTCCATCCACGGCGCAAGCCCCGCGGCCTGCATCGTCGCGGTCACGACGCCTTGTGCGCCGAACAGCAGCAGCAACGCCACCGCGAGCGGCACGCCGGAGAAGTTGGCGCCCAGGCTCGCGAGCAGCGTCACCGGGGATTCGAGGCGAGGGACGCGCAGCAGCGCGATCGCCGCGCCGAGCCCGAGGGTCAGGCCGATCAGCGCGGAGAGCGTGCTCAGCCACAGCGTGTTCCAGGCGGCTTCGAGGTAGTAGCTGTCAGCGGTCAGTTCGCCGACGGCGCAGCCGTTGCCTTGGCCGGTGCAGTCGACGAGCAGCGCGATCGCGCGCCAGCCGAAGGGCAGCAGCAGGGCCGCCGCCGTCAGCAGGAGCAGCGGGCCGGCGAGCCGCGTGGCGGTCCGCGCAGTCAGGCTCATGCCGCCAAGCCTCCCGGGGCTGCGGCGATGCCCAGTCGCGCCAGGATCCAGCCCGCGATGTCCGTCTGCCGCTCGGGCAGTGCCAGGCCCACCGCGCCGTCGTGCGGCACCCAGACCAGCGGCACCTCGCGCTCCACCGGCAGCGGGCCGCCGTGCATGCGGTCGGCGTTCATGCCGTGATCGCTGGTCACCAGCAGGTCGAAGCCCTCGGCGTGCCAGCGCGGCAGCAGCTGCGCGAGCAGCATGTCGAGCTTGCGCGCGCTCGTCGCGTACTGCGTCGATTCGCCGCCGTGCACGTGGCCCGCCAGGTCCGGTCCCATCGGATGGATGAACAGCAGCGACGGGCCTTGCACCGGCAGGTGTGCGCGGCGCAGCGCTTCGGCGTCGGCGAGCAGGTGGCTGTCCGGGTAGTCGTCCTCCCAGTACCAACGCGCCGCCTGGATGCCGCAGCCCGCCGGCACCGCGTCGCGATGGCGCAGCGGATCGAAGACCTCGCCGGCCAGCAATTCGTAGAACCAGTGATACGCGGCGACCGCGGCCGGCACGCCCTGCGCGTCCAGCTGCTGGAACAGGTGGTGCGAGAGCGCCTGTCCGGCCTGGCCGTTGCCGAGGATGCCGTGCGTCAACGGCGGCTCGCCGTTGATCACCGTCGCGTACAGCGGGCGCGACAGGCTCGGCAGCTCGCAGCGCAGCGAGCGCCATTGCGCGCGCCCTGACTCGTTGAGCGCCTGCAGGTAGCCCATGTAGTCGCGCGCGGTGTCGGCGCGCAGGCCGTCGGCCAGCAGCACGACGAGCTTGCGCGCGGGATCCGCCGCGTGAGCGATCGCCGCTGCTGCTTCGGCGGCGGCATCGATCGACGACGAGGAGGTCGGCAGGGAAGCCGGCGGGGCGCTGGAGATCGATGTGGCCCCGGTCGCAGCCGTACCCGTACCCGCACCTGCAGCCGAAGGCGAAGGCGTTCCGGCGGTGATCGAGGCGCCGGGGAACGGAGGCGGTAGAGGTCCGGTGCCCGGGGTCATCGTGCGGCTCCCAGGACCTCGCGCTGCCACGCGCGCGGCAGCTTCTTGACCTCTTCGGTCCAGAGGGCCGGCTTCAATGCGCGCGCCTTGGCGTACTGCGCTTCAGGCACCAGCAGCGCCGTCAGGTCGGCGGGCAGCGGGAGCTGCGCGATCCGGATCGGCCGCGCGTGGCCGCGCGCGAGGTTCATCTGGCCGGCGTCGCTGAAGATGTATTCCCTCGCCAGCATGGCCGCGTTCGGATGCGGCGCCCAGCGGTTGAGGAGGGTCGTGTAGCCGCTGGTGACCGATCCGTCGGACGGGATCAGCACCTCGTAGTCCGCGGCATTGGGCAGCTTCGCGCGGTAGGACAGCGCGTTGAAGTCCCACAGCAGGAAGGCGTCGGCCTCGGCGCGCTCCATCAGCGCGGGCGTCGCGTTGGTGCCGATCAGCCGCTTGTCCTTGGCGATCTGCGAGAACGCGGCCAGCGCCGGCTGCAGCCTGGTCTCGTCGCCGCCGAGCGCCACCGCCGCGGCCAGCACGGCCGCGTTGGATTGCGCCGCGCGGCCGACCTCGCCGATCATCACGCGCGCCTTGGACGCGAACAGCGCCTGCCAGCTGCGCGGCACGTCCTTCAAGCGCTTGCGGTTGACCGCGAACGCGATCGTGCCCGTGTACGCGAGCGCCCAGTGCCCGTCGGCGTCCTTGGCCCAGTCCGGCACCTGCGCCCAGGTCGTCGGCTTGTACGGCTGCGTGATGCCGCGCGCCTTCGCGATCGCGCCGAACTCGAAACCGACGTCGCCGAGGTCCGCGCTCGCATTGGATTTCTCGGCCTCGATCTTGGCGATCTCCTCGGCGCTGCTCATGTCGGTGTCGACATGCGCCAGGCCGTAAAGCCGCTGCAGGTCGGCCCAGGTCGCGCGCCAGTTGGCCCAGTCGTCGGGCATGCCGAGGCTGTTCACGCGGCCCTCCTTGCGGGCGGCGGTCATCAGCGCGTCCAGCGCGATCGAGGCCGGCTGGCCGCCTTGCGCGGCGGCGTCAAACGCAGAAAGCCCGAATGACACGGGCAGGAAGGCGGGCATCGCTGCGGGCAGGAGGGCCGGCAGCGAAGCGGGCAGGGTCCGCAGCAGGCTGCGTCGGGACAGGGTCATGCGGTCTTCTCCTTGGCCGGGAAGCGCAGGCCCGACAGCGTCAGTTCCTTCGTCACCTTGGCCTTTCCATTCACGTCGCACAGCGCGAAGCGCAGGCGAAGATCATCCTCCCCTTCGGTGACAGGCTCGACATCGAGTACGCCGAAGTTCAATTCCGCCATCACCGCCGAGCGCCGGTTCCGGTTGGGCGTGGGGATGTCCCAGACCTCGGTCAGGCCGCTGGAGGTCGCGTCCCACAGCGGGTAGCCGCCGGCGACATCGATGCTGGAGAGCTCCGCGTAGTGCATGTCGCCGCTGAGGAAGACCACGCCTTCCGCGCGCGTCGTGCGGATCAGCTCGATCAGCCGGTCGCGTTCCCGCGGGAAGTTGGCCCAGCCTTCCCAGCCGCTGCCGTCGGCCGCGAACTGCACGCTGGAGCCGATCAGGCGCACGTCCGCCGGCACGCGCAGCTGCGCCTCGAGCCACGCCCACTGCGCTTCGCCGAGCAGCGTCGCCTCGGGCCGGGCGTCCGGCACGTACCAGCCGGTCATCGGCTGCCCGCTGAGCTTGGCGCGCAGCACCATGGCCGCGTAGCTCGACTTCAGCGACGGATCGGCCGTCAGCATCGTGCGGTTGAAGCGCAGGTCCGGCAGGATCACCTGGATGCGCCGGCCGAGCGCTTCGAAGACATAGCTCTGGTAGATGCCGTCCGCGCGCCGCCGCGGCGAGTCCGCGGGCTCGTTCCACGCCTCGCAGAACAGCTGCTGAGAGAGCTGCTTGAGCGGGTAGTCCGCGCCTTCGTCGTCGTCGCCGAAGTCGTGGTCGTCCCAGATCGCGACGTGGCGCGTCGAACGCCGGAACGCCTGCAGCGGCTCGACCGCCATGAACTCGGCGTAGCGCTGGCGCAGCGTCGCTTCGTCGCGGGCGTCCGCGTACAGGTTGTCGCCGAGGAAGACGAACAGGTCCGGCTTCGCTGCCCCGATCGCGCGCCAGATCGGCTGCGGCTTGGACTGCTTGGCGCAGGAGCCGAAGGCGACGCGGAAACGCCGGGGCGTCTCTGCGTCGGCTTTCGCGACCGGTTCGGCCACCGGGGGCGCCGGATCCGCCGTGGCGCAGCCCGCCAACGGCACGGCCATCGGCACCGCGAGCGAGCCCGCCAGCCACTGACGGCGCGTCAGCCGGGTACCCGCTTCCGCGGGTCCCTCCACGTCATCGACGTCCCCGGCCATGTCCTCAGAACTTCCCGGTCAGCGTCACGAAGAACTGACGGGGCGCGCCCGGCAGCAGCGTGGCGTAGGTGCCCGTCGGGTCGCTGTTGGTGAAGCCGTTCGAGCCGATGGTCGAGATGTAGTGCTTGTCGAACAGGTTGGTCACGCTGCCCTGCAGGCTCAGCTCGCGCAGCATCGAGACGTTCTTCAGCTTGTAGCCGGCACTGAGGTTCACCAGCGTGCGGTCCGGGACCGAGGCGTCGTTGGTGTACGCGTAGTAGCGCTTGGACATGTAGTCCACGCCGATGTTGCCGAACAGCGCGCCGTCGTCGTAGCCCAGCTGCGACTTGATCATCGTGTCCGGCGCGTCGGCCACGCGCTTGCCGCGGATCGCGATCGTCGTGGTGCCGCTGACCACGTCGTCGCGGTAGGTCGACTTGGACAGGCTGACGCTGTTGTACCAGGTGAGCGCCGAGGCCAGGCGGAAGGACAGCGCCGCTTCCACGCCGGTGGCGCGCACGTCGCCGACGTTGGACAGCACGACCGGGTTGCCCTGGATGCCGGAGCCCTGCTGCACGCTCAGCAGGCGGTCCTTGAAGTTGACCAGGTAGGCGCTGACGGAGCCTTCGTAGCCGCGGCCGCTGGTGCGCCAGCCGGCCTCGACGGTGTCCGAGGTCTCGGGCTTGAGGCTGCCCTTGATCGCGTCGAAGCCGGCGGTGGTCGTCGCGAACGGCGAGGTGCCGGTCGCCGCGCCCTGGTAGGCGCGCATGTTGCGCGCCAGCGTGCCGTAGAGCTCGTTGTTGGCCGACAGGCGGTAGTTGAGGCCCAGCTGCGGCAGGAAGCCCTTCTCCGCGCTGATCGAGCCCGACGGCATGCCGGTGCCCGCTTCCAGCTGGCCGTCGATCTTGACCTTCAGCGCCTTGAAGCCGGCGCCGACCGTCAGGTCCTTGGTGACCGACCAGGTGTCGGACAGCGAGAACTGCGAGGTCTTCGTGTTGAACGCGTACTGCCACTGCGTCAGGAAGGGGTTGCTCGGGAACTGGTAGACGCTGGTGGCGGCCGAGGCGGCGTAGAAGCGGCGGGCCTGGTCGAAGTCGTTGTCCTCGAACCAGACGCCGGCCTTGATCAGGTGGTCGCCGAGGTCGAACTCGGCGTTGGAGACCACGCCGCCGCGCTTGATGCCGTACTCGGTCGTGCGCACCGAGATCGGCGTGCCGTCCGGCGAGGCCTGGTACGGCGTGAACCACAGGCCCATGCCCTTGTTGTGGTGGTAGTAGGCGGTCGTCTTCCAGGTGATGTTCTGCGCCAGGCGCAGGTCGGCGGAGACGCCATAGAGCTCGTCGTTGCGCAGGCCGGCGCCGGCGTAGTACTGGTCGTCGCAGGCCGCCACGTAGGTGCTGCCGTTGTTGCCGCACAGCGTGTTGGAGGCCTTCACCGCGGCGGCGAAGTCCGGGTAGAAGTTGTCGAGCCTGTCGCCCTTGCGCTTGATCAGGTCCAGCGACAGATCCTGGTAGTCCACTTCCTTGCGGCGCGAGGTGTTGATGAAGGCCGACAGGCGGCTGTCGCCGATCGCCTGGGTCCACTTCAGGTTCCACTGCTCCTGCTTCTGCTGGCCGTCGCCCTTCCACTTGTCGGCGTCCTGGTGGGTGTAGCTGACGTAGAAGTCGCCGACCACCGTGCGGCCGCTGTCCACGCGCAGGAAGGTGCGGGCGGCGGAATCGCTGCCGACGGTCTGCGAGGCGCGGAAACCGAACTTGTCCAGCGGGTCGCTCGAATAGAACTGCAGCGTGCCGCCCAGGTTGCTGGACGAGGCCGCTTCCAGCGCGCCGGCGCCCTGCGACAGCGAGGCGCGGCCGACGTTCTCGCTCGAGATCGCGCGGCTGATGTGCAGGCCGTTGAAGTTGCCGTAGGACATGTCGCCCAGCGGCACGTCGTCGAGCGTGAAGCCGAGCTGGTTCTGCGAGAAGCCGCGCACGGTGAAGCGGGTCGACCATTCGTAGTTGCCCAGGCCGTCGGCGGACTGGAAGTTCACGCCGGGCAGGCGGGCGACGGTCGCGAGCGGGCTGCTGCCGGCCAGGGCGTTGTCGAACTCGGTCTGGCTCAGGCTCTGCACGGAGCGCAGCTGGCCGCGACCGACGGAGACGGTGACGCGCTCGAGTTCGGAGCGCTCGGAGCGTTCGGACGAGGTGGCGGCGGCGGTCGTGTCGGCGGGCTTCGACGCGTCGGCGGACTGCGCGGCGGCGGGGACAACGTAGGCCAGGCTGAGGGCCAGGACCAGGGCGGTGGGCATCGGGTGCTTCATGGGGGGGACTCGGTGCGTTGAGGTGTCGGAGAGGCGTCGGACAAGCAGTCGGTTTGACTAACGAACGACCCGCACTGTCACAACCCTCCACGACAAGACAACGACAAACACGAAAAACCACAGCCCGTCGCGCGACGGATGCTGGATATCCACAACATCACAGAAAAATCCTCAAACTGTCATGAAGGCGCTGCGTGGATCTGGGTGAATGCGAGGTCCATGCAGGGAGAACAAGCGATCCATGTGGTCCCAGGAACGACACGACAAGATCCTCTTGCTGCTGCGGGAGCGGCACCGCCTCACGACGGACGAGGCCGCGCGCGAGCTCGGCGTGTCGCGCGAGACGGTGCGGCGCGACCTGATCGAGCTGGAGCAGGGCGGCAAGCTTGCCCGCGTGCACGGTGGCGCGGTGCAGTCGGAGGTGCCGGCCGAGGCCAGCTATGCCGAACGGGCGCAGTCGCGCCGGCGGCAGAAGCAGGCGATCGCGCGGCAGGCGATGGCGCTGGTGAAGCCGGGGATGAGCCTGTTCATCGACGCGGGATCGACGACGCATGCGCTGGCCCAGGCGCTCGCCCAGGCCCAGGCACTGCGGGTGATCACGAATTCGGTCGCGGTGTGCGACGCGATGGCCGGGCGCCAGGGGCACGAGCTGCTGATGCTCGGCGGCGCGTACGTGCCGGAGACCTCGGGCACCTTCGGTGAGTTCACCGTCGCGGAGATTGCGCGGCATCGCGTGGACATCGCGCTGATCTCGCCGACCGCGCTCGATGCGCGGCAGGGCGCGTCAAGCTACCTGTGGGCGGAAGTCGCCGTCGCGCAGGCGATGCTGGCCAGGGCGAGGCAGCGGGTGCTGCTCGCCGATGCCAGCAAGCTGGGGCAGGGGAGTCGGATGCAGGTCTGCGACTGCGCCAGCATCGATGTGCTGGTCACCGACAACGAAGCGGACCCTCTGGAGCTGGATCGGCTCACGCGCGCCGGAGTGGCGCAGGTGATGTTCTGAGAGGGCAAGGGTGAGGGGCGCGCGCAGCGCGCCGGATCTGGGAAGTCAGACGACCCGGGGGTCAGGTCAGAACAGCGCCATGCTGAGCTTGCGGCGGTACTGGTCGACCAGCGGGTCGGCCGGCGCCACGGTGCTGTGGCCGGACAGCTGCAGGCCGCCCGCCTGCGGCGCACCGGCGCCGTGGCCATGCGCCGCCGGTGCAGGCTTGGTCATGATCTCGAGGATCGAGACGTAGGTCTTGCGCGCGAGCTGGTCGTTCCAGGTCTTGTCACGCATGATGATCTCGAGCAGCTCCTCCATCGCGCCGGTGAAGTCGCGCCCCGCGAACAGGCCCTGCGCCAGCGCGAAGCGCGCGTCGAAATCCCGCTTGTCGTTCGCGATCGCCGATTGCAGCGCCGCCGGATCCAGGCCTTGCTCAGCCCGCTCCGCCGCGGCGATCCAGGCGGCCAGGGCCTGGAATCTCGCGTGCGGCGTGATCGTGTCCGCGGCCAGGTGCGCCACCGGCGCGAACGCCGCCTTGGCGTGCGCCAGCTGGTCGTCCTCCAGCAGCGCGCGGATCAGGTCGAAACGCGCCGCCTCGTTGTTCGGGTCGGCCTGCACCGCCGCCTGCAGCTTCTCCAGCGCGCCGTCCGCGTCGCCCTCCTCGAGCAGCGCCTGCGCCTCGGCCAGGTCTTCCTCGGCCTCCAGCGCCTCGCCCGTGGGCACGTGACGGTCCAGGAACTCGCGGATCTGCGCCTCGGGGATCGCGCCGACGAATCCGTCCACCGGCTGTCCGCCGACGAACATCACGCAGAACGGGATCGACCGCACGCCGAAGGCCTGGCTCAGCTGTGTCGCGATCTCCGGCTGGTCGTCGCTGTTGAGCTTGGTCAGCTTCCAGCGGCCCGCATAGGCCACCTCCAGCTTCTCCAGCATCGGCCCCAGCGTGCGGCAGGGGCCGCACCACGGCGCCCAGATGTCGAGCAGCACCGGCTGCTGCATGGAGGCCTGCAGGAGGTCCGCTTCGAAGTTTTGGAGGGTGATGTCGGTCATGGTGGGGGCAAGGACGGAAGCAGTCGGGCGGCGGGCGGGCCCCGTCGGCCGGACGGGAGTCGCCGGACGCCAGGAACGGCAAGAACGGCATCTGAGGCTGCCCGCCTACAATTCAAGGTTTCACGATTTGACAGATCGAGGACCGACCCGTGAGCAGCGCCACCACTCCCGACATCGCCCCCGTCATCGGCGTGGTCATGGGCTCCAGCAGTGACTGGGAGACCATGAAGCACGCCGCCGACATTCTCACCGAGTTCGGCGTGCCGTTCGAGGCGCGGGTGGTTTCCGCCCACCGCATGCCCGACGAGATGTTCGCCTATGCCGAGCAGGCCGAAGGCCGCGGCCTGCGGGCGATCATCGCCGGCGCCGGCGGCGCCGCCCACCTGCCGGGCATGCTGGCCGCCAAGACCCTGGTGCCGGTGCTCGGCGTGCCGGTCGCCAGCCGCCACCTGCAGGGCGTGGATTCGCTGCACTCGATCGTGCAGATGCCCAAGGGCATTCCCGTGGCGACCTTCGCCATCGGCAACGCCGGCGCGGGCAACGCCGCCCTGTTCGCCGTGGCCGTGCTGGCCCGCGACAACCCGGCCCTGCGCGACCGGCTGGACGCCTTCCGCAAGCGCCAGACGGCCGCCGCCACCGCGATGACCGAGGAGCTGCGCTGATGCCGCTGCTGCCGGGTGAAGCGACGCTGGGCGTACTGGGAGGCGGCCAGCTCGGCCGCATGTTCGTCCACGCCGCCCAGGCGCTGGGCTACCGCTGCGTGGTGCTGGATCCGGACGCGGCCAGCCCCGCCGGCGCCGTCGCGCACGAGCACCTGAAGGCCGATTACCTGGACCCGGCGGCGCTCGACGACCTCGCGCGCCGCTGCGAGGCGATCACCACCGAATTCGAGAACGTGCCCGCCCGCGCGCTGGAGCATCTGGCGCGGGCGCGCGTCGTCGCGCCCGGCGCCTCGGCCGTCGCGATCTGCCAGGACCGCGCCCGCGAGAAGGCCCACTTCGACGCCAGCGGCGTGCCGTGCGCGCCGTATGCCGTGCTGCGGGGCGGCGCCGATGCCGATTCAGACGCCGATCTGGCCGCCGTGCCCGCGTCGCTGCTCCCCGGCATCCTGAAGACCGCCCGGCTCGGCTACGACGGCAAGGGCCAGCGCCGGGTCGCCGACCGGGCGCAGCTCGCCGCCGCCTTCGATGAACTCGGCCGCGTCGACTGCGTGCTCGAGCAGATGCTGCCGCTGGCGCTGGAACTGAGCGTGCTGGTCGTGCGCGGCGCCGACGGCGAGGTCGTGACCTTCCCCGTCCAGCAGAACCTGCACCGCGACGGCATCCTCGCGGTCACCGAGGTGCCCGCGCCCGATGTGGACGAGGCGCTGCAGGCGCAGGCGCGCCGTTCCGCCGCCGCGATCGCGACCGGCATGGGTTATGTCGGCGTGCTGTGCGTGGAGTTCTTCGTGCTGAAGGACGGCCGCCTGGTCGTCAACGAGATGGCGCCGCGCCCGCACAACTCGGGCCACTACACGATGAATGCCTGCGACGTCTCGCAGTTCGAGATGCAGGTCCGCGCGATGACCGGCCTGCCGCTGCGCGAACCGCGCCTGCATTCGCCGGTGGTGATGCTGAACCTGCTGGGCGATCTGTGGTTCGACGCGGACGGCCGGGAGCGCGCGCCCGACTGGGCCGGCGTGCTGGCCCTGCCCGGCGCCGAGCTGCACCTGTACGGCAAGACGCAGGCGCGGCACGGCCGCAAGATGGGCCACCTGAACGTGATCGGCGCGACCGCCGAGGACGCCCGCGCCAGCGCCCGTCGCGCCTGCGCGCTCCTCGGCCTGCCCGACACGTGGTGAACGTGCTGATTTCGCTGAGTGTGGTGACGACGGGGTGACGACGTGGTGAAGGATTCCGGCTTCCAGGTGCTCGACGGCCAGTCGCCCGAGGCGGTCCGCGCGACCGCGCGCGTGCTGGCCGCCGGCGAACTGGCGGGCGTGCCGACCGAGACCGTCTACGGCCTGGCGGCGCGCGCCGACCAGGACGAGGCGGTGGCGAAGATCTTCGCCGCCAAGGGCCGCCCGAGCGACCACCCGCTGATCGTGCACGTGCTCGACGAGCAGGGCGCCCGCGTCTTCGGACAGGATCTGCCGCCAGTGGCCCACCGACTGATCGAGGCCTTCTGGCCCGGCCCGCTGACGCTGATCGTCCGGCGCGTGCCCGGCATCGCCGCCGCGGCCGCCGGCGGGCAGGACACGGTGGGGCTGCGCTGCCCGTCGCATCCGGTCTTCCGCGCGCTGATGGCCGAGTGCCGCGCCCTCGGCGTCGAGGGCCTGGCCGCGCCGAGCGCCAACCGTTTCGGCCGCGTCAGCCCGACCACCGCCGCGCACGTCGCCGACGAGTTCGAGCCCGGTCTGACGGTGCTGGACGGGGGGCCTTGCGACGTCGGCATCGAGTCGACGATCGTCGACGTCAGCCGCGGCGGCCTGGTGCTGCTGCGGCCCGGCGTGCTGACCCCGGAACAGCTGGAAGCCGCCGCCGGCCTCGCTTTACACGCGCCCGATGCCCAGGCGCCACGCGCCTCGGGCACACTGGCTGCGCATTACGCACCGCGCGCGACGGTCCGCCTGATGGACCCGGAAGCCTTGCGCGCCGCGCTGGCGGGCGACCGTCCGGCGGGGCTGGCGGTATATTCCCGCACGTCCTTGGCCGGGACGGGCGCCCCGGCGCTGCACCGGGCCATGCCGGCCCAGGCGCGCGCCGCGGCGCGTCAGCTGTTTGCCGTCCTGCGCGAGCTGGACGCGGCCGGCGCGACGGAGATCTGGATCGAGGCGCCTCCGCAAGAGGCCGCCTGGGATGGGGTGCGGGACCGCTTGTCCCGCGCGGCGGCGGCCTTCGCGCCCCGCTGAGTTTTCGAGATTTGGAGAGTTCATGAAGAGTGTGAAGCGCCACCTGGCCGTGCTGCTGGGTGCGACCGCGATGCTGGCCGCCTGCGGCGGCGGCGGCGAACAGATCGACCCCTTCCGTCCGACGCGCCTCATCGCCTTCGGCGATGAAACCAGCGCCATCCGCAGCGACGGCACCAAGTACACGGTCAACGGGACCGACGCGACCAGCGGCGCCGTGACCTGCACCTTGAACCAGGTGTGGACGCAGCAGCTCGCGGGCCACTTCGGCCTGGTGTTCGGCGAATGCAACCCGGACAAGCTGGCCACGCCGACCGCGCGCATGTACGCCGCCCTCGGCGCCAAGACCGCCGACGTCACGGCGCAGATCGACCGCCAGTTCGCGCTGGACGGCTTCAATCCGAAGGACCTGGTCACCATCCTGGTCGGCGCCAACGACGTGCTGGAGCTGTACGCGCAGTACCCGGCGCAGGACGCCGGCACGCTGGGCAACGCCGCGCAGGCGCGCGGCGAGGCGCTCGCCGCGCAGGTCAACCGCATCGTCGACGCCAACGGCCGCATCATCCTGTCCACCGTGCAGGACATGGGCCTGTCGCCGTTCGCGATCCGCGAGAAGTCGGTCCACGCCGACACCGACCGCGCCGCGCTGCTCACCGAGCTGTCGCGCCGCTTCAACGCCGGCCTGCGCCTGAAGATCCGCAACGACGGCCACTACATCGGCCTCATCCTGACCGATGAGCTCATGGGCACGATGAGCCGTTATCCGACGATCTACTCCGCGTCCAACTCGACGGATGCCGCCTGCCTGGCGAGCTCGCTGCCGCCGGTCTGCACCGACAAGACGCTGGTGGCCAACGCCACGTCCACCTCCCACATGTGGGCCAGCGACCAGCTCGTCGGACCGGTGATGCACACCAACATGGCCTCGCAGGCCGTGAACCGGGCCAGCAACAACCCGTTCTGAGGCCGACCATCGCGCGCGCATCGCGCGCACCCGGATGACAGAAGTGTTGCAACCGCGCCTCGATGGGGTCAGGTTGTGCGTCCGTCGTCCCGATGACCCTGGCATGCTGTGGCGTGTCAGGGTTTTCCTTTTGTAAGCGCCGCCGGACGTGCGCTTAAAGTGATCCCTGAGAAAAACGAACGACCGTTCGATTTAGTGCCGACCGCGATCGCCGGGACGGTGCAGACGACGGAGACAACCCCTGGAGAAGTCCGAATGAACAGCCAATTCAAACTGGCCAGCCTGACTCTGGCTGCCGTGGCCATGCTGAGCGCCTGCGGCGGCGGCAGCGATGCGTCGAGCGACGATCCCCCGCCGGCGCGCGGCACCCTGGAACTGGGCCTGAAGGCCGGCGCGGCGACCGCCGCCCAGATCGACGCGGGCACCGCGGCAAAGGGCGTGCAGGCGATCAGCGGCAAGGCGGCCTGCGACGTGGACGTGCGCTACGTCTACTACTGGACGCGTGATCCCCAGGGCCTGCCCGCCACCGCCTCCGCCGCCGTGCTGGTGCCGGCCGGCACCGGCGCCGCCTGCACGGGCAACCGCCCGGTGGTGCTGTATGCCCACGGCACGACCACGGACCAGGCCTACAACATCGCCGACATCCAGAACAACGCCGAAGGTTCGCTGGTCGCGGCGTTCTACGCCGCCCAGGGCTTCATCGTCGTGGCGCCGAACTACCTCGGCTACGACCGTTCGGGCCTGCAGTACACGACCTACCTGAACGCCGAGCAGTCGGCGATCGAGATGGTCGACGCGATGCGCGCCGCCCGGACCCACCTGGCCGCCGAGAGCGCGGTGAAGCCGTCGGCCAAGCTGCTGCTGGCCGGCTACTCGCAAGGCGGCCACGTGGCGATGGCCACGCAGAAGGTGATGGAGCGCGACTACGCGACCGAGTTCCCCGTCACCGCCGCCGCGCCGATGTCCGGCCCGTACAACCTGGTGGGCTTCAGCGACCAGATCGTCAACACCGGCCCGGTCAACGCCGGCGCGACGCTGTTCCTGCCGCTGATGCTGACCAGCTACCAGAAGGCCTACGGCAACATCTACGCGGCGCCGACCGACGTGTACGCGACCCAGTTCGCGGCGACCGCGGAAACGCTGTTCCCGTCGAAGAAGTCGATCACCACGCTGATCCAGGAAGGCAAGCTGCCGAACGACCCGACGTTCACCAACCTGTTCGGCACGGGCGGCCTGCTGAACCCCGCGTTCAAGACGGCCTACCCGACCTCGAACTTCCGCAAGGCGCTGCAGACCAACACGCTGCTGGGCTGGACGCCGAAGGCGCCGGTCGCGCTGTGCGGCGGCTCGGGCGACCCGACCGTGTTCTTCACCAACACGCTGCAGGCGCAGGCCGACTTCGCCTCGCGCAACAAGCTGTACCCGGCGTCCAACCTGGAAAGCGCGGCCTCGATGGCCTGGGCCGGCCAGGTGACGGCGGCCACGATCGCGGGCGGCTTCGCGCAGGCCAAGGCGGCCACGTCCGCCGCGGCGGGCGGTGGTGCGGCCGGTGCGGCAGCGGTGCAGGGCGCCTATCACGGCACCCTGGTCCCGCCGTTCTGCAATGCGCTGGCACGCGGCTTCTTCCAATCGGTCCTGGCTGCTCAGCCGTAATCGCCGACGACCAGCACGGAGACATCATTCATGAAGAAGAACATCACCCTCATCCTGGCCGCTTCGCTGATGGCCCTGGCGGGCGCCGCCCGCGCCGAAGAGCCGGCGGTCGGCACGCACTCGTTCTATTTGGGCCTGGCCCACATCGACGTGAACAGCAAGGCTGCCCCGCTGGAAGGCGGCAGCAAGCAGTTCCCGGCGCCGGGCGCGCAGATCCGCGTCGGTGACGCGACCACCACGGGCTTCGGCTACACCTACCGCTTCCTGCCGCGCTGGAGCGGCGAGATCGCGCTGGGCATCCCGCCGTCGCACAAGATCTACGGCAACGGCGTGCTCGCCAACGCCGGCCAGATCGCGGTCGTGCGCCAGATGCCGCCGACGGTGTTCGTCAACTACCACCTCGGCGAATGGATTCCCAAGGTCCATCCCTTCGTCGGCGTGGGCGTGAACTACACCTACTTCGAGAAGAAGCGCAGCACGCCCACGGGCGACGCGATCAGCGGCGGCCCGACCCGCATCACGCTGGAGAACTCGTGGGGCGCCGCCGCCCACGCGGGCTTCACCGTGGCCTACACCAAGCAGTGGTCGCTGAACGCGACGGTCGCCTACGCGGACGTGCGCAGCAAGATGCGCTCGTACACGACGACCAAGGATGGCGTGGAAGAGCTGCACACGGACATCAACTTCCGTCCGGTGGTGTACACGCTGTCGCTGGGTTACTCGTTCTGATCGGACTCCTGATCGGACACGGGTCCCACGGGGTGGGGGGATCTCCCCGCCCCGCGACGTCCCGGGCCACTACACTTCCGATATGAGCGTGTTGCTGGCCCTGGATAGCTCGACCGAACACATGGCTCTGGCCCTCGTGGGCCAGGGCCATGCTGCTTTTGTGGACGCCGATGGCGGGGCGCTGGCCTCGCAGCGGCTGGTCCCGGACGTGATGGCGCTGCTGAATCAGGCCGGTCTGCCGCTGGCCGCCGTCGATGCCGTCGGCTTCGGCCGCGGACCGGGCGCGTTCACGGGCCTGCGGACCGCGTGCTCGGTGGCGCAGGGACTGGCGTTCGGCGCCGGCAAGCCCGTGCTGGCCCTGGACAGCCTGATGCTGGTCGCGGAAGACACGCGCCAGCAGCTCGTTGATGCGGGCGATGCAGGCGATGCAGCGGACGCTTCCGCACCGCTCGACGTGTGGGTCGCGATGGACGCCCGCATGAACCAGATCTACCTCGGCCGCTATCGATGGCACGGCGCGCAGTGGTCGACGGTGCTTGAGCCGCTGCTGACCGATCTCGAGCCGCTGCGCGCGCTGTGGCGCGAGGCGCCGCCGGCGATCGTCGCCGGCTCCGCGCTGGGCGCCTTCGCGCTGGAGACCGGTACGGCTCGCCGCTTCCCGACCACCGCCTCGCGTGCCCGCGCGCTGGGCGCGCTCGCGCAGCAGGCCTTCGATGCGGGCCGGGCCGAGGACGCTGCCAACGCGCTGCCGCTGTATGTCCGGGACAAGGTGGCGCTGACCACCGCCGAGCGCGAGGCTGCCAAGGCCGCTGCCGCTGCC
>CBIHMU010000046.1:0-45977 GCA_966211105.1 uncultured Burkholderiales bacterium
CGCTTCCACGGATCCTCCGTGGATGCCCCGCGCTTCCACGGATCCTCCGTGGATGCCCCGCGCTTCCACGGATCCTCCGTGGATGGCCCGCTCTTCCATGGATCCTCCGTGGATGCCCTTTCACCGCTGCCGACGGCCAACGGCTTCGCGCCCATCGATCCAAGAGCGGGCAACGCGACGCCGGATGCTGAAGAAGCCCAGCGCCTCGAGCTGCTGACCGGCGCGCAGATGCCTCATTCACCGGACGTGGCCGCCCTGTACGCGCGTCTGAACGGGAGTTACGACGATCGGGAAGCGCTGAGCAAGGCCCTCGCCGGCGAAGCGGACTGGACCGCGCAGACTGACAACGATGCGCGCGCCTTGATGGCGGCCGTGCCGCCCTGTCTGATGGATCGAACGGTCAGGGACAAGGTCCGACTGCTCCTGGCGGGCTGGGCGGAACGGCCGACGGCACTTCCTCCCCGAGGGCTGGCGCTGCGCTACAGCGAATTCATGCAGCTCCTGACCGCCTTGAAGGCGGCGATCGCGCCGCAGAACCTCAAGGCGGACACGCTCCGGAGCAGACTCGCGCGCCTGACGGGGTGGGAGACCGAGCCGACGGCTCCCGATGAGGCAGCCGCGCGGGCCGTCGGCGCGGCGGCCGTGCGCACCTTCGTGCTGGAACGAGCCAACGGTCGGGCGTTTCATCTCGATCTGAAGGCCCCGGCCAACCACGATCAGGGCAGCGGGCCGGCGAAGTTCTCGTTGCCGCCACCCGGCGAAGTCAGCGGCCTGGGGCTTGCCGGCGTTGTCAACACCCTGCGCGCGCACGGCTGTCAGCCGCTGGACAAGCGTGCGTATGAAGAGAGCAGCGAGATGCTGGGCCTCACCAGCCTCAGCGTGCTCGCCCCGGCGACGCGGGTGGCCGCGCTGATGAGTCCCGGCATCAAACGGGTGGACGTCGATTTCGCGCGAAGCCCGCGCGTCCCCGCGATCGAGACCATCCGAGCGCTGATGGACACACTCCCTGCCCAGGTCCGTCAGCTCTGGGTGTTCGGCGTCGACGATGCGCTCCGCACGGTGATGCGGGACGCGGACGGGTCCGCTGGATGGCGCCCCAAGCCGGGATGCCGTTGCCTGAAAAGGTGCGATTCGCCGCCACCGATCCTGTTCGACCCGCCGTCGGACCTCGCCACCCGCCCGGGGGGAGTCACGCTGCTGCGTTTCCTGCGACGACTGAGCGGACGGCTCACCGAGATGCCCCCGGAGGGCCGCGAGCACCGGATCGACCTGGCACGCGCCCGCGTGCAGCGCCTGCTCCAATCGATCCAGGGCCAGCCCGCGTTGCTGGACGAATTGCAGCACCATCTCCACGATGTCGGCGCCTGCGTCGATCAGCACCTGCACTGCCTCGCCGGGATGGATCTGGCGGCGAGCGCCGGCGCCGCCCGGACCTGCGACGAGGCGGCGGGCGTGCTGCTGCGCATGGCGCTCCAGGACATCATCGACCGGCACGTCGGCATCGTCAGCGCCCACGACCCCGAGAACCTGGAAAAGGCCATGGCCTTGCGCGCGCTGCTCGACCGGCGTCTGGCAGCGATCACGGGCAAGACCTTCGACGCCTCGTTCACGCCCTTCTACACGACGCTGGCCGGGATGAATGCGCAACGGCCCGGTCCGGACGGCGCGCCACTCGACGACAGCGCGTGGCCGCCGGAGATGCATGCGCTGATCGACCGCTTGATCGGCGACGAGGTGCGCGCCGGATTCCCTGCCGTGCAGGACCTGCTGGAGGACGCCGCAGGCCCTGGACGCCGCGCCGCGGCGCAGTTGACGGACCAGCCGCTCTACCAGGACGCCGAGCGGACCTGGCAGCAGCGCTTCCTGGAGGCCGAGACGGACGCCGATCGCGCAGACGCCAGCGAAGCGGATCGATCGGCGTACCGGGCGATCCAGGTGGACATGCCGCGCGAACTGCGTGCCCAGCGCTTGTCCTTGATGGACAGCTGGTTGTCGCCGTTGCGCGAGGCCTTCCCCGACGACCGCTGACGCCCGCAACGACCGCAACGACCGCGACGCCCGCAACGACCGCGGACGCCCGCAACGCCCGCCAACGCCCGCAACGCCCGCTGAGGCGACGCGGATCCCCACACGCTTCCGGCCCGAGCGGCCTGCTCCCATGATGCCTTTCACTTCCACGGCTGCTTCGTCCTGCTTGAACCCGTACGACCCAGACGCCGCCGCCGGCGACGCCCCTCGGGTCGGCACGTCGCCGTCGTTCCCCTGGTCCCTTCCCCCGGACGAGGTGGAGAAGATGGAGCGACTCGAACGAGGCGAGAGGCTGCGCCTCTCTCCGACGGTCGAACAATGCCTGAACCGGCTGGGGATCAACGACGGCGATTGGCCGGCCATCAAGTTCGCGCGGGCCTGTTCTGGCCGAGGTGGGTCCATTCCTCCCAGTGACGACGAGCTGCGGGCGATCATCACCGAGGTGCCCCTCTGCCTGCTGAACGGCCGTCAGCGGCTGCAGGCGCTTGCCGTGCGACAGCACGGCTGGCGCGGCTGGGAGCAGTCCCCTGACTTCGATCCGCAGGAAGGTGACACTGATCTGATCATCGCGATCCTGGAAGCACTGGATGCCGCGCGGGGTCAGTGGGTGACCGATTGGGCCAGCGGGGGGGCAGGTCTTGCCCGATGGGAATCTGGCGCGACATCTCCGGCCGAGGCGCAGGCCAGGGCGAGCGGAGGACGCGCCTTGCGCCGGGTGGCGATGTGTCCGTCGACCGGCATCCTGAACCTCCACGGTCACGGGCTCACCCGCGCGCCGGCAGCTCGGTTCGCACTGCCGCCCCGGCCGATTGTGGAAGCGCTCAATCTGGGGAGGCGCGAGCTGGTGGTCCTCATGGGGACGGCACGCCCCTGGGATCGCCGCGCGATGTCCGACGCCATGGCGGCCCTGGTCGTGCCCTTCTGGAACCTCGAACTCAATGACTCCCAGGTCGTGCCCGCCGCTGTGGTTCCAGAACAGGCTGTGCACGTCAACCTCGATGGCGACCCGCAACGTTGCGTTGAACTCGCAGAGGCGCTGGCCGCCAGGCCACGCGGCGAGCTGCGGGAAGTGCAGGTCCATCGCCATCACGGAACTGCAGCGCTGAACTTTTCGCTTCAAGTGCCCGACGGATGGCGCGTCGAGCGGTCGCGTTTGCATTCCTCCTTGACCCGGCGGCCGCCACCTCCGGCGCCGGCCCCGGTGCTCGCCTACTGGGGAAGCAAGGATCCTGAGACCCTCAAACGCCGGCTCGACGCGCAGCAGGATGGCCCGCTGCTGCTGACTTTCCTTGAGGAGGCCCGGTCGCAGCTCGAGGCGGTCAGTCCGCTCGTCGCCCCGGCCTTGCGCGAGGAAATGCTGGCCCGCAGCCAGGTCCTGCTGCAGCGGCTGGCGGAAGAGCCGGCGATGATGTCCGAGCTGGCGATCGATCTCTCCGACACCTGGCCCTGCATCGATGCGAAGCGGCGCGTCCTCGACAACATGGAGATGACGCTGCTGGCGGGCAGCGGCATCGACAGGGAGGCCGCCAGCCTCCTGCTGCTGCGCTCGGCCCTGCGGCACCGGATCCATCTCCACGTCAGCATCACCGATCGGCGGGCGGAAAACCTCGAACGCGGCCTGGCCCTGGAGGCGCTGCTCGACCTGCGGCTGGCGCAGATCACCGGCAAGTCGTTCGCGCAGACGGGCGCGCCGGTCTACCGGTCGATCGCCGGCATGCGCGACGCCGCGGCCCATGCAGCCCCCACGCTGGAGGACTGGTCGGCGGAACAGCGCGCCACCGTCGAACAGATCCTCGGTGACGAAGTCCGCGCCGGTTTCCCCGCCCTGCGCGGGCTCATGGCCTCGGACCAGGCGCCCGCCAGCCGGGCGATGGCGCAGCTGCTCCTCGATCCGTCGTACCAGGCGGCGAACGCCGCGCTGAACCGGGAGTTCCTGGCGGCCGAAGCGGACGTGGACGACGATCCCTCCGACGCGGCGGCGGCGCGGCGTTACCAGGAGATCCAGGAACGGATGCCGCGGGAACTGGCCCGCCGGCGCTTCGAGCTGATGGACGTCTGGCTCGCGCCGATGCGGGAGGCCTTTGCCGTCCCGCCAAGAACCGGAATCGGTCGCGGGCAACTCATCGTGCCTCACGCCAAGGAGAACGCGGATGATCTCGATGCCTTCGACACAGGGGCCGATCCCGGCCGATGACACGCTTGAAACGGTGGCCGCGTGGCATGCCGGCATCGATCCCGGCGTCCACCGGGCCGCCACGCCGCCTTCACCGCCCTGGGCGCTCCAGGCTGAAGAGGCGACGAAGATGGGCCGGCTTGAACGCGGGGAAACGCTGCCGCTCTCGACCACGGTCGAGCACTGCCTGGACCGGGTCGCCAAAGCGGACAGCGCCTGGAACAGCAGCCGCTTCCGACTGGTCTTCCATCCGGCGCGGCAGCATCCTCCGCGTGACGACGAAGTGGCAGCGATGCTCGCCGAGGTGCCCCTTTGCCTGTTGAACGGTCATGAGCGGGCGCTGGTCCTTGAGCAGCGACAACGCGGTCCGCGAGCCCCTGGGCCGGCCTGCCCGATGGACCTGACGGTCGCCTGCATGGAGGCCTTGAATGCCGCACGAGGTGATCGCACCGTCCCCTGGACCCAGGCGCTGGCGCGGCTGGCCCGATGGGAGACGGACGCGCCTTCGGCCCGGGAGGCGCAGGCCCGGGCGCATGGCGGGCGCGCGTTGCGCCAGGCCGTCAAGGACCCCAGCGATCCGACGCTCCATCTCATGGAGGATGTCCTGAACCCGGACGCCCGTGAGTTCTCGTTGCCCCCCCGCGCCCTGCTCGCCGCGCTCGACCTGGGATCGAGAGCACTTCTTGCCGACCTGGGCCGGGCCCGGCCATTGCATCTCCAGGCCTTCCGTGACTCCGTGCCCGCCATGGCGCTGAGCCACTGGGATCTTTGCCTCACTGACCAGTCGGAAGCGAGCGCCGCATTGATCCCGGATCGCGCCAAGGAAGTCGGTCTCCGGGGCGATACCGATCGCTGTTGCCGTCTCGCCTTGGAACTGGTCAGCCAGCCGGGTCGCGACCTCCAGAAAGTGCGCATCCATGCTGCCGCGCCCGCATCGGCGCCAGGCTTTCCCCAGGCGCCCGCCGGGTGGCGCGTCGATCCCGAGGCATCGACATGGACCCTGTGCCGGGAGGCTCCGCCGGCGACCGCGACCGCGTCAGCGGCCAGCGTGCCTCAGACCTCCAGCCACTCCTTGCGCACGTAGGCGTTCGCGCGCAGGTCCGCGGGCGTGCCTTCGAACACGATGCGGCCGTGGCCCATCACGTAGCAGCGCTCGGAGATCTCCAGCGCGATCGCCAGCTTCTGCTCGACCAGCAGCACCGACACGCCGCGCCGCTTGAGCTCCTTGAGGTACTCCGCGACCAGCTCGACGATCTTGGGCGCCAGGCCTTCGGTGGGCTCGTCGATCATGATCAGGTCGGGGTCGCCCATCAGCGTGCGGCACAGCGTCAGCATCTGCTGCTCGCCGCCGGACAGCACGCCCGCCTCGGTGTGCTGGCGCTCCTTCAGGCGCGGGAACATCGCGTACATGTCGTCGAAGGTCCAGCGCGGCTGGCCGCCGCGCCGGCCGCCCTTCTCGCCCAGCATCAGGTTCTGGTGCACCGTGAGCTTGGGGAAGATGTCCCGGTTCTCCGGCACGTAGCCGATGCCACGGTGCGCGATCTCGTAGGGCTTGCGGCCCAGCAGCGCCTCGCCGCCCCAGACGATGGCGCCGGTGCCGTCGACCTGGCCCATGATGGTCTTCACCGTCGTCGAGCGGCCCGAGCCGTTGCGGCCCAGCAGGCTGACGATCTCGCCCGGCCGGACCTCCATCGTCACGCCGTGCAGCACGTGGCTCTTGCCGTAGAAGGCATGGACGTTGTCGAGCCGCAGCGCCCGCGAGGCGGCGGCGGTCGCTCGTCCTGCGGACCCCGCCGCGTCCGTGGAGGCGGCGCGCATCGCGCCGATGTTGGTGTCGTTCATCGCGACGCTCATGCGTGGGCTCCCGCCGACTGCGATTCGGCCAGCACCGAGCCGAGATACGCCTCCTGCACGCGCGGGTTCGCGCGCACCGCATCGGGCGTGTCGAAGGCGATCACCTCGCCATAGACCAGCACCGCGATCTTGTCGGCCAGGCCGAAGACCACGCCCATGTCGTGCTCCACCGTCAGCAGCGTGCGGCCCTCGGTGACCTGGCGGATCAGCTGGATGAAGCGCTTGGTCTCGCTCTTGCTCATGCCCGCGGTCGGCTCGTCCAGCAGGATCACCTGCGCGCCGCCGGCGATCGTGATGCCGATCTCCAGCACGCGCGCCTCGGCGTAGGTGAGGTTGACCGCCGGCACGTCGCGCTTCTTGTCGAGGTGCAGCATCTCCAGCAGTTCCTCGACGCGGTCGTTGACGTCGTCCATGCCGGCGAGGAACTTCCAGAACGCGTACCTGTGGCCCATGGACCAGAGCAGCGCGCAGCGGATGTTCTCGAACACCGACAGCCGCGTGAACAGGTTGGAGACCTGGAAGCTGCGCGACAGCCCGCGGCGGTTGATCTGGTACGGCGGCAGCTGGTCGATGCGCTCGCCGAAGAGCCGGATCTCGCCGCTGGTGGGCGCGAAGCGGCCGCTGATCAGGTTGAACAGCGTGGACTTGCCCGCGCCGTTGGGGCCGATGATCGCGACGCGCTCGCCGGGCTTCACCGCCAGCGCCGCGCCGCGGATGATCTCGCTCCTGCCGAAGCTCTTGCGGACGGCCTTCAATTCCAGGGCATACGGGGCGTGGTGCGCGCTCACAGGCTCTCCCTCCGCTTGATCTCTTTCTCGATCTCTTCCTGCGCCCGGTCCCACTCGGCGCGGAACTCGCGGCGCACCAGCTCGAACAGGCCCAGGCCGGTCACCAGCACGAAGCCCGCGCCGAACCAGGACTCGACGCTCTTCGCATCGAGCGCCACGCCCAGGTAGGTCATCTTCGGCCCGAGCGCCTCGTTGAGCTGCAGGTGGTAGAGCATCTCCACCATCGCCGAGCCGCCGACCAGCATCGTCAGCGCCGCGCCGGCCAGGCCCAGGTAGGACGGCCACAACGCGCGCAGCTTGCCGAAGGCCGCCAGCCGCAGGTTCATCATGATCAGCGAGGCGATGCCGCCCGGCGCGTACATCACCATGAACAGGAAGACCAGGCCGAGGTAGAGCAGCCAGGCCTTGGTGAGTTCCGACAGCAGCACGGTGGCCACGACCATCAGCACGGCGCCGATGATGGGCCCGAAGAAGAAGGTCGCGCCGCCGAGGAAGGTGAACAGCAGGTAGGCGCCCGAGCGCGCCGCGCCGACGACCTCGGCGTTGACGATCTCGAAATTCAGCGCCGACAGTCCGCCCGACACGCCGGCGAAGAAGCCCGCGATCAGGAACGCGAGGAAGCGCACCCACTGCGTGTCGTAGCCGATGAACTCGACGCGCTCGGGGTTGTCGCGCACCGCGTTGAGCATGCGCCCCAGCGGCGTGCGCGTGAACGCGAACAGCAGCGCCGTGCAGACGAAGGCATAGATCGCGATCAGGTAGTACACCTGGATCTGCGGCCCGAAGCTGATGCCCCACACCGCCTTGCCGACGACGCGGTTGGACGAGACGCCGCCCTCGCCGCCGAAGAACTCCGGCAGCATCAGCGACATCGACCAGATCAGCTCGCCCAGGCCCAGCGTGATCATCGCGAAGGGCGTGCCGGACTTCTTCGTCGACACGTAGCCGAACAGCGCCGCGAAGAACAGGCCCGCCAGGCCGCCGACGATCGGGACCAGCCCGACCGGCAAGGCCAGTTGGCCGGCACCGACGACGTTGAGCGTGTGGATCGCCAGGTAGGCGCCCAGCCCGGTGTAGACGGCATGACCGAAGCTCAGCATGCCGCCCTGCCCCAGCAGCAGGTTGTAGGACAGGCACGCGATGATGGCGATGCCCATCTGCGACAGCATGGTCTGCGCCAGGCTGCTGGTCCACATCAGCGGCGCCACCAGCAGCGCCAGGGCGTACAGGCCCCAGATCAGCCAGCGGCCGACGTTGTGCGGCTTGAAGTGGTAGCTCTCGCCGCGTGTCGCCCGGGCGTGGACGCGCGGCGCGCCGCCGGACGCGGCGGGAGTGCCGGGAGTGCCGGCATTACCGGGAGCGGCGGGACCGGAAGAAGAAGGCATGACGACGGACATCGGTCAGCCCTCCCGCGTGCCGAGCAGGCCCTTGGGCCGGAAGATCAGGATGAGCACCATCAGCAGGTAGGGCAGGATGGGCGCGACCTGCGCCAGCGAGAGCTTGAGCAGCGGGTAGCCGAAGGTGTCGGGGCCGAGCTGGAAGACCTGGGCCAGCGACGCGTCGACGGTCAGCGGCAGCGTCTGCAGCAGCCCGATGACCAGGGAGGCGACGAAGGCCCCGGCGAGCGAGCCGATGCCGCCGATCACGACGACCACGAAGATGATGGAGCCGACGAGCACCGCCATCGACGGCTCGGTGACGAAGGTGACGCCGCCGATGACGCCGGCCAGCGCCGCGAGCGCGCAACCGCTGCCGAACACCAGCATGAACACCCGCGGCACGTTGTGGCCCAGGGACTCGACCATCTCCGGATGCGTGAGCGCGGCCTGGATGACGAGGCCGATGCGGGTGCGCGTCAGCAGCAGCCACAGCGCCAGCAGCATGAACAGCGCGACCAGCATCATGAAGGCGCGCGTCAGCGGGAACTTGGAGCAGCTGGCCGCGGCGCACACGGCGGCCGGCGCATCGCCCCAGGCCAGCTGCAGCGCCTGGCCCGGCGCGTGGATCAGCGTGAAGGCCGCGCCCTGCAGCGAGGGCGGCGGCGGGAACGGGACCGCCGTGCGGCCCCACACCAGCTGGACCAGCTCCAGCACCACATACGACAGGCCGAAGGTGATCAGCAGCTCCGGGACGTGGCCGAACTTGTGGACGCGCCGCAGCGCGCCCCGCTCGAACAGGGCCCCGAGCCCCCCCACCACCAGCGGCGCGAGGAACAACGCGGGCCAGAACCCGATCCACCCGGCGATGGAGTACGCGACGTACGCGCCCAGCATGTAGAAGCTCGCATGCGCGAAGTTCAGCACGCCCATCATGCTGAAGATCAGCGTCAGGCCGGAGCTGAGCATGAACAGCAGCAGTCCGGAGGACAGGCCGTTCAGCAGGTTGATCAGGATCTGTTCCAAGAGTTCATCCTCTCAACATCCTCTCAGGGGCGCCGCATCGCGCGGCGCCGCCGCGAGCGGTCCGACGGACCGACTCGCGGTGCGCGGACGCAGGTCAGCTCGGACGCTTCATCTGGCAGGACGTCGGCGTCGAGCTCACATACGCGTCATAGGTCTTCACCGGCGCGAAGTTGAAGCCGGTGTTCTCCACGTTGTACGGATGCTTGGCGTCGACCTTCTCCCAGCGCGAGATGTAGATCGGCTGCTGCAGCTGGTGGTCGCCCTTGCGGATCTCGACGTCGCCGTTGAAGGACTTGAACTTCAGGCCTTCCAGCGCCGCGGCCACCTTCACCGGGTCGGTGCTCTTGGCCTTGGCCATCGCCGCGCCCAGCGCCGAGTAGATGTGGATGACGCTGCCGGTGTAGAAGTCGTCGTTGAACTTGGCCTTGAACTCGTTGGCCCAGGCGTCCATCTGGCCGCCCATGTTGTTGTAGTTGTAGGCGGCCTGGTAGACGCGTCCCGCGCCCGCGGCGCCGATGGCCGTCGGCGTGCCGGTGACGCCGGCGTAGTAGGTGTAGAACTTGCCGTTGTAGCCGGCCTCGGAGGCGGCCTTCACCAGCAGCGCGAGGTCCGAGCCCCAGTTGCCGGTGATCACCGTGTCGGCGCCGCTGGCCTTGATCTTGGCGACGTAGGGCGCGAAGTCGCGCACCTGGGCCAGCGGGTGCAGGTCCTCGCCGACGATCTGGACATCCGGCCGCTTCTTGGCCAGCCCCTCCTTCGCGTACTTCGCGACCTGGTGGCCGTGCGCGTAGTTCTGGTTGAGCAGGTAGACCTTCTTGACGTCGGGCTGGTCCTTCAGGAAGGTCGTGATCGCCTCCATCTTCATCGACGTGTCGGCGTCGAAACGGAAGTGCCAGTAGCTGCACTTGCTGTTGGTCAGGTCCGGGTCCACGGCCGAGTGGTTGAGGTACACCACCTCCTTGCCGGGATTGCGCTCGTTGTGCTTGTTGACGGCGTCGATGATCGCCAGCGCCGCGCCCGAGCCGTTGCCCTGCGTCACGTAGCGCACGCCCTGGTCGATCGCGGACTTCAGCGCGTTGAGCGACTCGGCCGGGCTGAGCTTGTTGTCGATCGGGATGACCTCGAACTTCACGCCGGCCGGGTTGGTGGCGTTGAACTTCTCGGCGAAGAACTGGAAGGACTTGACCTGGTTCTGACCCACCGGCGCCATCAGGCCCGACAGCGGATCGATCCAGGCGATCTTCACCGTCTCGCCCTTCTGCGCGTAGGCGCCGGTGGCTGCCGTGACGGCGAAGGCGGCGACCGCGATGGCGCGGGCCACGGGACGGACCGGCGAGGAAATCGAACGCGTGCTGTGCTTGCTCATGCTTGTCTCCTGATGTGCTTTGTGTGTGTGCAAGGCGGTGAAGCGGCGGGTACGACGGACCGCAGCGGACTGCGGTGAACTGCGGAGAGGAAAAACGGTGGCGGACCTCCTGCGGCTGCAGCGGGACCGGCAGGCTCAGCAGCCCGGCAGCTTGTGGCCCTTGAACTGCTCGCGCAGCTTGAGCTTGAGCATCTTGCCGGTGGCGGTGTGCGGGATCTCGTCGACGAACACGACGTCGTCGGGCACCTGCCACTTGGCGATCTTGCCCTCGTAGAAATCGATGACCGCCTCGCGGGTCAGCGCCGCGCCGGCCTCGGTGGGCTTGCGCACGACGACGAGCAGCGGCCGTTCATCCCACCTCGGATGCGCGACGGCGATGACCGCCGCCTCGTGCACGGCGGGATGCGCCATCGCGATGTTCTCGACGTCGATCGAACTGATCCATTCGCCGCCGGACTTGATCACGTCCTTGCTGCGGTCGGTGATCTGCATGAAGCCGTCGGCATCGATCGCGGCGACGTCCCCGGTCGGGAACCAGAGGCCGGCGTCGCGGCCGTCCTCGCCGGTGACGCGGATCAGCGGCGAGCCTTCATGACCGAAATAGCTGTCGATGACCCACGGGCCGCGCACGACCAGGTTGCCCGAACTCTTGCCGTCCCAGGGCAGCGCGCGGCCGCCGTCGTCGACGACGGCCATGTCCACGCCATAGATCGCCTTGCCCTGCTTCTCGAGCAGGCGGCGCTGCTCTTCCCTGGGCAGCTCGAGCTGGCGGCTGCTGAGCCGCGACAGCGTGCCCAGCGGCGACATCTCGGTCATGCCCCAGGCGTGGATGACGTCCACGCCGTAGTCGTCCATCAGCGTGCGCAGCATCGCCGGCGGGCAGGCGGAGCCGCCGATCACCGTGCGCTTGAAGGTCGAGAACTTCAGCCCGTTGGCGCCGACGTAGTTCAGCAGCCCCAGCCACACGGTGGGCACGCCGGCGCTGAAGGTGACCTTCTCGGTCTCGAACAGCTCGTAGAGCGACTTGCCGTCCAGGTGCGGTCCCGGCAGCACCAGCTTGCAGCCGACCAGCGCGGTGCTGTAGGGCAGCCCCCACGCGTTGACGTGGAACATCGGCACCACCGGCAGGATCACGTCGCGTCGCGAAGCGGCCATCGCATCCGGCAACGCCGCGCCGTAGGCATGCAGCACCGAGCTGCGGTGGCTGTAGACGGCGCCCTTCGGATGGCCGGTCGTGCCGCTCGTGTAGCAGATGCTGGAGGCGGTGTTCTCGTCGAACTCCGGCCACACGTAGTGCCCGTCCTCGGCGTCGACGAGTTCCTCGTAGCAGCGCAGGTTCGGGATCGAGGACTCGGCCGGCATGTGGGCGCGGTCGCTCATCAGGATGAAGTGGCGCACCTGGCCGAGCTGCGGTGCGATCTTCTCGACCAGCGGCAGGAAGCTCAGGTCGAAGCACAGCGCGCGGTCGTCGGCGTCGCCGGCGATCCACGCGATCTGCTCGGGGAACAGGCGCGGGTTGATCGTGTGGCAGACCAGGCCGGAGCCGGAGGAGCCATAGTAGATCTCGAGGTGGCGGTGGCCGTTCCAGGCCAGGGTGCCGACGCGGTCGCCGGCCTGGAGCCCCAGCCGCGCGAAGGCCTGCGCAAGCTGCCGGGCGCGGAACTCGACCGCGCCCCAGGTGGTGCGATGCAGGTCGCCTTCGACCCGCTTGCTGACGATCTCGGTGTCCCCGGAATGGCGCGCCGCATGCTGGATCAACGATGAGATCAGCAAGGGCATCGCCATCATCTGGCCCATCAGTGCCATGTCGTCTCCTGGATATTGTTGCCGGCGTCTCTCGGCTGCCGGACCGCGCGGAACGCGATCCTGCAGGCACACGGACGCCTTGATGCCGGCTGTTCGACCCAGTCTATCGACCGCTCCGACCGCCTCGCGTCACCCTAGTGACGCAGCGGCGTTTCAGGCATAGGGGATTACACGGGACCGTTGCGCGCGCAAGCTCTCTTGGCAGCGTCACGACGCGATGCTCAGAATCGGTGCGTCCAGGCCTTCACTTCGAAAAACCAGAACCCAGCAGGAGACAGCGATGCGGCTCAACGACCTTTCCCTGACCAGCAAGCTCAACGGCGCGATCGTGCTCTTGATCGCGGCGATGCTCGTGGTGGGCCTGTTCACGCTCTGGCGCGGCGACCGCATCACCAGCGAATCGACCGCGACCATCAACGCGGCGCAGGACATCATCCGCAAGTCCGTCCAGTGGCAGGGCATGACGCAGACGGCGGTGGCGCGCAGCATGGCCAGCGCGATCAGCTCGGACCCGGCGGTGGGCGAGCTGTTCAAGGCCAACATCGCCAACGATGCGCCCGAGGTCGCCAAGCTGCGCGAGCAGATCTCGGCCGAGGCCAGGCGTCCGGAGGACCAGGCCAAGCTCAAGGAGATCGTCGGGCTGGGGCAGACGCTGCTCGCGGCCAGCAAGAAGGCGCGCGAAGCCGGCGCGGCCGGCGATTGGAGCGCCACCAGCCGCATCGTGCAGAACGAGTACGTGCCCTCGGTGAAGGTCTACCTCGATGCGATCGGTCAGTTCGTCGCGATGCAGGAGGACCACGCGCAGGAAGCCCGGCAAGCTGCGGCGGACGCGCGGGCGGCGCTGCGCTGGCAGGCGGGGTTAGGCGCGATCGTGATCGCGGCGGTGGGGCTGTTCACCGCGTGGCTGCTGAGCCGCGCGATCGTGGTGCCGATGGCGCAGGCGGTGAAAGTCGCGGAGGCGGTCGCGGCCGGCGACCTGCGCTCGCAGATCCACGTCGACGGCCGCGTCGACGGCCGCGTCGACGGCCGCGTCGGCAGCCGCGACGAGACGGGACAGCTGCTGGGCGCGCTGCAACGGATGAACGAGAGCCTCACCCGCATCGTCGGTCAGGTGCGGATGAGCAGCGACTCGATCGCCACGGGCACCGGCGAGATCGCCAGCGGCAATGCCGACCTGTCGCAGCGGACGGAGGAGCAGGCGTCCAACCTCGAGCAGACCGCGGCGTCGATGGAAGAGCTCACGGCGACGGTGAAGCAGAACGCGGAGACCGCGCGCATGGCGACACAGCTCGCGCAGAGCGCGTCGACGGTCGCGGCTGAAGGCGGCGAGGCGGTGCAGCAGGTGGTGGCGGTGATGCGTCAGATCGACGAGAGCTCGCGCCGCATCACCGACATCATCGGCACCATCGACGGCATCGCCTTCCAGACCAACATCCTCGCCTTGAACGCGGCCGTCGAAGCGGCGCGCGCAGGCGAGCAGGGACGCGGCTTCGCCGTCGTGGCCAGCGAGGTGCGCGCGCTGGCGCAGCGCAGCGCGGCGGCGGCCAAGGAAATCAAGACGCTGATCGGCGACAGCGGCACCAGGGTCGAGGCCGGCACCCGCCTCGCCGGCTCGGCCGGCGAGACCATGGGGCAGATCGTCGAGCAGGTGAAACGCGTCTCGGACCTGATCGCGGAGATCAGCCACGCCAGCGTCGAGCAGAGCCAGGGCATCGGCCAGGTCGGCGACGCCATCACGCAGCTGGACCAGGTCACGCAGCAGAACGCCGCGCTCGTCGAGGAAGCGGCCGCGGCGGCGGAGAGCCTGAAGCACCAGGCCGCCCAGTTGAACCAGGCGGTGGCGGTCTTCAGGCTCTGAGGGTCAGAGCTTGCGGCCTTCCGGCAGCTCGATCTTGACCTCGAGGACTTCGAGGTCGTCCTGGCGCTCCATGTGGACCTTGATGTCGTCCGGGTTGATGGAGACGTACTTCGAGATGACCGCGAGCAGCTCACGCTGCAGTTGCGGCAGGTAGTCGGGGCTCGCGCCGCGACCGTTGCGTTCATGGGCGAGGATCAGCTGCAGGCGCTCCTTGGCAACGCTGGCAGTGCTTTTCTTTTCGCCCAGGAAGAAGGACATGAATCCCATGGTCTCTCCCTTGGGTGTCAGCGGCTGAACAGACGCTTGAAGAAGCCCGGCTTGACGGCCTCGACGAAACGCATCGGCTTGTCCTCGCCCAGGAAGCGGGCGATGACGTCGGCGTAAGCCTCGGCAACATCCGTTCCCTTCATGTGGATCGCCGGCAAGCCCTGGTTGGACGCCTGCAGCACCACTTCGCTTTCCGGGATCACGCCGATCAGCGGCGTGCGCAGGATCTCGTGGATGTCCTCCAGCGACAGCATCTGCCCGCCTTCGACCCGGTTGGGGTTGTAGCGCGTGATCAGCAGGTGTTCCTTGACGGGCTCCTTGCCTTCGATCGCACGTTTGGTCTTGCTGTTGAGCATGCCCAGGATGCGGTCGCTGTCGCGCACCGAGGAGACCTCGGGGTTGGTCACGACCAGCGCCTCGTCGGCGTAGTGCATCGCCATCAGCGCGCCCGTCTCGATGCCGGCCGGCGAGTCGCAGACGATGAAGTCGAACTCCATCGCCTTGAGCTCTTCCAGCACGCGCTCGACGCCTTCCTGCTTCAGCGCGTCCTTGTCGCGCGTCTGCGAGGCCGCCAGGATGAAGAGCTTGTCCAGCTGCTTGTCCTTGATCAGGGCCTGGCTCAGCTTGATCTCGTCGTTGATCACGTTGATCAGGTCATACACGACGCGGCGTTCGCAACCCATGATCAGGTCGAGGTTGCGCAGGCCGACGTCGAAGTCGATGACCGCGGTCTTGTAGCCGCGCATCGCGAGGCCGGTGGCAAAACTGGCGCTGGTGGTGGTCTTGCCGACGCCGCCTTTGCCGGAAGTCACCACAACGATCTTGGTCATGGGGCTGGGTCCTTTTTTTCAGAGTGTCTGGTGGGGGATGGTCCGCGGGCTCAGTTGCCCAGCGGCTCCATCAGCAGCTTTTCGCCGTCGAGCCGGACCTGCGCGGCCTTGCCGCGGACGTTGTCGGGCAAGGGGTTCTCGCTGGTGCGGTAGATGCCGGCGATGGCGATCAGTTCGGCTTCGAGCTGCTGCGCGAAGATGCGTGCGTCCGTGTTGCCGCGCGCGCCGGCGATCGCCTTGCCGCGCAGCGGCGCATAGACGTGGATGCTGCCGTCGGCGATGACCTCGGCGCCGTGGTTCACCGCCGCCAGCACGACCAGGTCGGCGCCCTTGGCGTAGACCTGCTGGCCGGAGCGCAGCGGCTTGTCGACGTAGACGGTCTTCGTCTCCGTCGGCACCGGGACTTCCACCGGGCGCTCGACGACGACTTCCTTGATCACCTGCTGGACGACCGTCTCGACGCGGGGTTCACGCGACTCGCGCTCGGCGCGCACCGGCAGGTCGGGGGCCTCGGCCAGACCGAGTTCGGCCGCCCGCGCCAGTTCCGCGGCGTTGGCGCCGACCACGCCCACCGGTTGCAGGCGGTGTCGACGCAGCAGCGGCAGCAGCGCGGCAATGTCCACGCGGGCCGCCGGCACGGCGGCCTCCGCGGACGCGTCCACGGGCGTCTCGGCCTCCAGGCTCAACTGGCCCTGGCCGTCGATCGCCGGCACCGTGGCCTGCGCCACGCCCTGGCCGGGGTCGACCGGATCGGTTACCGCGTTGGCGGCCGCCGGCAACTGGCTCAGGTCGAGCAGCAGCGGATCGTGGTGGAACGCGTCGGGCGTCTCGCCCAGCTTGGCCTGGAGCTCCGCGTCGAGCGCGGCCGGATCGGCCGTCTTCAGGACGAGGGCGAGCAGGCTCAGCGAGGCGCTCTTCAGTTCAAAAAGTTCCGGGGACTTGCCGGCAGCCGACCGTCCCGATGAATTGCCCGCCACTGCCTGCGTCATGAAAGAAATGAGGAATGCGTTTGCAAAGTCGCGGATTTTAGCGGTGCGCGACGCCCTCCCTTTAGGGGCCTGCCCAGCCCGTGCGTTCCCGAAACCCGTCAGCCACCCGTCGGGGCCGGTCATGTCGCTCCCACGCCTCGTCACAGACCGGCCGCAGATTGCCTCAATTTCGAGCAAACCACTGGAATACCGCTCGTGACAAGCACTTGCACGCGTCATCGCCAAGTGACACACATGCTTGTCCACAGGGGCGGGGGATAGATCCTCCGTTCGGAGGGGCGGGCTGGCCACCGTGCGGTCGCCTCTTCCGGCGTCATCGGCGGGTTGTCAACCCAAAATTCAAGGGGGCGGGGCTTGACTTATCCCCATTCAGCCGCTCCACCGACCCCACGGACCCTGCTGTTGCATCGCAGCTGCTCGTTTTCCCGGGACATCGCTAACTCGTTGATTCATATGGAGCGATTTCGCTTGCCCGGAAATGAGGCACGGAACCTCGGGGGGCCGTCGATCAAGGGTTTAGAGCCATCGCCGGCAAGTTTCCCACACAGTTATCCACAGTCTCGGTGGATAGCTTTCCGGGGTCTTTCAAATCAAGCATTTAGCGCACTTGCTTGAACCGCCGGACGAGGTCGGACGCCCCTTCGGCGGGACGCCGAGGGAGGTCTGGACCGTGCGACAGGGCCCCGATCCGTTACAAGTCCGGTCAGATCTGCCGATCGTCGACTCGCCCAAGCGTGCGCATGTCGTCATGCATGCACCAGCGCGCGTCATGAATCCGACATCCGGGGCGAGCAGCGTTTGCGCGGGCGGCGAAATCGGGGGGCGGCAAGGCCAATGACAGGTGGGCAAGTCGCGGGCCCGCTAGAGTCCCTGACTTGTTTCGGCGTGGTCGCTGTTTTCCGATGGTTGCGATGTGCCGGCTGCAGGCCGGCGAAAGGTTGGCGATGGGCATCCGGTCCTGGTTCCGCAAGGAATGGTTTCTGCTGGCGCTGGTCGGCGCGGTGGCGCTGGCCAGCTTCTGGCCCGAGCTGGGCCGCAGCGGCGGGCTGCTCCGGCTGGAGATCGTCAGCAACTGGGGCGTGGCGCTGGTGTTCTTCCTGACCGGGCTGGGCCTGTCCGCCGCGGCGCTGCGCGACGGCGCGCTGAAGTGGAAGGTCCACCTGCTGGTGCAGCTCAGCACCTATGCCCTCTTCCCGCTGCTGTGGTGGGGCTTCAGCGCCCTCTTCAGCCGCTGGCTGCCGCAAGACCTGGCCCTGGGCTTCGCCTACCTCTGCGCGCTGCCGTCGACGATCTCGTCATCCGTCGCCATGACCGTGCTGGCCCGGGGCAACGTGCCGGCCGCGATTTTCAACGCCAGCGTGTCCAGCCTGCTCGGCATCGTGCTGACGCCGCTGCTGGTGGCGCTGATGGCCGGCACCAGCGGCGCGACGCTGCCCTTCGGCGAGGCGGTCTGGAAGCTGACCCAGCTGCTGCTGCTGCCGCTCGTCGCCGGCCAGTTGCTGCGCCCGCTGCTGCTGGGCTTCTACACGCGCCACAAGTCGCGGATCACGTTGATCGACCGCTGGGTGATCATCCTGCTGGTGCTGTCGGCGTTCAGCGACTCGGTGGCCTCGGGCCTGTGGCGTGACCACGGCGCGGAGCTGCTGGTCAAGGCCGCCCTCGGCGCGGCGCTGTTCCTGGCCGTCGTCATCGTGCTGAGCCGCCTGGCGGCCCGCGCGATGGGGCTGTCGGTGGAGGACGAGATCGCCGCGGTGTTCTGCGGCTCGAAGAAGACGCTGGCCTCCGGCGTGCCGATGGCCAAGCTGCTGTTCGGCGCGCATCCGGCGGTCGGCGTGATCGTCCTGCCGATCATGTTCTATCACCAGCTGCAGCTGATCCTGTGCTCGTGGCTCGCGCAGCGCTACGCGGCGCGCCCAACCCCCGCGCCAGGCGCCTAAAATGGCCGGTTCCCCCCGCGTGACCGCACGGCCCATCCAGGCGCCGGGCGCGGGGAGGAGAAACGCAGCCCCGCAGGCTGCCCAAAAAGCAGGCTCCTCAGCGCCATGACACGCAAGATCTTCGTCACCACCGCCCTCCCGTACGCCAATGCGAATTTCCACATTGGCCACATCATGGAGTACACCCAGGCCGACATCTGGGTGCGCTTCCAGCGGATGCAGGGCAGCGAGGTGCACTTCGTCTGCGCCGACGACGCGCACGGCGCGCCCATCATGATCGCGGCCGAGAAGGCCGGCAAAAGCCCGCAGCAGTTCGTCGCCGACATCGCGTCGGGCCGCCAGCAGTACCTGGACGGCTTCCACATCAGCTTCGACAACTGGCACTCCACCGACGGCGCGGAGAACCACGAGCTGTCCAAGGAGATCTACCGCTCGCTGCGCGCCAACGAGCTGATCGCCGTCAAGACCATCGAGCAGTTCTTCGACCCGCAGAAGTCGATGTTCCTGCCCGACCGCTTCATCAAGGGCGAGTGCCCGAAGTGCGGCGCGAAGGACCAGTACGGCGACTCCTGCGAGGTCTGCGGCGCGGTCTACACGCCGACCGAGCTGAAGAACCCGTTCTCGGTGCTGACCGGTGCGACGCCGGTCATGAAGAGTTCGGAGCACTACTTCTTCAAGCTGTCCGACCCGCGCTGCGTCGAGTTCCTCGAGCAATGGACGCAGGCGCCCGGCCGGCTGCAGCCGGAAGTGCTCAACAAGATCAAGGAGTGGTTCACCAAGGACGAGGACGGCAACGGCGGCCTGGGCGACTGGGACATCAGCCGCGACGCGCCCTACTTCGGCATCGAGATCCCCGACGCGCCGGGCAAGTACTTCTACGTCTGGCTGGACGCGCCGATCGGCTACCTGGCCTCGCTGAAGAACTACTTCGCCAAGACCGGCCGCGACTTCGACGCGTTCATCCAGGACGAGTCCACCGAGCAGATCCATTTCATCGGCAAGGACATCACCTACTTCCACACGCTGTTCTGGCCGGCGATGCTGCACTTCAGCGGCCGCAAGACGCCCAACCACGTGTTCGTGCACGGCTTCCTCACCGTGAACGGCGGCGAGAAGATGTCCAAGAGCCGCGGCACCGGCCTGGATCCGCTGAAGTACCTGTCGCTGGGCATGAACCCGGAGTGGCTGCGCTACTACCTGGCCGCCAAGCTCAACAGCCGGGTCGAGGACGTCGACTTCAATCCCGAGGATTTCGTCGCCCGCGTCAATTCGGACCTGGTCGGCAAATACATCAACATCGCCAGCCGGGCGGCGGGTTTCCTGTCCAAGCGCTTCGGCGGCCAGCTGTCGGCGGACGTGGGGGTCGAGGGCCGCGCGCTGCTGGACGGCCTGCGCGCGCACAAGGGGACGATCGTCGAGCTCTACAAGACCCGCGAGTTCGGCAAGGCGCTGCGCGAGATCATGCTGCTGGCCGACCGCGTCAACGAGTACGTGGACCAGAACAAGCCCTGGGACCTCGCCAAGCTCGAGGGCAAGGACCAGGTGCTGCAGGACGTCTGCACCGTCTGCATCGAGGCCTTCCGCCTGCTGTCGATCTACCTGAAGCCGGTGCTGCCGGCGCTGGTCGCCAAGGTCGAGGCCTTCCTGCAGGTCGCGCCGATGAGCTTCGTCGACGCGGACCGCGCGCTGGGCGCGCACCGGATCGGCGGCTACGAGCACCTGATGCAGCGCGTCGACCCGAAGCTTTTGGAAGCGCTGTTCGAACCGCCCGCCCCGCCCAAGGTCGTGCCGGGCGGCGAGGAGCTGGCGCCCGAGATCAAGATCGACGACTTCGCCCAGGTCGACCTGCGCATCGCCAGGATCGTGAAGGCGGAACTGGTGGACGGCTCGGACAAGCTGCTGCGCCTGACGCTGGACGTCGGCGAGGGCCGCCTGCGCAACGTGTTCAGCGGCATCCGCAGCGCCTATCAGCCGGAGCAGCTCGAAGGCAAGCTCACGGTGATGGTCGCCAACCTGGCGCCGCGCAAGATGAAATTCGGCGTGTCCGAAGGCATGGTGCTGGCCGCCAGCCACGCGGACGAAAAGGCGAACCCCGGCATCTTCGTGCTGGAGCCCTTCCCGGGCGCACAGCCCGGCATGCGAGTTCGCTGACCCCCCCTACCGGCTGACGCCGGCCCCCTCCAGGGGGCGAGCCCGAAGGCCCGGCGGAGCCGGCGCCTCGGACTCCGCCTGGTCAATACCTTAAGATTCACGCTCACCCACGAGATTCCGCCATGCCGCTGTTCTGGAAGAAATACGAATCCGAAGTCACGCAGTTCATCAATGAACTGAAGTCCAAGAAGCCGACGCTGGAAGCCGAACAACGCGCCGGCCGGGCGCTGCTGTGGGACCGCGAGCAGGACCGCCAGGCGCAGTCGGGCTACAACGACGCGCGCGTGTCGCAGCAGCCCTACGTCTATCAGACCAAGTCCGAGTGACCTGACGCCGCCGGTCTGACCGACCTCGCCGCTCGACCGTCGTTCCCTGCGTGAGCAACGCCGACGACCCTCGCGACACCGCCCTGACGCTGCCGGACCCACCGGCGGATCAGGGCGGCGACGCTTCCACGCCTGAAGCGGTCGACCATGTCGCCGTCGCCCGGCTGTACGGCGAACCGCTGTTCGCCATGCCGCAGGACCTCTACATCCCGCCGGATGCGCTGGAGGTGTTCCTGGAGGCGTTCCAGGGGCCGCTGGACCTGTTGCTGTACCTGATCCGCAAGCAGAACTTCAACATCCTCGACATCCCGCTGGCCGAGGTCACGCGGCAGTACCTCAGCTACGTCGAGCAGCTGCGCAAGCACAACCTCGAACTGGCCAGCGAGTACCTGCTGATGGCCGCGATGCTGATCGAGATCAAGTCGCGGATGCTGCTGCCGCCCAAGAAGACGGACGACGGCGGCGAGCCCGAGGATCCGCGCGCGGAACTGGTCCGCCGGCTGCTGGAGTACGAGCAGATGAAGCAGGCCGCGCTGCGGCTGGACCAGATGCCGGTGCTGGGACGGGACTTCCTGCGGGCGCAGATCCACATCGAGCAGTCCCTGGCGCCGCGGCTGCCGGACGTGCATGTCGACGACCTGCGCGCCGCCTGGGCGGACCTGATGCGCCGCGCCAAGCTCAACCAGCACCACAAGATCTCGCGCGAGCAGTTGTCGGTGCGCGAGTACATGTCGCACCTGCTGCGCCGATTGCAGGGGCAGCGTTTCGTCGAGTTCGAGGACCTGTTCGAGCTGGACAAGGGCACGCAGGTGGTGGTCGTGTCCTTCATCGCGATGCTCGAACTGGCGCGGGAGCGCCTGGTCGAGATCACGCAGGCGGAAGCCTTCGCGCCGATCTACGTGCGGTTGGCCTACTCGCCCACTTGAGCGCCCACTCGAGCGCCCACCTGAGCGCCGACCAGCGCGCCGACCAGCGCGCCTGACCATGCAAAACGCCGGGTCGTGCCCGGCGTTGCTTGTTCCTTGCCCGCGGCGGGCGGCAGCCCCGACCTCAGCGGAAGGTGGTGAACGCGGCGTTCGGTTGCCGCTGGACCATCTGCCCGACCGCCAGCACGGCCTGCGTGCGCGAGCTGACGCCCAGCGCCTTGAGCACCGCGGCGACGTGGTCCTTGATCGTCTCGACCGACACGCCCAGCTCGCGGGCGATGATCTTGTTCGGCTTGCCCTGCAGCAGCAGCGCCAGCACATCGGTCTGGCGCGGCGTGAGTTGCAGGCTTTCGAGCCCGGCCGTGGTCTGGTAGCCGGCCTGGCTGGCCAGCGCCTGGACCTGCTGCAGCTTGGCGCCGTTCGGCGTGGCTTCGGCGACGGCGACCGGCTCCGGTTCCGGCGGCGCGTCCGAACCCAGCGACATCGGCGGCACGTAGATCCCGCCCGACATCACCAGCTTCAGCGCCTGCGCCAGCACGTCGTTGCCGGTGCGCTTGGGGATGAAGCCCATCGCGCCCTGGTCGATCGCGCGGATCACGTCGCTGGCGCGATCGGAGGCGGAAATCACCACGACCGGCAGCGACGGGTATTGCGCGCGGAACTCTTCCAGCACGTCGAAACCGCTGGCGTCGCCCAGGTTCAGATCCAGCAGCACCAGATCGAAGTCCTGCCGCGACTTCAAGGTGTCGCGCGCCTGAGCCGCGCTGTCGGCGCCCAGCACCTGCACGTCTTCCCCCAGACCTTGAATCACGGTCTGGAGCGCGGCCAGGATCAGCGGGTGGTCGTCGATCAGCAAAACCCTCACGGGTGTCTCTCCTTGGATGGGTCGGACTTCGACGAGGGGAGACTCCCCACCGGCCGCACCGAATAACTTCGAATCAGGGCGCGATCATAGGCGGGCGCTTCGGGGCAGGCACTCCCCCTTACGGTGGCGTCTGACACGGTAGAAAGTTCTATTGGCAAACTGCATTTTTTGTATTCGCACATCGAGGGACTGGCGTGCGAAGGCTTCCGTCGAGGGCGGCGGCATATCAATGACGCTGCAGAAGTGGTGGAAACGACACCAGCGTGCGCTCCTCGCGCGGTCGGTCCGTCGCCTTCGGGGGCGCTTGGCGCGCGGGATCAGCGGTATTGGCGCGTCAGCGATTCAGCGATGCAGACCGGCTTCCCACCGGCTTCGCGCTCGACGGTCACCTCGACCATCATCTGCACACCGCCCTCGACCGGATCCAGGCGCCTCAGCACGAAACGCCCGCGCAGCCGGCTGTCGACCGGCACCGGCGCCGGGAAGCGCACGCGATCCAGGCCGTAGTTGATCCCCATGCGGACTTCCTTCACCCGGAACGCGGTCTCGTAGAAACGCGGCAGCAGGCTGAGCGTCAGGAAACCGTGCGCGATGGTGGCGCCGAAGGGCCCGTCGGCGGCGCGGGCCGGATCGGTGTGGATCCATTGCTGGTCCTCGGTCGCATCGGCGAAGGCCTGGATCCGCGTCTGGTCCACCACGATCCAGTCGGACACGCCGATCTCCTCGCCCACAAGGGGGGTCAGGTCTTCCAGCTTCTCGAACATCCGCATCCCGGTCTCCTGTCGTTCTGAGGTCTTCAGCGCCGGCAGGTCCCGGAGCGGGCGCGCAAGGGTCAGTCCTTGCCCGCCTTCCCCGGCCGGTCCAGCCAGGCGCAGAGTCGTTGCCACTGTTCCAGATCGCGCGCCACGCGGCCGGGGGCGATGTCCCAGAGCGTCAGCCCGCGCGCGGCGAGTTGCACATAGTTCTGGGTGTCCCGCAGCTCGGCCAGCAGCGGCAGCCCGAGCTGCTCGATGAACTGGTGCAGCTGCTGCTGCGACAGCGTCCCCTCGCGGACCCGCATCGCCACCAGCGCGATGTCGAGCCCCCTGCCGGACTTGTCCGAGGACTTGTCGCCGGGCCTGCCGCGATCCTGGGCCGCATCTTGCAGCTCGCGCACGAAGTCGTATGTCGCCTGGATGTCAAAGAGGCTGGGCTGCAGCGGCACGACCACGCGGTCCGCCACCTTGAGCGCCTGCGCCAGCTTCTTGCCGTGCAGGCCGGCGGGGGTGTCAAGCACCGCGTGCGACACCCCCTTCGGGCTGCGCAGCTGCTCGACCGAGGCCAGTTCCCAGCCGCGGATCGCCGGCAGGGCCGCGGGCCGCTGCGCGAGCCAGCGCGCCGAGGACTGCTGCCGGTCGATGTCGCCCAGCATCACCGCGCGCCCGCGATGGGCCAGGAATCCCGCGATGTTGCTCGCGAGCGTGCTCTTGCCGACCCCGCCCTTGGGGTTGGCGACCAGGATCACCGGCATGGCCTCTCCTCTCCTCGATGAGGTGCGCGCGATGTTATGCGATACCGCAAAATCGGCCGCCATGAGCGCCCCCTCCTCCATCCTCATCCTGGCCGCGCATCCGGACCTGGCCCATTCCCGCGTCACGCGGGCGATGCTGTCCGCCGCGCACGGCCTGCCCGACGTCCGCGTGCGCGATCTCTACGCGCTCTATCCGGACTACTCGATCGACACGCATGCCGAGCAGGAGGCGCTGCGCGACGCCGGGATGCTGGTCTGGCTGCATCCGATGCACTGGTACGGCATGCCCGCGCTGATGAAGCTGTGGGTCGACGAGGTGCTGAGCGTGGGCTTCGCCTACGGCCAGACCGGCCACGCGCTGCACGGCAAGGACCTGTGGCTGGTGACCTCGGCCGGCGGCAGCGAGCACTCCTACAGCGCCGAGGGCTACAACCGCCATCCGGTCGGCGATTTCCTGCTGCCCTACGCGCAGACGGCCGCGCTGTGCGGCATGCGCTTCCTGCCGCCGCTGATCCTGCACGGCGCGCAGAAGGCGCCGGCCGAGCGGGTCCAGGCCCATGTCCAGGCTTTCGTCGAGGGACTTCGCGCGCTGCCCGCGTGGTGCGAGCACCAGCCCGATCCGGGCCAGGAGACGGTCCCCGACGACGAGCGCCCGGTGCGCGAGGAAGGAGCGCCGGTCTGATGGACGTGTCCACCCCGATGGCCGCGGCCTCCGCCGCGATGAACGCCGCCTCGGCCGCCGTGACGGCCACGGAAGCCGCGGCGCACGGCGCCCACGGCAACTGGCTGCTGACCCCGCTCGTGCTGCTGGCGGCCGCGGTGCTCGCCGTGCCGCTGGCGCGCGGGCTGAAACTGGGCTCCATCCTGGGCTACCTGGTGGCGGGCGTGCTGCTCGGTCCGCAGGTGCTGGGGCTGATCAGCCAGCCGGCGACGGTGCTGGAGATCGGCGAATTCGGCGTCGTGCTGATGATGTTCCTGGTCGGCCTGGAACTCGAGCCCAAGCGGCTGTGGGCGATGCGCCGGCCGATCTTCGGCTGGGGCTCGGCCCAGATGCTGGGTTGCGCGGCGCTGCTGCTGATCCCGTCCTTCCTCCTGGACGCCGACTGGCACGCCGCCCTCATCGCGGCGCTGGGCCTGGCGATGTCGTCGACGGCGGTCGCGCTGGCCACGCTCAGCGAGAAGAACCTCGGCAACACGCGCGCCGGCCAGAGCGTCATCAGCGTGGCGCTGCTGCAGGACATCGCCGCGATCCCCGTGCTGGCGCTGGTGCCTATCCTGGCGAGCCAGGGCCGGCCGGCGGCGGGCCATTCAGGCGGACGGATCTGGCTGGCGCTCGGCGCGCTGGTGCTGATCGTGCTCGGCGGCCGGCTGCTGCTGCGGCCGCTGCTGCGCTGGATCGCGCGCAGCGGCACGCCGGAGATCTTCACCGCCGCCTCGCTGCTGCTGGTGCTGGCGGCGGCGATGCTGATGCAGAAGGTCGGGCTGTCGATGGCGCTGGGCGCGTTCGCGGCCGGCGTGCTGCTCGCCGAGAGCGAGTACCGCCGCGCGCTCGAGGCCGACCTGGAACCGTTCAAGGGGCTGCTGCTCGGCATGTTCTTCATCGCGGTCGGCATGGGCCTGGACCTGACGGTGCTCTGGCAGAAGCCGCTGGCCGTGCTCGGACTGCTGGCCGCGCTGTGGCTGTGCAAGGGCCTGGTGCTGGCGGTGCTGGGCCGCGCGATGGGCCTGCCCCGGCCGGAGCGCGCGGTGTTCGTGATCCTGCTGGCGCAGGGCGGCGAATTCGGTTTCGTCGTCTTCCAGCTGGCCGAGCAGGCGACGCTGCTCGACGCCTCGCAGCGCTCGGTGCTGGTGGCGGCGGTCGCCCTGTCGCTGGCGCTGACGCCGGCCCTGCTGGCCTGGGCGCAGCGGCGCGCCGGCCAGATCGAGCGCAAGTCCCCGCATGAACTCACCGAACCGCAGGAGTCGACGGTGATCATCGCGGGCTTCGGCCGCTACGGGCAGATCGTCGGGCGGATGCTCTTCGCCAACGGCATCCCGGCCACGGTGCTGGACCACGACGCCGACACCGTCGAATCGCTGCGCCGCTTCGGCTGGCGGGTGTTCTGGGGCGATGCGACGCGGCTGGAGCTGCTGCGCACCGCCGGCGCCCAGCAGGCGCGGGTGCTGGTGCTGGCGGTCGACGACTTCCACCACAGCGTCAAGATCGCCGAGATCGCGCGGCAGCACTTCCCGCACCTGACCATCGTCGCGCGAGCCCGCAACGTCCAGCACTATTACGCGCTGCGCGAACTGGGCGTCGAGCTGATCGAGCGGGAGACGCTGGACTCCGCCTTGATGAGCGCGCGCAGCGTGCTGCAGCAGCTGGGCTGGGAGCCGCACGCCGCGCGGCAGATGGCGTGGCGCTTCCGCCGCCACACCGTCGAGCAGACCGAGGAACTGCGTCCGCACCGCGGCGACCTGGACACGCTGATTGCGATGTCCAAGCGCGGGCGCGAGCAGCTGGAGGAGCGCCTGGCCTCGGAGCGCAAGGCGCTGGCGGAAGGCAAGGTCCGCAATCCGTGGCAGGAACCGCATCTGGCGCCGGGCGCGGCGCCGGTGCCCTCGTCCGAGCATCCCCAGCCCGACAAGGCCTGACGAGGCCGGCGACAATCACGCGCTTATGTTTGCCCCTTCCCACCTCGAGGTCCGGCGCTTCTTCTGCCAGACCTTCCGCAAGTACCGCGACAAGCTGCCGCTGACGCCGATGGAGGCGATCGCCTCGGACTGGATCGAACAGCATCCGGAGTACCACGAGGAACTCGCCGACGAGGACGCCGCGCTGGCGGCGGTCTACACGGTGGAGGACGGCCGCACGAATCCGTTCCTGCACCTGTCCATGCACCTGAGCCTGATGGAGCAGCACCAGATCGACCAGCCGACCGGCGTGCGCCAGGCGCTGGACCTGCTGGCGGCCCGCCGCCAGTCGCTGCACGAGGCCCACCATGAGGCCATGGAGTGCCTGGGCGAGATGATCTGGTCCTCGCAGCGCAGCGGTCTGCCGCCGGACGGCCACGTCTACCTGGATTGCCTGCGGCGCAAGGCGACCCGTACGCCGACCTGAATCGACCTGAATCGACCTGAACGCCGACCGGGAATGCAAAAGGCCACGCACTGCGTGGCCTTCTTCATGGGAGACGGAAACCGGGGCTCAGGCCTGGATCGCTCCGCCCAGACCCGACTTGCGCTCGCTCTTGCCGGAGGCGCCGTACAGGCCGCTGGGCTCGCCGGGCATCAGCACGTCGATGGCGCGGTCCAGCGCCGCGGTCGCGCGGGCCAGCGATTCGCGCTGGGCGGCGACACGGCCGCCGGCCTGCATCAGGCGGGTGCGCAGCCCCTGCGGCACGGTGCCCGTGCGGGCGGCCGCGCTGAACTGTTCGATCGCCCGGGCCAGCGCCGCGTGCAGCGACGCCGCGTGCAGCTCGATCGCCTGCGAGTCGCGGCGATGCAGCGCATCACCCAGCAGGTTCAGGCAGCTTTCGACGTCCTGCAGCGGCTGCTCCAGGTCGACGGGGGTCGTGGTCAGAGGCGTGGCGGTCATGGGCATCACCGGGAAAGCTGGGGTCGTGGGTCGCGGTTCAGTGCGACTGCTGGGTGCGGCCCAGCATCTCGGACGCATTGGCGATCAGCTTGTCGGCGATCGCGTCGGCGTTGATCTTGAATTCGCCCTTCTCGATGGCGCTGGCGATGCGTGCGACCTTTTCCGCGTCGAAGCTGCCGTCGTCCTGACCCGTGCCCGAGATCAGGCTGCTGGCCGTGCTCGACAGCTCGACCTTGGACCCCTCGTTCGAGGGGGCCGCGGCGCCGCCCTTGGCGGTCTTGGCGCCACCCTCGGTCGCGCCGGCAGCGGTGCCGCCGACTTTCGAGTAGGCGTTGATGTCAGCGTTGTTACCGATCTTCATGGCGTTTCTCCATGGGCCCGAGAACTTCCGGATCCCTTCCATTGGCAGGTTTATCGACCTGCCCGGACGGAACTTGAGGGCCGGGCTTCACAAATTAGACAGATCTCTCGGTGAAGGGCATCACAGTACCACCTCCACCCGTCGTTCACCGATCGTACGTCCGGTGGCCATGCGGCCATTGTCGAAGCGTACCCGGACGTCCTGGCCTTCCAGCCCGACGCCCATCGCCTGGCCTTCGCCGGCGATCGCGTAGCCGTCGCCGGTCGCCATCACCTGCACCCGGTCGCCCGGCTGCACCCACTGGCGCAGCTTGAGGTCGACGGAGCGCAGTGCCTGCCCGGCCGCGACCGGTTTGGCCAGATGACGTCCGAGCCAGCCTTCCGCTTGTGTATAGATGGCGCCGGCCTCACCGGCAATATCTACTTCGGCCAGGCGGAAGTGTTCTTGAGTCAGGACCGTGCCGGTCGGCAGATCGGCGGCGGCCACGAAAGCCTGGCCGTAGACCTTGATGGTCAGCGGCAGCGTCACGTTCCATTTGGTCACGCCGGCCACGCAGCGCAGGCCCAGCCGGCTGCGGCCCCACATCCGGGTGCCGGGCGGCAGGTAGGGCTGGATCTGCGCGCAGGGCGCCAGGCGCAGGCGCGGATCCAGCTTGCCGATCTCGATCTCCACGCGCGCCTGGGTCGGCGCCACCTGGCGGGCGCCGGCCATGGCCAGCGCCTGCAGGCGATCTTCCAGCGTCGCGTCCAGGGCGCCGAGGCCCGAAGCGCCGGGTTCGCTGACCGACATGTTGGGCGCCACGGCGACCTGCACCGGCGCCGCGGCCTGTGCGTCGGCGTCGTCCACCAGCCCGAACATCAGCCACACGGACATCAACGCCCCCGCCAGCAAGGCGGGCAGCGCCTGCGCGTGGCGGGCATGGGGGGAGGGGCAGCTTGGCGGCATGGATCGGAACTGTACGGATCCGGGGCCCGCCGGTGGCTTCGAAATGCGCCGGGATCACCCGTCTTATCGCGCTCATGTTTTCGGACCTGCTGAACACAATGCTCGAACGTGACAGAACCGGGCCGTCCCGACGCGCCCGCACCGTCCGAAGGAGAAACGACATGCTGAACAAACTGACCGACGCGATGAACTTCCAGTCCCAGGCGCTGACCCTGCGGGCGGAGCGCCAGCGTCTGCTGGCCAGCAATATCGCCAACGCCGACACCCCGGGTTACCAGTCCAAGGACATGGATTTCGCCAAGGCGCTGCGCGCGGCGACCTCCCCGGCGGCCAATCCCTCGGACTCCAACCAGACCCTGACGCAACGCACGCAGAACGCGCTGCAGAGCAGCCTGAGTTCGATGACCAGCATGGACAGCAACACGGTCGACATGGACCGCGAGCGCGCCAGCTTCGCCGACAACACGGTGAAGTACGAGGCCTCGCTGCGATTCCTGAACGGCTCCATCCGCACGATGCTCGATGCGATGAAGTCGCCGAACGCGTCCTGATCCGGCTGACGAGACAAGGAGCCCGTCATGTCGATGTTCAGCATCTTCCACATCAGCGGCAGCGCGGTCAGCGCGCAGAGCCAGCGCCTGAACGCGGTGGCCAGCAACATGGCCAACGCGGACACCGTCGCCGGCCCGGACGGCCAGGCTTACAAGGCCCGCCAGGTGGTGTTCCAGAGTGTGCTGGCCCAGAACGGCATGGACCAGACCGATGTCGGCGTGCAGGTGGTGGGCGTCCAGGAGAACCAGACCCCCGGCCGCCGTATCCACGACCCGAGCCACCAGCTGGCCGACGCCGACGGCTACGTCACCTACAGCAACGTGAACAGCGTCGAGGAGATGGTCAACATGATCTCCGCCTCGCGTTCGTACCAGAACAACCTCGAGGTCATGGGCACCGCCAAGTCGCTGCTGCTCAAGACGCTGCAGATGGGCCAGGGCTGATCGCCCGCTCTTCCTGACTCACCGGACAGCACGCGAACGGAACGCGAAAGGAACGCCCGTCATGGACTTCACCGCCCTGAACAACAACACGAAGACCGGCGCCGCCGCCAATACGGCCGCCGCCAGCGCGACCGGCACGAGCGCGCAGGAAACGTCCGACCGGTTCCTGAAGCTGCTGGTCGCGCAGTTGCAGAACCAGGACCCGATGAATCCGATGGACAACGCCGCGGTCACGACGCAGATGGCGCAGATCCAGACCGTCACCGGCGTGAGCACGCTCAACAGCAGCATCCAGGCCCTGGGCAGCCAGTTCGGCCAGATGCAGGCGCTGCAGAGCGTGAGCCTGGTCGGCCGCGACGTCACCGTCCCCGGCAACAAGATCAGCGTCGCCGACGGGAAGTCCACGATGAGCTTCGACCTGGCCGGCGCCGCCGACACCGTCAAGCTGGAGATCCTCAACGGCGCCGGCGAGGTGGTCTCCACGCAGGACCTCGGCAAGATGAAGGCCGGCATGCAGTCCTACACCTGGGACGCGTCCAAGGCCACCGAGACGACCAACCTGAGCTTCCGCGTCACGGCGACCAACGCCAGCGCGCCGGTCACGGCGACCACCCTCACCCGCGACACGGTGCGCGCGGTGAACACGAGCGGCGCCACGCTGCAGCTCGAACTCAAGAATTCCGGCCTGGTCGATTACGACAAGGTCCGCTCGCTGGGCTGATCCCAGCAGTTCTGCCCCCCAGCCCAGCCCCCCGCTTGACCCCGCAGATTCGCGCCTGAATCGCCCAAGGACACGACCATGAGCTTCCAACAAGGCCTCTCCGGACTGAACGCTTCCAGCAAGAACCTGGAAGTCATCGGCAACAACATCGCCAACTCGCAGACCTACGGCGCCAAGTCGTCGCGGGCCGAGTTCGCCGACATGTACGCCGCCTCGCTCAACGGCGCCGGCACCAGCGACGTCGGCATCGGCGTGCAGGTCCAGACGGTGGCCCAGCAGTTCACGCAGGGCAACATCTCGATCACCGAGAACCCGATGGACCTGGCGATCAACGGCGCCGGCTTCTTCCAGGTGTCGGACGGCAAGAGCCCGACGGTGTACACCCGCAACGGCCAGTTCAAGGTCGACAAGGACGGCAACATCGTCAACAACGACCAGCTCAAGCTGATGGGCTACCCGGCCGACGCCAACGGCGTGATCCAGCCGGGCCTGGCGCAAGGGCTGAAGCTGCCCACCGGGGGCATCGACCCCAAGGTCACCAGCGACATCAAGATGGAGTTCAACCTGGACTCCCGCGCCGGCCCGACCGCCGCCTACGACCTGACCGATCCGGCCGACCCGAACTCGCCCAAGATCGACAAGACCGGCATCACGCTGAACGATCCGACGACGTACAACAACGCGACGTCGATGACCGTGTACGACGCCAAGGGCCAGCCCACCGCGCTCACGATGTACTTCCAGCGCGCCAACAACGACGACGCCAACGGCAACACCGTCTGGAACGTCTACCTGACGGCCAACGGCAGCGCCGTCCAGTTCGACTCGCAGGGCAACCCGATCGAGACCGACGACGGCACCGCCAAGGGCAACCCGCTGACGCCGTTCACGCAGATGACCTTCCTGCCCACCGGCGGCAAGCCGGTCTCGCCCGGCCCGAGCGAGTTCCTGAACCTGAAGATCCCCGCCGGCACGAACTCGCAGGGCGCCCCGACGCTGCCGATCCCGGCGCCGCCGGCCGACCCGTCCGATCCGTCGGTCAAGGGCATCAGCTTCGACCTGCGTTCGGCGACCGAGAACGGCTCCAACTTCGCCGTCACCGACCTGACCCAGAACGGCTACGCGCCGGGCCAGCTGGTCGGCATCAAGCTGGAAGACAACGGCATCGTCACCGCCCGTTATTCGAACGGCGAATCCAAGCCGGCCGGCCAGGTCGAACTGGCCAACTTCCGCAACCCGCAAGGCCTGCAGCCGCTGGGCGGCAACGTCTGGGCGCGCACGAACTCGTCGGGCGATCCGGTCGTCGGCGTCCCGGGCGACGGCAACCTGGGCTCGCTGACCCCCGGCGCGCTGGAGGAATCCAACGTCGACCTGACCTCCGAGCTGGTGAACATGATGACCGCGCAGCGCGTCTACCAGGCCAACTCGCAGACCATCAAGACGCAGGACCAGGTCCTGCAGACGCTGGTCAACCTGCGTTGATGCAGGCGCCGACGTCCTGACCCATCCCGTTGCCGATCGCTGAGGAATTGCCATGGACCGCATGATCTACCTGTCGATGAGCGGCGCCCAGGCGGCGATGTCGCGCCAGGACGTGCTCTCCAACAACCTCGCCAACGCCAACAGCAACGGCTTCCGGGCCGAACTGCAGGCGTTCCGCGCGGTGCCGATCCGCGGCGACGGCGCGACCACGCGCGCCTTCGCGCTGGAGACGACCACCGGCCACGACCTGAGCGCCGGTCCGATCACGACCACCGACCGCAACCTGGACGTCGCCATGAAGGGCAGGTCCTGGATGGCGGTGCAGGCGCTGGACGGCACCGAGGCCTACACCCGCGCCGGCTCGATGGACGTCGACCAGGAGGGCGTGCTGCGCATGCGCAACGGCCTGCAGGTGCTGGGCGACGGCGGTCCGATCACGGTGCCGCCCAACTCGACGATCTCGATCGGCGACGACGGCACCGTCGTGGCCAAGTCCGACGGCCAGCGTCCGGTCAACATCGGCCGCATCAAGCTGGTCACCGAGGACGGCCGCTTCACGCGCCGCGACGACGGCCTGTTCATCGCCGACGGCGGCGACCCGCTGCCCGCCGATCCCGCCGCCCGGCTGCAGTCGGGCGCCCTCGAAGGCTCCAACGTGAGCCCGGTCGAGACCATGGTCGGCATGATCGCCGCCGCCCGCCAGTTCGAGCAGCAGATGAAGATGCTCTCGATCGCCCAGACCCACGGCCAGGCAGCCTCCAAGCTGCTGTCCGACAGCTGATCCGCCTGCCGACAGTCCGCAGTACGGAACCGCCTTCGCCACAGGATTAGGAGACCTCGATGCTTCGCTCGCTCTGGACCGCCAAGACCGGCATGGAAACCCAGCAGACCCAGCTGGACGTGATTTCCCACAACCTCGCCAACGTCTCGACCAACGGCTTCAAGAAGTCGCACGCGGTCTTCGAAGACCTGATGTACCAGACGCTGCGCCAGCCCGGCGCCAACAACACCGAGCAGACCACGCTGCCCACCGGCATGCAGGTCGGCCTGGGCTCGCGCGCGGTCGCGACCTCGCGCAGCCACTCGCAGGGCAGCCTGACGCAGACGTCCAACTACCTGGACGTGGCCGTCAAGGGCAACGGCTTCTTCCAGATCCAGATGCCCGACGGCACCACCGCCTACACCCGGGACGGCAGCTTCCAGCTCGACGCCAACGGCCAGATCGTCACCAACAACGGCAACACCGTGTTGCCGGGCATCATCGTCCCGGCCGACGCCAAGACGCTGACCATCGGCGCCGACGGCACGGTGAGCGTCACCACCGCCGCCAGCGCCACGCCGACGACGCTGGGCCAGCTGCAGCTGGCCAACTTCATCAACCCGCCGGGGCTGGAATCGCTGGGCGGCAACCTCTACGCCGAGACCGTCGCCTCCGGCACGCCGCAGACCGGCGCCCCGGGCCAGAACAGCCTGGGCACGGTGCAGCAGGGCTTCGTCGAGACCTCGAACGTCAACGTCGTCGAGGAGCTGGTGCAGATGATCCAGACGCAGCGCGCCTACGAAATGAACTCGAAGGCGATCCAGACCACCGACCAGATGCTCCAGAAGCTCTCGCAGATCTGACCGGCCTGAGCCCCGCTCTTCCACCGACCGGGCGCTGAGCGCCCGCGCGACGATGCGGGGGCCCTCGTTCCTGTCCGCGATCCTAGGAGTCGTCATGCCTTCGTTCCCGTCCCTGCCCCGTTCGCTCGTCACCCTGGCCCTCGTGCCGGCCGCGCTTGCGCTGAGCGCCTGCTCGACCATGTACCCGCAGCCGCGCGTCGACATGCAGCCGGCGCCGGTCGTGAAGATGCCCGAGCCCATCCCGGCCTCGGCCAACAACGGCGCCATCTACCAGAACGCGAACTACCGGCCGCTGTTCGAGGATCACCGCGCCCGCCTGGTCGGCGACATCGTCACCGTGACCATCACCGAGAAGGTCAGCGCGACGCAGAAGTCGACCAGCGAACTGGACAAGAGCGGCGCCCTGGCCGCCGCCGTGACCGCGATCCCGGGCATCGCCGCGAACTCCTTCGGCGCCGGGCGCGCCGACGTGGGCGGATCCTCGTCGAGCAAGAGCACCGGCAAGGGCACGAACGAGAACACCAACGACTTCTCCGGCACCATCACCGCCGTGGTCACCGGCGTGCTGCCCAACGGCCACCTGCTGATCTCGGGCGAGAAGCAGGTCGGCGTCAACGCCAACGTGGACGTGCTGCGCTTCTACGGCCAGGTCGACCCGCAGTCGATCCGCCAGGGGAACGTCGTCGCCTCCACCGCGATCGCCAACGTCCGGGTCGAGCAGCGCGGTCGCGGCGCCGTCGCCGACGCGCACGGAATTGGCTGGCTATCCCGCTTCTTCTTGAACCTTTCGCCCATTTAAGTTTCCCCACAATCGGTCACACGAGTCTGCCAACCGTGTGACCGAGATGTACCCCACCACCTTCCCCCGCTTCTTCTCCAGCTCCCCTCGCCTGCTGGCCTCCGGCCTGCTCGCGCTGATGGCCCTGTTCGCGATCGCGACGCCGGCCCAGGCGACGCGCATCAAGGAAGTCGCCGCGGTGCAGGGCGTGCGTTCCAACCCCTTGACCGGCTACGGCCTGGTCGTGGGCCTGGACGGCACCGGCGACCAGACCACGCAGGCCCCGTTCACGGGCCAGAGCATGACGGCCATGCTGCAGCAGTTCGGCGTGCTGCTGCCGCCCGGCGTGACCATGCAGCCGCGCAACGTCGCGGCGGTGATGATCACCACCTCCCTCCCCCCGTTCGCGCAACCCGGCCAGCCGCTGGACGTCGTCGTCTCGTCGATGGGCAACGCCAAGAGCCTGCGCGGCGGCACGCTGATCGCCACGCCGCTGCGCGGCGCCGACGGCCAGGTCTACGCGATCGCCCAGGGCAACCTGATCGTCGGCGGCGCCGGCGCGTCCGCGGGCGGTTCCAAGGTCCAGATCAACCACCTCAGCGCCGGCCGCATCCCCGGCGGCGCGCTGGTCGAGCGCAGCGTGCCCACGCCGCTGCAGCAGAACGAGTGGCTGCAGCTGGACCTGAACGCCAGCGACTTCGGCACCGCGCGCGCCGTCGCCAAGGCCATCAACAGGTCCAAGGGCGAAGGCACGGCCATGGCGCTGGACGGCCGCGTCGTGAAGGTCCGCGCGCCGCTGGCGCCGGACGCGCGCGTCGCCTTCCTGGCCGACATGGAGAACCTGAGCTTCGACCAGGAGATCCCGTCCGCCCGCATCGTCATCAACGCGCGCACCGGCTCGGTCGTCATGAACCAGGCCGTCACGCTGCAGCCCTGCGCGGTCGCGCACGGCAACCTGGCGGTGACCATCTCCAGCACGCCGCAGGTCAGCCAGCCCAACGCGCTGTCCGGCGGCCAGACCACGGTCACGCAGAAGACCGACATCTCGATCAAGCAGGACCCCGGCTCGCTGATCCAGCTGCCGGCCGGCGCGCGCCTGAACGACGTCGTCAAGGCGCTCAATACGCTGGGCGCCACGCCGCAGGACCTGCTGGCGATCCTCCAGGCGATGAAGAGCGCCGGCGCCTTGAACGCCGAACTCGAGGTGATCTGACATGGCCCTCTCCACCCCCCTCAGCACCGCGCTCGGCATGGGCGTGAACGGTCTGTCGTCCGACACGCGCTCGGTCGAACAGCTCAAGGGCACCGCGTCGCGCGATCCCAAGGCCGCCGTCAAGGAGACCGCGCGCCAGTTCGAGGCCCTCTTCATGCAGGAAGTGATGAAGAGCATGCGCCAGGCCACGATGAACAGCGGGATGATGGAGAACTCGGCGACCCAGATGGGCGGCGAGATGCTGGACCAGCAGTACGCCGCGAAGATGACCGGCCTGCCCGGCGGCCTGTCGCAGGCGATCGAGCGCCATCTGCAGCGCCAGCTCGGCGTCAAGGACGGCGAGCTGCCGACGGCCAAGGACGCCACCAAGGTCCAGCAGCTGCCGGCGCTGGCCGTCAAGAACGTGCAGCCGCACGTGCAGGACTTCATCCTGAAGCACGACGCCGCCGCCAAGTCGGCGCAGGCGTCGACCGGCATCCCGGCCAGCTTCATGATCGCGCAGGCGGCGCACGAGTCCGGCTGGGGCAAGCGCGAGATCCTGAACAAGGACGGCTCCAGCAGCTTCAACGTCTTCGGCATCAAGGCCGGCGCCAACTGGACCGGCAAGGTCGCCGAAGTGCAGACCACCGAGTACGTCGACGGCAAGCCGACCAAGGTGACGGCCAAGTTCCGCGCCTACGGCAGCTACGAAGAGGCCTTCAAGGACTACGCCAAGCTGATCGGCAACAACGACCGCTACCGCGACGTCGTCGCCAAGGCCAACACCGGCAGCGCCGAGGGCTTCGCCAAGGGCCTGCAGAAGGCCGGCTACGCCACCGACCCCGAGTACGCGACCAAGCTGGCGCGCACGATCAACACCACGATGCGCGTGCAGCGCGCGCTGGCCTGATCGCGCGCCGCTGAGCACGTCCTGAACGCCCAGAACGCCCAGCAAAGACCGAGGCCCCCGCCATGAGTACCTCCCCGCTGCTCTCGCTCGGCATGCGCGCCATGTTCGCCAACCAGGCGGCGCTGCAGACGATCGGCCAGAACATCGCCAACGCGAACACGCAGGGCTACTCCCGCCAGGAAGTGGTGCTGACCACGCCCGAGGGCCAGTTCACCGGCGCGGGCTACTTCGGCAAGGGCGTCAACGTGCAGACGGTGACCCGCTCGCACAACGAGTTCCTGACCCGCGAGGCGGCGGCCGCCAAGTCGCAGGCCTTCGCCGACACGACCATGCAGTCGCAGCTGGCGCAGCTGGAGAAGCTCTTCCCCACCGGCGACGACGGCATCGGCCAGTCCGCCAACGACTTCCTGAACGCGCTGGTGGACGTGGCCAGCCGCCCGTCCGATCCGTCCGCGCGCCAGGTCGTGCTGGGCAAGGCGCAGGCGCTGGCCGCGCGCTTCCAGAGCGCGGGCCAGCAGCTGGCCGATCTCCAGTCGGGCGTCGTCAGCGACATGAACGCCGACGTCAAGCAGGTCAACGAACTCGCCAAGCAGATCGCCGCGGCGAACGACCAGATCGCCCGCTCGGCCGGCACCAGCCACACCCCCAACGACCTGCTCGACAAGCGCGACCAGCTGATCTCGCAGCTCAGCCAGTACGTGCAGGTGAGCACCGTGCCCAACAGCCGCGACGGCACGACCGGCGTGTTCATCGGCGGCGGCCAGGTGCTGGTGCTCGGCGGCCAGGCGCAGCAGCTCTCGGTCACGCCCGACCCGTACGACGGCGGGCGCGCGCAGCTCTCGATCACCGACACCAGCGGCACGCGCGCGCTGGACGACAGCACGCTGACCGGCGGCTCGCTGACGGCGATGCTGCGCTACCAGAACACCCACCTGCAGGACGCCCGCAACCTGCTCGGCCAGATGGCGACCGCGATCGCCACCCGCGTCAACGAGCAGCAGAGCCTGGGCATCGACCTGAAGGCGCAGGCCGGCGGACCGCTGTTCACCATCGCCAATCCGACGGTGCTGCCGGCGACGACCAACCGCGGCGACGCCAAGCTCAGCGCCACCGTCACCGACGGCTCGCTGGTGCCGGCGCTGTCCTTCATGGTCACGCCGGATCCGACCGGCACGCCCGACAGCTACCAGATCGCGGTGCGCCCGGGCGGCCAGCCGACGATCATGAACAACGACCAGATCAAGGCGGCCTACGGCATCAGCCTGTCGACGACCGGCACCATGCAGCAGGGCGACAGCTTCCTGCTGGAGCCGGTGGCCAACGCGGCGGGCAGCTTCAAGCGCGCGCTGGACGATCCGTCCGGCCTGGCGGCGGCGTCGCCCATCATCGGCACGACCAACATCAACAACAAGGGCACGGCGACCGTCGACACGCTCTACGCGATCAACGACAAGTTCGACAAGAGCAAGCAGCCCGCGACCGTCGAGTTCGGCGCCGTCAACGCCGACAACAGCATCAACTACACGATCACGCTGTCGGACAACACGCAGGTCAGCGGCACCTGGAAGGCCGGCGGCAAGATCGGCAACGATCCGGCCAACGGCGTCGACCTGGGCTTCGAGCTGAGCATCAACGGCGTGCCGCGCGAGGGCGACAAGATCGCGATGCAGGTCTCGGACCAGGTGGTCGCGACCAACAACGGCAACGCCAAGGCCTTCCTCGCGATGCAGAAGGAGCCCTTCCTGGGCAAGCAGCTGCAGGTCGACGGCACGCTGTCGCGCGGCCAGACCGTCAACGAGGCCTACGCCGCCGCGATGGCCGACATCGGCTCGCGCGTGCAGGGCGCGGACTACCTGGCGCAGGTCTCCACCACGGTGGCCTCGGACACCGAGCAGACACGCTCCAGCCAGGCCGGCGTCAACCTCGACGAGGAGGCGGCCAAGCTGATGCAGTTCCAGCAGGGCTACCAGGCCGCCGCCAAGATGCTGCAGGCCGCGCAGAGCCTGTTCGACCAGTTGCTGAGCGTGGTCGGCCGCTGACGCGCCCGGCCCGCCGCCCCCGATGCGCGAACGATCGCCTGAACCCTCGCCTGACCCCTGGCCTGAATACTGAAGGACGCCGCCATGCGACTCTCGACCAACAACATGTTCGACACCAGCATTGCCACGCTGCAGCGCCGCCAGCAGGAGATGCAGGACGCGCAGCAGCGCCTGACCAGCGGCAAGCGCGTCGAGAAGGCCAGCGACGACCCGACCGGCGCGGCCCGTGCCGAGCGGGCGCGCACCTCGATCGGCCAGGTCGATGCCAGCCAGCGCGCGCTCGACGCCAGCCGCAACAGCATGACGCTGGCCGAAAGCGGCCTGGGCGACGCCAACGAGCTGCTGCAGCAGATCCGCGAGTCCCTGGTCGCCGCCGGCAACGCCAGCTACAGCGACCCGGAGCGCCAGGGCCTGGCCACCAAGATCCAGGGCCTGCGCGACCAGCTGCTGTCGATCGCCAACCGCACCGACGGCGCCGGCGGCTATCTGTTCTCCGGCCAGGGCACCTCGGGCACGCCCTTCCTCGACAACCCGGTGCAACGCGACGCCTCGGGCAAGCGCATCGGCGGCGGCGTCGGCTTCGAGGGCATCTCGGGCAGCGTCACCACCGGCAACCTCGAGAACTATCCGCTCAGCGTCGACGGCCGCCAGGCCTGGGAGCAGGCGCGCAGCGGCAACGGCACCTTCGAGACCGGCCCCGCGCCCAACGCGCTCACCGGCAAGGCCTCGACCGGCTACATCGACGCCGGCCGCGTCACCGATCCGGCGCTGGTCACCGGCGACAGCTACAGCATCGTCGTCAGCGGCACCGCGCCGTCGCAGACCTACACGGTCTTCAACGAATCGCAGGGCCACGTGCCGGTCGCCAGCGACAACTACGCCGCCGGCCAGAGCGTCAAGTTCGACGGCATGGCGATGACCATCGCCGGCGCCCCGTCCGACGGCGACACCTTCAGCGTCAAGCCCGCGACGGCCGACCTGAAGCTCTTCGAGGTGCTGGACCGCACCGTCGAATCGCTCAAGACCACCGGCCGCACCGGCCCCGAGATCACGCAGGCCAACCTGATGAACCTGCGCGACCTGGACGCCGTGATGGGCAACCTCGCCAACGTGCGCAGCCAGGTGGGCGAACAGATGAACAACCTGGACGGTTCCGAGTCCCGGCTGCAGACGCTCAAGGTTTACAACAAGGCTGAGCAATCTGCCGCAGAGGATCTGGACATGACCCAGGGCATTTCCGACTTCCAGAATCAGCAGACGGGCTACGATGCGGCGCTGAAGACCTACTCGATGGTGCAGCGCATGTCGCTGTTCCAGTACATCAACTCCTGATGCGCCGATCTGCATGAACTCGACACACGCCGTGCTGGGCCAAGTGGCCCTGGGGTACGCGCCCCTGGTTTCCAAGTCCTTCGACATCGAGGCCACCCGCGTCACGGTGTTCGCGCTTCGCCCCGAGGGCACGCCCGACGCCGGCGAGCTGCTGGCGGCGCTGGCCGAGGCCTTCCCGACCAAACCCGTGCTGCTGAACGTGGCGCACGAGGGCCTGCTCAAGGGCCTGCTCGCCGCCGCGCTGCCGGGCAACTTCAAGATCGAGGTCCCTGCCTTCCTGCTGTCCGACGCCGACCTCGCCGCCCAGGCGCAGGCGCGCGGCGCGCTGCTGAAGGGCCGCTCCGACGCGGCCGGCTTCAAGCAGCTGGTGCTGGACCTGCAGGAACTGGGCGGCGGTCCGCTGCCGGTGGGCAAGTCGGTGCTGGTCTCCGGCGCGCGCAACGGCGACGACTTCAAGCGGGCGCTGGATGCGGGCGCGGCCGGCGTGCTGGGCTGGACCGTGCACGGCGAGTTCGAGGCGCCCGCCGCCCCGGCGGCCCGCAACGATGCACAGGCCGACCTGCAGGTCATCGTCGAGCTGATGTCGCGCGTCGACCAGGGCGAGGACGTCGAGCGCCTGGAGCAGACGCTCAAACGCGATCCCAGCCTGGCCTTCAAGCTGCTGCGTTACATGAATTCCGCGGCCTTCGGCCTGTCGGTCGAGGTGTCCTCGTTCCGTCACGCGATCATGCTGCTGGGGTATGCGCGCCTGCGCCGCTGGCTGGCGCTGCTGCTGGCCACGGCCAGCAAGGACCACGCGATGCGTCCGGTGATGTTCGGCGCGTTGCGCCGCGGCCTGGTGATGGAAGAGCTGGCCAAGAGCATGACGGACGCCGAGGTCCGCGACGAGATGTTCATCTGCGGCCTGTTCTCGCTGCTGGACCACATGCTGAAGCAGCCGTTCGAGAAGCTGCTGCAGTCGATCCCGGTGCCTGAGCGCGTGCGCCAGGCGCTGGTCGATCAGACCGGTCCGTACAAGGGCTACCTCGACCTGGTGCAGGCGATCGAGAACGAATCGGTCTTCGACGTCCGTGCCGCGCTCGACACGCTGATGCTGGGCCCCGACGAAGTGAACGGCGCCGTGCTGCGCGCGCTGCACAAGGCCTCGCAACTCGAGTGAACCCGGGCGCTCGACGCCCAAGGAACACAAGGCCTCGCCGCACCGCCGCGAGGCCTTTTCCATTGCGGTCCTCGGTAGCAAAACCGTGGAAGTGAGACGGCGATGGGGGACGGCAGGTCGCAGGGTTTCGGCGCTTGCCGCCGGGGCCCTGCGACCTGGCGGCCAACGCTCAAACCGTTGCAGATCGGCGATCCCCACCCGGCATAAACTCGACCCGTGTCCACCCAACTCCCCCTCGCCTCCCCCGATCTCGACGCCCTGCGCGCGCTGCTGACGGCTCGTGGTCTGGCGCTGCCCGACCTGCTCGCGGGCCTGTGGGAGGGTCCGTGGCCGGGTTTCGTGCTGGACGCCAAGGGCCAGGTCTTGCTGAGCAACGCGCGGCTGCAGGGGCTGATGGGCGCGATCTCGCTCAAAGGTGAGCGCCTGCTGCCCAGCGGCAAGGCGCAGGAGCTGCGCCTGGTCGATGACCAGGGTCGCGATCATCTGCTGCAGGCCTGGGTGCACCCGCTGGACGGCATGGCGGGCGGATTGGGCCTGGCGCTGCTGCAGGACCACAGCACCGAGCTGGCGGCGCGCGAACGCGCGGACCGGATGCAATCCGAGATCGACCAGTGGCTCGACCTCTGCCCCCTGCCCGCCCTGATGCATGACGACCAGGGCCTGCTGCTGCGCTTCAACGGGGCGTTCGCGGCGTTGTGCCGGCGGCTGAGCCCGCAGATGCCGATCAGCCTGCACGAGCTGCCGTCCGAGTGGCGCGACCTGCTGCATGCCAGGGCCCCCGAGTCGGGCCAGGAGACGCATCGCAACGCGCTGCTCGCGCCGCCCGGCGACCGCCGGCGCTGGATCCGTGTGCGCGCCCGCCGGTTGAGCGGCCCGTGGACGCGACCGCGCACGCTGGTGATGCTCGAGGACCGCAGCGCGGAGCAGGACCTGGAGCTCGCGCAACAGCAGCTGCAGACCTTGATGGACACGGCGGGCGTGGGACTGGCGACCTTCCAGGCGGAAGGCGGCTGGTCGCGGCCCGGCACCGGCGCACCGCCTCCGCCGCCCCTCCCCGGCGACGTGGGCATGCGGCCTGCGCCGGCGCTGCAGGGCGTCAACCGCGACATGGTCGAGCCCGAATCGCGCGCCGAATACGAGAAGCTCCAGCAGGCGCTGAAGCAGGCGACGCCGACGGTGGCGCGCTACGCGGTCCGGCATCCCGAGCACGGCCTGCGCTGGTTGATGACGCGGGTCGAGATCGGCCAGTTGGCCTCGGGCCAGAAGACGACCTCGGTGCTGACCGTCGACATCACCGACCACCACCAGGCGCAGGAGCGCAACGAGCTGCTGCAGCATTCCCTGAACCTGCAGACCGAGCGCGAGCGCGCGGTGCTCGACTCGGTGCTGGTCGGCATCGTGACGGTGGGCCGGCAGGGCATCGAGTGGATGAACCGCTCGGCGCGGCGCATGTTCGGCGGGGACCTGCCGGAATTCGCCGGTCATCCGATCAGCAGCGTCGCGACCGAGGCGCCGGACCATCCGTTCCGTCAGACGCATTACCTGGACGACCTGCCCGAGGGCCAGGCCGAGACCTTCGAGTGCCGCGTGGTCGCGCGCGACGGGCGGGAGTTCTGGGTGGTCGGCAACGCGGTGGCGACGGTCGGGCCGGACAGCTCGCGGCAGCTGACCTACGCCCTGCTCGACATCGAACGGCGCCGGCAGGCCGAGGCGCAAAGCCAGCAGGCGCAGGCCTCGCTGCACCGGATCATCGAGGCCGCGCCCATCGCCATCAGCCTGCACGACGCGCGCACGCTGCAGGTGCGGCAGATCAACCAGGCCGCGGCGGCGCTGGCGGGCCGGCCCGAGGAAGAGCTGCTGGGCGCGAGCCTGGAGGCGCTCTTCGGCAGCGGCGACGAGGCGCAGACCATCCGCTCGGACATGGAGTTCGCGCTGCAGAGCAGCGAGGTGCTGCAGCGCGAGTACCGGCTGACGGTGCGCGGCCAGGCGCGGATCTGGGATGCGCGGCTGCTGCACCTGGCGGGCGTCAACGATGCCAGCGGCGAACTGGAGCCGGAGCAGCTGCTGCTGGTCGCCAGCGACGTCACGCAGCAGCGCGCGCAGGAAGCCGCGCGGCTGGAGGCGGCCATCGCGCAGCGCGAGCTGCTGGTGCGCGAGGTCCACCACCGGATCAAGAACAACCTCCAGGGCGTGGCCGGCCTGCTGCAGCAGATCGCCGCGCGCAGACCCGAGGTGCGCACGGTCATCAACGAGGCCGTCGGCCAGGTGCAGGCGATCGCGCAGGTCTACGGGCTGCAGGTGGGGATGTCGGGACCGCTGCGGCTGCGCAAGGTCGTCGAGGCGGTGATGGGCTCGGTGCAGCGGATGTTCGGGCGCGAGATCCTGGTCGAGATCGACGGCGCCATGGCCGAGCAGTCGCACCGCTGGGGTCTGCCCGAAGCCGAGGCGATCCCGATTGCGCTGACGCTCAACGAGCTGTTCACCAACGCGGTGAAACACGGCGGCGAGACGCCGGTGCGCTGCGCGCTGCGCTTCGACCCCGAGCAGGTGGTGCTGCGCATCGTCAACCGGGGGACGCTGCCGGCGGGCTTCGACCTCGCGCAGGTGCGCGGCGGCGTTTCCGGCCTGGGGCTGGTGCGCGCGCTGCTGCCGCGGCGCAGCGCGCTGCTGGGGCTCACGCAGGACGGCGAGCAGGTGGTGTGCGAACTCAGCCTCTGGCCGCCGGGGGTGCAGTTGCTGGAGGCGCTGTAAGTCCTTCGGCGACCTTGGTGGCCCCTTGCACCGCATCGTTCATTCCCAGCTCGACACCGCCACCGCTGCCCGTCCCCCGGGGTCACTTGTGACCACCCGAAACCGGGGCCCGGCCGGCGCAGACCCGCCCGCGGCATTTCGGTGACAATCCCGGGTGCCCCATCGATTGGGGTTGGCCTTGGTGGTCTTGAAGTCGGGAGCAGCGTGAGCAGCTTGGATGGCGTGAGCAAGGACGTGGGCGCGAGCGGCAAGGGCCGCATCCTGGTCGTGGACGACGACCGGCTGGTGCTCGCCACCCTGGCGCACGGTCTCGCCCAGGCCGGCTATGAGGTGTTCGACGCCGACAACGGCGACGACGCCATCCTGATCGCCCGCCAGCACCGGCCCGACCTCGCGCTGCTGGACATCCGCATGGAGGGCATGACCGGCTTCGACGTCGCCGGCTACCTGCGCGACTACCTGCAGCTGCCCTTCATGTTCCTTTCGGCCTTCGCCGACGAGGCCACCGTGGCCAAGGTGAAGGAACTCGGCGCCCTCGCCTACCTCGTCAAGCCGCTGGACATCCACCAGATCGTCCCCGCCGTCGAGGCCGCCTTCGCCAACCGTCCCGCCCGCACCGTCGCGGCGCCGCCCGCGCCAGCCGTGGAGCCGAGCGCCTCGCTCGAAGTCGTCGAGGCGATGGCCCTGGGCGTGCTGATGCACCGCTACTCGCTGACCCGCGCACAGGCGCTGTCGCGCCTGGAACGCATGGCCGCGGAACAGGCGATCGAGTCCGGGGAACAGGCCCGGCGCATCGTCGAGGCGGTCGAGCAGCTCGCGCTCGGGAGCTGAGTTCGGGACGTCCCGGACCGCGATCGCGGCGGTCCTGGCGACATGCCGGCGATGCCGGCGGCTCGCATCGGCCGATCCGGTCGGCCAGCCCATGCGGGCGGTCAGTTCGGCAAGGTGAAGTAGAAGCGGGCGCCCTGCCCGACTTCCGATTCGGCCCAGATGTCGCCGCCGTGCCGGCGCACGATGCGTCGTGCCGAGGCCAGGCCCACGCCGGTCCCCTGGAAGTCGCTCGCGCTGTGCAGCCGCTGGAACACGCCGAAGAGGCGGTCCGCGAAGCGCATGTCGAAACCGGCGCCGTTGTCGATGACGACGAACACCCGTTCGCCCTGGCGCTGCTCGGACTCGAAGCGGATCTCGGCATGGTCGCGCTTGCCGCTGTACTTCCACGCGTTGCCGAGCAGGTTCTCCAGCACCATCCGCAGCAGCGTCGGATCGCCCTGCACCCGCAGGCCCGGCTGGACCTGCGCATCGACCGACCGGGTCGGCGTACCGCGGCGGAGTTCCTCCACCACCTGCGACGCCAGCAGCGACAGGTCCACCGTCTCGTGCCGCAGCGACTGCGAGGACAGGTGCGACAGCGCCAGCAACGAGTCGATCATGCTGTGCATCCGCGTCGACGCGCCCAGCACGCGGTCCAGGTGGTCGTTGCCGGCGCGGTCCAGCAGCCGGCCGTAGTCTTCCTTGAGGATGCGGGTGAAGCCCTCGACCACGCGCAGCGGCGCGCGCAGGTCGTGCGACACGGTGTAGCTGAACGAGGCCTGGTCCGCCCGCGCCTGCTCCGCCGCCTGCATCGCCAGCGCCGCCGGCACCGTCTCGGCCGCGCCCTGCGGCCACAGGCTCAGCAGCATGCCGCCGCCGTGCGGCAGCGCCGTCAGGCACAGCCACCAGGCGCCGCAGGCGCTGCCGGATTGCAGGTCGGGCTGCGCCAGCGCCCGGCGGAGTTCCTCGGGCAGACGTTCCTCGCAGGCGCGCCAGAGCTGGCCTCTCGCCTCCGAGCCGCCCATCATCTGCGCGGCGGCGTCGTTGAAATCGATCAGGCGCGCCGATGCCCCCGCGCCGCCCGCGAGCCCGGATCCGTTCGCGGCACCTGCACCCGCACCCGCAACCGCCGCGTCGACTGCGTCTCGGTGCCGAGCAGCCACGAGCCGAACGGCGTACGCCGCTCCCGCGCGCGGCGTACGGACCGGTCGGCCGCGGCCCGGGCC
>CBIHMU010000047.1:0-45870 GCA_966211105.1 uncultured Burkholderiales bacterium
CAGGCGGCACTTTCCCCAGCTGAAGATTCTGGCGCGCGCCCGCAACCGGCGCCAGCCGGCGCGCATGAGCCACGTGCCGATCGCCGCCAGCAGCAGCACGATCACGAACGCCCCGCCGGCGCCCGCTGGTGCGCCCGTGCCTTCCGCGGCGCCGATCAGCGGCTGGATCGCGTTGTAGCCCGCCACCACCGCCGCAATCCACAGGACCGCGCCGCCCAGGAACTGTCCGATCGCCACCAGCTTGTTCATCCCGTCACTCCGTCCACGTCGGACACTGCCAGGCGTGCAGCCTAACGGGCCTCGCGGCGGCTCCGCTCAAAGCCCCTCGCTGAGGAACGGCATCACCGCCGCCAGCAGCGCATCCGGCGCTTCTTCAGGGATGTAGTGACCGCAGGGCAGCGGCCCGCCGTCGACGTCCGCCGCGACGCGGCGCCATTCCTTCAGCGGGTCGAAGCACTTCGCCACCACGCCCTGCGCGCCCCAGTACACGCGCAGCGGCATCGCGAGCTTCACGCCGGCGTCGCGGTCCGCACGATCGTGGTCCAGGTCGATGCCCGCCGCGGCGCGGTAGTCCTCGCACATGCCGTGCGCGGTGCCCGGCAGCGCCAGTGCGCGCTGGTACTCGGCGAACGCGCGCGGGTCGAAGGCCGACAGGCCCGCGTGCCGCCGGCCCATCACGTCCAACGCATACGCCGCCGGATCGGCCTCGATGAGCCGCTCCGGCATCGGCGCCGGCTGGATCAGGAAGAACCAGTGCCAGTACGCCCGCGCGAAGGCCTCGGTCGTCTGCTCGTACATCGCCAGCGTCGGCGCGATGTCCAGCAGCGCGAGCCGCTCGACCGCGGCCGGATGATCCGCCGCCATCCGATGCGCGACGCGCGCGCCGCGATCGTGCGCCAGCACGCGGAAGCGGGCATGACCCAGCGCCGCCATCACGCGGACGAGGTCCAGCGCCATGCGGCGCTTGCTGTAGTTGCCGTGGTCCTCGTCGCCCGTGGGCTTCGAGGAATCGCCATAGCCGCGCAGGTCCGGCATCACGACGGTGAAGCGCGCCGCCAGCGCCGGCAGCACGCGGTGCCAGATCACCAGCGTCTGCGGATGTCCGTGGATCAGCAGCAGCGGCGGACCTTCGCCGCACACGCGCGCATGGATGCGCACGCCGGGCTCGGTCTCGACGGACAGGCGTCGCGTCGACGCAGGAAACAGGGCATCGGCCGGATGCGGCTCGACGGTGAGGTCCGCCGGGAAGGCGGAGGAGCCGACGGAGGCGGCGGTGGAGGAGGGCGCGCTCATGCGCCGATGCTAGGCGCGTCGTCCCGATCCCCGCTGTCGGGAGCGAGACACATCGCCCGCGAACGCCGCTCCCACGCGGCGAGCGCGACCAGCACCGCGCAGGCGAAGGCGCTGGTCGCGACCGGCGGCCAGTCGTGCACGAACGGCCCCGCCGCCGCCAGCACGATCACCGCCACGCCGTGCGACCACGGCCAGCGGCCGACGACCGCGCGCTTGAACAGCCCCACGCCGATCACGTAGATCGCCACGCCGCCCAGCAGGCACAGCGCCGTCTTCAGGTCGGTGTGGCCGTCCGGATGCGCCAGCACGAACTCGTCCGCCGCCGCGTTGACGATGATCCCCGCCACGATCGGCAGGTGGATGTAGGTGTAGGCCAGCCGCGCCAGCCGCCCCGGGTCGTCGCTGTGGGTGATGCGACCGGTCGCGAAGTCGTTGGTCGTGTCGAAATACAGCCACCACAACGCGATGCTCCCGGCGAAGGACACCAGGAAGGCCAGCAGGCTCGAGGCCGTCAACGGCGTCTCCGCGAAGGTCGCGCCCGTCACCAGCAGCGATTCGCCCAGCGCGATGATCACGAAGAGCGCGCAGCGCTCGGCCAGGTGACCGCCGGAGATCGTCCAGTCCGCCGTCGTCGATCGCCCCAGCCCCGGCACGAAGAAACCGGCCGACGGCCCGACGACCTCGATCGCCAGCGCCGCCACCCACAGCGGGACGCGCAGCGACGGGCTCAAGGCGCCGGCGATCCACAGCACCGCGGACACCGCCAGCCACGCGCCGATGCGCTGGAAATTGCGCACCAGCCCGGCCTCCGCGCCGCGCGCCGCCCAGAGGAAGAACAAGGTCCGCCCGACCTGGATCGCGGTGAACGAGGCCGCGAACATCAGCGCGCGCTCGCCGAAGGCCTGCGGCAGCGCGACCGACATCAGCAGCCCCGCCAGCATCATCGCGAACAGGCAGATCCGGACCGGCAGGCGCTCCGGATCCAGCCAGTTGGTCACCCACGAGGTGAAGATCCACACCCACCAGACCGCCGCCATCAGGAACCCGGTCTGCAGCGCGCCGCCCAGCGTGACGCCGTCATGCGCGAAATGGCCGATCAGCGTGTGCGACAGCTGTGTGACGGCGAAGACGAAGACGAGGTCGAAGAACAGCTCGACGAAGCTGACTTTCGCGTGGCCGTGCGGGTCGGGCTGGCGCAGGAGGGAGATCGAGGGCATCCCCGGACTGTCGCATGCCGGCACCGCCGGGGCTCCGGGGCCGATGCCGGCTTGACGGCAATCGCACGGCCCTCCCCATAATCGTCCGCAGTCCCCACCGGCCCCGCTGCCGCCACGGCCGGTCGAGCGCCCGTCCCCGCGCGCGCCAGGGCCCCACGCTTCCGCGGCCCGCCAGAGACCGCCCCGCCCGAGACCTCGCCATGCGTTCCTTCGCCGAGCCGATCCATCGCACCAGTCTCGGTCGCGGCGTGGCGTTGCTGATGGGGGCGCTGGTGGCGATGGCCGTGATCGTGACGCTGCTGGTCTGGCGCGCCCGCTCGACCATCGACGACCTGCACCGCGCCGAGCACCTCAACACCGTCCTCTCGGCGGTGACGCTGCTCAACGAGGACCTGCTCAATGCCGAGACCGGCCAGCGCGGCTACCTGCTGACCCAGCGCCCCGGCTACCTGCAGCCCTACCGCGATGCGGTGCGCAACCTCGACCGGCGCCTGGTGGACCTGTGCGCCTGCGACGACGACCCCGCCCACGCGCCCAGGCTCGCCCGCATCCGGGAGCTGGTCCAGCTCAAGATGACGGAGATGGGTCAGACGATCCGGCTGCACGATGCGGGCCGTCATGAGGAGGCGCTGGAGCTGGTGCACGGCGACCAGGGCCTGCACCACATGGATGAACTGCGGGACGTGCTGGGCGAGCTGACCTCGTCGCTGCGCGCCGAGCGCGCGGCGATCAGCGAGCGGCTGTGGCGCGAGGCCACCCATGCCGAGCTGCTGATGCTGGCCGGCCTGGCGGTGCTGGCGCTGTTCACGGTGCTGGCGACCTCGCAGGTGATGCTGCGCTCGCGCGACCTGCTGCGGACGCAGAAGCTGCTGCGCGGCATCGCCGACAACGTGCCGGCGCTGATCAGCCATTACGACGGACGCGGCCGTCTGCGCTTCGCCAACGCGGAAATCGGCCGCGTCTTCGACGCCGATCCGCAGTCGCTGATCGGCAAGACGCTGGAAGAGGTGCGCGGCGAAGAGAATGCCGCGCAGATGCGCCCCTTCATCGCGCGCGTGCTCGGCGGCGAGGCGGTGGCTTTCGACGCGGAGCAGGTCATCGACGGCGAGACGCTGCACTTCCACCAGAGTTTCGTGCCGGAGCTGGCGGGCGGCCGCGTCGAGGGCTTCTACGCCTGCTCCATGGACATCACCGAGCGCAAGCGCGCCGAGGCCGCGATCGCCGCCAGCGAGCGCCGGATGAAGGCGATCACCGACAACCTGCCGGTCTTCATCAGCTACATCGACGCGGAGCGCAAGCTGCGCTACACCAACGAGACGATACGCAGCTGGTTCGGGCTGGACCCCCAGGCGGCGCTCGGGCTGCACATCGACGAGGTCTTCGGCGTCGCGAGCACCAGCCAGCGCAGCGCGCAACTGGCGCTGGCGCTGGGCGGCGAGCGCGTCGAGTTCGAGATCACCTCGACCATGCTCGGCAGACAGCGGCACCTGCGCTCGATCTACATGCCGGACGTGGCGCCGGACGGGCGCGTGACGGGCATCTTCACGCTGTCCATCGACATCACCGCCATGAAGCAGGCCGAGGCGCAACTCGCGCGGCTGGCCAGCTCGGACGCGCTCACGGGACTGCCGAACCGGCGCGAGTTCGACCAGGCGCTGGCCGGCGCGCTCGCCCGGCAACGCCGTCAGGCGCGGGAAGGGCGGATGCTGGCGCTGCTGTTCCTGGACGTCGACCACTTCAAGACCATCAACGACACGCACGGGCACGGCGTCGGCGACATCGTGCTGCGCGACTTCGCCGCCGTGCTGCGACGCTGCGTGCGGGGCAGCGACCATGTGGCGCGCCTCGCGGGCGACGAGTTCGTCGCGGTGCTCGAGGGCTTGAACCGGACCGAGGAGGCCGAGCAGGTCGCCGCCAAGATCGTGGAGGCCGTGCGGGCCGCGCGGCCCGCGGGCGTCGCCATCACGACCAGCATCGGCATCGCCAGCGTCGCCGACGGCGACGTGCCGTCGATGGACCTGATCGCGCTCGCCGACCGCGCGCTGTACCAGGCCAAGCACCAGGGCCGCGACGGCTGGGCGGCCGTGCGATGGCCCGGGCCCGACCAGCGACGCTGACTCGGCGGCACCCGCTCCACAACCACGCCGACAACCACACCGACAACCACGCCGACACCCGCGTCGGTGATCGGCGATGATGGCCGGATGAAGCACTCCCGATTCCTCCCGGGTGTCCTCATCGCCGCTGTGCTGGGCCTGGGACTCTCCGCCGTCTCCGCGGTCTCCACCGCTTCCGCGGCGTTCGCGCAGACGACCGCAACGCCGCCGGCCGACCCTGGGGCCGGACCCGGCGCTGGACCTGCCGCTGGTCCCGCCGCTGGTCCCGCCGCCTTGCGACCGTTGCGCCCGCTGACCAACGACATCGGCGAACGCATCCAGGCCTGCACGCTGTGCCACGGCGCGCAAGGCCGCGCGACGGCGCAGGGCTACTTCCCGCGGCTCGCGGGCAAGCCGTCGGGCTACCTCTACAACCAGCTGCAGAGCTTCCGCGACGGCCGCCGCCATCACGCGCTGATGGCCGGGCTGCTGCGCCACATGAGCGACGACTACCTGCGCGAGATCGCCGGCTACTTCGCGGCGCTCGACGTGCCTTATCCGGCGCCGGGACCGTCGGGCCTGGACCCGGCGCAGCAGGCCCGCGCGGAGCGGTTGATCCTGCAGGGCGATCCGGCGCGCAAGGTGCCGGCCTGCACGGCCTGCCACGGCCCGTCGATGGCGGGGCGCGAACCGGCGATCCCCGGTCTGCTCGGACTGCCGCGCGACTACCTGGTCGGGCAGCTCGGCGCGTGGCGCAACGGGCTGCGCCGCGCCCACACGCCCGACTGCATGGCCGACGTGGCCAAGGCGCTGTCGACCGACGACATCGCCGTCGTCGCGAGCTGGCTCGCGGCGAAACCCGCCGGCGCGCACCCGGAACCGCCGTCGACGACGCCCTTGCCGGCGCCGTGTGGAGGGCTGGCGCCATGAGCGGGGCTCCGACCTCCAAGCCGCGCGCCGGGGACGCCGCCAGCGAGACCGGCGAGACGTCCAACGCGGCGCCGATGAGGACCTTCGTCCGGCTGCTGCTGGGCCTCGCGATCGCGGTCCCGCTGATGGCCGCGTTGCTGCTCGCCGGCGCGTGGGGCCGGGAGCTCTGGCTGTCGGGACGCCCTGCGCTGTCCGGCGCGCAGGACACCACACCCGCGTTGATCGCCCGCGGCGCCTACCTGGCGCGGATCGCCAACTGCGCCGGCTGCCACAGCCCGCGCGGCGGCGCGCCGCTGGCCGGCGGCATGCCGCTCGGGACGCCGTTCGGGACGCTGTTCAGCAGCAACCTCACGCCCGACGCCGAGACGGGCCTCGGCCGCTGGAGCGCCGACGACTTCTGGCGCGCGATGCACCACGGCCGCAGCCGCGACGGGCGGCTGCTCTATCCCGCCTTCCCGTACACCAGCTACACGTCGATGACCCGCGAGGATGCCGATGCGATCTTCGCGTGGCTGCGGCAGCAGCCGGCGGTCACGCAGACCGCGCCGCCCCATCAGCTGGGCTGGCCGTACCGCTGGCAGTCCGCGCTGGCGGTGTGGCGGCTCATGTACTTCACGCCGGGCGATGCGCCGTCGCGTGACGACCCGGGCATCGATCGCAGCGCCGATCCTGGCGTCGGTCGTGGCGCAGATCGTGCTGCCGGTGGTGCCGGTAGTGCCGGTGGCGGTGCGGTCCAGGACGTCGCCGGCGAGGCGGCGCTCGCGCGAGGGCGCTACCTCGTCCAGGCGGTCGGCCATTGCGCCGAATGCCACGCGCCGCGGAACCGGCTCGGTGCGCTCAGGGACGCGGCGGGCCTGCGTGGCGGCTGGGTGGGCACGCAGGGCTGGATCGCGCCGTCGCTGGCCGATCCGCATGCGGCGGGCGTGCAGGACTGGTCCGAGGCGGAGGTCCGGTCGTGGCTGCGATCCGGCTGGTCGCCCAAGGGCGCGGCGCTCGGCCCGATGGCCGACGTGGTCGCGGAAAGCCTCCAGCACCTGAGCGACGCCGACGCGCAGGCGATGGCCGTGTACCTGCGCGGCCTGCCGCGCGAGGAAGCGGAGGCGGCCGAGTTCAAGCCGGCCTCGTCGACGCAACTGGATCTCGGTCGTCAGGTCTACGCCAAGCACTGCGCCGATTGCCACGGCGACCAGGGGCAGGGCCGGCTGATCGACGGCCAGCCGGCCTACCCGCCGCTGGCGGGCAACCGCACGGTGACGCTGGAGGCGCCGCAGAACGTGCTGCAGATGCTGGCCGACGGCGGCTACGCGCCGACGACGCCGGGCCACCCTCGTCCGTACGGCATGCCGCCGCTGCGGCAGGTGCTCACGGAAGCCGAGATGGCCGCCGTCGCGACGGTGATCCGGCAGAGCTGGGGGAACCAGGCGTCGGCGGTGACGGAGCAGGAAGTGCTGCGCTTGAAATAAGCGGGACTGGGGGCGGAAAAGTACCCGGCCGGCCATCCCGGCTCGCGCAGCGGGCGCGCCATATGGGGACGGGGCCCTCGCGATTTCAAGATCTTGAAGCCCGGCTTGTCGGTCTCAGGTGGGGATGCATGGCGGACACGTCCCGCCGCGATCCACCCGCAGGAAGCCAAGGAGCCCCGCATGTCCCGTCAACTGTTTGCCCGTGAGCTGTTCAACGACCTCGACCGCTTCCAGCGCGAGATGAGCGGCCTGTTCGAATTCACCGCTGGCCGCGCCACCGCGCGCGGCGGCTATCCGGCCCTCAACGTCGGCCTGTCGCCGGAAGCGGTGGAGGTCTATGCCTTCGCCCCCGGCCTGGATCCCGCCACCATCGGCGTCGACCTGGAGCGCGGCGTGCTGAGCCTGTCCGGCGAACGGGCGGACGCGCTGGCCGCGACCAGCGACAGCGCCGCAGCGACCGCTGGTGCCGCGGAAGGAGGGACCGCCGCCCCCGCCGCACTTTCCGCGAAGACCGCCGGCAAGACCGTCGTCCATCAGCGCGAGCGCTTCGCCGGCAAGTTCCGCCGCGTGGTCAGCCTGCCCGACGACATCGATCCGGAGCAGGTCTCGGCCTCGTACAAGGACGGTGTGCTGCGCGTCAGCGTCAAGCGCCGCCCCGCGCCGCAGCCGCGCCGCATCGATATCCATTGAGTCGCGGACCGCTGCGTCCACCGACCCCAGACACGAACCGAACCCGATTCGAAAGAACACCATGACCACTGCCGTGCACACCCCCGCCGCCGATGCGGCCGATCAAGTGAAGACCAGCGCCTCGACCGCCGCGCAGGCCGCGCGTCGTCGCGATGACTATGCGATCCAGCCCGCCGTCGATGTGGTCGAGGACGCGCAAGGGCTGACGCTCTTTGCCGACCTGCCCGGCGTGCCGCGCGAGCAGCTCCAGCTGCGCGTCGACAAGGACCGGCTGATCATCGAGGCCGAGATGCAGCTCGACCTGCCGGACGGCCTGAAGGCCGGCCATGTCGAGGTGTCGCGCCAGTTCTACCGCCGCGCGTTCACGCTGAGCAAGGAACTGGACGCCGAACAGATCGGCGCGGAGCTCAACAACGGTGTGCTGCGCGTGCGCATCCCCAAGGCCGCGCATGCGCAGCCGCGCAAGATCGAGATCAAGCTGGGCTGAAGACGCTCACCGCTGCTTTCCCCCGAGCGGGAGAGCGGCAGGCGGCCTGTATGGCCCCTCTCCCGCAGTGCGGGAGAGGGAGCAAGAGGAAGCGGTGGTGCTACTGGAGGCGCGACAGCGTCACGTCCGGCTCGGGCGGCGCGGCCATCGCGGCGAAAGCCGCATCGGCCGCTTCGCCCGCGCGGGCCGCGTCGTCCAGGCTGACCTGCAGCCGGCGACGCATCCACGGCCGCAGGTCTTCCAGCGGACCGACGTCGGGCAGCAGGCTCCAGTCCTGCAAGGCCTGCACCGCGTGCGGCACCGGTTCCTGTCCCACCAGCGCCCGTTGCAGCCGCCTGGCCGACTCCGGCAGCTCGGCCAGGAAGTCGGCGTCCAGGTCCTTCGCGCGGCGCATCAGGCTCTGTCGCATCATCGAGAGATGCGCCATCAGCCGGTAGCCGTGGTCGAGCACGGTGTTGAGCTCCTGCAGCGGCGGGCGCACGCGGCGCGGTTCGGCCGCGCTGCGCATCAGCGCCGCGGACAAGGCGGCCAGCGCGTCGTAGGCCTGGCGCCGCGCCATCCGCTGCGTCAGCGCGCCGGCCGGCGTCATCGCCGCGGTCATCGCCTGCATCGCATACTGCTGCAGCGCGCCACGCGCCCGCTTGAGCGCGCGCGGCAGGTTGCGCCGCTCCCAGGCCGGCAGCACGTAGCTGAAGGCCCAGGCCAGGATCGCGCCCAGCACCGTGTCCGCGAGTCGCTCGGAGATCGCGATGCCGTGCGTCGGATCGGCCAGGTGCGATTGCAGCAGCGCCATCACCGTGGCCGCGATCGCGGTGATCAGGTAGCGGCGCGTGACGAACGCATGCGCGATGCCGACCGCGATCTGCAGCACGACGATCCACAGCGTCTGGTTCGGGATGAGCGAGAGCGCCAGCATCAGCCCGCAGCCGATCGCCGTGCCGAGCACGCGCATGTTGCGGCGTTCCAGCGTCTGGTCGAGGCTGCCGCGCAGCACCACCGCCACCGACAGCACCAGCCAGTGCGGATGCGAGGCCCAGGGCAGCGCGAGCGCGATGAAGTAGGCCGCCGACAAGGCCAGCGCGCTGCGCAGCGCGTGGCGCAACACCGGCGAGTCCAAATGCAGCTGCGCCTTGAGCAGGCCGATCGGCCAGCCCACCGGCGTCACGAAGCTGCGCAGCTCGCCGGCGTCCAGCGGCAGCGGCGGCAAGGGCTGGGCGGCGTCGAGCGCGCGGCCCATCGCCAGCACCTCGCCGTCCAGGTGCGACAGCCGGTCCTGCAGCACGAGCTGCAGGCGCGTGCGCGGGTCCTGCGGCGGCAGGTCCGGCCAGGGCGTCGGACGGACGGTGTTCATCGCCGGCGCGCGCTCGTCGAGCAGCGCATCGCGGTATTCGTCCAGCAGCACGGACAGCGCCCGCAGACGGCCGACCAGCGCCGTCCGCATGTGCTGGCCGACCGGGTCTTCGCCCAGCAGTTCCAGGTCCAGGCGGCTCGCCAGCATCAGGTCGCGCAGCTCGACGATGTGCAGCAGCACCGCGGCGCTGCGCGGATCGGTCTTCGCGCGCGGGAAGACCTGGTCGCGCGCCGTCTGCAGCAGTTCCGCCAGCTGGGCTTCGTTGCCCAGCCAGTCGCGCATCGCATGCGCCGCGCCGCCGCTGCCCAGCAGTTCGGCGCGCGCGCTCAGCAGCTGCGCCAGGCCGTGCAGCGCGTCGGCCAGCGCGAGCCGATGGAAGCGCCGCTGCAGCACCGCGCTGGCGATCACGCTCCACACGAGGTAGAGCGCGATGCCCGCCGCGCCGCTGGCCAGCACGATGGGCAGCGGCTGGGGCGGCCACGCGAGCGCGAACACCATCGCCAGGATGGGCGCGAAGGACACGGGCCCCGCGCGCGGGCCCCAGCTCAGCAGCAGGGCGCTGCCGAAGGCGAGCGCCGCGACCAGCGCGCCCATCGCCGCGTGATACGGATGCAGGACCGCGACCAGCCCCACGGCCAGCAGCGTCATGCCGCCGGCGGTGAGGACGCGGTTGCGGTTGCGCCGGACGCTGCCCGGCAGATCGGCCAGACTGGCGCAGATGGCGCAGGCCATCGCCAGCTGCGAGGCGATGTGCGACAGCGCGGCCGGAGCCGCGTGCGACACGATCACCTGCACCAGCATCACCCCGAGGGCGACGCTGAGGCCGTTCCACCAGTGCGCCGGCCAGTGCCGCCAGCGACCGGCCGCCATCAGGCTTCCCGGACGCGCTGGTTCAGATGCGCCAGGGCTTCTTCGACCTGGTCGACCAGCACCAGGCAGAGATCGCCCGGCTGCAGGCGCTCCAGCGCGCGGTCGATCGCGACGAACTCGCCGCGGATCTCCTCGATGTGCTTGGTCCGCGTGGCGCCCTTCAGGCCCTGCTGCAGCAGCGCCAGGACCTCGCCGTCCTCGCGGCCGCGCTGGCAGGCGTCCTGGAACAGGATGGCCTCGTCGAAGGCCTCGCCCAGGATCTGCGTCTGGATGCGGATGTCCTCGTCGCGGCGGTCGCCGGCGCCGGAGATCACCACCGAGCGCTTGTTGGCCGGCAGCGCCTGCACCGCCTGCACCAGCGCGCGCATCGCGTCGCCGTTGTGGCCGTAGTCGGCGATGACGGTCGCGCCGCGATAGTCCATCACGTTGAAGCGGCCCGGCACGCTGTCCGGGTCGCTCATGAAGCTCGCCAGCCCGCGCCGGATCGTGTCCCAGTCCAGGCCCACGCCCCAGGCCGCCGCGACCGAGGCCATCGCGTTCTCGTTCTGGAACGGGATCGCGCCGCCGCGGGTGAAGGGGATGTCGCGCAGCGGGATCGACTCGCGCCAGGCGCCCTGCGCCGCGACCAGCGCGTCGCCGTCGATGTAGACGCAGCGCTTGCCCTGGGCGCGGTGCGTCGCCATCAGCGGGTGGTGGCGGTCGCTCGCGAAGAAGATCACCTGGCCGGGGCAGACCTCGGCCATCCTGGCCACGACGGGGTCGGCGGCGTTCAGCACCGCGTAGCCGTTGGGGGCCACGTTCTGCACGATCACGCGCTTGACCAGCGCCAGTTCCTCGACGGTATTGAGGAAGTTCATGCCGAGGTGGTCGCCCTCGCCGAGGTTGGTCACCACCGCCACCTGGCAGCGGTCGAAGCCCAGGCCTTCGCGCAGCACGCCGCCGCGCGCGGTCTCGAAGACGGCCGCCTCGACGTCCGGATGCATCAGCACGTTGCGCGCGCTCTTCGGGCCGGAACAGTCGCCGCTGTCGGTCTGGCGGCCGTCGACGTAGACGCCGTCGGTGTTGGTCATGCCGACGCGCAGGCCTTGCGTCGCGAACATGTGCGCCACCAGGCGCGAGGTCGTCGTCTTCCCGTTGGTGCCGGTCACCGCGACGATGGGGATGCGGCCGTCCTCGCTGGCGCCGCCGCGGTGGCCGCCGTAGATGCTGGAGATGATGGCCTCGCCCACGTCGCGGCCCTTGCCGTAGGACGGGCTCAGGTGCATGCGCAGGCCCGGCGCGGCGTTGACCTCGACGATGCCGCCGTTCTGTTCCTCGAGCGGCCTGAGCACGCTCTCGGCCACGACGTCGACGCCGCAGACGTGCAGGCCGACGACGGTCGCCGCCGCGATCGCGCGGGCGGCGACCTCCGGATGCACGTCGTCGGTCACGTCGGTCGCCGTGCCGCCGGTGGACAGGTTGGCGTTGTTGCGCAGGATCACGCGCTGGCCCTTGTCCGGCACCGATTCCGGGGTCAGGCCTTGCAGGTCCAGGCGCGCCATCGCGATGTCGTCCAGGCGGATCCTGGTCAGCGAGGTCGCGTGGCCGTCGCCGCGGCGCGGGTCCTCGTTGACCTTGTCGACCAGCTGGCGCACCGTGTGCACGCCGTCGCCGGTGACGTTGGGCGGATCGCGGCGGGCCGCGGCCACCAGCTTGTCGCCGACCACCAGCAGCCGGTAGTCGCTGCCGGGCAGGAACTTCTCGACCATCACCGTGCCGATCTCGTCCGCGGCCTTGTAGGCGATCTCCATGTGCTCGCGCGAGGCCACGTTGACCGTCACGCCCTTGCCCTGGTTGCCGTCCAGCGGCTTGACCACGACGGGCAGGCCGATCTCGAGCGCCAGCTCCCAGGCCTCGTCGACCGTCTCCACCGGCGCGCCGATGGGCACCGGCACGCCGGCCGACTGCAGCAGGCGCTTGGACAGGTCCTTGTCCTGCGCGATCGATTCGGAGACGGCGCTGGTCGCGTCCACCTCGGCGGCCCAGATGCGGCGCTGCTTCACGCCCCAGCCCAGTTGCACCAGCGAGCCCTGCGTCAGGCGCCGGAACGGGATGCCGCGCTTGCAGGCGGCGTCGACGATGGAACCGGTCGAGGGGCCGAGGCGGATGTCCTCGTCCGTCTCGCGCAGCGCCTTGACGGCGGCGTCGGCGTCGAAGGCGGCGCCCGACTGCGCGGCGTTGATCAGCTCGACGGCCTTCTCGAACGCGGCGCGGCCGACGTCTTCCTCGCTGTACTCGACGACGACCTGGTAGGTGCCGGCCTCCGACGTGGTGTGCGTGTGGCTGTAGGTCACCGGGCAGCCGGCCTGCGCCTGCAGCGCCAGCGCGGCCTGCTCCAGCACGTGGGCCAGGGTGATCGGCGTCTTGGCGGCGCTGGCCGGCCGCAGCGGGCCGATGCCGGGGAAGCGTTCGCGCAGGCGGGCCTCGAAGCCGGCCATGTCCGCGATGGTGCGTTCCGTGTCGCTGCAATGCACGACCGCTTCGATCGCGGTGTGGCGGCTCCACATGTTGGGACCGCGGAGGGCACGTGTGCGGGAGACTTCCATCTGTCGTCTTTCGGGTTCGACTGTTCTTTGAAGCGGCTTGCCGTCAGCAGCGTGTGCGGCGTGATCGCGCTTCGGTTGGCTTACTGCGGCAGGTCCGGCACGAAGGTGTCCAGGCCGGCCGAGATCAGCTCGGGCGAGATGCCCATGGCCCAGCCGGTCGCGACCGCGGCCAGCACCGCGTCGGTCGCGATCTCCTGGCCGACCGCGCGGAAGCGGGCCTGCAGCGATTCGACGTTGGCGCCGGAGGTCTCCGACGTGCCCTGCGCCAGCATCGCGGCGCCGCCGCGCAGGAACACGCCGCGGCCTTCCTTGGCGCGGTGTTCCGTCAGCGCGGCGTTGCCGGCGTCCAGCGCGTAGAGGATCACTTCGCCGTCGGACAGCTCGGCCATCTCCGCCACCTTGGGCTCGTCGGCGTTCAGCACCGCGACGCCGTCGGACAGCACGACGTCGACCTGGGTGCGCAACACCTTGAAGAGCTGGTCCTCGGTCTGGATGTCGTGGTTGTCGAGCTCGGCGACGCGGCCGAGGTCGGTGACGACGCCGACCTGGCAGCGGTCGTAGGCCAGGCCGTCGCCCAGGATGGTGCCGGCACCGTTCTCGACCACGATGGCGTCGACGGCGCGGTTCATCAGCAGGCGGTGGCTGGCGGCCCAGGTCGCGCTGGGCTTGCGCTCGACGCGGCGGGTGCCCAGGAACAGGCCGGCGCCGCAGGCCAGGCCGACGTGGCGGCCGTTCAGGTGCAGCAGCCAGCCGACCAGGCGCGCGATCTGCGCCGTGCCGCGCGAGCCGGCCACGCCCACGATGGGGATGCGGCCACTCTCGTCCTCGGCGAACAGGTGGTCGATGATGGCCTGGCCCACCGGCTGGGGCATGCCCTCGGCCGGCTTCAGGTGCATCAGCAGGCCGGGGCCGGCGTTGACTTCGACGATGGCGCCGCCGGTTTCGGACAGCGGCTTCGAGATGTCGCTGCAGACCAGGTCGACGCCGGCGATGTCCAGGCCGACGGTACGCACCGCCAGCGAGACCGCGTGCGCCACTTCCGGATGGATCTGCGCGGTGCAGTCGATCGCGACATTGCCGTTGCGCTGGATCAGCACGCGCTGGCCGGCTTCGGGCACGCCGTCGCCGGTCAGGCCCTGGCGCTGCAGGTCCAGCAGCACGACCGGGTCGCCGGTGATGTCGATGCGGTTGAGCGGGAAGTCCTCGGTCGTGCCGCGGCGCGGGTCGGTGTTGATCTGCAGGTCGATCAGCTCGACGACGGTGTGGGTGCCGTCGCCGGTGACCCAGGCCTCCTCGCCGCGGGCGGCGGCGACCACCTGGCCGCCGACGACCAGCAGCCGGTGCTCCATCCCGGGGATGTAGCGCTCGACCAGCACTTCCGAGCCTTCCTTGTCGGCGACGTGGAAGGCGGCCTCGACGTCGGCCTCCTGGCGCAGGTCCAGCGTGACGCCGCGGCCGTGGTTGCCGTCCGACGGCTTCACGACGACCGGCAGGCCCAGGTCCTGGGCGACGTCCCAGGCCTCGGCGGCGGTCTTGACGGCCTGGCCCGCGGGGACCGGCACGCCGACCGACTTCAGCAGTTCCTTGGTCAGGTCCTTGTCGCGCGCGATGCCCTCGGCGATGGCGCTGGTCATGTCGGTCTCGGCCGTCCAGATGCGGCGCTGGCGCGCGCCGTAGCCGAGCTGCACCAGGTTGCCGTCGTTCAGTCGGATGTGGGGGATGCGGCGGTCGGTGGCCGCCGCCACGATGGCGGCGGTGGAGGGGCCGAGGTAGCAGTCGTCGAGCTTGTCGCGGATGGCCGTGACGGCGGCGTCGACGTCGAAGTCGTCGCCGTTGATCGTCGCCATCAGGAGCGCGTGCCCCTGCTCCAGCGCGCAGCGGGCGACCTGCTCGTCGCGGGCGCGGAAGACCATGCGGTACACACCGTGGCGCGAGGTGGAGCGCGTCTGGCCGAAACCGGTCGGCATGCCGGCCAGGTTGAGCAGCTCGATGACGATGTGCTCCAGCACATGGCCCATCCAGGTGCCCTCGGTGAGGCGCTGCAGGAAGCCGCCGCGCTCGCCGACGCCGCAGTGGTGCTCTTCCAGCGCCGGCAGGCGCTTGCACAGCCGTTCGGTGAAACCGGGGATCAGGTGGGAGGGGTGTTCTTCCAGGCCACCCAGGTCCAGCCAGGTTTCCAGCACCGGACGGTAGGTCCACATGTTGGGGCCGCGCAGGTAGTTGATGCGCAGGAGCTTGATGTCGTCGTGTCGGCTCATGAGGGGTGGAAACGTGGAAGGGGGCCGCCCGGCGGACCACCGGACAATGATGCGAAGCACAATTGTGCGCTTAAGCGAAAATTGTGCGAAACATGCCACGACCCGGGTGGACCGGGTCTTGCCCCAGGAAGGGGCGGTGGCAGAACACTCTCGGGGAAATCGCCCGGGAATCTCCCGAGAAATCTCCTGTTCCGCGGATCGCCAGAAGAATCACAAATGCAGCATTCACATCCTGTCGCGTTGGCCGGTGCCGGCGGCGCTCCGATCCTCGGGGGCATCGAAACACGCCTGCGGCGTGGCGAGAACGTCCGGGCCTCGCTCGAGGTTGACCTGGACAGCCGCCTGCGCTTCTCGGCGGGCGGTCTGCGACTCACGGATCAGCGGCTGCTGGCCCTGGAGGCCCCGGCGGAGGGCCACGGCGACCCGGTCTTCCGGGAATGGCCGCTGACGCCCGAGCTGAAGCTGGTGCTGTCCGACCACGCCGGGCTGGGCGCGCTGGAGCTGGTGGACGCCCGCGGCCGGTTGGCGCAGTGGCGCTTCACGATGAAGGCCAACCTGCAGGCGCAGCGCTTCCTGGACGCCTTCAACCGCCGCGACGAGGTCGAGACCCGCCTGGACGAGGAGCCCGAGCTCTGCCCGAGCTGCCAGGCCGTGCTGCCCGAGGACAGCGAGGAGTGCCCCTCCTGCGCCCGCGAGCTGCACACGCCGCCGTCGACCTGGGTGCTGCTGCGCCTGTGGCGCTTCGCCGGGCCGTACCGGGGTCAGCTCTTGCTGGGCTTCCTGCTGATGCTGGGCGCGACCGGCGCGACCCTGGTGGCGCCCTACCTGGCGATGCCGCTGATGGACGACGTGCTGATCCCGTTCCAGCAGGGCAAGCAGATCGACACCATGCTGGTGGTGATGTACCTGGGCGGGCTGTTCGGGGCGGCGATCGTGTCCTGGATCCTCGGCTGGGCGAAGACCTACATCCTGGCGCTGGTGTCGGAGCGCATCGCCGCCGACCTGCGTACCGCCACCTTCGACCACCTGCTGGGCCTGTCGCTGGAGTACTTCGGCTCCAAGCGCACCGGCGACCTGATGAGCCGCATCGGCTCGGAGACGGACCGGATCAGCGTGTTCCTGTCGCTGCATGCGCTGGACTTCATCACCGACTGCCTGATGCTGGCGATGATCACGGCGATCCTGTTCCACACCAACCCGTGGCTGGCGCTGGCCACGCTGGTGCCGCTGCCCTTCATCGCGTGGCTGATCCATCTGGTGCGGGACAGGCTGCGCACCGGCTTCGAGAAGATCGACCGCGTCTGGGGCGAGGTGACCTCGGTGCTGGCGGACACCATCCCCGGCATCCGCGTGGTCAAGGCCTTCGCGCAGGAGCGCCGCGAGGCCGAGCGCTTCCGCAACGCCAACAAGCACAACCTGGTGGTCAACGACCGGCTGAACAGGACCTGGAGCCTGTTCACGCCCAGCGTCTCGCTGCTGACCGAGATCGGCCTGCTGGTCGTGTGGGCCTTCGGCATCTGGCTGATCGCGCATTCGCAGATCACGGTCGGTACGCTGACCGCCTTCCTGGCCTACATCGGACGCTTCTACGGGCGGCTGGATTCGATGAGCCGGATCGTGTCGGTGACGCAGAAGGCGGCCTCGGGCGCGAAGCGGATCTTCGACATCCTCGACCATCATTCCAACGTGCCGGAGCCGACCCAGCCGGTGGTGCTGGACAAGGTGGCGGGCGAGCTGTCGCTGCAGGACATCGGCTTCCGCTACGGCAACCGGACGGTGATCCGCGACCTCAACCTGGTGATCAAGCCGGGCGAGATGATCGGGCTGGTCGGCCACAGCGGCTCGGGCAAGAGCACGATGGTCAACCTGATCTGCCGCTTCTACGACGTGACGGAGGGGGCGATCAAGCTCGACGGCGTCGACCTGCGGCGCTTCAAGCTGTCGGATTTCCGTCGCCACATCGGGCTGGTGCTGCAGGAGCCCTTCCTGTTCTTCGGCACGATCGCGGAGAACATCGCCTACGGCAAGCCGGACGCGACGCGCGACGAGATCGTCGCCGCGGCCCGCGCCGCGCATGCGCACGAATTCATCCTGCGGCTGCCGCAGGGCTACGACTCGCTGGTCGGCGAGCGGGGTCAGGGCTTGTCCGGCGGCGAACGCCAGCGGATCTCGATCGCCCGCGCGCTGCTGATCGACCCGCGCATCCTGATCATGGACGAGGCGACCTCGGCCGTGGACACGGAGACGGAGAAGGAGATCCAGAAGGCGCTGGACAACCTGGTGCGGGGCCGCACGACGATCGCCATCGCCCACCGGCTGTCGACGCTGCGCAAGGCCGACCGGCTGGTGGTCATGGACCGCGGCGAGATCGTCGAGGTCGGGCCGCACGACGAGCTGATCGCCAAGCAGGGCGCCTACTGGCGCCTGTGGGAGGCGCAGGCCCGCCGCGTCGACGCGGAGGAGCAGGACAGCGTGGTGGTCGTCGCTCCGAACGTCAACGTCCACACGGCCACGCAGGCCTGATCGCGCCGAGGTTTCTTCATGAACAACATCCAGACCCTGGCGCGCAACGCCTTCGGCCGGCTGATGCTGGTGGACGACGCCGGCCAGACCCACGACAACGTCACGCCCGTGCGGGCGCATCCGCTGAGCGCGCCGGAGGAAGGCCTCTCGCTGGTCGGCACCGACGGGCATGAGATCGCCTGGATCGACCGGCTCACGGACCTGCCGCAGGCGCAGCGCGAGCTGCTCCAGGACGAGCTCGCCCACCGCGAGATGACGCCGACGGTGCTGAAGCTGCTGGACGTCTCGACCTTCTCGACGCCGTCGCAGTGGACCGTCGAGACCGACCGCGGCACGACCGCGTTCATCCTCAAGAGCGAGGAAGACATCCGGCGGATCGGGGAAGGGCGGCTGCTGATCGCCAGCTCCCACGGGCTGCACTTCCTGGTGCCCGACCGCTTCGCCCTGGATCGGCATTCGCGCAAGCTGCTCGAACGCTTCCTCTGAGGTCGACCGGGCGCAGCCTCGGGAAGCCGGGCCGCCCCCGGCTCATACGCGCGCAGGCTCCGCTAAATCGCCGGGTGCGGCCCGGCTTCCCGAGGCCCGTTACACCGAGCCCGACTGCGGGAGGTGGGGGCGCTACTTAAGCATTTCTGCAGTAGCTGGATCGGGGTAGCTGTGGCCTACAATTGACGTTTACGTAAACGTAAGACGAACAGCCCAGCGGCCGCCCGGAGAAGCGTCCGCGGAGGCGGTCGAGGAGACAAACCCATGAGCCTGCCCGGTCTGAACTTCCATCTCGGCGAAGACATCGACGCCCTGCGCGACGCGGTGCGCGAGTTCGCCCAAGCCGAGATCGCCCCCCGCGCCGCGGAGATCGATCGCAGCGACCAGTTCCCGATGGACCTGTGGCGCAAGATGGGCGACGTCGGCGTCCTGGGCATCACCGTGCCCGAGGAATACGGCGGCGCCGCGATGGGCTACCTGGCCCACATGGTGGCGATGGAGGAGATCAGCCGCGCCAGCGCCTCGGTCGGCCTGAGCTACGGCGCCCACTCCAACCTGTGCGTCAACCAGATCAAACGCAACGGCACCGACGCCCAGAAGCAGAAGTACCTGCCCAAGCTGATCTCCGGCGAACACGTCGGCGCGCTGGCGATGAGCGAACCCGGCGCCGGCTCCGACGTCGTGTCGATGAAGCTGCGCGCCGAGGACAAGGGCGGTTACTACGTCCTCAACGGCAACAAGATGTGGATCACCAACGGTCCCGACGCGGACACGCTGGTCGTCTACGCCAAGACCGAGCCGGAGCTCGGCGCCCGCGGCATGACCGCCTTCCTGATCGAGAAGGGCATGAAGGGCTTCTCGATCGCGCAGAAGCTGGACAAGCTCGGCATGCGCGGCAGTCACACCGGCGAGCTGGTGTTCCAGGACGTCGAGGTGCCGGCCGAGAACGTGCTGGGCCAGGTCGGCGGCGGCACCAAGGTGCTGATGTCGGGCCTGGACTACGAGCGCGCCGTGCTGGCCGCCGGTCCGATCGGGATCATGCAGGCGGTGATGGACAACGTCGTCCCCTACATCCACGACCGCAAGCAGTTCGGCCAGTCGATCGGCGAGTTCCAGCTGATCCAGGGCAAGGTCGCCGACATGTACACCGTGCTGCAGGCCGCCCGCGCGTTCTGCTATACCGTGGGCAAGAACCTGGACGCCCTCGACGGCGCCCATGTCCGCCAGGTGCGCAAGGACTGCGCGTCCGTCATCCTCTGGTGCGCCGAGAAGGCCACCTGGATGGCCGGCGAAGGCATCCAGATCTTCGGCGGCAACGGCTACATCAACGAGTACCCGCTGGGCCGCCTCTGGCGTGACGCGAAGCTCTACGAAATCGGCGCGGGCACGTCGGAAATCCGCCGGATGCTGATCGGCCGCGAGCTCTTCGCCGAAACGATGTGAGGCCTTCGCGGTTGCGACAGCCGCATGTCGGGCCTTAACCGCGACAATCCACGTCCATGAGCACGAACCAACTCCAAGACCTGCTGGACAACAACAAGCGCTGGGCCACCGCGACTGAGGAACAGTCGCCCGGCTTCTTCTCGCGCTTGCTGAAGCAGCAGACGCCGCAATACCTGTGGATCGGCTGCGCCGACAGCCGCGTGCCGGCCAACGAGCTGGTGGACCTGCTGCCGGGCGAGCTCTTCGTCCATCGCAACGTCGCGAACGTGGTGGTCCATTCGGATCTGAACTGCCTGTCGGTGATGCAGTTCGCCGTGGACCAGCTGAAGGTCCAGCACATCATCATCGTCGGCCACAGCAACTGCGGCGGCGTGCGCGCCGCGCTGGAAGACCTGCGCGTCGGCCTGGTGGACAACTGGCTGCGCCACGTCCAGGACGTGCGCAACCACCATCAGGAATGGCTGGACCAGGTGGCGCCCGACCAGCGTGCCAATGCGCTGTGCGAGCTCAACGTGCTGGAGCAGGCCCGCAACGCCTGCCAGACGACCGTGGTCCAGGACGCCTGGGCGCGCGGCCAGTCGGTCGCCGTGCACGGCTGGGTCTACGGCCTGCACAACGGCCTGCTGAAGGACCTGAGCATCACCGTCGGCAAGGCCGATGACGTCGGTCCCGCCTACCGCAGCGCCCTCGACGCCCTGCACCGCCGCTACGAGGCGGCCATGGGCCGCTGAGCCGACCCCGCGGACGGCGCGCGATGTTCCCCCACGAGCTCAACGACCCGCGTGCCTTCGAGATCGCGCAGGCGATGCTCGCGGGTTTCGACAAGCATTACCGCCTGTTCCGCGCGGCGTCCGCGACCGCCAAGCAGCGCTTCGAGCAGGCCGACTGGCACGGCCAGCAGCGCGCGCAGCGCGAGCGCATCGAGTTCTACGACCTGCGCGTCGACGAGGCCGTGCTCGAGCTGGAGCAGCGCTTCCACACCAGCGCGCTGCCCAGCGAGGTCTGGCAGCAGGTCAAGCTTCACTACATCGGGCTGCTGACCAAGCACCTGCGGCCGGAGCTCGCCGAGACCTTTTTCAACTCGGTCACGACGCGCATCCTCCACCACAGCTACTTCCACAACGAGTTCATCTTCGTCCGGCCGGCGATCTCCACCGAGTTCATCGAGAACGAAGAGCCCGCCGCGCAGCCGACCTACCGCTGCTACTACCCCTCGCAGGACACGCTGCGCGACACCTTCATGCGCTTCGTCTGGAACTTCCAGCTGGCGCTGGAGTTCGAGGACCTCGGCCGCGACATCGACCTGGTGCTGGCGGCCGTCGGCAAGGAACTCGGCGCCTTCCGCTGGCGGACCAACTTCCAGGTGCAGGTGCTGTCCTCGCTGTTCTTCCGCAACAAGGGCGCGTACATCGTCGGCAAGATCATCAACGGCTTCACCGAGACGCCGTTCGCGCTGCCGATCCTGCACAAGGAATCGATCGACGGCCGTACGCAGCGGCAGCTCTACATCGACGCGGCGCTGTTCGGCGAGGACGAGCTGCAGATGCTGTTCAGCTTCGCGCGGGCCTACTTCCTCGTCGACATGGAAGTCCCCAGCGCCTACGTGCAGTTCCTGCGCTCGCTCATGCCGCGCAAGCCGCGCTCGGAGATCTACGCGACGCTGGGGCTGCAGAAGCAGGGCAAGAACCTCTTCTACCGGGACTTCCTCAACCACCTGCGCCACAGCAGCGACAAGTTCCGCATCGCGCCCGGCATCAAGGGCATGGTGATGCTGGTCTTCGACCTGCCGTCCTACCCCTTCGTCTTCAAGGTCATCAAGGACTTCTACCCGCCGCAGAAGGACACGACGCGCGAGCAGATCCAGTCCAAGTACCTGCTGGTGAAGCAGCACGACCGCGTCGGGCGCATGGCCGACACGCTGGAGTACACGCGCGTCGCCTTCCCGCGCCACCGCTTCGAGGACGAACTGGTCGCCGAGCTGAGGCACTTCTGCCCGTCGCTGCTGGAGGAGAACGGCGACGACCTCGTCATCAAGCACCTCTACATCGAGCGCCGCATGGTGCCGCTCAACATCTACCTGCAGGAAGCGTCGCCGGCGCAGCTGGCGCACGCGGTGGTGGAGTACGGCAACGCGATCAAGGACCTGGTGGCGGCCAACATCTTCCCCGGCGACATGCTGTGGAAGAACTTCGGCGTGACGCGCCACGGCAAGGTCGTGTTCTACGACTACGACGAGATCGAGTACCTGACCGATTGCAACTTCCGCAAGGTGCCCGAGGCCCGCAACGAGGAAGACGAGATGTCGGGCGAGGTCTGGTACACGGTGAACAGGCATGACGTGTTCCCGGAGACCTTCGGCCCGTTCCTGCTCGGCCATCCCGGCGTGCGCGACGTCTTCATGGCGCACCACGCCGACCTGCTCGATGCCGCGTTCTGGCAGACCCACAAGGAACGCATCCTGGCGGGTCACGTCGAGGACGTGTTCCCGTACGACCCGCACAAGCGCTTCCACGTCCGCGACGTCGCACCGGCCCTGAAGGTGCCGGAGTCGCAGGACCGCGAGCTTCCCATCCACTGAACACACAGGCTTTCTAGAAGGAGACCTCCATGTCCGATGCCATCGTCATCGTTTCCGCCGCCCGCACGCCGATCGGCGGCCTGCTGGGCGACTTCGCCGGCCTGGCCGCGTGGGAGCTGGGCGCCGTCGCCATCCAGGCGGCCGTCGAGCGCGCCGGCATCCCGACCGATTCGATCGAGGAAGCCTTCCTCGGCAACTGCCTGATGGCCGGCCAGGGCCAGGCCCCGGCGCGCCAGGCCGTGCTGAAGGCGGGCCTGCCTCAGTCCGTGGGCGCGGTGACGCTGTCCAAGATGTGCGGCGCCGGCATGCGCGCCACCATGTTCGCGCACGACACGCTGAAGGCCGAAAGCGCCGACATCCTGATCGCCGGCGGCATGGAGTCCATGACCAACGCGCCGCACCTGATGTTCGCGCGCAAGGGCGTGAAGTACGGTGCCGCGCAGATGTACGACCACATGGCGCTGGACGGCCTGGAAGATGCGTACGAGCGCGGCAAGGCCATGGGCGTCTTCGCCGAGCAGTGCGTCGACAAGTACGCTTTCACGCGCGAGGCGCAGGACCAGTTCGCGATCGCGTCGACGGAGCGTGCCAAGCGCGCGAACGAGGACGGCAGCTTCGCGTGGGAGATCGCGCCGGTGACGATCGCCGGCAGGGGCGGTGACACCGTCATCTCGCGCGACGAGCAGCCCTTCAAGGCCAAGCTCGACAAGATCCCGACGCTGAAGCCGGCGTTCAAGAAGGACGGCTCGATCACGGCCGCGACCTCGTCGTCGATCTCCGACGGCGCCGCCGCGATGGTGCTGATGCGGGAGTCGACCGCCAACAAGCTGGGTGTGAAGCCGGTCGCGCGCATCGTCGGCACCGCGGTGCACGCGAACGCGCCGGAGTGGTTCACGACCGCCCCCGTCGGCGCGATCCAGAAGCTGCTGGCCAAGAACCAGTGGGACGCGAAGAGCGTCGACCTGTGGGAAGTCAACGAGGCCTTCGCCGCGGTGACCATGGCCGCGATGGCCGAGTTCAAGCTGCCGCACGAGATCGTCAACGTCAACGGCGGCGCCGTGGCGCTGGGTCACCCGATCGGCGCATCGGGCGCCCGCATCCTGGTCACGCTGCTGGGGGCGCTGAAGCATCGCGGGCTGAAGCGCGGCGTCGCGGCGCTGTGCATCGGCGGCGGCGAAGCGACCGCCGTCGGCGTCGAGCTGATCTGAGGACGGGCCGGATGACGCAAGTCCTCATCATCGGCGCGTCGCGGGGCATCGGCCTCGAGCTCGTGAAGCAGCACCGCGAGCGCGGCGACACCGTCGTCGCGACCGCGCGGGACGACGCCAGCCTGGAGAAGCTGAAGGCGCTCGGCGCGACGCCGATCAAGCTCGAGGTGTCCGACGTGGTCAGCATCGCCGGCCTGGCCTGGCAGCTCGACGGCTACCAGTTCAACCGCGTCCTGTACGTGGCCGGCCTCTACGGTCCGAAGACGATCGGCCTGCAGCCGCCGAGCGCGGCCGACTTCGACGCCGTCATGCACACCAACGTGCTGGGCCCGATGCGCGTGCTGCCGCAGCTGCTGGACGCGCTCGCGCCGGACGCGCGCATCGGCATCCTGTCCTCGCGGATGGGCTCGCTGACGCTGCGCGCGAACTCGGCGGGCTGGGTCTACCGCGCGTCGAAGGCGGCGGTGAACTCGGTGATGAAGGACCTTTCGCTCACGCTCGACGGCCGCGCGATCTGCGTCAGCCTGCATCCGGGCTGGGTCAAGACCGACATGGGCGGCCAGGAGGCCGACATCGACGTCGCCACCAGCGCGTCCAGCCTGCGCGCGGTGCTCGACGGGCTGAAGCCGGGCGACAACGGCGGCTTCTTCAACTACGACGGCAGCCCGCTGCCCTGGTGATCCCATGATCCTTTCCGAAGACCACCGCGCCGTGCAGGACGCCGTCCGCGCCTACGTGCAGGACCAGATCGCGCCGAAGGCGGCCGCGTGGGACAAGTCCCACCAGTTCCCGGCCGAGGAGCTCAAGGGCCTGGCCGCGCTGGGCTGCTACGGCGTGGCCGTGCCCACCGAGTACGACGGCGCGGGCCTGGACTATCTGGCGCTGGCGATCATCCTGGAAGAGATCGGCGCCGGCGACGGCGCGACCTCCACCGTCGTGAGCGTCAACAACTGCCCGGTGTGCAGCATCCTGATGGCCTTCGGCAACGAGGACCAGAAGCAGCGCTTCCTCAAGCCGCTGGCGCGCGGCGACATGCTGGGCGCGTTCTGCCTGACCGAGCCGCACGTGGGCTCCGAGGCCGGGGGACTGAAGACGACCGCCGTGCTGGATGGCGACGCTTACGTCCTCAACGGCGTCAAGCAGTTCATCACCAGCGGCAAGAACGGCGACGTCGCCATCGTCATGGCGGTGACCGACAAGGCGGCGGGCAAGAAGGGCATCTCGGCCTTCCTCGTTCCCACGAACACGCCCGGCTACGTCGTGGCGCGCATCGAGGACAAGATGGGCCAGCACGCCAGCGACACGGCGCAGATCCTGTTCGAGAACTGCCGCGTGCCCGTGGCCAACCGGCTGGGCGAGGAAGGGCAGGGCCTCAAGATCGCGCTGTCGGGGCTGGAAGGCGGCCGCATCGGCATCGCCTCGCAGGCCGTGGGCATGGCCCGCGCGGCCTTCGAGGCGGCGCTGCGCTACAGCAAGGAGCGCGTCGCCTTCGGCGTGCCGATCTTCGAGCACCAGGCCATGCAGCACAAGCTCGCCGACATGGCCACGCAGATCGAGGCCGCGCGTCAGCTGATCTGGCACGCCGCCGCGCTGAAGGACGCCGGCCAGCCCTGCCTGAAGGAGGCGGCGATGGCCAAGCTCTTCGCCAGCGAGATGGCGGAGCGTGTCTGCTCCGCCGCGATCCAGGTCCACGGCGGCTACGGCTATGTCAGCGATTTCCCGGTCGAGCGCATCTACCGCGACGTTCGCGTGACGCAGATCTACGAAGGCACGTCCGAGGTGCAGAAGATCCTGATCGGCCGCGCGCTGGCCTGAGCCATCCGACCGACCGGCTGACCCACCAGCCGGTCAGCGCGCCGGCGCCGCGATGGCGGCGCCGCGCGCAGGCTTATTCGCTTTCCTGGACCAGACGCGCGTTGAGCGCTTGCACCGGCCGCGCGTTCCTGCCGATCAGCTGGCGGAACGCGGCGATCTGGCGGGACGACAGGGTCACCGCTTCCTTCAAGACCATCCAGTGCACGCCCTCCGAGCAGGGCGGCGTGGTCAGCGATCCCGCGAAGTCGTAATAGCCCAGCGACTTCGGCAGCAGCGCGGCCAGGTCCAGCGACAGGTCCTCCACGGTGATCGTCTCGCCCACGCGCGGCAGGTGCCGGAACACCGGTTCCCACGCCGGATTGGCGCGCCCCGCGCGGATCAGCACCGCCACCACGCCGAGTTCCCCCGCCGCGTTCTTGTGGACGAAGTGCGCCACCATCGGCTGCGACTTGCCCTCGATGTGTTCCTCGCTGGGCGTGTGGAAGTGGAACTGCAGCAGTTCGTAGGTCTGTCCGCCGACCGCCAGCGTGTTGCCGGCGGGCAGGTTCACCTGCACCGTGTGGCCGTTGTTCCAGATCGTCGGGGCGGCGTTGCCGTAGTGGAAGTCGAGGCGGGGCAGGGCGGCCTTCACCGGTTTGACGATGTCGATCGGGCTCTGCTGGTGGCCGGCGGCGCACTCGGCGAACGAGGGGTCGATCGCGCCCCAATGCGCGGCGCCTCTGTCGCCGGTGTAGGCCCAGCGCGGCGCGGCGGTCGCGGACAGGGTGCAGGACAGGAGACCGGCCGACAGGACGGCGAAAAGGAAACGGGTGGGCAGGGACATGAGGAAGCTCCGAAGAGGTTGGAACGGAAGGCGTCAGTGAGGCGCTGCGCCCACGCAGTGATCGGCCTGAAATAAAGATGTCATGGAAACGTGGAATCTGACGGCTGACCGATGAACACTTGTTCAAGTCATCGAACTGTTTGGAAGGTCGGTTCCACGCGTGCGGACCTTGGCGTTTTCCCGATCCCCCTTTGGACGGCTTGCCCGCGCGGGACGGGGACGGTAGATTCCCGCGCGCTGGCGACAAGACCTGATCCTCGACGAGAACATCGGGCATCGCCATCGGTTTTCAGCCAATCAGGGAGAGAAGATGAACAAGCTGCCGGAACGGCCATACGCCGTCGGACGGAATCTCACGTTCTCGAATCAGCCGACAGCCGCCAGAGCCGCCTTCGCCGCCGCCGCAGCGGCGCTGCTGCTCGCAGGCTGCAGCGGATCGAGCGGTGGCAATACGGTCGAGGACATTCCGGCCTTCACGCTGGACAAGGACACCGTCGAGTGCAAGGCGGCGCCGGAGGCGGCCTGCGATCAGATCACCGTCTACGCCACGCCGGTGCATCTGGAGCGGCGTGATCGCACCCCGCTGGTCTACGTGCGATCGGTGGACGGCGCGCCCGGGATCCCGCTGGGTATCTTGTCGACGTCGACTCAGCTGCCGGATGGCCGCTGGCAGCTGGTGCTGCGCCTGGACCCCGACCGCCCGGCCGGTGTCTACGTCGGGGCGATGCATGTCGATCTCGAGGCGACCGCGCCGGAGGGTAAGCGTTATCGCGGTGCGCGGCTCAGTTACCGCCTGGAGGTCACCGCAGTGACCGCGTCGACGACGCCGCTGCCGGCGGCCGTTCCGGGCGCCGCCCCCTGGACCGAGGCGCCCGCCGGTCCGACGCGCAGCGGTTACGTGCCGGTGTCGCTGGACGCCTCGAAGTTCTCTCGCCGCTGGATGACCTGGGTGCTCGGCGGGACCGACCTGTCCACGCCCGCGACGCCGGCGCTGATCGACGGCCAGATCCTGCTGCCGCAGGCACGCCCGTTCGGTTCGACGGCCGGTCCCAACGCCCTGGCCTTGTCCGAGCAGGACGGCAAGCCGCAATGGTCGGTCACGATCGCCGGCGAGCGGCTGACGGGCGTGACGGCCAGTGGCGACCGCGCCGTCTGGTCCTCGCTGCAGTCGCCGACGCAGTCCCTCTACGCCGCCTACCTGACGAACCGGTCGGCCGGCACGGTCATCGGGTCGCGTCCGCTCACGGACACGAACGAGCCCAAGTTCTGGCTGACGGCGGGCGACACGCTGTACCTGCCCGACCGGAACAAGGGCCAGATCACGGCCCTCAGCCTTACCGATCTGCAGCCGCGCTGGACAGTGACGGCCGAACCGTCGCCGGGGAGCCTGCTGCCCGCGCATGGACTGTTTGGCGCGACGCTGGCCGACGGCGTCGTTTACTCGCACTCCGGCGCCAACTTCCGTGCCTTCCGCGACAGCGACGGCGGTCAGCTCTATGACGTGCCCGCGGATGGCGGCCAGACGCTGCTCTTGAAGCTCTACGAGAGCCAGACCCCGGTGATCGCCGACGCGAACACGGTGCTCGCCATGGACCGTCCGCGCTATGTCGCGCCCGATGCGGGCGTGAATTCGGGCATCCAGGCGTTGTCGCGGATCGACGGCTCGGTGCGTTGGACCGTGCGTCAACCGTTCCGTGGGCTGCCGGTCACCGCCAACGGCGTGCTGTACGCGGCCAACCAGGGCAACAAGTCGATCGAGGCACGCAGCGTCGCCGATGGCTCGTTGCTGTGGTCCTGGCCAATGGACGCGGGCGATGGGTTCTGGCAGCAGGCGATGGTGTTGACGGACACTCACCTGTTCGTGTCCACCGACCGGCGGACCATCGCCATCGATCTGGCGACGCACCAGGCGGTGTGGCGCTATTCGCAGGGCGGCTGGCTGGGCATGACGCAACGCGGCACGCTGATGGTGTTCGCGGTGAACGCCGGCACGGTGAATTCGCCTGCGGCTTTGACGGCGTTCGACCTGCGCTGACGATCACGCGCTCGAAGGGTCGCCGTGATCACTCGTCGCTGTCGAGCGCCTGGGCCCACAGCGGCTTGGCCGCCTCAAACATCGACGCCGCGCTTCCCAGCGCCTTCGCGTCACGGGCCAGCTTGAGCCACGCGAGTGTGTCATGGTGGCTGCCCGGCAGCAGGTCGCGGCTGCGTTCCTGCATCAGCCAGCCGTGCAGCGCGGCGTACTGGTCCGGGTGACGCTGCGCGGTCCAGCCCAGCGCGACGAGGTCGCCGTAACCTTCCTCGCGGCGCACGGACTTCATCGACAGGTAGGCGCGTTGCAGGTCCGGGCTCAGGCCGTCTGGCACCGGCGTGGCCGAGAAACCCGCCGGCAGGTGGAACCAGGCGCCTTCCAGGTAGCGGCGGCAATGGCCGAGTTCATGCGCCGCCATCAGTTCGAGCGCGCTGTCTTCCAAGCCGGCGGGCAGGCGCTGCGTCGCCGCCTCGCCCTCGGGGTTGCCGCGCAGACTGAGGACGAACTTGCAGCGGCCGTCCTTGAAGCCCAACGCCAGCGGCGCGGCCTCGGGAGCCTCCTGCGGCTGCACGACGATGTCGACCGGCATGCCCGCGGTCCTGGCGTGTTGAAGCACCGGGGTCATGCCCGCGATCCAGCGCTGTTCCAGCGCCGTCAGGACGGCGGCGTGAGCGGTCGTCGAGACGACGGTGAGGGCGGCGGCGAGCGCGGCAAGCGCGGCGAAAGACTTCTTCATCACGGCTCGGATCCTGCAGGCAAGAAAGCAGAACACCGATGGTGAAGGCGTGCGCGGCGCTTGTGGGCGCCGCGACTCCCGCGCGCGCGGAACTCGCGTGAAAGGCTGCCGCTTGATCGCGGCGAGTTGTCAATCGTACGCGTGCGCCGGACGCCGGACGCCGGACGCCGTGCGCTCAGCCCAGCGCCGTGTCCAGCACCATCATCAGCGCGAAGCCGAGCATCAGCCCCTGCGTCGCCCAGCGCTCATGGCCCTTGCGGTGCGACTCGGGAATGATCTCGTGGCTGATGACGAACAGCATGGCGCCCGCCGCGAATCCGAGGCCCCAGGGCAGCAGCAGCGGCCAGGCGGACACGACCCACGCGCCCAGCACCGCACCGACCGGCTCGACCAGCCCCGACGCCGCGCCCAGCAGCAGCGCCTTGCGCCGCGAGTAGCCTACCGTCATCAGCGCCACGGCGATGACGAAGCCCTCGGGCAAGTCCTGGATCGCGATGGCCAGGCTGAGGCTGGCCGCCGCGACCGGATCGTTGGCCGCGAAGGCCACGCCGATGGCGAGGCCCTCCGGCAGGTTGTGCAGCGTGACGGCGATCACGAACAGCGTCGTGCGCCGCAGCCGCGTCGGGTCCATGCCCTCGCGGCCCTTGATGAAGTGCTCGTGCGGCAGCCAGCGGTCCATCGCCATCAGTGCCCAGGCGCCCAGCAGCACCGCCAGCGCGACCTGCGTCGCGGCGGCGGTCGGCGTGGCATGCGCGCGCGCGGCTTCGAGGCCGGGAATGATCAGCGAGAACGAACACGCCGCCAGCATCACGCCGGCGCCGAAGCCCATCAGCGCGTCCTGCCCGCGCGCGGACAGGCTGCGCGTGCCCAAGGCGGGCAGCGTGCCGAAGGCCGTCGCCGCCGCGGCGAGCAGCCCCGCCTGCAGCGCCATCGCAGTCACCGAGCTGCGGCCGGCACCGGCGCCCGGGGTGATCCACGTCCAGCCCTGCTGCAGGAGCAGCACCGCACCGATCAGGAGGATCGTGAACCCGAACGCCTGACGCAGGCGATGCCGGCGCACCAGCGCACGCTCGTCGCGGACGATCGCGTCAGAGTCCGCCATCGGTGAGCTTCGCGGGGTCCAGCATCTGCTGGAGGGTCGCGCGGTCGAAGTCGGTCATCTCCTCGGCGACGTCGAGGATGGGACGCTTCTCCGCATAGGCGCGCTTGGCGATCGCGGCGGCCTTCAGGTAGCCGATCTCGCGGTTCAGCGCGGTGACCAGGATCGGGTTGCGCGCCAGCGCGTGCTGCAGCCCGTCCTTGTTGACCTTGAAGTCGCGGATCGCCTGCTCGGCCAGCGCCTTGGTGGCCGCGGACAGCAACGCCAGGCTGTCCAGCAGGTTGGTCGCGATCAGCGGCAGCATCACGTTGAGCTGGAAGTTGCCCGACTGGCCCGCGATCGTGATCGCCGTGTCGTGGCCGATGACCTGGGCGCAAACCATGGTCACCGCTTCCGGGATCACCGGATTCACCTTGCCCGGCATGATCGAGGAGCCCGGCTGCAGCGCGTGCAGCTCGATCTCCGCGAGGCCGGCCAACGGGCCGGAATTCATCCAGCGCAGATCGTTGGCGATCTTCATCAGCGAGACCGCCAGGCCCTTCAGCGCGCCCGACAGCGCCACCGCCGTGTCCTGCGCCGACAGCGCGGCGAAGAAATCCGGCGCCGGGCGGAAGCTCAGGCCGGTGAGCGCGGACAGCTCTTCGGCGAAGCGCCGCGCGAAGTCCGGATGCGCGTTGATGCCGGTGCCGACCGCCGTGCCGCCCTGCGCGAGCTCGCACACCGACGGCAGCAGTCCGCGCAGCTGCGCGCGGCGAGCGTCGATCTGCGCGCACCAGCCGCCGAGTTCCTGGCCCAGGCGCAGCGGCATCGCATCCATCAGGTGGGTGCGGCCGGTCTTCACGTGGTGGCCGTCGCTCTGGATCTTGTCCTGCAGCGTCTGCACCAGCAGGTCCAGCGCCGGCAGCAGCTCGCCTTGAAGCGCCTGCGCGGCGCTGATGTGCAGCACCGTCGGGATCGAGTCGTTGCTGCTCTGGCCGGCATTGACGTGGTCGTTGGCGTTGACCGTGACCGGATTCGCCGCGCCGCTGCCGATCAGCCGCGTGGCGACCGTGGCGATCACCTCGTTGGCGTTCATGTTCGAACTGGTGCCCGAGCCGGTCTGGAAGATCTCCACCGGGAAGTGGCTCATCAGCGCCGGGTCCTGCAGCAGCTGCGTCGCGGCGCGGTCGATGGCGTGGCCGATGTCGGCGGGGACCTGCTCCAGCGCGATGTTGGCCCGCGCCGCGGCCGCCTTCTGCAGCACCAGCGCGCGCACGAAGCGCTCGGGCATCGGCTGGCGGCTGATGGCAAAGTTCTCGACGGCGCGCTGGGTCTGCGCGCCATACAGCGCGTCGACGGGCACGGCGACTTCGCCCATGGAGTCACGTTCGATGCGGGTCGCCTTGGTGGGCTTGGTCATGGGGAGGCTTCTTTCCTGGTCATTCCTGGAGGGGGTGGCGCACGGCTCCTGGCGATCGAGGCGTGAACCCGGACGATCCGGCGGACACGGGGCGAGCAGGGGCGCTGGTGTTGGCGCAACGGGAAGGATCCGGCAAGAGCGGCACCCGACGCAAGGCAGGAAAGAAAAGAGAGGTCGAACCGCGACACGATGCCGATCGGATCGCGGCGCAACCCCTCTGCAAGTTGCATTGGTCGCGCGGGGTCGGAGCCCGCAGGAGTCTTCTCGTTTGGTCCCATCCTAGATGAGAATTGATCTCATCTGCAAGGCAGTGTCTGCAAGCGCTTGCCGGGCCTGGGGGCTTTGCGCGAAGCGCCGTCAGACCAGGCGAAGGTCCTTGGGGCGCACGCCGGGAAAGACACGGGCGAGGGCCGCGTTGGACAGGCCGAACTGGCGCTGCCACAGGCCGCCGAGCACGGCGCGGTAGTCGTTGAGCACGGGATAGTCGCGGTTCTGGAACAGCGTGGTGGCTGTCAGCGCGATCTGGTCGCCGGCCACCGGACCGCCGGACGCGAGGCCGCCGCCCAGCAGCCAGTACACGCTGCCATGACCGTGGTCGGTGCCGCGGTTGCCGTTCTCGCGGAAGGTGCGGCCGAATTCGCTGATCACCATCACGGTGGTCTGGCGCCACAGGTCCGGTCCGAGCTCATCGGCAATGGCCGCCAGGCCGCGACCGACTTCCTCGAAGCGGTTGGCCAACTGGCCGGTCGCGCCGCCCTGGTTGACGTGCGTGTCCCAGCCGCCGACATCGATGAAACCGAGGCTGAAACGCCCCCGCATCAGCGTCGCGATGCGGCGCGCCTCCAGCTCGAACCCCTTGGCGGGAATCGCGTTGCGACCGGCGGCGTCGGTCATCGTCTTCATCCGGTCGGGGGACAGGTCGCGCGCGAGTTCCTCGCGCAGGGCCAGCCCTTCCTCGACCGAGGCGCCCAGGCTCTGGCCCTGGTACATGCTGGCGATCAAGGCACGGTTCTTCGCGTCGACGGCGGGGCGCGCGGTGTCGCGCAGGCCGGCGTTGGCGATCCTCACCGGGCCGCGGAAGGCGATGGGCAACTGGTCCGTGAACGACAAGGCCTGCTGCGCGTCCAGCTCGGCCGCCAGGCGGTTCAGGAAACCGGAGTTGTAGTCCCGGGACCCGCCCACCGGCTGGCCCAGCTCGATGCTGTCCTGCGTCTCGAAATGGCTGCGCGAGAGGTCCTCCGTCCCGGCGAACGGAAGGAAACGCGCCTGCCCCGCCTGGGCCAGCGGGTAGAGGCTGGCGCGCAAGGCCGGGTGCAGGCCCCAGTCGGCAGTCAGCGGCAAGGCAGCCGCCGCGTCAGTCGCAGACGGTCTGGCGATCGCGATCCTGGGTCGCTGCTCGTAGTAGAAGCTGCTGCTGGTGGGAATCAGCAGGTTGGTGGCGTCGTAGCCGCCGCGCAGGAACACCAGCAGGAATCGGGGGCGTGCGCCCGAAGCCGGGGACGCCGGTGCCCCTTTCCGCTCCATCGCCTCCTCACGCTCGGCATTCGCTTCAAGGGGCACCGGCGTCCCCGGCTTCTCCGGAGGCTGCACTGCGCTGCCGGTGCCGGTGGCGAAGAGGCGGGCGTGCGAGATCGTCAGGGACCCCGCCGCCAGCGCTTGCAGAAGATGTCGTCGATCCATGGTCAGCGATACATGAAGTCAGGACTGGAAAGCCACAGCGTCAGCCATTGCTGCGGCGTGGTGGTCTGCGCCAGGGCCGTGCGCGTCGCGGGTGCCAGCGTGGGCTCGACGCGCAGGCGCAGCGGCTGCAGGTCCGGCAGCGGCACCGGCGTGTTCGTGCCCTCGGGCCGGTACAAGGCCACCGCACCACCGCCGATCTGGCGCGCCACCTCGAATCTCAAGGTCATCTGCCCCGGGCTGTTCCAGGCGTCCGCCGTCAGCGGATAGCCGTCCGGCGTTTGCTTGTCGTAGAGGCCCTGTCCGAGGCGACGCAACCAGTTCTGCAGTGGCTGCGCGTTCTGCAGTTCACGTTGCTCGAAGCCCGCGCGCAGGCTCGACAACAGGTAGACGTGCGGATCCTTGAACCGCGGCGTGTCCGCCGACGCGAACTGTGGTGCGTACAGCATCGCGCGCAGCGTCGCGGGCAGGTCGCCCTTCGTTCTCAGGAAGGCGGCGGCCATCGCATCGACCACGTCCCGTGGCGGCTGTTCGCCGAGGAAGAACACCGCCAGCTTGCCGCAGACGAAGCGCGCCGTCGCCGGCTGCGCCACCAGCAGGTCCAGCACCTCGTCGAGCTCGTCGGCGCCGCGGCCCTTGATCGTGCGGCCGAGCAGCTGCTTGTCGCCGAAATCGTGACGGCCGGGGTGGAACTCGAACAGGCCGTCGCGCTTGTACAGCGCCTCGAAGCGCGGCGCGACCTTCGCCGGATCGGGATCGACGCGCACGCCGAAACCCGTCAGCACGCGCGCCAGCTCCTGCACGTCGCGCTGCGTGTAGCCGCCGTCGACGCCCAGGGTGTGGAGCTCCAGCAGCTCGCGCGCGTAGTTCTCATTGATCGCGCGCACCGCGTTCTGGTCGTTGTCGAGGTAACGCAGCATCGCCGGATGCCGGGCGACCGCGCCCAGCATGGTCCGGAACGAGCCCAGCGCCTGCGGGCGCAGCGCGCGGTCCTGGTAGTCGGCCAGCATCAGCCGGATGTCGCGCTTGCCCTGGTGCACGTTGAAGTGGTTGAACCAGAACCACGACAGCTGTTCGAGCAGTTGCTGTTCGGCGTAGAGCTCGCGCAGCAGCTGACGTTCACCGGTCTCGCGCGCCGCGAGGCCCTGCGCGTCCTGGTACGCCTTGCGCGCGGCGACGCGTTCCTCTTCGGTCGCGCCCTTGTTGTCGCCGTTGCGCCGGAAGGATTCGGCCGCCCGCACGCGCGACGGCAGGTCGCCCTGGCTGATGCCCATCGCGTCGATGCGGGCCTGGACCGCCTTCGGCAGCGGCGTCTTCGGATCGGCCCGGAGCTGGCGTTCGACATAACGGCCCCAACCGACGCGTTCGATCTCGCCCAGCTGCGATTGCGTGGCGCCCCAGCCGATGCGGTTGGCGGCCCGCAGGCGCTGCGCCGCGTCCATCGGGATGTCGGGCGCCGAGGGCAGCCCGCCGCAAGCGGCGAGCGCCGCGGAGGCCGTCGCGCCCAGCAGCAGGGAGCGGCGCCGGAGCGCGAGGGCGGGTGCCGGAGCCGGCACCACCGTCGATGGCGGGATCGGTGTCGAGGGTGACATGCGACAAGCATGCCGTCGCCCTGTCGACCGTGTCCAGTGTCCTTTGCGCTACTTCACAGTTGTAGCGCGCCGCGCCCTCAGAGTTCAGCCACGCCCTTCACGCGTTCGGGCGCCTTCGCCAGCGGCACGACGGCGATGGGCGCCTCGACCGCGCGACCGTGGAAGCGGTCCAGCAGATCCTTCCACTGCGCGCGCACGGTCACGACGTTCGCCAGCTTCACGTGGCCGTAGCCGCGGATGCCTTCGGGCAGTCGCGCGAGCTTGATGGCGATGTCGAGCTTGTCCGCGCTCAGGTGCGTCAGCAGCTCGTCGACGAGCGCTTCGTAGTCGCGGACCAATTGACGTTCGATGCGGCGCTCTTCGGTCTTGCCGAAGATGTCGAGCACGCCGCCGCGCAGGCCCTTGACCTTCGCCAGGGTCTTCAGCGCCTTGAAGGTCCAGGAGCCGAGCTCGACCTTCTTCGCGCGGCCGTCGGCGCCCGGCTTGGACAGCAGCGGCGGGGCCATGTGGAAGCTCAGGTGATCCCAGTCCTCGAACTGCGCCTTCAGCGCGGCTTCGAACTTGCCGTCGGTGTACAGGCGGGCGACTTCGTATTCGTCCTTGATCGCGAGCAGCTTGGCGTAGTAGCGCGCGACCGCCTTGGTCAGGCGCAGGCCCTTGCCGGCCTCGCCGAGCGCGGACTCGGCGGCGCGCACGCGCTGCACCAGCGCCTCGTAGCGCGCGGCGTAGGCGGCGTCCTGGTAGTCGGTGAGGAAGGCCTTGCGGCGCGAGACCAGACCGGGTTGGCCGTCCTTGTCGTCGAGCTGGTCGAAGTTGAACCACTGGACCGCGGAGCCGCTCTGCTCGCCGGCCAGGCGGCGCAGCGCGTCAGGCGCGGCGATCGCGAGGCGGCCCAGGGCGAAGGCGGTCTTGTTGTTCTCGACCGCGACGCCGTTGAGCTCGATCGCGCGCATCAGCGCCTCGAAGGACACCGGCACCAGGCCGCGCTGCCAGCAGGCCCCCAGCATGATGATGTTGCTGGGCATGGTGTCGCCCATCAGGCGCTTGGCGATGTCCTGCGCGTCGATGCTGGCGAGCAGGTCCTGGCCCTCGCCGACGGCGTGGCGCATCTTGGCGATCAGCGCATCGGCCTGCAGGCTCGCGTCCGGGTTGCGGACGAAGGCGGCGGTCGGCAGCTCATGCGTGTTGGCCAGGATCACCGTGCGGCCGGCCTTGATCGTGGCCAGCGCGTCGGCGCTCGCGCCGACCACCATGTCGCAGGCCAGCAGCACGTCGGCCTGCTGCGTGTCGATGCGGACCTGGTTGAGCAGGTCCTGGGTCGGCGCGACGCGCACGAAGGACAGCACCGCGCCGCCCTTCTGCGCGAAGCCCATGAAGTCCAGCACCGAGCTCTGCTTGCCTTCCAGGTGCGCGGCCATCGTGACCAGCGCGCCCACCGTCACGACGCCGGTGCCGCCGACGCCGGTGACCAGCATGTCGAAGGGGCCTGTCCACGCCCAGGGCGCGGGCGGCCGGATCGCGGCGATCTCGCGCGCCAGGTCCGCCGGGCCGAAGGCAGCGCCGGCGCGCTTCTTGAGTTTGGCGCCGTGCACCGAGACGAAGCTCGGGCAGAAGCCGTTCACGCAGCTGAAGTCCTTGTTGCAGCTGCTCTGCTCGATCACGCGCTTGCGGCCGAAGTCGGTCTCGACCGGCACGACGGACAGGCAGTTGCTGGCCTGGCCGCAGTCGCCGCAGCCTTCGCAGACGGACTCGTTGATGAAGATGCGCTTGTCGGGGTCGGGGAACTCGCCCTTCTTGCGGCGGCGGCGCTTCTCGGCGGCGCAGGTCTGGTCGTAGATCAGCACGGTCACGCCGGCGATCTCGCGCAGCTCGCGCTGCACGGCGTCGAGCTCGGCGCGGTCGTGGAAGGTCGTGCCGGCCGGGAAGAGGCCGTGATGGCCCTCGTACTTGTCGATGTCGTCGGAGACCACGACCAGGCGCTTGACGCCCTCGGCCTCGACCTGGCGCGCGATCTGCGGGACCGAGGTCTGGCCGTCGACCGGCTGGCCGCCGGTCATCGCGACCGCATCGTTGTAGAGGATCTTGTAGGTGATGTTGGCCTTGGCCGCGATGGCCTGCCGGATCGCCAGATAGCCCGAGTGGTAGTAGGTGCCGTCGCCCAGGTTCTGGAAGACATGCTTCTCGGTCGTGAAGCGCGAATGCGCGGCCCAGTCGACGCCTTCGGCGCCCATCTGGATCAGGCCCGAGGTGCCGCGCTCCATCCAGCTCGCCATGAAGTGGCAGCCGATGCCGGCCAGCGCGCGCGAGCCCTCGGGCAGCTTGGTCGAGGTGTTGTGCGGACAGCCCGAGCAGAAGTAGGGCTGGCGGCGCACCGCGTCGGCGCTGTTGGACAACAGGCAGGGCGTCAGGAAATCGACCACCAGATGGCGCCGGTCCAGCGCCGGATTCAAGCGCGCGAGCCAGTCGGCGACGGTGGGCATGATGCGCGACGGCCGCAGCTCGCCGAGCGCACTCAGCACGGCGGCCCCGTGTTCATCGGACTTCCCGACCACGCGCGGACGCTGCGCGTCGGGCAGGTGGTAGAGCAGTTCCTTGATCTGGCGCTCGACCACCGGCGCCTTCTCCTCGATGACCAGCATGTCGGTCAGGCCCTGCGCGAACTCGCGGATGCGCGTCGGCTCCAGCGGGTACACGAGACCGACCTTGTAGACGCGCACGCCGGCGGCGGCCAGCGCGTTGGGGTCCAGGTCCAGGCGGCGCAGCACTTCCATGAAGTCGTAATGCGCCTTGCCGACGGTGACGATGCCCAGCGAGGCGCGCGGGCTGACGACGATGTGCTTGTCGATCGAGTTGACCTTGGCGAAGGCCAGCACCGCGTCGATCTTGTGCGCGAGGCGCGACTCCAGTTCCAGCGACGGCAGGTCGACGGAACGGATGTGCAGGTGGGTCGGCGGCGTGTGGTCGACGGGCAGCTCGAAGTCCATCGGCACCGCGTCGAGGTCGACGGTCATGCCCGACTCGACGACTTCCGAGATCGCCTTGAAGCCGACCCACGCGCCCGAGAAGCGCGACAGGGCCCAGCCGTAGAGGCCGAACTCGAGGTACTCGGCGACGTTGCCCGGATGGACCAGCGGCATCGACCAGGCCTGCAGCGCCAGGTCGCTCTGGTGCGGTGTCGACGAGGACACGCAGCCGTGGTCGTCGCCGCAGACGACGAGCACGCCGCCCTGCTTCGCGGTGCCGTAGACGTTGCCGTGCTTGAGCGCGTCGCCGGAGCGGTCCACGCCCGGGCCCTTGCCGTACCACATGGCGAACACGCCATCGACGGTGCGCTTCGGGTCCAGCGCCACGCGCTGCACGCCCAGGCACGCGGTCGCGGCGAGGTCCTCGTTGATCGCGGGCAGGAAGTTGACGTCCGCCTTGTCGAGGAACTTCTTCGCCTTCCACAGCTGCTGGTCGACCATGCCCAGCGGGCTGCCGCGGTAGCCGCTGACGAAGCCGGCGGTCTTCAGGCCCTGGCGCTCGTCCTGCGCCTTCTGCATCAGCAGCAGGCGCACCAGGGCCTGCGTGCCGGTCAGGAACACCGGCCCGGCGCTCGCGGCCAGGTTGTCGGAGAGCTGGTAGGGGCGCAGGGCCGGCGCGGCGGCAAGACTGGCTTCGGTCATGGCTTGTCTCCCCAATGGGGCGAGCCGGCCGGCAAGCACCGGTCGGCTCGGAGGTCTGTAAGGATGAATGAGGGGATTCTTTCCGAGACAATGCGAACTTTCTTCCTCCGTTTACTAGCACGGCGGCAATGAACGACTGAATCATTCTCGGAAAGTGCCAATATGGAGAACGAACGTTTCGATCGCGCGACGCGCCTGATCCTGGAGGCCTTGCAGGCCGACGCGCGGCAGAGCACGCAGCAACTGGCGGAGAAGGTCGGGCTGTCCGCGACGCCGGTCTGGCGCCGGGTCAAGGAGCTGGAGGAGCGCGGCGTCATCCGGCGCCATGTGGCCTTGGTGGACAGGGAGCAACTGGGCCTGTCGATCTGCGTCCTGGCGAATGTCAGCCTGGTGCGGCACACGGAGGGGGCGGTCGACGCCTTCGAGGCGATGGTCGCGGGCAGCCCGGAGATCGTCGAATGCCAGGCGATCACCGGCGAGGCGGACTACGTCATCAAGATCGTCGCGCCCGACATGAAGGCCTACGACCAGTTCCTGCAGAGCAAGGTGTTCCGCGTCCCGGGCATTGCCAGCGTGCGCAGCAACGTGGTGCTGCGCGAGGTGAAGTACGAGACCGCGTATCCGGTGCCGTGACGCCCCACCGTCAGTCCAACGTGCAGTCAGAAACTGCAAGTGGGGCCGGAATGACGCTGGGGGTTCGCGGACGCGATGCCCCCTGCGTCGTGGAGTGCCCGCGCTTGGCCTCGCGCAGGAGAGCGGCCGTCGCAGTGCGCGTTCTCCTCAATGGGCATCGCGTTTTCGACGTGAGATCCTGACGCCATGTTCTCCGTCTACGGCACTTCCGGAAAGATTCTCACCGGCGGCCTGGAGCAGGTTCGCGACCTGGCTCCGGTGCAGGCGGTGGCGCGCACGCGCGCGGTGGCGCCGATCGCGCGGCAGGGGGATCTGACGCCGTCGACGGTGGTGCTGGCGGGTGTGGGGCAGGGCGTCGGTGGTGGTGTCGGCGGCGGGCCGGGATTCGGCCCGTCGGCGTACATGGCGCACGAGGCGTTGGCGGCCTACGCCGGCGATACCACGCGCGTGCCGCTCACCCAGGTGCATCAACTGATGAGCCGCAAGTTGATCAGCGTGATGGCGGGCTCATCGCTGCGGCAGGCGCTGCGGACGATGTCGCGCGCGGGCGTCGCGCAGGCGCCGGTGCTCGGGCCCCAGGGCGAGGTGCGAGGTCTGGTGTCGCGCGGGGATCTCACGCGCGGGCTGGCGGAAGACCTCGAGGAGATGGCCGAGATCATGATGATCGCGCGGCGGCTGGCAGCGCCCGTGGACGACCTGATGTGGACGCCGGTGCCCGTCGCGCAGCCCGACACGCCGTTGCGGGAAGCCGCCCAGTTGATGCTGGACCTGGGCCTGCCCGGCCTGCCGGTGGGCGACGACAACGGCCGGTTGATCGGTTTCCTCTCCCGCAGCGATCTGCTGCGCGGCATGACGCACGAGCCGCCGCTGGACCTCTGGTCCTGACGACGGCCCCCAGGGGCGCGCCAGGGGGTCAGTACTTGCGCATCCCGCGATCGGCTTCTTCCTGCTCGATCGCCTGCAGCGTGCGCCAGTCGGTGCACACGAACACGCCGTCCTCGACGATGCGGTCCGGCAGCGAACCGTCGCCGCGGGCCACCTTCCCGTCCTTGCAGATCAGGGTGCCGCGGGCCTGGCCCTGGTCCTGCAGCGCCTTGCCGACGACCATCGAATCCCGCGTGTACAGCGTCAGCATCAGCAGCGCGAACAGCACACCCAGCATCAGCGCCACGCCGACCACGATGTCGCTGACGTCGCGCAGCGCCGAGGGCGGCGCCGGCTGCGCGCCCTGCGCGCGAGGCGCGGCGGCAAAGCTCCGCCCGTCGTCGCGCGAGGCGCTCGAAGGCGAACGCGATGTGGACGGACCGGGTCGCGTGTTGGCGCGGGACAGACCGGGCGAAGGACGGGTGGTAGCCATGTTCATGAAACGGATCGCTTTGCCAAAGACAAACACCAGCAAGGACGGACCGATGACGGACGGGACGAAGGCTACAGGCGACGGCCCCGGTCAACTACTTAAATGCGGGGTTCCCCACCAAAAATGCACGGGTGTCCGCGACCCTTTCCGTTGGTTACAGCAGTTGCAGAACTAAGATTTCTGCACCTCCAAGAGCGCTTCCTGGCGCCCTGAAGCGCCCGAAGTGGCGCAGTGCGCATATCGCGCGAATCCACACGCCGACCCTGCGACCCTTCGCGAGTTCGAACATCATGTCCCACGCCGATACCCCTCTCACGACCGCCGCGCATCAGGCGCTGCAGAAGCTGTCGCACGAGTTGCCGGATGCCTGCGAGCGTCTGGACTACGTCAAGCGCATGACCGACCAGGCGGCCAACAAGGTGCTGGGGATCGTCGAGTCGGCGCAGGACGACGCGCAGGCGGTGGCGCGTCAAGGCCGCGAGTTGTCGGAGTCGCTGCAGCGCCTGGCCGCCGCGCCGGACCTGAGCGTCGAGCGCGCCCGCGCGATGATGCGGCTGTGCGCCGCCTATGCGGCCGGCGCCGCCGGTTTCGCCGACCGCGTGAAGGGCCTGCAGACCGAGATCATGATGGCCCAGGACTTCCAGGACCTGTCCGGCCAGGTGATCAACAAGGTGCTCAACATGCTGCGCCCGGCGGAGGAGCCGCTGCAACAGCTGCTCGCCACGCAGGACCACGCGGCGCCGACTGCCGCCGAGCAAGAGCAGCTCGCCGGCGTGCAGACGCCGGACAAGGCGCTGCAACAGGACGACGTCGACGCGATGCTGGCCGAAATGGGCTTCTGAAGACGCTGAAGCCGCTGAGGCCGCTCCCGCCGCCCCGACCGTTCCCCACCTGCCGATGAACGCCGTGGTCCGCGTTCAGGACCAGAGCATGGGATCCACTTCGTAGTACCGACGCAGCTCCGCATACAGCGCGGGATGCGCCTGCGCCAGCGCCCACGGCTGCCCGAAGAATCGTTCGCTCGCGACGGCGAAGAATTCCGCCGGCTCCGTGGCCGCATAGTCGCCCAGCGGATCAGGCTCGCCTGCGGCCAGCCGTGCGCGCAGCAGGTCGAAGCTCTGCTGCATCACCACCGCCCAGCGCGCCTGCCGCGCCCGGTTGCCCAGCCACGGCGCGCCGTTGGCCAGACCCTTGACCTGGTCGAGCTGGTGCGCAAACTCGTGCACCGCCACGTTGTGGCCGCGCTCCGGGTGAGCGGCGTCGCGCAGCACGTCGTCCCAGGACAGCACGACCTGGCCCTCGCCCCAGGATTCGCCGCTCAGCACCTGGCGGTCCTGCATCTGCAACGGCCCTTGATGCCGCACGCGATCGACGATGAACGCCCCCGGGTACACCAGCACCGTGTGCAGTTTCGGGTAGTAGCCGCGCGTGCGGCCGAGCAGCGGCAGCGTCGCCAGCGCGGCGATGGTCACGCGGACCTCGTCGGTGATGACCTGGCCGGCGCAGCCGATGAAGGATTTCTCCGCGAGGAAGACCTGCATCTGGCGCTTGAGCCGGAGCTGCAGGTCCGCCGGCAGCCGCGCGACCTGCGGCACGTTGCGGCGAAGGATCGCGCGCCACGCGGCGGGGAAGGACTTCGCGCGCAGCCGGGCGCGGCGGCGCCCCTGCCGCCAGGAGTGGCTCATCAGCCAGAAGCAGAACAGCGCCGCGATCAGCGCGAGCAACAGCAAGGTCATGGCGGGGAGCGCATCGCGCTTCGCTGCAAGGGATCCAAGATGCGCGCGTTCCGGACGCTTTTCAAGAGCGGGTCAGGTCTTGCTCGCCCGTCTGGGAAATCCCGCTGGCAACCGCTGTCCGAACAGGCGTGCGGCGCCGGCGCGACGAAGTCCCCTGCGCCGGGCGATTGACGGTCGGTGCGAAGGCGAGGACGTCCGGACCCGGCCTGCGCGACCCGGACAATTTCGGCCTGGACGACCGCGGACTTGAGCGCTGATCAAGGCGTCGGCAGACGACGGTCGCCTTCAGATGAACCGATGAACATGAGGGGGGGCGGCACCCGGCCGGAAGGCGCGGTGGCCGTCGAGGCGATTTGAAGTTCTTGGAAGTGCAGGCGACGTCGCTGAGGACGTCGCCGTTCGACGTCAGTCCGCTGCAGCAGTACCGCGCGAAGGTCCAGCAGGAAATGCTGGAGGGGCCTCCGCCGTCCGTGGTGCTGCGCCTGTCCCCGTTCATCGGGACGGAAGGGCCGCTCAAGGAGATGTACGCGCAGAACAGTGCCGACGTCACCTACGGCCGGCACCCGCTCGGTCAGGAGGTGCCTCCGGTCAGCCGCGTCGAGACGCCGCCGTACTCGCACGGCACGTACACCGCCGCCCACTTCCCCGACCTGAGCGTGCGGGTCGAATTGGGACCGACGCTTGTCAGCCACGTCGATCGCGCCGGCGGCACGCCGCGCGTGCTGGACGTCACTGCCTGACCCGCTTTAGCATCGCCTGAAGCCGTGTGCGATTGGCGCGCGGACCATGCAACTTTGGGGGAGGCAAGATGGGTCAATCAGATCGGCAGGATCATCGCGTGCGCTGGATGCGGCGCGTCATCGCGGCGCCCGTCGCGGCGGGCCTGCTGCTGGGCGGTGCGCCGTCACGGGCGGCCGAGCAGACGATCGAGCTGAACTCGCGGGGTGGCTATCAGAGCCACCGGCTGCCGGAGGGCACGACCGATGTGGAGCTCTTGCAGCAGACCGCCGGCGGTTGCCGCTTCGGACGGACCTGGGGCTTCGACCTGGCCAGCAAGGAGATGTGGGTCGACGGCGGCTGCGGCGGCCGGTTCAAGGTCACGGTGGCGGCGGGCGGCACGGGCGGTACGGCCGACAGCAGCAGCTCGGACAACTCGAGCAACGTCGGCGCGGCCGTGGCCGCCGCGGCGGTGATCGCCGGCATCGCGCTGCTGGCCAGCAAGGACAAGGACAAGGACAGGGACCGCGACAACGACGGCGACTGGCACGGCGACGGCGGCTGGAACAGTCGCCAGATCCGCGGCAAGGGCGGCCTCTGCCTGGACATCGAGGGCGGCGCGCGACCCGGCCACAACCTCATCGTCTACGACTGCAACGGCGGCGGGAACCAGCGCTTCGAGTGGAACCGAAACGGCGAACTGCGCGTGTCGGGCCTGTGCCTGGACGTCGCCAACGGCAACAGCTCGGACGGCGCCCGCGTCATGGCCTACGAGTGCAACGGCGGCGCCAACCAGCGCTGGCGCACACGCGGCGGCGAGATCCGCAGCGCGGACTCCGGCAAGTGCCTCGACATCGAGAACGGCCGCGCCCGCCCGGGCACGGCCGTCATCATGTACCGCTGCAACGGCGGCGAGAACCAGCGCTGGTCTTGGTGACCGCGTCGCGGTGACGCCGGCCGCCGCGATCAGCGCGCGACGGTCTCCGTCCGCGCGGCGCGGACCGCCTCGCTGAGCACGTCCAGCACCTCGATCGAGTCGTCCCAGGCCAGGCAGGCGTCGGTGATGCTCTTGCCGTATTCCAGCCCGGACGGATCGTCCTTGCCGGGGCTGAACTTCTGCGCGCCGCCCTTCAGGTGGCTCTCGACCATCACGCCGAAGATGCTCGTGCCGCCGGCGCGGATCTGCGCGGCGATGTCGCGCGCGACGTCCAGCTGGCGCTCATGGTTCTTGCTGCTGTTGGCATGCGAGCAGTCGACCATCAGCCGTGTCTCGAGCTTGGACGTCGCCAGGTCCGCGCAGGCCGCGGCCACGCTCTGGGCGTCGTAGTTCGGCGCCTTGCCGCCGCGCAGGATCACGTGGCAGTCGCGGTTGCCCTTGGTCTCGACGATCGCGACCTGGCCGTTCTTGTGCACCGACAGGAAGTGGTGCGGACGCGCTGCCGCCTGGATCGCGTCGGTCGCGATCTTGATGTTGCCGTCGGTGCCGTTCTTGAAGCCGATCGGCGCCGACAGGCCCGAGGCCAGCTCGCGGTGCACCTGGCTCTCGGTGGTGCGGGCGCCGATCGCGCCCCAACTGATCAGGTCGCCGATGTACTGCGGCGAGATCACGTCCAGGAACTCCGAACCCGCCGGCATGCCCAGGCGGTTGATCTCCAGCAGCAGCTGGCGCGCGATGCGCAGGCCCTCGTCGATGCGGTAGCTCTCGTCGAGGTAGGGGTCGTTGATCAGCCCCTTCCAGCCGACCGTCGTGCGCGGCTTCTCGAAGTAGACGCGCATCACGATCTCCAGCGTGTCGGCGTGCTGCTCGCGCAGCGTCACCAGGCGCTTGGCGTATTCGAGCGCCGCGACCGGATCGTGGATCGAGCAGGGTCCGATGATCACCAGCAGGCGGTCGTCCTTGCGCTGCATGATGTCGCGGATGCGCTGGCGCGTGCCGACGACGAGCTGCTCCATGGCCGTGCCACGGATCGGGAAGAAGCGGATGAGGTGTTCAGGAGGCGGCAAGGGCGTGATGTCCAGGATGCGTTCGTCGTCGGTCTGGGAGGTCTTGTCCTGCGGCGAATACCAGCGCTCCGCCTGCGTGGCGCTGGGATAAGGACTGTTCGACTTGGCATTCATGGGAATCACGCTTTCTCGTGGGGGTCGGGGGGCGATGGGGGCGTCATCGGGTAGTCACTGGGCCCGGCCGAAAAAAAACCGCCGGGCTTGTAGGCCCGGCGGTTTCTTGAGGATTCTTTGGCGCTCTGCTTATGCGTTCGCCTCTCCTCCGCCGGGGCGGTGCGAGAACCAAAAATAAGCAAAGTAGAACTTGGGTGCGGAACGCATGGGGCTCATAGTGCCTGTGCTCACCGCGGCGCGTCAAGCGCCGCGGGGTGACAGCCGCCCCTGTCGCGCGACGACATCGGGCAAGCCACCCTTCGTGAACACCGAGGTCAGCAGGGTCAGGCCGTGCCGCCGACGGTCAGGCCGTCGATGCGCAGCGTCGGCTGGCCCACGCCCACCGGCACGCTCTGGCCTTCCTTGCCGCAGACGCCGACACCGGTGTCGAGCTGCATGTCGTTGCCGATCATGCTGACGCGGGTCAGCGCGTCCGGGCCGTTGCCGATGATGGTCGCGCCCTTGACCGGGTACTGGATCCGGCCGTTCTCGACCCAGAAGGCCTCGCTCGCGGAGAACACGAACTTGCCCGAGGTGATGTCCACCTGGCCGCCGCCGAAGTTGGTCGCGTACAGGCCCTTGTCGATGCTGGCGATGATCTCCTTCGGATCCTTGTCGCCGCCCAGCATGTAGGTGTTGGTCATGCGGGGCATCGGCATGTGGGCATAGCTCTCGCGGCGGCCGTTGCCGGTCGGGGCGACCTTCATCAGGCGCGCGTTCATCGCGTCCTGGATGTAGCCCTTGAGGATGCCGTCCTCGATCAGCACGTTGCGCTGCGAGGCGCAGCCCTCGTCGTCGACGTTGAGCGAACCGCGGCGGTCGGGGAGGGTGCCGTCGTCCAGCACCGTCACGCCCTTGGCGGCGACCCGTTCGCCGATGCGGCCCGAGAAGGTGGACGAGCCCTTGCGGTTGAAGTCGCCTTCCAGGCCGTGGCCGACCGCCTCGTGCAGCAGC
>CBIHMU010000048.1:0-44860 GCA_966211105.1 uncultured Burkholderiales bacterium
CTGCAACCCGCCGTCTTCTAGGAATTACTGTCTCGGAAATGCCGAGCAGGTCACTATGAACATACGAACCTGTGCACTGGCACTAGCTCTAGGGCTTGCCGCGACACTGGCGGCGGCCAACTGCAAAGATATCGCTAAGGGTTGTCATGACAACCTTTTGCGCGATTTGGCGGCCTGCGACCGGAACTATTCCGGTGAGCAGCACAGCGCGTGTACTAAGAGAGCTAATAAGCAATGGGAATATTGCAACAAGGCTGGCGGGGGCTGTCCTTAGACTGCAACCTTGACTGCCGCCGGCTCTACCGCGCGACCAAGTAGTCGGACGACTGCAGTGGGCACATTGCTGACGCCCACGACGCGCGGGTCAGTGGCCTCTACGGGGCGTGATGCGCCTGTCGCAACGGGCGAGAACAGTCGTTCGTGCCTGCACGAGTACTCGAGCCGCTTCGAGCGACCGGTTCCGGGAGTGAAGCAGCCGCTGAGAGCCAGCGACCACCAATGACCGGTCGGCTTGGGCGCTGTCGTTGAACCACTGGCCCGCGAATGACTCAGACCAGCCTGACGCGGACTTTCACGAACGCCTCAGCGCTCGTCCGCTACGGATCCATCGGCTCATACCCCACGACGCTCATCCCGAGCGTGCCTCGATAGCCCATGTCCGTGAGTCCGGTGATCTTCGCCACAGCTGTTCGAACTGCCGCTGCCTCTTCCGTTTCAGCGGGTATCGGCGCGTGCCAGAAGGACTTGGTCCTGTAGCCGCCGCTGCCGTTCAGCAACACCAGCGAGCGCAGACCGGTCGTGACCAGGGACACCCGGCACACCAGCGAGCGACCGACACTGGCCGAATGCGACTCGACGGCGGCAAAGTCTGACAGCGCATACCCGCGCTGTTTCGCGGGGAGCCCGAACCAAGGCAGGCGTTCGATCAGCACCAGATCGCGCGCCCGATCGATGGTCGTGACGGAGATGCGCGCATCGATGAACTCCAGCGCTGCGCCCATCAGTGCCAGCGAGGGAAACAGCAGGAACCCGAGCGCCCGCCAACTGACGTCGTAGAAGGAGAACTTCCAGTACATCCAGCTCAACGCTGTCGCGAAAGCGAACATCCATAGCCACATCGTCCTCGGTGTGGGCCGGATGACGACGGTGGTGTCGCTGCCTTCGAGGGCGCGGGGCATGGTCGTGGCGGGACGCCCCGCCGCTCATCCGATGAGCCGGTACCTCAAACGTCCTTCGTCCCGAAGATCTTGTCCCCGGCGTCGCCCAGACCCGGGATGATGTAGCCGTTCTCGTTGAGGTGCGAGTCGATCGCCGCGGTCCAGCAGCGGATGTCCGGATGCGCCTTGTTCAGCGCCGCCACGCCTTCCGGCGCCGCCACCAGCACCAGCGCGCGGATGTCCTTGCAGCCGCGCTGCTTGAGCAGGTCGACCGTCGCGATCATCGAGCCCGCCGTCGCCAGCATTGGATCCACGATCAGCGCGGTGCGCTCGTCCAGCTTGCCGACGAACTTCTCGAAGTAGTTCACCGGCTGCAGCGTCTCGTGATCCCGCGCCAGCCCGACCACGCTCACCTTGGCGTTGGGCATCATGTCCAGCACGCCGTCCAGCATGCCCAGGCCCGCACGCAGGATAGGCACCACCGTGACCTTGCGACCGGCGATCTGGTCGATCTCGACCTGACCGCACCAGCCCTCGATCGTCGTCTTCTCCAGCGGGAAGTCCGCCGTCGCCTCGTAGGCCAGCAGCCGCGCGACCTCGCCGGTCAGCTCGCGGAACTTCTTGGTGGACATGTCGCCCTCCCGCATCAGGCCGATCTTGTGCTTGACGAGGGGATGCTTGACTTCGATGACTGGCATGGCGCTACCGGATGGGAATGCGGAGTTCGAAACGGCGCCTCATGGGCGCCGGAATGGTCGCGATTATCTCGCGTCGGTGTTCAAGCCTTCTCGGCCTTCTTCTGACGCTGGCGCAGCGCCTCGTACAGGCACACGCCGGCCGCGACCGAAACGTTCAGGCTCTCCACCGCGCCCTGCATCGGGATGCGCACCAGCTCGTCGCAGGTCTTAGCCGTCAGCTGGCGCATGCCGTCGCCTTCAGCGCCCAGCACCAGCGCCACCGGTCCCGTCAGGTCCAGGTCGTACAAGGTCTTCTCCGCCTGGTCCGAGGTGCCGATCACCCAGATGTCGCGCTCCTTGAGCTCGTTGAGCGACCGCGCCAGGTTGGTCACCATCAGGTAGGGCACGGTCTCCGCCGCGCCGCTGGCCACCTTGGCCACCGTGGCGTTGAGCCCCACCGCATGGTCCTTGGGCGCGACCACCGCATGGGCGCCGGCCCCGTCGGCCACGCGCAGGCAGGCGCCGAGGTTGTGCGGATCGGTGACGCCGTCCAGCACCAGTACCAGCGGCGGACCTTCGACCTGCTCCATCACCTCGTCCAGCGAATGCGACTGCGCCACCGCCTTCACCCGCGCCACCACCCCCTGGTGGCGATGCGTGCCGCACAGCGCCTTGAGGCGGTCATCGTCGCTCTCGACGAGCTTCGCGCCCGCTGCCTCGGCCTTCTCGAGGAAGCCCCGCATGCGCTGGTCCTTGCGGGTGGCGTCGAACAGGATCTCCTGCACCGAGGCCGGCGCGGTCTTCAGGCGGACGGTGACGGCGTGGAAGCCGAACAGGATCTGGGTCTTGGAGGGGGAGGAGCTCATGGGGCGCAATTGTCGCGCACCCGTGACGGCCGGCCGGTCAAGGTGGACGCATCCCTGGCGTCCCGCCCCGTCACAGGATGCCGACGTGCCGCGCGGCCATCAACGCGCCGATCATCACCGGCTGGTGGACCATGTAGTACGACAGCGACCACCGGCCCATCACCGACAGCGGGCGGGCAGCCGGCAGCAGCGGGCGTTGCATCCACTGCCGCACCGCCTCGACGCGCATCAGCGCGCAGCCCCACAGCATCGGTCCGAGCCACGGCAGGATCGGGACGTAGTCCTCGGTCAGCGGCTTGCGCGTGACCAGGCCGACCCAGTTCGTGGTGCGTGTGTCGAAGAAGGGATCCGAGATGAAGAACGGCAGCGCGAGCGCGACGGCGCCCAGCACCCACAGCGCGGCCGTCGGCAGTCTGGAGAAGCCGAAGCGCACCAGGATCAGCATCAGCGCCATGCCGTGCAGCACGCCGAAACTGATGAAGGACCGCGGGAACATCCACCACGAGCCGATCGACACCAGCAGCGCGCAGGCCATGACCTGACCCCAGCGGCGCCAGAAACGGTCCGCCGTCTGGCCTTGCGCCAGCGCCACCGCCTGGCCCATGCCGGCGCACAGCAGGAACAGGCTGACGATGCCGCTGCGCTGCCAGGTCCAGAACGGGTCGCGATAGAAGTCCTGCACCACGACCTTGAAGAAGCTCAGGTCGAAGCAGAAGTGGAAGACGGTCATCCACACCATCGCCAGCCCCCGCAGCGCATCGAGCCGGTCGAAACGCGGGGTCGTCGGGAAGTCGCGCGACGCGGCGTCGATGCCGGGGTCAGGCGTTGCGATCGGAAAGCGGGCCGGCGGATTCATCGGGAAAGCAGTCTACAGAAGCCGCCGGCCGGCTCGATGACGCCGGTCCGGCCATCGACCGCCACTACCCCCGCATTTGAGTGGGGCACCCCCTTCGACAGGCTGGTCCGCCCCCTTCGCCCTACCCGTCTGCCGCATTGAGCCGAGGGATCGGGCCATCGACGATGCCTTCCCCGACTCTCCCCGCCTTCTTCCATGCACCGCCTCTTTCGCTCGATGCCCTCCGTGCTCTGCCTGTCCGCGCTGGTCGCCGCCTGCGGCGGCGGGTCGAAGCCGCCGGATCCCGCCCCGTCGAGCACCCTCATTCCCATCCCGGATCCGGCCATCGCCTGCAAGGTCCTGCGCGTCACGCCGGGCGATGCGATCCAGCCGACCTTCGTCGATCCGCTGATGACCATCGTCTACACCGCGCCGACCGCCGGCGCCTGCGGCGATCTCGCGCTCCTGGCCCCGGGACAGGCGACGGTCGACGCGCGCGTCATCGCCAGCAGCGAGTGGCCGAATCCGCAGGGCGGCTACGTCGGCACGCGCACGATCGAGCCCGTCGCCGCGCTCGACCCCGGTGCCGTCTACCGGCTGCGCTGGAACGACAAGATCGTCGCCACCTTCGAGACAGGCAGCGAACGTCGCGGCGCGGTCGTCGCGGTCATCGACCAGGCGCTGCGTCTGCCGTCGCTGCCCCACGACGCGCATGTCGGCAAGGAGGACATCGACGGTGTCCTCGAAGCATTCGTCGAGAGCCTGGCCAAGGGCAACGACATCAAGAAGTTGCTGTTCGAGGCGGCGCTGCGGGCGGAGCTGCCGCACGTCGCCCGTCCTAACGCCCGTTACGGCGCCCACGTCAGCAAGATCACCTACCGCAGCGCCGACGCGCGCGGCATGCCGGTGACGCTGAGCGCCCTGCTGATCGCGCCCGAACAGACGCCTGGCGGCGCGCAGCTCGATTTCAACGGCCTGCCGGTCGTCATCGGCCAACGCGGCGCCACGGGCAGCGAGTCGGGGGCGCCTTCCTCCGGGGCCACGACGATGGCGATCCCCGGCCTGATCGCCGCGGGCAAGGGCCACCTGTTCCTGGCGCCGGACCTGATCGGGGTTGGCGACACCGGCACGCTGCCGCAGGCCTACCTCGTGGCCGCCGACACCGCCGGCCAGACGCAGGACCTGCTGCGCGCGGCCCGCGCCCATGTCCAGCAGCGGCATCAGGCGCGCCTGGGCACGGACCTGCGCCTGTTCGGCGGCTCCCAAGGGGCGTATTCGACGATCGCCTCGCTGCCTCACCTGGCCCGCGAGGGCACGGTGCGCACCGTCTCCGCCGCGCAGGGTCCGTATGACGTCTACCGCACCTTCCATGGCGCGCTGCTGGCCGCTGGCGGCGCCGCGCGGGACGCCTATGCGATGCACGAGAACCTGGACTTCCTGCCCAGCCACGTCCGCGACGTCATGACCAGTTTCCAGGCCTATGGGAACTACCCCTTCGATCCGCAGCGGGTCTTCGACACCGACGGGAAACTGCTGCCGTCCTTCCTGGCCGACTACAAGGACGGCCACACCCGGGACTTCGTCCGTCAACTCGGCGCAAACAACCTGGTCGCCGGGTCGCAGGTCTACGACCTGCCGCAGGCCCAGGTGCAGCTGTACCACTTCAGCACCGACGCACTGGTGCCGGCGCAGAACACCGAGGACCTGCTGGTGGCGCTGAGCGGCCAGCCGCATCGGTTCGCGGGTGTCCAGCGCGGCAACTGCCATGAGAACTCGGAGCTGGTGAAGCTCATCGTCCGGTACAGCAAGAGCAAGCTCACGACCCACACGCTGTGCGTCGCCTTCCAGATCGACGACTTCGTCGGTGGGCTCTGAACAGCCATGCGGCGACTGCCCTTGATCGCTGTCCTGGCCCTGCCCCTGGTGTTGGCCGCCTGCGCCGGCCAGCAGAGCAGGAAGGACATCCCCAGGATCTCCGACGTCTCCAACATCTCCGACTGCCAAGTCCTCAAGATCACGCCGGAGCGTCAGACCCGGAGCGCCGTCGTCAACCCGCTGATCTCCGTGGTCTACACCACGCCGGTCCCTGGCGGGTGCGACCGCCTGGTACTGAAGGACGATGCGGGCGCGGTGGTCCCGACCCGCACCGTGAGCGCCGCCGTGCAGGCCAAGCCCGGAGGCGGACTCGTCGGCTCGATCACGATCGAGCCGCTGGCGGACCTCCGGCCGTCGACCGCCTACGGGGCCTTCCTCGATGGCCGGTCCGCGTCGACCTTCGCCACCGGCATGGAACGGCGCGGTCACCTGCTGAAGGCGGACGACGTGACGGTGAACTTCCCGTCGCTGCCCTCCGCCTCCCGCATCCCCAGGGACCGCATCAACGCATTGGCGGACGCCTTCATCGCGGCGCAACTGAAGGCTCACGATATCCCGGGAGCGGTCGAGCCCGTGCTCAGGCCCCTGCTGCGCGCCGAACTGCCGCGGATCGCCCATCCCGACGCGCGGTACGACGCGCAGGTGAAACGCGTCGTCTACCGCAGCACCGACGCCGCCGGCGCGCCGGTGTCGCTCAGCGGCCTGCTGGTGTTTCCCGTCGCCGCTGCCGACGGTCCCGCCATCGACCTCGCCGGACTGCCGCTGGTGCTGGGCCAGCACCCGACCGTCGTCGACGGCGCGCCCGCCCCGTCGTCCGGTGCCGACCTCATGCTGTTGCCGGGCCTGTGGGCCGCAGGCAAGGGGCACGTCTACTTCGTGCCCGACCTGATCGGCCTCGGCGCTTCAGCCGCGCTGCCGCAGGCCTTCGTGATCGGCAAGGACACCTCGGCCCACACGGAGGACATGCTCACGGCGGTGCGCGAGTACTTCCTGCAAGTCCACCGCGCCCCGCTGGGGCAAGACCTGCGCGTGATCGGCCTGTCGCAGGGTGCCTTCTCGGCGATGGCCGCGCTGCCGGCCTTGTCGCGGCTGAGCACGGTGCGCGCGGTCTACGGCGCGGCGGGGCCGTACGACATCCATCGCACGCTCGACGGCGCGCTCCGCGCGGCGGCCGGGCGACAGCGCGACGCCTATGCCACGGATGCCAACCTGGCCCGTCTGCCGGACTACCTGCGCCCGACGCTGGACGCGCTGGTCGCCTACCAGGGCTTCAGTTACGACCGGAAGGCCGTATTCGACGACCAGGGCGCGCCCCTGCCGTCTTTCCTGGCCGACTACGTGAATGGCAAGTACGACCTGCTGGCTACGCACCTGACCGTGAACAGCTTGCCGGAAGCATCGCTGAGGTACGACGTGCCGATGGCGAAGGTGGCGCTCTACCGCTACAGCAAGGACACGCTGCTGGCCTCGCGCAATACGGACGACATGCTGGCCCTGCTCCAGGGTCAGCGGCCCCGCGTGGCCAGTGCGATGCTCGGCGATTGCCGCGAGGAGTCATTGGTCGTGCGGGAGATCCTCAAGCACGCCCGCAGCGTGTCCACGCCGCACCTCCTCTGTTTCCCGTTCGCGGTGGACGACTTCCTCGGCGAGTTGTGAGCGACCTGGCGCACGCCGCGGCGCGGCTCGCCTGCGCTATCCGATCGGCTGAGCGATGGACTCGTCGAACTCAGAACGTGGATCTCGGACGCGCTGCACTCTGGAAGTGCCTCTCCAGCAACATTCGATCAAATGGCGACACGGACGTGTGCATGACGTCCGATCTCAAAGTGCACGCGGCATCAGCGACGTGGGCCCGCGGCGTCGAGTGCACGACGCCTGCGCGGACGGACGGGCTCAGCGGGTTGTCGCGGTTGCGCACTGGGGCGATGCCGAGTCTGAACAGCCATGTAGGCGGCGCGGCTGACGTTGCCCATCTCAAGAAGATCACGCCAGCTGCGAAGAATCATCCGATCAAAAGGGGTTAGCGACTTGTGCAAGACAGTTCACCTCAAACAACTTTCCTGATTGAACGTGCTCGTCGCATTGCTCGGAGCTGAACGACAGAAACTCCTTCGCGACGCCACGGCATTCGAGCGCTTTGTCAGGGCCAATGCTGTCCCTGTCGCTCTTGGCGAAACCGTAAATGAAGAACCAATTCCCAGAACGGCGAGTTGCCACGATCGTCCGAAATCCGCCACGCTTTCCTTGACCAAATCGGGCAATGCGTTTCTTCACCAAGCCGCCACCGAGGTCTGCGTCAATCAGACCTCGCGCCATCTCGTGCACTGCATCGCAGAGATCGCGATCCACAAGACCATGCCGCGCCATCCAACGTCGAAACCAATTCATTGCATACACCGCCACATCGACCTCCGCGCATCACTGCGATGAAGGTCAGTGCCAGGTCCTGCGTGCGAACGATTCGCTCTGAAGGCGGCCTACTGATGGGGGTGACGAGGCGCGTACGTCGAACGCGCTGGGCGCCTCGACTGGTTCCAGTCCGCGCACCTACTGGAACCAGTAGTGTTTGGCTCGGCGAGTACTGATTTAGCGGATCGCGCTTTTTCTGGCAGAGACAGAGACTAGTCCCAGGTGCTCGAAAACACCTTGCATGAGACGGGCGGCCGCTCCGATAAGCGGCCAACTCATTCCTTCTCGGGCTCGATTCCGAGGGCGAGATGGGTCGTTCCGTGAGGGCGGCCGCACGTGTCTCATGCCGTGTTTTCGACATCTCGCCCACCCCGATGGCACATGGACATGAGCCATCCCGGTGGATCCCTCTGCCCTCCGAAAGGAAGATGTCATGTCTGTTGAAGTGACTCATGAGCAAATCGCGACCACGGGCCATCTGCTGTCCCGCGAGATCGCCTGGCGCGCCGTTGAAAAGGCGTGCGAGCTGCCGCCGTCGGATCCTCCGGGCGACGGTATCCGCGTCGCGCCGTTCTGGCCCGCGCGCACGCCGATCCTTGATCGCCGCCCGCTGGAGAACGAGTTCGACGTGATCCTCGAACTCATCTCAGACCACGCGTCGGTCGATGGCACGCACGAAGTGCAACGACCCGACCGAGTCGGCGCCCGCTGCTTCCTCGCGAACCGCCGCATGACGACGCGCTCCGCGCTGATCAGCCTGCGCGAGCGTCTGATCCAGATGTCGGCGCTCAACAAGGCGACGCAGGTTCCGCTTGGTGCTGCCAACTCCGAGGCCGGTCACCTCAACGCGATGACCGCGGACATGGTCCACGAGATGTCGACGCTGTTGACGGTCCTGGAAGTGGCCATCCATGAGGAGCACTTCTTCCAGATCCTCACCATGGAAGGACCCGAACACTGAGAGCGAATCCCGGCCGCCGCTCGACCGCGTTTGAGATCGCAGATTGCGATCTCAAACATCGGCGGCCGGTATCGACTGCACGGTGACCGTTAGGACTCAGAAGGTGGATCTCGGTCGCACCAGGCTCGGCACGGCCAGCAGGACGATCAACACTGCTTCGAAGAGATCGAAGGCGTAGGGACCGTCCGAGGCGTAGAGCTCCATGACATGGCGCCAGCCGAAGAAGACGAAACTGAGCGCATACAGCACCAGCAGCAGCGCCGCGCCGATGCGGCGCACCGGCTGCCGCACGAGCCGCATGATCAGCAGTCCCGCGAGCACGCCCGCCGGCACCAGCGACCAGAACGGTGGCGACGCGTACGTGAACGAGTAAGCGAAGAGCCGGAAACAGATGACGGCGATGACGGTCAGCGTCAGCAGCACCGTGAGCAGCACGCGAAGGGCCTTGAGGAGCGCCTCGAGCGACTGCGTTTCCTGATTCATGAACTCATCCTGATGCCGATTGATCGAGGACCGATTGTGACGCCACGGCCCCTGCCCTCCGCGCGCACGCACCCCACAAGCGGAACGGGCCGCGCCCCTTGCCGGAGCGCGGCCCGCGGTCAGCGGAAGTCGCCATGGAGTTCGCGGTCGAGGTCGAGGTCGGTGCGGATATCGGTCCGGACCTCGCTCCCGATCAGAACCGCTGCGACTGCATGTAGTCGTCGAAGCCCGCTTCCGCGAAGCGGAACCACAGGTTCTGGTCACGCCGGAAGTTGGCGTAATCCTCGTAGACCTTCTTCCAGTTCGGGTTCTTCGCCGACAGCTCCGCGTACAGCGCCATCGACTCCTTGAACGCGAGGTCCATCGTGTCCTTCGGGAAGCGCATCAGCTTGGTCTTGGCCGCCACCAGCTGCTTGAGCGCCTGCGGGTTCAGCACGTCGTACTTGGCCTGCATGTCCACGTGCACATACGCGGACGCCGCCTCGACGATCGCCTTGTACTCGGGCGACAGCGCTTCATAGGCCTTGGTGTTGATGAAGAAGTCGACCTGCGGACCGCCCTCCCACCAGCCGGGGTAGTAGTAGAACGGCGCGACCTTGTTGAAGCCCAGCTTCAGGTCGTCGTACGGTCCCACCCATTCCGCCGCATCGATGGTGCCCTTCTCCAGCGCCGAATACAGCTCACCGCCCGGCAGGTTCTGCGGCACACCGCCCATGCGCTCGATCACCCGGCCGGCGAAGCCGCCGATGCGGAATTTCAGGCCCTTGAAGTCGGCCGCCGACTTGATCTCCTTGCGGTACCAGCCCGCCATCTGCGCGCCGGTGTTGCCGCCGGGGAAGTTGATGATGTTGTAGTTCCGATAGAACTCGCGCATCAGCTTCAGGCCGTTGCCGTGGAAGGTCCACGCCGTCATCTGCCGCGAGTTCAGTCCGAACGGGATGGACGCGCCGATCGCGAAGGTCTCGTCCTTGCCGAAGAAGTAGTACGGCACCGTGTGCGCGATCTCGACCGTCGCGTTCTGCACGCCGTCGACCACGCCGAAGGCCGGCATCAGCTCGCCGCCCGCGTGCACGCTGATCTGGAACTTGCCGCCGCTGAGCTCGCTCACCTTCTTGGCGAAGACCTCGCCGCCGCCGTAGATCGTGTCGAGCTGCTTGGGAAAGCTAGACGCCATCCGCCACCGGAGGTTGGCCTGCGCATGCACGATGGCCGGTGCCGCGCCTGCGGCCAGCACGCCGGCCAGGCCGGCATTCTTGACGAACGAACGACGCTCCATGAAGTCTCCTTTTTCGTTGGTATGGGCGCCGCGTCACGGGCGCCTCTGAGCGAAAACAGGATTAACCACTGAAGGGCTGGCGTCAACCTGACAACCACCACCCTCGGCATCCCGCGAAGGTCCGGGAGGCCCAGGAGGCCGGCAGGTCCGAGGAGGAATGCGGAGCCTGCGACGCGATTGACGACGCGGGCCTGCCGGCCTCCTGGGCCGGCGCTCGGTGCTTGCAGGCAGGGTGCCTGATCAGGCCCCGGCGAGCTTCATGTTCTCCAGCAGGATCGAGCCCACCGTCTTGCTGCCCAGCGTGTAGGTATCGGCGCCGATGCCCACGATCTGCTTGAACATCTCCTTGACGTTGCCTGCGATCGTGATCTCGTTGACCGGGAAGGCGATGACGCCGTTCTCGACCCAGTAGCCGCTCGCGCCGCGCGAGTAGTCGCCGGTCACGTAGTTGACGCCCTGCCCCATCAGCTCGGTCACGAACAGGCCGGTGCCGAGGCGGCGCAGCATCGTGGGCAGATCGTCGCCGGGTGCCGTCGCCTTGCTGCGCATCGTCAGGTTGTGCGAACCGCCCGCATGGCCCGTGGTGCGCAGGCCCAGCTTGCGCGCCGAGTAGGTCGACAGGAAGTAGCCCTTCAACACGCCCGCGTCGACCACGGTGCGGGCCTTCGTGACCACGCCCTCGTCGTCGAAGGGCGAGCTGCCCTTGCCCTTGACGATGTGCGGATCCTCGACGACCTCGACGTGCGGCGACAGGATCTGCTGGTCCAGGCTGTCGAGCAGGAAACTCGCGCGGCGGTAGAGCGCGCCGCCGCTGGTGGCCTGCACCAGCGCGCCCAGCAGGCCGGCCGCGACCGGGGCCTCGAAGAGCACCGGCACGCTGGCCGTCCTGACCTTGCGGCCCTTGAGCCGCGCCAGCGCGCGCTCGGCGGCGTAGCGGCCGATCGATTCCGCGGAGGACAGGTCCGCCGCGTCACGCATCGAGCTGTACCAGGCGTCGCGCTCCATGCCGGCGCCGCGGCCGGCGATCGGGGCCACCGACAACGAATGCCGCGAGCTCGCATACCCGCCGCGGAAACCGCGCGAGTTGCCCGAATAGAAATGCGACTGCTGCGCCGAGACCGCTGCGCCTTCCGAATTGGTGATGCGCGCGTCCGTCTTCAGCGCCGCGTCCTCGCAGCGCAGCGCGATGTCGGCGGCATGCTCGGCGGTGATGGCCCAGGGGTGGAAGAGGTCCAGCGACGGCCGTGCCGCCTCGTCGAGCGACAGATCCTCCTCATCGGGCAGGCCGGCGAACTCGTCCTCGGCCGTGAAGCGCGCGATGTCGTAGGCCGCCCTCACCGTGTCCTTCAGCGCCTGCGGCGAGAAGTCCGAGGTGCTCGCGTTGCCTCTTCGCTGGCCGAGGTAGACCGAGATGCCCAGCGACTTGTCGCGGTTGCGTTCCACGTTCTCGAGCTGGCCGCGCCGCACCGACACGGACATGCCACTGCCCTCGGACACTTCCGCGCCGGCGTCGCTGGCGCCCTGGCGTCTGGCCTCGGCCAGGACGTCCTCGATCAACTGGCGGAAGTGGTCCTGGCTGTAGGCGAATCCTTGCTCGGCTTGACTCATGAATGCGGTCTCTTTGAAAGCAGCGCGGCCTGGGGGAATCCGAGGCCGCGGCGGGGTGGCGACTATCATACGGGCGCTGTGCCCCGCCCTTCCGGTCGGGGCTTCTCGCTTTCTCCCTCTCATGACCCCCGATCACGACGACCACGACGACCGAGCGGACTTCGACGACTTCGAAGACGACCGCCCCAGCAAAAGCCAGCTCAAGCGCGACATGGATGCGCTGCAGGCGCTGGGCGAGGAACTGCTCACGCTGCCCGAGAAGCGCGTGGCCGCGCTCGACCTGCCCGAGTCGCTGCTCGACGCGATCAAGGAAGGCCGCCGCATCGTCGCCGGCACCGCCCGCAGCGGCAAGAAGCGCCACCTGCAGCTGATCGGCAAGCTGATGCGCCAGGTCGATCCCGAACCGATCCGCGAGGCCGTCGCCGAGTTCAAGCTCGGCCGCGCGCAGGACTCGCTCGAGCTGCATCAGGCCGAGCGCTGGCGCGTGCGCCTGGTCGACGAAGACAGCGCGTTGCAGGACTTCCTGGACGCCTTCGACGAGGTCGACACGCAGCAGCTGCGCAGCCTGATCCGCGCCGCGCGCAAGGACCGCGCCCAGGCGCCCGAGCAGCGCAACGGCCGCGCCTGGCGCGAGCTGTTCCAGTTCGTGAAGGGCCATGTCCTCGCCGGCAAGGCCGCTGCCTCGGCCGACGATGAGGCGGATGCTTCCGACGAGGACGACGATGCGTGAGCAGGCGGCACCGGTGGATGACGGCGCGGCGCGGCCTCCCCCGGAAGCGGTCCGCATCGGCATCGTCTCGATCAGCGACCGCGCCTCCAGCGGCGTCTACGAGGACAAGGGCCTGCCCGCGCTGCAGGACTGGCTGCGCTCGGCGCTGATCAATCCGATCGAGTTCCAGCCGCGCCTGATCCCCGATGAGCGCGAACTCATCGCGCAGACCTTGCGCGAGCTCGTCGACGAGACCGGCTGCGACCTCGTGCTGACCACCGGCGGCACCGGACCCGCGATGCGCGACCTCACGCCCGAGGCGACCATGGACGTCGCCGACCGCGTCATGCCCGGCTTCGGCGAACAGATGCGGCAGATCTCGCTGCACTTCGTGCCCACCGCGATCCTGTCGCGCCAGGTCGCGGTGATCCGCGGCCAGGCCCTGATCATCAACCTGCCCGGTCAGCCCAAGGCGATCGCCGAGACGCTCGCCGGCCACGAGGCCGCCAGCGGCATCTTCGCCGCGGTGCCGTACTGCATCGACCTGATCGGCGGCCCCTACCTCGAGACACGCGACGCGGTCTGCGCCGCGTTCCGTCCCAAGACCGCCCAACGGCCCAAGCGCCCGGGCTGACACCCTGCGGCCTCCCCGAGGGGCCTCCACAGACGCAACTTCCGAAGCAACACCCATGAAGATCACCAAGGACACCATCGCCACCGTCGAACTGAAGGTCGCGAACAAGCTCGGCCAGATCATCGAGAAGACCGATGAGCCGATGGCGCTGCTGATCGGCGGCTACGGCAACACGCTGCCGGTCGTCGAGGCCGCGCTGGAAGGCCAGGAGAAGGGCTACGCCACGACGATCGAGCTGACGCCCGAGACCGGCTTCGGCGAGCGCGACGAGAGCCTGCTGATCACGATCCCGAAGAAGGACTTCCCGCCCGGCGTGAAGGTCGGCGGCCAGATCCAGATCCGCCAGGCCAAGGACGGCGAGGACGAGCCGGCGGCGGATGACGGCTTCCACGTCTTCACCGTCGTGAAGGTCAAGGGCGACACCGTGCACCTGGACGGCAACCACCCGCTGGCCGGCCAGCACCTGAAGATCAGCGTGAAGGTCACCGACGTCCGCGCCGCGTCGCAGGAAGAGATCGAGCACGGCCACGCGCATGGCGCGCACGGGCACCATCACTGATTCGCCCCTGCTCGACGCCCTCGTCTCTTATCTCCTCTCCCGCACTGCGGGAGAGGGTTGGGGTGGGGGTCGTTGAGGAGAGGGAGTCGCGAGAGCGCGACGCGTCAAGGGATCAGCAGTTCACTTCACGAGCCGCGACAGCTCCGCCGCGTCGAAGTGCTCGCCCTGCTGCGCGCCTTGCGGCACGCAGTCCTTGCGCTCTTCCTCGGACAGCTTGGCGATCGCCTGCCACAGCAGCGCGATCTGGTGCTCCTGGGTCGAGGCGTTGTCGATCAGGCCCTTCATCGCCAGCGCCACCGGGTCGTCGCCCTGCGTGACACCGTAGGCCGAGAAGCCCATCCGCGCCGCCGCCTCCTCGCGTCTGGCGTCGAGCTTGGCCTCGATGACGCGCGCCGGATTGCCGACCGCCGTCGCGCCCGGCGGCACCGGCTTGGTCACCACCGCGCCGGAGCCGACGCGCGCGCCCTCCCCGACCGTGAAGCCACCCAGGATGCAGGCGTTGGCGCCGACGATCACGCCGCGTTCCAGCGTCGGGTGACGCTTGGCGCCCTTCACCAGCGAGGTCCCGCCCAGGGTCACGCCCTGGTAGATCGTGACCTCGTCGCCGATCTCGGTCATCTCGCCGATCACGACGCCCATGCCGTGGTCGATGAACACGCGCCGGCCGATGGTCGCGCCGGGGTGGATCTCGATGCCGGTCAGGAAGCGGCCGATGTGGGAGGTGAAGCGTCCCAGCCAGCGGAAGCCACGGCGCCAGAACCAGTGCGCACAGCGATGCACCACCAGCGCGTGCAGACCCGGGTAACAGGTCAGCACCTCCCAGGCCGAGCGGGCGGCGGGGTCGCGTTCGAGGATGCAGGCGATGTCTTCGCGAAGACGCTGGAACATGGTGGGGGGACCCGATGGCAGCCCGCGAGGGGCTGGAGCTGAGGGTCGGCCAGTTTAGCGGCGGGTCCCGACCTTGCCGGGCGCAGGCTTACTGACGTGCCGCGTGACCCGCCACGCCGCGGCGACGCCCGGTCTACTCGTCCCCCCCGAGCGCGGGGGGCGTGCCCGCGGCGGGGTGGGCCTTCGCCATCGCCCGCGCGATGCCGCGCAGGATGTGAACCTCTTCCTTCGTCAACCCGGCGCGGTTGAAGAGCTGGTTCAAGCGCGGCATCAGCTTCTTGGGCGAGGCCGGATCGAGGTAGCCGAGGTACACGAGGCTGCCCTCCAGATGCGCCAGCAGGCCCTGCACGGCCTGGGCGTCGGCAAGCTGCGGATCCGCGGTGCGTGCCGCCACCGAGAACCCGCCCAGCGCCTGGCGCCAGTCGTAGGAGATCAGCTGGACCGCCTGCGCGAGGTTCAGCGAGCCATAGTCCGGATGCGTCGGGATCGAGAGCACCGCGTGCGCGCGGTACACGTCCTCGTTGCTCATGCCGTAGCGCTCGGATCCGAAGAGGAAGGCCACCTGATGGGGGAGCGGGTCCCCCTGGGCCAATTCCGCGAACAGCGATCTCGGCTCGCGCGTCGGCGGCCCGAAGTCCCGCGGCGTCATCGCCGTGGCGCAGACGAAGGTGCAGCCGTCCAGCGCGTCCTCGACGCGATCGACGATGCGCGCGCGGGCCAGGATGTCGGCGGCGCCGCTGGCCATCGCGACGGTCTCCTCCTGGCTCAGCACATCGGCGAAGCGGGGCCGCACCAGCACCAGGTCGCGGAAGCCCATCACCTTCATCGCCCGCGCGGTCGAGCCGACGTTGCCGGGGTGGCTGGTCTCGATCAGCACGAAACGTGTCGGATCCGACGTCGGAGGGCGGGCGGTCGAGCCGGAGTCAGCCGGGGGCATAGGGGAAACCACGAGTCTGTGTCAAAATGGTCGATTATCCGCGCCGGGCCTGCCTCGTTCCGATTCCTTCGGACCAAAGCCTTCCAGGTCCGACGCACGCTCTTTCCCTTCGCCAGTCCACTTCCCAACAGGAACCGTCCCGCATGACGCAAGCCGCTCACCATCCCATGCTCAACGTCGCCATCAAGGCGGCGCGTACCGCCGGCGCGATCATCAACCGCGCGTCGATGGACCTGGACATCCTGAAGATCAACACCAAGTCGCCCAACGACTTCGTGACCGAAGTGGACCAGGCCGCCGAGCAGGCGATCATCGAGACGCTGCTGCAGGCCTACCCCGACCACGGCATCCTGGCCGAAGAATCCGGCCGCGAACACGGCGCCAAGCATTCCGAGTACCAGTGGATCATCGACCCGCTGGACGGCACGACCAACTTCATCCACGGCCTGCCGTTCTACTGCGTGTCGATCGCGCTGGCGCATCGCAACGTCGTGCAGCAGGCCGTCGTCTACGACCCGACCCGCAACGACCTGTTCTACGCGACCAAGGGCCGCGGCGCCTACCTGAACGACAAGCGCATCCGCGTGAGCAAGCGCACCCGCATGAGCGACGCGCTGATCGGCACGGGCTTCCCGTTCCGCCGCGGCGACAACTTCAAGCGCTACCTGAAGATGTTCGAGGAGATCATGACCCAGGTTGCCGGCGTGCGCCGCCCCGGCGCCGCGGCGCTGGACCTGTGCTACGTGGCGGCCGGCCACTACGACGGTTTCTTCGAGACCGGCCTGAACCCGTGGGACGTGGCCGCGGGCTCGCTGATCATCCAGGAAGCGGGCGGTCTGGTCGGCAACTTCACCGGCGAGCCGGACTTCCTGCACCAGCGCGAGATCGTGGCCGGCACGCCGCGCATCTACGGTCCGCTGGTCCAGATCCTGGCGCCCTACACCCGCGTGATCACGCAGGACGCGCTGGACGCGGACGCTGCGGCGGCTGAAGAGCCGACCGACACGCCCATCCCCAAGAAGAAGGCTGCGGCCACCACCGAAGAGGGAAGCGAGGCGCCGAAGAAGCGCGCGCCGGTGCGCATCAAGAAGAACGACGGCGGCGCGCAAGCCTGATTCCATCGGCCTTCCGGACGATCTTCGGCGTCATTGACGCCGATCAAGCAGAGCCCTCCCCTTGGAGGGCTTTGTCGTTTTTGGCGCGAACGGTTGATCCCGACGTGCTGGGCGCGCTCCTAGGATCAGCTCATCCGATTCACCGCGCCACGTGCCATTGAACGCCATGCCCTCCAACGCGCAGACCCTCTCGCACTACCTCCCTCGCTTCCAGTGGAAGAACGATCTGGATCCCGAACACCGTCTCTATCCATGAGCCCGGAGCGACCGATCATGAACGGCCATGCCCTACACTCGTCGCCCAACCCGCCACCCCAGCGCCCTCAGCCCGAGGGCGTTGTCCATTTCCCGTCCGCACCGCTCCCGATGACCAGCGCCGTCCCTGCCGATTTCAGCCACCACACGCCGATGATGCAGCAGTAGATTGGCGAAGTGACCTAAGGCTTTGTCGCACCGAAGATTTCGACGCGCCGCTGTCCAAAACTAATCGACCTCATAGGCCCGTTTTTACTTCGTGTTCATCGCATCGATGCCGAAGTTTTAGACAGGTTCAGGCCCAGTATTTTGGCGCCTCACGGCGCGCGAAAGGATGAGTGTGAAGCACAAGGTCTCGGACATGTACGGGTGGCAGCTTGACGTCGCGACAGCCATGGCTGAAGGATGGCGCCGCGACGACGAAGATCCGACAGCGTGGTGGCCGCCGGCCGAGATCGACTACCACGACGCGTGCGCGAGCATCACCAGGGATGGGATCGAGGCTCATTTCGGATACCACCCAGCGAGCAACTGGGCGCACGGCGGACCGATCATCGAGCGCGAGCGGATAACCCTGACCCCTCTTCCGGAGCCAGCGGCTGCTGGGCACCTGTCCGGCTGGATCGCAACTCCTCAGCGCTACCACGGTCAGCATGGATCATCCGCCCTTGAGGCGGCAATGCGCGCCTACGTCGCATCGAAATTCGGCGATGAGGTGGAATTGCCGGATTAGCCCGCCGCGGTTACTACTGCGAGAATCGCGGCGCCATTGGATGCTGTATAAACGTACAGCTATGAATGGCGCACCTGCTTCCTACCGGCCTGCCACCCCATGCTGGCAATGCCACTGGTTCGGCTATCTGATGGCCGAGAACCCGCACGGCATTTGCGTGAAGCCATCGCTCAACGCGATGATCACCACGCCCCGAGAGGGCTGCGCCTTCTGGTCGCGCGAGCCGGGATTGGACGATGCCGGCGGCGCAGCGCCGGTGCCGCTGAAGCGAGAGGACCCGCAGCGCGCGGCGTTCACTCGCGAGCGTGCGCGCCTGGAGAAGATCCACGCGCTCGCAGAGCGAGCCCGGCTGCCGGCCGGCGTCTATGCTGAGGTGGGATTTCGCGACGGGACGTTGGTGCTCGGATGGATCCACCCGGATCGACAGATCGACCGGGCGCCGCTGGAGGCTGAGATCGAGCGGCTGGGCGTCAACGCGGCGATCCGCGCCGGGCGGCTGTAGCGGCTACACCCGCGCCGTGGACCAGGAGCGGACCACGCCGCGGCGGTCGTACTCGATGACCTCGATCCCGTGCTCGTCGCGCAGCTTGCGCGCGATGTCGCGGAAGTCCCGAAGGCTCAGCTCCGCGCCGTCCCGCCGCAGCGTGCCGCGGATGAACGCGCGGCGCCGGTCCAGGATGTTCACCGTGGCGATCGCGCCGTAGGGGACGTGGTTGTCGAAGTCGTCGGTGCTGACGATCTCTCGGAGCAGAAGCTCGGTCACCTCGGCGTGCCACATGGTCAGTCCCTCAGGGTTGGGGCGCGCCGGCGGCGGGCCAAGCCTTCACCAGTCGGTCGTGCCGCGCACGACACACTGCCGCGGCCGCCTCGCGCTGCTCCTGGATGTCGTTGAGCTGCCGATAGGGAATGACACCGCCGGCGGGCAGTACCGGATACGGCGGCCCCGCCCAGCACGGCTCGGCCAGGTCAGCCGGAGGCGGCTCGATCTGGCGCAACGACGTCGCCGGCGGCGCGGCGCAGCCGGTCAACAGCAGAGGCAGGCACAGGAACATCGCCAAGCTCGATGCTGGACTCGCCCGGCGGGCAGGAGACGCGCGTGGAAAGCGCATGGTTGGCCTCCGATCGAAGCTGCGCCATGACGGCGCGGATCTGGTTGGCGTCGGCCTGAAAACCGGCGGACGCTTCGCGCGCGGCGCGGCGATCGGCGGCTTCCAGCACGCGGGCGCCGCGCTGGTGGTCCAGCTGCTGCTGCAGGTCGGCGCGCTCCTCTGCGACGCCGCGAGCGAACCAGCCGCCACCGGCTCCGAGCGCCGCCGCGAAGGCGGCCGCGCCCAGCGCCGCCAGCGCCTGCTGCGGGGTGATCACCGGATCTCCAGCTCGAACGGCAGGAAGCAGCCCCAAGCGTGCAGGCGGTCCAGCGCGTCGCCGCTGCTGATGCCGGCGCGCTGAGACAGACCGTCGCTGCGGCGCGGCAACTGCCCGATCTTCATCGCCGGCGCGATGCAGCCGAGCAGGTCGCTGGACCAGCCCTTCGCCTTGTCGCCGCCGTAGTTGCCCTTGTGGATGAGGATCGCGCTCCGCCCGGGGACGGCTATCACTTGGTACACGCGGCCGAAGCGCGGGCTGTTGATCGCCTCGCAGCGGTAGACGCCCTTCGGGATGCAGCTCACCTGCGTCGCGTTGTCGCGCCAGGGAAGCTCCGTCGTGTAGAGCTGCTGGCCGTCGCCGAGCGTCAAGGTACCGAAGGTGCCCTCGTCGGTACTACCCGTGCGCTCGAGCACAGCGCGCTTGATCTTGGTCCCGGTCATGGCTTATCTCCTTCCCGCGGCGCGGCGGCGGGCGGGTTGAGGTCCGCTCCACCGCCCCAGCGGCGCAGCGCGAAGGTCTCGAAGGCGGTAATGCCGCGCGTGCCCATGTGGCCGGCGATACCCACCAGCGCAGCGCCCAGCAGCGACGGCGCGCCGCTCAGCTCGCAGAGCCAGAACGCCAGGAGCCCGGCGAATGCGCTGGTTGCAAGCTCGCCGATCAGCTGCATGACGTTCCAGGCCTGGGCGTCGCCCTTGCGCACCTTGTGCGACCAGGAAACGACGCCACCAAGCAGCGAGATGCCGAGGATGAAGCCGTACTGCTTCAGGCTGTAGTCGAGCGGGCCCTTCGTCTGGGCCCAGGCCGACAGGGGCACCAGCAGAGCCAGCACGACGAGGATCAGGATGAGGAACATGGCGTTTCGGCCTTTCAGGGTTGGAACTCGATGGAAAGGTGCAGGGCCGAACTGCCACCCTTGTGAGACTGCGGAAGGAACGAGAGACGCGCCGCGGTGCGCCGCGACAGCGGCAGCGCGACGCTCGGGACGAGCAGCGGGTTCAGGCCCGCGCTGCTGTATCCCGTGACGCCGCCGGCGGTGAGCGACCAGCGGCCGTCCGCCGTGGTCCAGGTCTGCGCGAGGTAGACGCTCGTCCGGCCCTCGCTGTTGCGCAGCGCGCCGACGGTCGCCCCGCCGCAGCTGCGCGCGTAGACGCCGTAGGTGGCCCATTCGTAGCCCGGCTTGGCGTGCCAACTCGCGAGATGCGCGCCGACAAGGCATGGCTCCGCCTTCGCGCTGGCCAGGGCGGCGAGCGCGATCAGTCCGATCAGGTGCTTCATGGTGTGGGTGCGGGTGGGAAGTCGATGTCCGGCCACGCCGGATCAGATGGGGCGTCGCGCAGCGCCTGGCGCCATGCGAGCCATTCGGGCGGCAGCGGCTCGCCGCGCTCGTCGGCGCGCTGCTTTACCCAGTCGGTGGAGGTGAGGAGCTGATCGCGCTCGCGCCGCTTGAGGACGTCGCGCGACTTCAGGGTCCACTGCGAGACCCAGCACTGCGCGGCCTCATCCCATGACCAGGTCGACCACTCGTCGTCGGCCGGGGCCGCCGGGATCTGGCTGGTGATGATCGGTACCTCGCCGCCGAAATCGTCGACGACGACGCGGTCGACGCGCTGCAGCTCGGCGTCGTGGTGGCCAGGCGCCCAGGACCAGCCGGGCGGCGTGTTGGCGGCGATGAAGTCGATGTCGCCGTCCAGCGCGAAGCCGAACCGGCCCGTCTCCGGGTCGAATGGGGTGGCCTTCATTTCTTGATCACCTCGAGGAGGAGGACGTTGCCGGCGCGCACGTTGCACACCGCCCCCGGGACGGATCCGCCGGAGCCGTTCGTGATGCCGCCGACGCGGGCGCGGGCGAAGAAGGTGAGCGACTGGCCCGCCGTCATCGTGAATCGCTTCTCCAGGTAGATCGGCACGTTGGCGTAGGGGTCGACCGACGCCGCGTTGTAGGACATGGTCGTGTCGCCGGTGCCGGCATTCCCGGTGGGGAGGTAGCTCCCATCGGTCGTGATCTGCGCGTTCGATCCGAAGGCCGAGCTGATGCCGCTCGGGTGCCCGTAGCCGCTGAAGTGCTCGATCACGCCGTTGAGCCGCAGCGCCACGGTGCAATCCACCGGTGCGGCGTAGGTCAGCGAGTTGAGCGTGAAGCCAGCCGACGCGTCCGACAGCAGGTTGATCGCCGAGGAGTTCGTCGAGCTGCGCAGCGCCGTCGCGGCCTCGTTGGCAAGCTCACCCGTGCCCACAGTTTCAGGAGCCACGTACGGCCGCCAGGTGCCTGCCGCGCGCTGATACCACCGGTTGGCATTGACGCCGGTCAGCACGCGCCAGAGCGAGCCGTCGACAACCCCACCAGGGCTGACTGCAGGGTCGCCGTCCTGCTCATAGACGAGCGGTCGGTTCGATACTCCCGTCCAATTCGCCACCTTGCCGGCGGCGTCGGCGATCTTGTTCAGCAGCGCCTGGCGGGCGTTGTAGAAGCTCGTCCACACCGCCTGGTCATTCGCCGGGATGATGAGCGTGTCCGTGGTCGTGTCGTTGTAGGGCGGGCTGAGCGCGCTGAGGTAGGCGCTGACGTTGTCGTGCGCAGCGGTGTAGGTGTTGCGCTCGGTGAAGATCCCGAACGCGAGCGCCTGCGCCTCGATTCCGGCGCGCTCGCCGGAGATCTGAAGCCATTCCTTGATGATGGCGGGCTTCTCGCTGGCATCGAGGACACCGTTCGAGCGCATGGCGCTCAGCGTGCCCAGCGCGCTGTTGGCGCTGCTCTGCGCGTTGTTCGCAGCCGTCTGCGCGGCGGCCGCCGCGGTGCTGGCGGCGCGGGCCGCGGTGATGTCGGTGAGCCGGATGTATTGGGCGGCCTGCGTGACGCTGGACGAGCCCGACCCACCCTCCTGCATGAGAAGCCCGATGCGGATATAGGCGACGTCGGCTGGAAGCGGGCGCGCAGTTCCGGCGCCGAATTCAGCACCATAAATCCGGAACGTCCCGTCCGACGTCGGCACACCCCCGTAGGTGTAGCCGCCCCAGTAGCCGCCCCACGAAAGCCCACCGAGGTCGCCTGAGATGTACTCGCGGCCGTCAGCTCTGAACGGTCGAATGACGAGGTACATCGGGCGGTTGTTGCCCGACGAAGCGAGCAAGTTCGCACTGTAGTTATAGGCCCTCGACACGGGGTCGACCGGGATGAGTTCCTTGGCAAAGACCCCTCGCAGACCGGGTCCTGACCACAACAAATAGGAGTTGCCCTTGGAACCCGGAGAGTTGGCGTTGTCCAACCGCTGAACATCGCCGAGACCCTCCCACTTCGACGAGTCCAGGCAGTACGGGTCCGAGTTCAACGCGTCGCCCGGATTCAGCAGCACGCTGTCGCCAGGGATCGACGACAGCAGCTGCGCGTCGGAGAGCATGGTCGCGACGACGATGCCGGGCGGAGTGCCGGGTGACCCGGTGTCGACGCCGCCAACCTCGATCTGGCCGATGACGTAGTGCGTCGGCGTCGGCGTGAACGCGGTCCATGCCGAGTTGTTGTCGTACTGCCACTGGCCGTTGTACTTGCGCGCGATGACGTAGGGGCGCACCGCCGGGATGGTGGTGCTGAATCCCGGGCCGCCGTTGTCCCACACGATCACGCACGAGACGGGTCCCTGCCCGCCGTACATCGCGCCCTTGGGCACGGTCACGGCGACGCCGTTGACGCGGATGCTTCCTGCGACGTCGGCCGGCGCGCCGGCGGCGTCGAAGCCGTGGATATAGGCCTCGTTGTAGTTGGTCGCGCCGGCGAACTCGGCGGTGTTGATCTTGATGGCCAGCGTCGAGCTGGCGCCGCCGATGTCGTCCGGCGCCACGGTGACGTCGACCGTGACAGGGTCGCCCGCGTTGCCGCTCGAATCCAGGTCGCGGGCGCGAATGCGCAGGCTGCCGACGACCGGCGCCGTCCACGTGCCACCACGCCGTGTCGCAATCGCATTGACGGGGAGATAGCTCAAGCCACCGTTAGTGCTGTACTCGTAGGCCGTGTTTGCCCAGTCCGCGTCCCTGTTCTCGACGCGCGTGAAGACGAGCGCACCCAGCACTCGCTCGGCCGCGAGGCCCTGGATCGGCGCCGGCGGCTCGATCTTGCCCAGGACAAGCACGTTGGCGCGCGCCGTCGGCGAGCGGGCCTTGAGCGTGTTGACCACGGTCACCGCGACGTCGACCACGGTGCCGTCCTGGACGCCGCCGATGTAGGCGTCCGTCTCGGTGGGTGCCACGTTCATGTAGTTCCACGTGCTCGAGAGCACCGTGCGCCACGCCACCTCGATGTAGCCGCCATCCAGGTACGCCGCCGTCGGCCACGACCAGGTCACATGGACCCGGCTCACGATCGATCCGTCGGCCTGCAGGATCAGCGAATCGGTGCCGGACTCGATGGACTCGATCGTGACAGCGGGCACGGTGTAGGGGTCAGGCAGCGTCGTGTTGGGCGTCGGATCAGGCGCGACTGCGTCGGCCTCGTCCCAGGCTTCAGCTGCGTCTTCCTGCAGCACCAGGCCCACCGGCGCGCGCAGTCCGAAGGACCACTCCTCGACGCGGAAGGTCTTGAGCTCGTACCCGTACTCCCGGCTGGTGACCCGCACGCGATCGCCGACCTGCAGAGGCCACGCCCGCATCTTGGCCGGGAAGAAGATCACCAGGCCGTTTCGGCAGCGCTCGGTGGCGATCCGGGCCAGGTTCTTGCAGCGCGCGCTGCTGTTGGTGAACGGCAGGTCCCCGCCATCGGAGCGCCACAGCTTCTTCCCCCGGTCGGCCGCGACGAAGTCGAGGTTCGAGTACGCCTCATAGTCGGCCGGCACACCAGAGCCGGCGGGGATGTACTGGCCGCGCATGCCGTTGAACAGCGACGCCGAAGGCTCACCCATCTGCAGGATGTCGATCGAGCCGTAGAGGTCCGCATCGGAGAGGTCCATCACCGGCGGCGTCCACACACCCGCCAGGATGCGCCACTTCCCTTCACAGTGCGACTGCCCCGCCATGGCCTCGCACAGCTGCAGCCGCGCGCTGTCACGGTCCACGTCGCTCGCGATGACGCCGTTGAGCGTGTAGCGCTTGCCGGGCGTGACGTCGTCGCCCACCTGGAAGTCGATCTCCTCGTCGCACGCGTTGGCCGAGGCAATGACCGTGTCCCAGTCAATGCCCGACGCCGGCACGTCCAGGCCCAATTCCGAGCGCAGCCAATCAGCTTGGCACAACGCCGGGTTGTCAGACCAGCCGGTGGTGCCGTCTCGCGGATCAAAGACCATGGCGCCGGAAATGTCCGCCGTCACGTTGGGCGGTCCGCCTTGAAACTGCGGGCGATCCAGGTCGAGCGTGATGACGCTGTAGCACCGTCCGCGCAGGCGGTGATCCACCGTCCAGTATTCCGGCAGCACGCTATGCAGGTAGGCGTCCACCGCTTGGTCAGGCGCCCCCATGTGATGGGAGACGCGCACGGCGGAAACGGCGCTGGAGTTCTTGGCCAGGTAGCTGATCTCCCAGACATCGTCGGCCGAGGGCGTGACGAGGAAGCCTGAGACGGTGACGAGGCTCGGCAAAGTCAGGGTGCTACCGACCTGGATCCAGCCCGACATACCACCCTTGTCGACGATCCCGCTGCTCGAAGCCTCGCCCTTCACCGCCAGGACGACGGAGATCACGTGCGCGCCATCGGGCACCGTCGCGTTGCGGGCGGTTCCGGGCTCTTCCTGGGTCTGCTGGTTCTCCGGGTTGGACGCGCGCCACGCGGCGCTGGTCGCCCACCCGTCAGCGTCGAGCGGCCCGACCAGCTCGCCGTCGATCTTGATGTCGTGGATCTCGCGGCACTGCCGATGCGACCAGACGATCACCAGATGCTTGTACGCATCCGGCTTGGGCATGTTGAGGCTGATGTTGCCGAACTTCTTCTTGTACGGCTTGTCCGACGTGAGCACATCGACCAGGGATCCGCCGGTCTCGGCGCGGCCGTAGATTGCACGGTACGGCGGCTCAGACGTGGCGCCTGTGACATTGCGGTCCTGCAGGCTATCGCGCCACCGGGCCTTCGCGGCGGCCTGCTGGCGGCGCACGCTATTGCGCTTCGCGATGCTGATGCCGGCCGTCAGCAGCGTGAGCCCGATCGTCGCCAAATTGCTGGCGATGAACGCCGCGAACGTGCCGCCGATAAATGGCTGCAGCGCGACGACCACAGTGATGGGGTCGGCATAGGCCACGCTCGGCGCGGCCAGCGCCGCGATGGCTGTGAGGGCGAAACGGAACCGCAGCCTCATTGGCCGATCCTCCACGCGCACGTTGCGCGCGCCACGCTGAGGTAGGCGACGTCACCCAGTTCGGTCATGAAAGCGGCCACGCCGTTGCCTGCACAGATACCCAGCGCCATTGCGCCCGGCTCACCGTCAGGCAGGGGCAGCAGCACCAAGTCACCGATGCGTGCGAACGTCGCGGCGATTGGCTCACGGCCGAGCTGCCGCGTCACGAACGCTTGATAGCCGCCGGCGCGGCGCAGGATCCGCGCAGCATCTGCTTTCGAGGCCGGCGGCCTCACGCCTACCGTCACGTCGGCGTCCTCAACCACCTGCACCCAGCGGGCGGCGAAGTGCGCGCAGCTGGTGTCGATCCACTTCGTGCGCACACGCGGCAGCCCGGCCAGGTAGGCCGTCAGCAGTTTTGCCTTGTTCATTCGTATTCCTGGAATCGCTTACTGATCCACCGGACCGGGTTCTCGAGCAGCTTGCGAAGCCCCTCGAAGCCGCGATCTCCAGGGAAGTCGCTCTTCTGCTGCGCGTCGGTGAGACGCAGCGGGTCCTGGTTACGCGATCGCGACAGGCCCGTGCGCATCACGGGCAACACGGCAGTGCCGCCGGCGCTGCCACCTTGCAGGCCGGGGTCTTCGCGCTCGATGCGGACCGGGTCCATCTCGCCGAAGAAGTACTGCCGCGGCGGGCCAACCAGGCGGAACTGCGAGTCGAAGGGCTGCAGAAACACCCGCGCCTCGCGTCCCCGGTAGTCCTCGACGTTGCCGCTGACCTTGGCCAGCAGCGCGGAATTCCCGATCGTCAAGGAGAGCTCGATGGCCTGCGTGTCGCTGTCCGTGCTCTGCTTGATGGGCGACACGTCAATGAGCTCGCCGCCGAACAGGTATGTGTTGCCGCCGACGACCAGGTCAGCATTGAATGTCGTGAAGCGCAGCGTGTTGTTGCCGATGTCCAGCTCGATGAGATGGCAAATCCCCACGGCCCCAGATGCAAAGAGCACCTGCTGCTCGGCGTCGAGGTCCATCATGCTGCCGTGTCCTCCACCAGATCGATGCTCATCTGCTCCGTGCGGGTGCGCGAGTACGCACCCCATCCGGCCCTCGGTTGTGGCTGCAGGAAATAGGCGCGGGGACGCTGCCAGGTGACGACGGTCCCCGTGGGAAAGGCGCGGCGGGCGGGAGCCTCGAATCGCAACGTCATGGCGCCAGCGCCATCGGCAACACCGTCCTCCACCGCGCACACCAGCTGGCTGGTGCCGAAGCCCGCGCCGAAGCCGAACATGTCGCCGATCACGACGGTTCGCCCAGCCTGCCCGGCGCCGCCCGTGATTTGCGCGGTGACGTCGCCGATCGCGATCGGTGCGGCCAGCGTCAGGTTGCCGCGGAGCGTGCCCAGCGGCACCGGTCGACCGGGGTCGTAAGCGGCCACTCGGTTGAGGGAGCCGCGCAGCTTGAGCTGCAACGCCTTCCAGCGGCCGGCTCGGGCATCGTTCATCACGCTGGGCGAGACCAGGCTCAGGGACCACCGAGGAACGCCGTATGCGCGCGTCTGCGCGCTACCGGCGGGCACGCTGGCACTGACCGCATCGAAGGTCAGCAGCTCGATGCGGCAGCCGCGGGCGACCGGGAACGCATCGTCGAGTTGGATGATGTCCATCAGGCGATTGCTCCCTGGCCCTTCAGCATCTTGACGAGCTGCTTGTTTCCGTTGGACACCTCGCGGCGCACGTCCGACAGGATGGCGGCCCGGTCGGACCGGCTGTCGATGGCGATCTGCGGCGCGTAGGTGACCTGCAGCACGCGGCCGCCTCCACCGCCACGGCTTACCACGCCGAGCTTGCCGTCTGCGCCGCGCTTGAGCGGCATGATGGCCTCGGGGCCGGCCTCGCCCAGGACACCCATCTGGCTGCGGCCGTAGCCGAACAGCGTCGGACTGCTGAATACGTCGCCAGCGGCGAACGCGCGGATCTGGCCGTTCACACCGAACGCACCCCCATCGGCGAAGAATCCGCTCAGGAAGGACAGCGCCTGGCCAGCCCAGCCACCGACGCTGCCGGTCTTGGCGAAGTCGCCCAGCAGCAGCGAGCCAAGCTGCGCGGCCGAGGCCTCAGCGATCATCTTCATGACCGTCTGCGCCCAGAGGTCGCCCAGGCTGCCCCACTGGCCGGACAGCGTCGCATACATCGATTGGCCGAGGGTGTCCTGAATGTTGCGACCGGCCTCTTGGGCAAACACCGTCAGCTGGTCGAGGTCCTGTTTCGGCTTCTCGATTCCGCCGATCCCCCGCACGATGTTGTCCAGCTCGTCCTTGCTGAATTCCTCCCCGGCATTGAGGCGAGCCTCAAGGCGGGCCGTCAACGCCTGCTTGCGAGCCTCGTCCAGACGGCCCGAGAACTGATCGAGCTGATCGTTGAGCGCCTTGAGGTTGGTCTCCTGCTCCTTGACCCCGTCCGCTGCCGCCTTCCCGAGCGCGATGTCTTGCTTTCGGACCGTGACCGCCTTGGCCTGGTCCAGCACCAGCTGGCGCACCTGGTCGATCTCCCCGGTCGTTCCCAGCGTGCGCAGGAAGTTGTAGGCCTTCTGCACTTCCGTCAGGTCCGACAGCTGATCAAGCTCGCGCTGCTGCGTCTCCACGTACTGGGCCAGCGCGCGCTGCGCGTCTTCGATCTCCTCCTTCTTGGTCTTTTCCTTCTTCGTCTTGTCGGGCAATTCCCCCACCGTCGGCTTCGGAGCATTGCGCCCCTCGTTGCTGTAGTCCTCGTTCCGATCGACGCCCTGCAGCTTGGCGATTGCCGCCTTGTAGGCCGCAATCTCGCGGGGTAACTCGACCTGAACGATCTGCGTCAGACGGTCACGCCGGCGCGGCGTGTCCGCGTTGGTGTAGTCGGCTCGCAGCTGCTCCTCGAGCACCTTTTTCTCGAAGGCGAGGGCGCGCAAAGTCTCACCGGCCGCGGCCATCTGCTTGGTCCGGTCGAACTTGTCGTCGAACCCCAGCAGATCCATGATCGCGCCGCCGAGGCCTTTCTCGCGCTTCAGCTCCAGCAGCTTGTTCAGGGGCGGCAGCAGGTCAGCCGTGATCGACCGGCCAAGCGCGGCGGTGTTCGTCTGGAGGCGAGCCAGCTCCTTGTTGAACTTGTCGGCTTCGGCGGCTTGCTCCGACGTGATGCGTGCGTTGAGTTGACCAGCGTCGGCCAGGTCCTTGATCAAGGGCGCCAGCTCGCGCGCGCTCTTGCCGAAGAGTTCCTGCACCAGGCGCGCCTTCGAGCCGTCGTCGGCATAGTTCGCCAGCGCTCGCGAGACAGCCTGGATCGCGTCGACCGGGTCCATCTTGCGCAGCTCGTCCGCGCTCAGCCCGATCGCCGCGATCGCGCGCGATGCGGTGCTGTTCGGGTCGGTGTCGCCGAGCGCCTGGTTCAGCTTCACCACCAGCGTGGTTGCGGTGTCGACGGAGTGTCCGGTCCGCTCAGCCAGATCAACCAGGCCGGACAGCTTCTCAATCGACGCGCCGGTGGCGTCCTGCATGTCGTTCAGGGAGTCGATGAAATCGACGTTTCCCTTAAACGCATCCACGAGGCTGTAGCCGGCAAAAAGCCCGGCCACACCGGTGCCGATGGCGGCGATGCCGGCGCCCGCTCGTTGCCACGATGCTCGCACCTCCTGTGCATTCTTCTCAGCAATGCGCGCGGAGCGGTCCATCGCCTTCTCGAAGTTCGCGAGCCGCGCCTCGATGTCGATGGAAAGGGTTGCGAGAGCCATCAATCACTCCGTTTTATCGCCGTCGCCCGCGGACTCCGGCGGCCTGTGCTGAAGAATCACCTCGACGCGATCGAGCAGGCCTTGAAGATCGGTCACGCCGACATGCGCGACGATCAGCGGTAGCCCGGACCAGTCCAGGCCCCCCATCCCATTCGCGAGGAGACGGACGACGCGCAACGCTGCTCGGTCGCCGATGTCGCTCTGCGGAAGCTCTTCGCCCTCAAACTGGACGCCGCCGCTTGCGTCCAGCAGGGCCGTCAGTTTTTTGCGGCTTCCTTGCGCTGATCGTGGTACTCGTTGATGAGCTTCAGCAGCTTGTCGAACGCCACGCCGACCCAGTCAGCGCGGTCTGCAGCAGCAACGGCCCACAGCTCGCGGGTGAAATCGACCTTGTCGGACGATCCGATCGACTCGCCAAGCAGGTCGGCTTCGGTCACCTCGTACCACCCGACCGTGTAGTCGACGACGATGTCGCGCATCAGCGCGATCGGGTAGCCGGTGCCGATGAAGCGGCCCCACTCCGTTTCAGGTGGGCGCCGCAGGCGCAGGCCCATCGCCGGCTTGTCGTCGGTCTTCTCGCGCAGGTCGCACGTCGCTTCGCGCTGCGCCAGCAGCTGGGCGATGAGAGCCTTGCTCACGGCGCACCCTCGGTGACGAAGCCCTTCACCTTCACGCTGAACTGTCCGGTGCCCAGCGCGCTCTTCTGCACGCTCTCGCCCGGCAGGCTCGGCTGACCGCGGCACACCCGCACCGCGCCAGTCTTGAGCGTGATGCGGAACGTCACGAACTGCTGATTGCGAGCCGCCTTCTTGATGAAGGCCATCGCCGCCGAGGACAGATCCTCGGAGTTGATGCCGATGTTGAGCGTCTGCGCTGCGAGCTGACCGTTCTCTTCCTGCTTGATGTCGTCCAGCAGCACAGTCGTGTCGATCGAGTCGCCATCGCCGCCGCCGATCTCGTAGCTGGTGGCCTTCGCCACGGTGCCCCAGGTCGCCACCGGGACAAACTCCGCAGCACCGGTGAAGTCGGCCGAGACGCTGGTGTCGACGTCCTCGAGGGTTGCGTCATTGGTGGCGACCGATGCGATGCGCACCGCCTGCCCCTCCAGTTGGACCATGCCCTCGACGCTGTTGAGGTAGCCCACCTTCTTCGCCGCCTGGCCGTGGCCCGCCGCCAGGGTCATGACAGCCGGGTCGGTCTTGGTGATCGCGCTGACCACGATCGGGGTTCCGTACGTCAGCGCGACTTCGACACGGACGCCGCGGCCAATGATGTTCGCCATGGTTCATTCCTTCGGTTCAAGGTGTGCGGCGGCGCCGCGGGAAAAGAAAACCCGCCTCGCGGGCGGGTTGGTTTCGGAAATAAGGGGCCTCAGCGTTCGGTCCAGACCTGCACGGACAGCACCGTCGCTCGCTTCAGCAATTCGGGGTCAACACCGTCGGGCTGGGCCTCCTCCGGGTCCAAATCGGCGGCGTCGAGCGCAGCCATCGCGAGCTCGGAGATTCCGACGCTTGCGTCGCGCGTGTCCGCCCAACACTCAATCTCGAAGGTCTCCATCTCGGCCTGGACCTTGCCGTCCAGGCCCTTCTCACGATCGAGAGCGGACCGCTTGTAGACGACGAACGGATAGGCGTCGTTCTCGCGCGCAAAGTCCACGCGGATGCGCCCGCCGACGGCCGCGACCAGCTCCGCGTCGCCCTCCAGCGCCGCCTTGATCAGGTGATGACTCGACATTCATTCCTCGCTCTTGCGATCCAGGAGCCGCTGCAGGCCCGGCCCGAGCACCTCGGAGAATTTCCTCAGCGCGTCCGTCAACCGCTCAGCGCCCTTCTCCAGGAAGCGCGCCGCCGGCATCGGGCCGACAGCGGAGCGGGCCTTTCTTGCGCGCATCGGTCGAATCAGACCTTTGACGCCGCCGCGCGCCGGTCGCGCTGCAACGGCGGCGCGCCCCTGTCGTCCGAAGTTCAGCCAGCGCCAATAGAACGGATCGTCTGGGTTCTTGCCGCCGCCGAGGCCAGTCCTCGCCTTGAAGGCAGAGACCGCCTTGCCCTTGAGCGGCTGCACATTGACGAAGACCCCCACGTTGCCCTGCGACTTCGCGACCTTGCTCGTGCGCACGCGAATGGCGTCGCGCACCGTGCCTGGCTTTCGATACCGGCGCGGCTCGCGCAGCACCGGCGTCGCTCTCTTCGCCTCGTCGCGGACCAGCCGCGCACCGGCCGCCAGCGCGTTGCGCAGCAGCCGGCGGCGCATCTTGTCCGGCAAGGCGCGCAGCTGCGCCTTGCATTCGTCGATGCCGCGCCAAATCGCCTCGATCTCACCGGACATCAGCGGCCGCCGTGCTCGCGTAGATTTCGATCCAGTCGCGCCCGCCGTCCACCGGAAGCGCCGTGCTGATGCCGAGAACCCGCCCCTTCCAGCGCAGCCGCAAGCCGCGCTGCATGATGTCGAGGTCCGTCCTGGCCTGGCTGAATCGCACGATGATCAGCGTGTCTACCGGCTGCTGCAGCGCGCCGGCCTGGACCCGCTCGTCGCCGCGCAGCGGCTCGACCTTCGCCCACACCGGCGTGCCGTCGGAGACCCATGCCCCATCCACCTCTCCGAGGGAATCCTCAGCTGCGCCGCGGACCTCGAACTGAACTCGCTGGTTCAGCTGACCGGCGGAATAGATGCGCTGGGCCATATCAGCAGTAGATGACGAGTTCGCTGTCCAGCAGGCGATCCAGCAGCGGGTTGCGAACGAGCGATGAGCTGACCATGGCCTCGGGGTTCTTGAGCCAGGATGCGACCTGCGCCTTGATGTAGGTCTTCACCGAATCGCCGACGTCGTCAGGATCAACAGCCACATCCAGCTCGATCACCACGCGCGCGCCCGCGGCGATCGACGGCAGATCGGGCCACGCCGCGCCTAGCGCTGGCACGACTTCAGTCCCGGGTCGATCAGCAGCCGGCGCGCAGACGTAGCCTTGCGGCGCGACGGTCACCAGTGCCGACCCGTCCCAGCGCTTCACCCGCGCCGCGGCCACGCCGAGGATGGCGATCCGGTCGCACGGCCAGTCGGAGCCGGTCCAGGCCCAGGTGCCAGCGCGATACGCGCGACCCGTGATCTGCTCCGCTTGCTGACGCGCGGCTGTGATGTAGCCGGAAATCAGCGCGTCGAGCTCGTCGCCGTCCACTCGGGCGGCGACCTTCGCGTCGGCAAGGCTGACCGGCTCATCGCCGGTGGTGGAGATCCGCTGCAGCATGCTCATCCTCAGCTCAGGGTCTTGCCCCACTTCGCGGCCAGGTCCGTGATGGCCTGCTGGATGTCCGCGTTGCTCCGCGTCGCGCCGGACTGGACCAGCATCTCGCAGAAGTCGAAAGCGCACGCGGTGGTGGCCAGCACGCTGGTGTCCATCGCCGCGCCGAGTCGGAAGTAGCCGTCCGTGCCGAAGGTGCCGACGTCCTGCGCGGCATCCACGACGAACGGCGTCGTGCTGTTGCGCCAAATCGTCGCCGTGGTGCCCGAGAACTTCACGGCCACAATCTCCACCGAGCCGGACGGGATACCGTTGGCGTCGGTGTAGAAGACATTGGCCGGCGCTCCGTTCACCACCTGGCGGCGCAGCTCCGATGCCGCCGCGGCCCGGCGCAGCAGCGCGATCTGCTTCGCGTTCGTCCCGTCGCCAGCCGAGTAGGACCAGATGAACGCGGTGTTCGCGTCGGTCGGCCGATACACGCAGATCGCGACGAAGGCCTTGTCGTTGCCGTTGAAGGCGCCGCAGACGTTGTCCGTCGTCGCGCCCGCGGTGAAGCGGGCCGGGTTCGACGTGTCGCGCGCGAAGCTGATGACGTTGCGCCCGTTGATCGCGGCCAGGTTGTAGGTGCGACCCGCGCCGGCGCCGCTCAGGTTCGAATTCACGCCGCCGCCGCGCTTGTTCGTCAGGCCCGTCGCCGAACTGCCGCTCGTGGTCACCGCGGCCGAGTCGCTCGCGTCGTACCACGCGACGTTGTCGCCGGTCCACGAGGCGTAGGCGTAGGCCGCGGCCGCGCTGATCGCCAGCGGCGCGGTCACGGTCTGGCCGAGGCTGTTGGTGATCGTCACCTGGGCGGTCACGGAGGTGCCGTTGTAGGTGCCGGTCAGCAGGCCGGTCGAATCGCTGTAGGACAGCCCGGTCCCGCTCAGGCCGGAGACGCTGATCGTCTTCGCCTTCGCGGTGCCGTTGGTCGTGAGCACGCCGCAGTCGCAGGCCGCGTAGAGGTCGAAGCTCACCGTGGATCCGCTCGCGAACTGCTGCGCGGCGACCGTCAGCCGCGGGCCGACGTTGACGGAGAAGCGCAAGGGTTCCGCCGTGGCGCCGGCGATGTTGTTCGGGCCGACGATGAAGTTCAGCCGACCCGCGGCGGACACCGCCGAGGCGTCGACGGTCACCGTCCGGGTGCCGGCGTTGTAGGACACGCCGGCCGGGAACTGGCTGTAGGCCACCGAATGGGATCCGCCCGGCTCGTTCTCCTCATGGATCACGGCCTGCACGTAGTCGGTCACGCCAGCGTCGCCCCACAGCGCCGTGACGCTCGGCAGCACGATCGAGACCGACGCGCCCCAGTCGACGTTCCGATCGGTCACCGTGGAAAGGGCCTTGTAGTGCGGGCGGCCGGTGCGGCGCCAGACGCGCACGTAGTCGACGTCCATGGTCGCGCCGTCGCCGTCGGCGTTCCAGGCGGCCTGGTTGTAGTTCTCGCCCTCGAACGTGCCGTTGTAGACGTGGCTGGTCAGCAGCGGGTACTGCGGCTTGTCCTTGCTGTTGCCGTCCCAGTTGGCGGTGGCCCACTGGGCGCCATCGATCCAGATCGACACCGTCGACTTGTTGATGCGCATCGACACCAGGTGGTACTGGCCGTCATGGTTGAAGGTCGGGGCCTGCGTCTGCGTGGCGACGACACCTCCGGTCCACACGTTGCGGTTGAAGTGCGCTTCCTTGCTCGTGCCCTCCCAGTCGAGCTCGTCCGAGTCGGCAGCGATGACCGGGAAGACGGACTGCAGCCACATCGTGGGGTGCCAGCCTGCCGGGTTGCCCGCGCCGGCGGAGAAGCGCACGCGCGACTCGAAGATGATGTCGTTCGTTCCCGCAACGCCCGGGTTCCAGTGGATCGCGCCAGGGCCGGCCAGCATCGCCGCGACTTCGTTGCGGGTGCTGCTCATGTGCTGCTGCTCCCCAGCCGTCGCCTTGCGCGCCTGCAGCGAGACCACCGAGGCCGCCAGCGCCATGTTGCTGTAGCCCACCGGCACGCCGCGGTTCGAGTCCTTGTGCCCGGTCATGAACGGGTCGGTGTCGAACATCGTTCCCAGGATCGTGTCGCCGCCGCGCGGGCCCGCGCCATAGCAGCGCGTCGTCTGCCAGCGGCCGCGCGAGTTCGTCGGCGTGATGACGTCCCAGGCGAGGAAGTCGTCGGCGAAGGACAGCGTGAACCCCTCGTACAGCGACCCGGTCGCGCCGTTGTCCCCGACGCGGTAGCCGCCCACCTGGTCACCGGTGCTTCCGGTGCTGACGGTGCCCGCGATCGCCTTGAAAGGCAGGCCGCTGGGAACGAAGGAGATCAGCGGACCCACGTCGGCCGGCGTCAGCGTGTAGGCCAGCGCGGTGGCGCCGCTGATCGCCGAGGCGCCGCGATACCACTGGCCGGCCGTCACCTGCCAGCCGCCGGCGGGCGACGCAGTCAGCGTGGCGCCAACGACCAGCGCGCCGGTGATGGTGATCGGAGCGGTGACGACCAGCTGGCCCTGCGAGTTCTGCAGCGCACCCGTGGCGCTGTTCTGGCGTACCGCGATCGGCACGCCGTCGAAGAGCCCGGTCGCGAGCAGCAGGGCCGCCTCGTCGTCGGGACGCTCCTCTTGCTGACCCCGGCGCCAACTCGATTGCTTGCCCGTGACGGCGAGTTCGGGCCACGGATCCTGCGTGCCGGTGTACTTGATCGTCTTGCTCATGGTCGTCCTTGCGTCGGGCCTACTCGCATGCGCCCAGGCGGGCGCATCGCGGGTGGGTCCGTGGGTTACTTCGCCTTCTTGCCGGCGGCGGCCGGCGCCGGTGCGGCGGCGGGCGGTTCCGTGGGCTCGGGCGCCGGCGGCTCGGCCGGAGCCGGAGCGGGAGCGGGAGCGGGAGCGCCCGCGATCTCCGCCCAGCCCTCGCCAGTCGAGACGGTCACGAACTCGTCGTCCTCGGTGTCGACCTCTTCGCCCTCGACGTAGTCCTTGCGCTCGTAGCCCTTGTGGTAGTACGGGAAGGACGTCTTGATCTTCAGCTTCGGCATTTCGTTCTCCGAATGAGAAAGGGCCGGTCCGCAGATGCGGCCGGCCCTTCTCGGGTTCAGCGTGGAGCGTCGATCAGGACGCGGCGATCTTCAGGAGCTTGATCGCCTGGCTGTTGCGGATCTTGCCGCCCACGCGGCGGCGGACGTAGAACTTGACGAATCCCGGCTGCGTGATCTCGTCCCGGGTGATGCGCATGCCCACACGATCGGCGATCAGGTAACCCTCCTTGAAGTCGCCGAAGGCGATCGGGAAAGCGCCGGCGCCGATGAGGGGCATGTCCTCCGCCTCGGTGATGGCATAGCCCAGGAACTGGTCGGGCTGCCCCACCACCAAGGACGGTTGCCACATGTATTGGCCGGTCGAATCCTTGTACTTGCGCACGCCAGCGAGCGACAGCTTGTTCATCACCCAGCGGGAATTGCGGCGATACCGAGCCCGCAGCGAATAGACAACGTCGTAGAACGTGTCCAGCGACGACGGGAGGGCGGCGGCCTGGCCCGAGGCGATGTACTGCAGCACGCCGAAGGCTCGTGCACCATCGATGGCGGTCACCGGCGTGGGGCCAGCCAGGAAGCCGGTGGGCTTTTTCGTGCCGTTGCCGGCAATGAATGCCGCGCCCTCCCCTTGACCGATCGCGTCACCGGCGCTCTCCACGAGCCATTGCTCGACGTTGAAGAACAGGTCGTCGAGCGACTCCTCGGTCGCTTGGGGCTTGGCCGAGCCCATCCCGAAGGTCGGCGCCACTTCGGCGAGGTCAGAGGTGTTCGTCTGGTTGCGCGTATCACCTTCGCCGACCCACTCGAAGGCCGTGCCATTGATGTCGAACAGCTCTTTGTAGTCCGGCGAGCTGACCTGACGCACGGTGGAGATCTGACGGATGGGACTCGTGTCGAGTGCCAGGCGAGCGATCTGGGACTCGATCACCTCCGGAAGCGCAAAGCCGCCTGCGGAACCGGTCGAGGTGTTCACCTGGGTCGCGCGGAACTCGACGTCGTCGTCATCGGTGTTGCCGCGGCTGATGCGCTGCTTCGCCTCATACTTCCGCAGCTCCTTGCCCCGCATCTGCAAGTTGTTCTTCAGCTCTTGATCGCCGGGATTGCGGACCCAGGATACGAATGCCGACTTGTACGCCTCCGCCTCCTGCGAGGTCGGCTGTTCGCGGTCCGCGCCGGTGAGCGCGCCCGGGCGCGCCAGCTTGGCCTCGATCTTTTCGAGGCGGCTCTTCTGCTCCTGCAGGGAGTCCATGTCGCCGTCGATGCGCTTCAGCTTGGCCTCGAAGTCGCCGGTCGGGAGCCCCTTCTTCAGGGCCTCCAGGCGATCATCGTTCGTCTTCTTGTACTCCTCGAACGCGGTGGCGATCTTGTCGATCGCCTGAGCCACCGAGGCGATGCTCGGGTCCTCGCGCTTCTCGTAGATGCCGGTGCCGTCGGCACGCGCCTGGAAGGCGGCGAAGTCGGCGGCCATGAGGGCCGCGACCATGGAGGCGGCACCGGCGCCGGTCACGGCGATACGGGTATTGATTCGCTGCATGATGGGTTCTTTCAAGGGTTGGTGTTGAGGACAGACAGCAGCCGATTCGCTGCTTTCATGGCCGCACCCGCCTCATGAGCGTCCCGCTCATCCAAGACGATGCGCTTGACCGAGGCGATGAACGCCTTGGCCGCGTCAGACGAGTAGCCCGCGTCCCGCAGGGCCTGCTCGGCTTGACGAATGGTGTTGATGCCCGCGGCGTCCGCTGCCTTCACGTTGGTAACGCGGGCCTTGCCGTTGGCGGGGAAGGTCACGAGCGACACCTCCCACAGTTCGAGCTGACTGAGGATGCGAACGCCGTCCTCGACATACTTGGCGGTGCCGGGAATGGAGCGGAATCCGATGGACAGGCCGCTCAGCGCGCCCATCTTCAGCAGCGCGTGCGCTTCCTTGCCGCGCGCGGTGGCCAGCGCCAGCTGCCCCTTCACGCGCAGTCCCTTGTCGTCCTCGACCATCTCGGTCCAGACGCCGATCGGCTCGCTCGAATCGTGCTGCCATAGCATCGCCGGCATCGTGCCGGCGGCCTTGTGCTCGGCCAGGGACAGCTTGAAGGCGCCCGGGACGATGATGTCGTCGTAGCTGTCGCGCACTCCAAACATCGAGCCGAAGCCCTCGATCGCGCCGTCGTCTCCGGCCGCCTTGATCGTCAGCGCGTAGGCGCGGACCTCGCGGGTGCCGCCGGCATCCCGCAGCTCAAGCATCGGTCGGTGCATCATCTTTCGGTCCTTTCGTGCCGCTGGCCATGTTCATCGGCTTGAGGTACTCGTCGCCGCCCGGACGCGGGTCCAGGCCCTCCTCATCGCGCCATTCGTTCGGGCTCATCAAACCCATTTCCACCATCGTGCGGGCGTACTGCGCGCGATCCTTCTGCGCGCCGGCCAGCAGGTAGCGGACATCGAACTCGGCGAATAGCGGCCCAGCGCCGTCCAGCAGCGTCTCGTCGATGCGCTGGCGCCAGGCCTGGAACCACGGCCACAGCGTGTGCTTCACGTGCGCCCCGAAGAAGGCCTCGGAACTGGCGAAGGTCGACGACTTGTCGCTGTGCCCGACCATGATCGGGAACACGCCAAAGGCGCGGCAGACCTCTTCAATCTGCAGGCGCCGGGTCTCGACGTGCTGCGCGTCGACGCCGGACTGAGCGGTGCTGATCCAGGTCGCCTCGTTGTCGACGACCAGCGGGTCGCCCGTTTTGCCCGGGCCGGTCTTGTTCTTGATCCAGCGCGTGAGTCGCGCGTGTTGCTCCTCGGAGAGCTTGCTTTTCACCGAGTACACGCCGCTCGGCCGCAGGCCATTGGCGTGCATTTCGATCTGGCTTTGCTCTGTCGAAATGGCCAGTCCGACCGCCTTGCGAGCGAGCGCGACCGCATCCATGCTCTTCCAGAACGACCACTGGAAGTTGTTGATCACGAAGACGTCGTCCGGCTCGAACACGCCGATCAGGCCGAACTCGTCATAGCAGCGATACCGCACCTCGTAGCGCCCGATGCGCTCCACGGTCCAGCTCCCCGGCTCCACCGGCAACAGCTCGCGCACTCGTCGGTTGTCGTAGCGTGACTTGATCGATAGTCCGGCGCCAGTAAGCGCGGCATGCGCGGTCATCTGGCGACGCCATTCGATGGCGGTCTGCCACTCGTTTGGCCGGCGATTGAGCAGGCGGTACTCCGGAATGTTCTCCGCGCGCTGCCGGCGACCGTCGGGCAGCTGCCGGAATACACGCAGCTCCGGCGCCGCGCAGCCGTCGGCGATCACGCGCACGCAAGCCAGCACCGTCGACACCTGGAGCGCCGTCTTCGCGCTCACCGGCACGCCGGCGATGCGGTAGCTGCCGCCGCCGTCGATCATCCCGGCGATCTGGTCATAGGTCAGCTCGGTCGCCTTGCGGCCGAGCGCGGGAACGTCCGCCCAGGCGAGATCCGCGCCCGTGGCCTGGTCAGCCTGGCGCGATGCAAGGGTCGGGAATTTCATTCGTCCTTGTCCCAGAAGCTGCGCTGCCCGGCCGGGTTGCGCGACATGAGTTCGATCGCGTTGAACGTACTCATCAGCGGGTCAATCTTTCCGGTGCCCGAGGCCTGCTTCGTGATCGAGATCGCGTTGCCCACCTGCACCACCTTCGCATTCCCGACGCACCAGGCCATCATTCGGGAGCCCTCGTGCGTCAGCATTCCTTCGCTGAGCTTTCGCTCGGCGGTCTTGATCGCGCTGGTCAGCCGCCAGCCCTGCGAGATACCGACGATGCGAGCGATGTCGATGCCGACCTCGGTGATCGCATCCACGATGCCGCCCAGGCCCGCCTGGTCGACGCCGATCTTGTCCAGCAGCTCGGACCGCTCACACTGGTCGACCACCGCGGCCACCAGCTGCACGTCCTCGCCGTACTCCTCGCACAGGATCAGCGATCCCTCGCGCTGCAGGTCCAGCAGCAGCGACGCCTCGCTCTTGCGGCGCTCCAGCACCGAGACATGCGCATACGCGCGGCACCAGACAAGCCATTCGCCCGTCTTCGCGTCGCGCCCGATGACCGTCAAGCCCAGCAGGTCGTCCAGGCCCCCGCCGTCGATCCCGATCTCGACGACCTCGCTGCGCTGGAGCAGCTCCTCGAGCGTCAGCTTCTGCCCGCGAGCGGCCCAGAAATCAGCACCTGCCCAACGGTCGCTCCGCAGGTTCAGGCCGATCTCGACATTCAGGTGCTTCGCGAGGAACTGCTGCAGTGCCCCGCTCTTGTTGTCCTTCGCCAGCGTCTTGCGCAGCTGGTCTTCCAGCCATGCGACATTCACCGACCGACCCAGATTCGGGTTGGTGATGTAGAAGTTCGCCGGGTCCATGTAGGCCTTTGAGGCCACCATCGCCGAGGGGTACTCGTAGAGCACCCCCAGCGACCTCGGATCCAGGATCTTCCCGTCGCGGACGTCGCGGAAATACTGCAGCTTGTCGCGGAAGACACCGGCCGGCGGCTCGTCGCTCTGGGTGGTCAAGAAGATGACCCAACCCTCGTCGCGCGACACCTGCCCGCCCAGCGCCTCCATGAACATCGCCTCGGCGTTCGCGCGCTTGCCGAAGAGCCAGTGTTCGTCCACTAGCACCTTGCCGGCCTTCTTCCCCGACACCGTGTCCGTGTCCGCGGCCACCACCTTCAGCAGCGAGCGGCTGACGCGGTGCGTGATCGTGCGCACGTGGTCCTGAACGTGGAACAGGTCCAGCAGTTCAGGGTCCGCGCGCACCATCGCCGCCGCCGGCTTGAACGAGTTGTCCGCCACCTCCTTCGTCGGCGCAAGGATCAGGTGCTCCTCTTCCTGGCGCCAGCACAGGATCGTCGCCGTGAGCATGATCCCGGCGGCGATGGTCGATTTCGTGTTCTTCTTGCTGATCAGCAGGTAGAACTCGCGGATCAGCTGGTTCCCCGTCTCCGCGTCATAGGCGCCGAAGATCGCCGCCACGAAGTCGAAGACCCACTGCTCCGAGCACTCGCCGAAGGTAGGCTGCCCCGGAAGGTCCGGGACCCGCAGCTCCTTGAAGATCGCGAGAGCTTCCTCCGCCCGCTCCGGGTAGATCGGGGGCGGGATGATCGAGCGGCGCTCGACCAGCCGCTTTTCCCAATCAGGGAGAGCGGTGGACCAGTTCATTCAAGCTTCTTCCCACCTGCTGCAGCGAGCCGCGGCGGCGCGCCGGCCGAGAACCGACCAGCCACCTTGCCCGCGGCCTCCTTCTGCTGTTCCTTCTTGCCGACGTCGCCCTTCTTCGTGTGGACGTAGGGCGCCGCCAGCTGCGCCGCCTGAATGCGCAGGCGCTTGTCCTCCATGTCATCCCGCATCACCTCGAGCAGGAAGTCGAGCGGCGTCAGCTCGCTCAGATCCTTGTGCGGCCGTGGCTCCGCCGGAGGTGGCGGAGGGGGCGCGGGCGGCGGCTCGGTTCCGAAAGGCCACCCATCCGGCGCGTCGGGCGTCTTCTGCCCGCTGCCGTCGGTGAACCCGGCGACCTTCGGCTTCGGTTTCGGCTTGCGGCCGGCGCCCGGCCTGGCGCCTCCTCGTGGCATGACCTGCCCCTTCGATTGAATTTCTTTGATTCCCGCCCGACCCCTGCCCCGTTTTCATACGGGCCGGTTTTTTCCGCACATGAGGGAAGGTGCGGTCCGGAGGGCAAAGGCCCCAAAGATCGAGGGCCCCCTCCCCTGCCACTTTGCAAATCTTACCGATCAGGCCGTGCTTATGCTTTTTGTAAAGCTTACCGATTCACCAAACAGGTGCGGATCGGTAGACTTTACCGATTCGCCTCCGCCTCATCCCACTCTCGCCCCTGCGCCTCGGCCTGCGTCTTGGCCTTGTGGCAAAGGTCGCAGATGCATTGGCAGTTGGCTTCGTCATCGGCGCCGCCGCGCGCCTTCGGCACCCGGTGGTCGACCGTGCGGCAGCCCGGTGTCATCGCGCCGCGCCGCCTGCAGGGCTGACACAGGCCAGCATCACGATCGAGCACTCGATCGCGCAGCTTCTCCCAGGCCGTGCCGTAGCCGCGCTCGTGGCGACTGCCGCGATGTGGCGCGGACCAACCACCCCGCGCCGGCTCAGCGCGTGCGAGCCGAGGTGCGAGGGTCTTGATTCGTGCCATGGTGTTGGGGCCGCATCAGACTACCCAGGCGGAGAGCGAGGGCTGCGGCTGCTGTGCTCGTCGTGCTGGCTTCTTGCGCGTCGGACGCTCGACACGGATGGAGCCTCGCTCACCGGTCCAGGGTGAGCCCCGGCATGGCCAGCTGACCGGGCAGGAGTAGGGACGAAAGAAAGCCCGCCGAGTCTTGCGACTGGGCGGGCTGCTTGTTCTGTTCTGCTCTTCCAAAGCAGACGCCCCCGTCTAGGGAGCATCATGTTTGTCAGCAGTGATGCGCCAGTGTACCGCGCCGCACCCTCTGTGTGTCAAGCACCTCCTTCGCAACCACCTCGTATGCGGCCCAGAAGCGCCGCAGACCTTCGAGGTGACGGACCTGACTGAGCTGCGGCGGCACGCGCACCTGCTTCAGCAGCGCCACTGCGCGCCGGTCCTGCACGTACAGCACGGTCAGGTGACGGCGATGCAGCTCGTCGACCTTGATCAGCGCGTTGCGCACGTGCTGGGCCTGTTCGTTGTCCATCTGCTCCAGCGGGAGGCGTCGATCTTCCAGCGCCTGCCCGCCGGTCGGCATGTACATCCCCTCGGCGCTGCCGCAGCGCGATCCTCCGCCGCTCGACGATGACCGCGCCCAGGCCGCGTAGCGCTCCATCACGACGTGCGGCCGTGACAGGTGCTCGGGCACATCGGCCCAGAACGACAGCATCTTCCCCATGATCACTCCTCCTTCCCGCCGGCGGGCGCCGGCAATGGCTCGACCAGCACCTCGACGCGAGGCGACTTCCTGTCGATCCGGTGATAGACGTGCTTCTCCCGCACCTGGCGGTCGTTTCTGTAGACGCCGTTCTGAAGCAGCGGCCGCGCGCCGCGGGCGACGCCGCGCAGCACGGGCGCCTTGCCCCACTGGTCCTGCAGCAGGTCCAGCACCAGCGACTCGTCGAGGTCGGGGCGCTCGCTGGCGTAGTAGATGACCATCGACACGCGGACCGGGCCTTCCATCCGCACGCGGGCGGACGGCGGGATCTGGCGCAGCGCGTCGCGGCCGAAGTTGCGCGCCTTCTCCGACTTGATCGAGGCGGGCTTGCCATCGATCTCGACGATCTGGCGGCTGTTGGCCTTGCTCGCAGCCTCGCCGTAGAGCGTGATGTGGACGCGGGTCACGATGCAGCCTTCGCCGCGTCCTGCGACGCACAGCAGCCCTTGCACACCAGCTGCACGATCCCCTTCACGCGCCTGCGCTTGCCGCCCTGCTGCTGGCGCGGCTGGTTGCAGCACGGGCAGAGGAAGCGCAGCGACATGCCCATGCCGGGATTGCTGAGCGACCACAGGGCGGTGGTGCGGCGGACGTCGTCGTGGTTCAAGGCTGCACCTCGCCTTCGGGCTGGGCGGCCTGCTGCGCATCCGCGTCGGCGAGCACCCGTCCAGCGGCTGGAAGGCCCTGGATCAGCACCAGCACGTGCGGCGTGATCGAGAACGGCGCGTGGCTGTATTTGCGGACCGGCCACTCACCGGGCCTGGACAGGTAGCCCAGCTGCTCGAGCGTCAGAAGGTGCCGGCGCGCCACCGCGCGGTCCAGCATCGTGCGGCGAGCGACTTGGGCGACGGTAAGGGACTTGTCCTCGGGCCTGAAGGCGCGCAGGACGGGCAGCCCCTTCTCAAGGCCCTGCACGTATTCGCGGAGGTTGGTCATCACGGTCCTTCAATGCTTCGTCACGTCCAGCGCGCCGCCCGGCGGGACCGCGTGCATCTCTTCGATGTTGACCGGCTGGCCAACCGCGTCCGAGACCAACTGACCGACGATGGCGCTGGCCAGGGCGATGAACTTCGCCTGGATGTCAGGGCTGGAGTCGTGCGGCAGCGAGTGCACGGTCACCAGCGCCAAGGGCTCCTCGCCGGGGAAGCTGACGAGCGCCCGCGTGAAGCCGTCATCGCAGCCGCGGATCTGAATGCGAAGGGCCTTGCGGCCGTCGGGCATGGTCTCGAGGCTCATGCGGGGTCTCCCTGGTGTTCGGTTTCGGGTTGTGGTTCAGGTGGCGCCGCGCGCGCGGCGAGGCCGGCGCGGAGAGCCTGCAGGCGCCGCTGCGCCTCTTGACGGCCGATCGGGTCTTCGACGACGGCAGGCGCGGCGCTGAGACGGCGCTGCGTGGGATCGGGCGGATCGCACCAGACGCCTTTTGCGAATTCGGCCTTGAGGCGGACCTCCCAGCGCTTGCGGCACTTCGCGAAGGTCGACTCGCCGCGGATCTCCGGCGCCAGGTCGCGGGCGGCCCAGTAGATCGCCGGATGCGACCACGGGAAGCGCTCCTTGGCCGCATGCGATCGCAGGCCCTGCTCCGCCTCGTACCAGGCCGTCTCGGGGTCCAGGCCGGGCCGGCACAGGTGCAGGAACTCGGGGAGGTTCGGCGGGAACTTGCGCGTCCGCGTCTCCTCGATGCCGCGGAGGATCTCCTCGCCGGTAAAGCCAGCCAAAGCCTCCGCCCATTCGCGCTTCACGTCCTCCACCGGCGCGCCGGCGAACAGGTCGGCCATGCGAGGCCCGAGCACCGCGCGCAGCCGGCCGAAAAGCTTCTCGACCCACGGCTTCGGCGCGGCGGCAGGCGCCGCATGCGCCTCAACCGACGAAGCGGGATTCAACGTCAAAGACGTCATGGGGTTCTGCATGGCGATTGGCGGCAGTGCCGTCGAGTTGGTCGAGGTAGGCCAGGCGCTCGTCGTTGCGGCTGGCGCGACCCGGCGCCGTCGGCGCGGTCATGGTCGCTAGCACGCGGTCGACGTAGCCCGGGAGGTAGGCGATCGGCTCCTTCGCCTCGGCGCGGGCCTTCGCTACGGCGCGGCGCATCTGGCCAACGGTGACGCGGGCCTTCGTCCAGGCATCGGCTAAGGGCCGGAACTTGCGGCGATCGGCCAGGGCGTTGACGTCGTGCTCGATGCCGTACTCGGCCTCGAAGACCTCCGCCCAGGCCAGCCAGTCGGCGGGGGTGTCGTCGTCGGAACCGAGGTACTCGGTCTGACGATTACTCTCCTCTTCTGGAGATAGAGATGGAGATGGTGATAGAGGGGGCGGGTTTTCGCCGGGTTCTTGAGGGGGTTTGGTG
>CBIHMU010000049.1:0-44299 GCA_966211105.1 uncultured Burkholderiales bacterium
GGCGCGCGCGGACATCGCGATCGCGATGGGCGCGGCCGGCAGCGCCACCGCGCTGGAGACCGCCGACATCGCGCTGATGCAGGACGACCTGCGCAAGCTCCCGGAGCTGATCGACCTGTCCGAGCGCGTGGCGACGGTGTTGAAGCAGAACATCGTCGTGGCGCTGGGCCTGAAGGCGATCGTGGCGGCGCTCACGCTGGCGGGCATCGGCTCCTTGTGGCTGGCGGTGCTGGCCGACGCGGGCGCGAGCCTGCTGGTGGTGCTCAACGGCCTGCGGCTGCTGCGCGAAGAACGCCCGTGAACGCGGCGTCCGAGGCTGCCGTCGTCGTGTGCGGACGGCCCTGGGACGGGGTGGCGCACCTAGGGTGAGCCCTAATGCCGACGGACCGGTTCACGCTGACCTTTCGCTGACAATGGCGCCGCCTGCCGCTGGCGGGCCCCGAGGGATCGGAGCGATCCGGGGCCTGGACCAGCGGCAAACGCGTTCTGATCCCTGGAACGCGGTTTCCCGTGACCCGGAGCGCCGGGTCATTGATTCCTCAGCGATCCACCAGCGATCGATCACGGAGCGTCGTTTGAACACAATTCAAACTCCCGGAGCGCGGCAGACCATCCTCGGCCAGCCCAACAGCCTGTTCGTCCTGTTCTTCACCGAAATGTGGGAACGGTTCTCCTACTACGGCATGCGGGCCCTGCTCGTGCTGTACCTGATCTCCGAGGCCGCCAAGGGCGGTTGGGGCTGGACGCGCGAAGAGGCGACGAGCCTCTACGGCACGTACACCATGCTGGTGTACCTGACGCCGATCATCGGCGGCTACATCGCCGACCGCTTCCTCGGCACGCGGCGTTCGGTGGTGCTGGGCGGCTTCATCATCGCGGCCGGCCACATCGCGCTGTTCTTCGACAGCAAGGCGACCTTCTACGTCGGCCTGGGTCTGGTGATCCTGGGCACGGGCCTGTTCAAGCCGAACATCTCGGCGATCGTGGGCCAGCTCTACAACAAGGACAACGAAGGCCAGCGTGACGGCGGCTACACGCTGTTCTACATGGGCGTGAACGCCGGTGCCTTCTTCGGCATCTCGCTGTGCGGCTACATCGGCGAGAAGATCGGCTGGCACTACGGCTTCGGCCTGGCGGCGGTCTTCATGATCCTGGGCGCGCTGCAGTTCTGGCTGGCGCAAGGCATCTTCGGCGACATCGGCGGTGCGCCGGGCAAGAACGCGCCGGTCGTGAACACGAGCGAGCCGCTGGACGACACGCCCGCCCACATCGTGCGCGACCGCCTGATCGCGATCGGCGTGTTCTCCTTCTTCACGATCTTCTTCTGGTTCGCCTTCGAGCAGGCCGGCGGATCGATGACCATCTTCGCGGCGGACTACACCGACCGCGCGCTGGTCGGCACGAGCGGCTTGATCTTCAAGATCGTCAACTCGCTGATGACGCTGATCCCGGTGGCGATCCTGAGCTGGCTGCTGATCAAGCTGGGCCGCAGCACCGAGGGCCTCTACAAGGCCTCCAACGCGCTGCTGGCGCTGGCACTGGCGGTGATCTGGGGCCTGTCGCTGTGGATGCTGGGCCGCGAATTCGCGCTGGAGCAATCGGAGATTCCAGCCACCTGGTTCGGGGTGCTGAACTCCTTCTTCCTGGTGATCCTGGCGCCGATGTTCAGCAAGATGTGGGAGCGTCGCTGGAACCCGAGCGGTCCGGTCAAATTCGGTGTCGGCCTGGTGCTGCTGGGCCTGGGCTTCGCGGCGCTGTCCTACGGCGCGTCGGGCATCCCGGCCGGCGCGAAGACGGCGCAGGTCAGCATGATCTTCCTGACGCTGGCCTACCTGCTGCACACGATGGGCGAGCTGTGCCTGTCGCCGGTCGGCCTGTCCTACATCTCCAAGCTGGCGCCGGCGCGCCTGCTGGGCCTGATGTTCGGCGTCTGGTTCGTCAACGCCGCGATCGCCAACAAGATCGCCGGCATGACGGGCTCGTACATCGACGCCATCTCGTCGACCTACTCGATGTCGACCTTCTTCCTCATCTTCACCATCGTCCCCGCGGGCGCCGGCGTGCTGCTGATGCTGCTCAGCCCGCTGATGAAGAAGCTGATGCACGGCGTGCATTGAGCGCCCCACCAGGGTCCTCACGGACCCGCCATGAAGAACCCGGGCACTGCCCGGGTTTTTTGTTCCCGCGTCCCGCGGCGGGCGAAGGCATGGAGGGAGAACCGAAGCACCAAACTGGGTCGGTCCGGCGTCCTTGCCCAATCCTCCGAACCCCCCTCCTGCTGACGTTTTCCGGCAGTGTCTCCGACGAGACTTGCTCACAACCTTGCCCAGGCAGTCAATCGTTTCCAAGAAGCCCTCCCGCAAAGGGACAGGTATTGCCTGAGGCACTGGAAGCGTTTTCATGTACCGCGTACATTCCGCCGCACGCTGCGGTGCAACAGATGCCGTGGGCGTTTTCGGGAGTGATGCATGGCTGGACCTTCTTTCAATCGCAACGCCGTCGCCGGTGCCTTGGTGGCGCTGCTGCTGACCGCCTGTGGACAACAGGATCAACAACAACAGCACCATGGCGGCCCCCCGCCCGTGACGGTCGCCCCGGCGATCTCGCGCGAAGTCCAGGACTTCGATGAATTCACCGGCCGCCTGGAGGCGCCCGACACCGTCGAGATCCGCGCCCGTGTCGCCGGAACACTCGACAAGGTCCACTTCCGCGAAGGCCAGATCGTCAAGAAGGGCGACCCGCTCTTCACCATCGATCCGCGGCCGTTCCAGGCCGAAGTCGCCCGCGCCGAGGCCCAGGCCGCCGCCGCCCGCACCGCCGCCGAACTGAGCAAGTCCGACCTGGGCCGCGCCGAGAAGCTCGTCGCCATCCAGGGCGTCAGCCAGCAGGAGATCGACCAGCTGAAGGCCGCCGTCCGCAACAACGAGGCCAACATCCGCGCCGCCGAAGCCGCCGTGACGCAGGCCAAGCTGAACGTCGAGTTCACCCAGGTCCGCGCCCCGGTCACCGGCCGCAGCTCGCGCGCCAACGTGACGCCCGGCAACCTCGTCAACATCGGCGAGCCGGTGCTGACCACGGTCGTCTCCAGCGACAAGGTCTACGCCTACTTCGACGCCAGCGAGGCGACCTTCCTGAAGTACGCCGCCGCCGCCCGCGCCGGCGGCGCCAAGCGCGAGCAGGCGCCCAAGATCCGTCTCGGCCTGGCCAACGAGCAGGGCTACCCGCACGAGGGCCGCATGGACTTCGTCGACAACCGCCTGAATCCGGCCACCGCCACCATCCGCGGCCGCGCCGTCTTCGACAACAAGGACGGGCTCTTCACCCCGGGCCTGTTCGCACGCGTCCGGCTGGAAGGCAGCGGCTCCTACACCGCCACCCTGATCCCCGACCGCGCCATCGGCACCGACCAGGCCAACAAGGTCGTCATGGTCGTCGGCCCCAACAACATCGTGGCGCCCCGTCCGGTCCAGGCCGGCGCGCTGTTCGACGGCTACCGCGTGGTCCAGGGCGTCAAGCCCGGCGAGCTCGTGATCATCGACGGCCTCCAGCACGTGATGCCCGGCGCGCCGGTCACGCCGCAGCAGGCCAAGCTCGACGACAAGGGACGCCCCGTCGCCGCGCCGCAAGGCGCCGCCCCCGCCGCTCCTGCCGCGTCGTCGAAGTAACCCGACGCGAGGCCGTCCATGGATATCTCACGCTTCTTCATCGAGCGGCCGCGCTTCGCGTCGGTCCTCTCGATCTTCATCTTCCTGGTGGGCCTGCTGGCGATCTTCCGGCTGCCCATCTCCGAGTACCCCGAGGTCGCGCCGCCGCAGGTCGTCGTGCGCGCCCAGTTCCCCGGCGCCAACCCGCGCGTGATCTCCGAGACGGTGGCCACGCCGCTCGAGGAACAGATCAACGGGCTGGAAAACGTCCTGTACTTCGACAGCCAGGCCACCGCCGACGGCGGCATGACGCTGACGGTCACCTTCAAGATCGGCACCAACCCGGAAGCCGCGGAAACGGCGGTCCAGAACCGGATCAACCGCGCGCTGCCACGCCTGCCCGACATCGTCCGGCAGATCGGCGTGACGACCGAGAAGTCCAGTCCCAACCTGACCATGGTCGTCCACATGGTCAGCCCGGACAACAGCCGCGACGCGCTGTACCTGCGCAACTACGCGCAGCTGCAGGTCCGCGACGAGCTGCTGCGCGTGCAGGGCATGGGCTCGGTGCAGGTCTTCGGCTCCGGCGACTACGCGATGCGCATCTGGCTGGATCCGGCCAAGCTGGCCGGTCGCGGCCTGACCGCCTCCGACGTCACCAACGCCATCCGTGAACAGAACACGCAGGTGGCGGCCGGTGTCGTCGGCGCCCCGCCGGCGCCCAAGGGCACCGACTTCCAGCTGCAGATCAACACGCAGGGCCGCCTCGTCACCGAGGAGGAATTCGCCGACGTCATCATCCGCACCGACACCGCCACCGGCGGCCTGGTCCGCGTGCGAGACGTGGGCCGCGTCGAGATGGGCCCCGGCACCTACGCGCTGCGCAGCCTGCTGAACAACAAGGAAGCGGTCGGTATCGGCATCTTCCAGGCCCCGCAGTCCAACGCGCTGAACATCTCCAAGGATGTGCGCGCGACGATGGAGCGCCTGAAGGCCAGCTTCCCGGCCGGCGTCAGCTACGACATCGTCTACGACCCGACGCGCTTCGTCGCCACGTCCATCGAGAAGGTGATCCACACCCTGATCGAGGCCGTGCTGCTGGTCGTGCTGGTCGTGATCATCTTCCTGCAGACCTGGCGCGCGTCCATCATCCCGCTGCTGGCGGTGCCGGTGTCCATCGTGGGTACCTTCGCAGTCCTGCTGCTGCTGGGCTACTCGATCAACACGCTGACGCTGTTCGGGCTGGTGCTCGCCATCGGCATCGTGGTCGACGATGCGATCGTGGTCGTCGAGAACGTCGAGCGCAACCTCGAGGACGGCCTCACGCCGCATGCCGCGACGATCAAGGCGATGCAGGAGGTCTCCGGGCCCATCATCGCGATCGCGCTGGTGCTGTGCGCGGTGTTCATCCCGCTGACCTTCGTGCCGGGCCTGTCGGGCCAGTTCTATCGCCAGTTCGCGGTCACGATCGCGATCTCGACGGTGATCTCGGCGTTCAACTCGCTGACCCTGTCGCCCGCCATGGCGGCCTTGCTGCTGCGTCCCCACGACGCGCCCAAGGACCCGATCATGAAGGGGATGGACAAGCTGTTCGGCCGGTTCTTCCACTGGTTCAACTGCTTCTTCCAGCGCCGCAGCGAAGGCTACAGCCGCGGCGTCACCGGCATCCTGAAGCGCAAGGGCGGCGCGCTGGTCGTCTACGCGATCCTGCTGGGCCTGACCGCCCTGCTGTTCACGCGCATCCCGTCGGGCTTCGTGCCGGCGCCGGACAAGCAGTACCTGATCGGCATTGCGCAGCTGCCGGCCGGCGCCACGCTGGACCGCACCGAAGAGGTCATCCGGCGCATGAGCGACATCGCGCTGAAGGTGCCCGGCATCCGGGACTCGATCGCCTTCCCGGGCCTGTCGATCGCCGGCTTCTCGGCCGCGCCCAACGAAGGCATCGTGTTCTTCGGCCTGGACGAATTCGAGAACCGGACCTCCGCCGACAAGTCCAAGGACGCGATCCTGGGCAAGGTCAACGGCGCGATCCAGCAGATCCAGGGCGCGCGCATGTTCGTCGTGCCGCCGCCGGCGGTGGACGGCCTGGGCAACGCGGGCGGCTTCAAGGTGCAGGTGCAGGACCGCTCCGGCCTCGGCGAGCAGGCGCTGTACGGCGCCGTCTGGGGCACGCTGGGTCCGATCTACGGCGACCCGAAGAGCGGCATCGGCACGCCGTACTCGACCTACGACATCAACGTCCCGCAGCTCTTCGCCCACGTCGACCGGGTGAAGGCCAAGCAGATGGGCGTGAAGTTGCAGGACATCTACGACACGCTGCAGATCAACCTCGGCTCGCTGTACGTCAACGACTTCAGCCGCTTCGGCAAGACCTACCAGGTCATCGTGCAGGCGGACGCGCCCTTCCGTTCCAACGCCGGCAGCATCACCGACCTGAAGACGCGCAACGAGAAGAACGAGATGGTGCCGCTGGGCGCGCTGATGAACGTCGATCCGACCTTCGGACCGACGCGCGTGACGCGCTACAACGGCTTCCCGAGCGCGGACATCAACGGCGCGGCCAAGCCCGGCTTCTCCAGCGGCCAGGCTGAGGCGGAGATCGAGCAGCGCCTGAAGAACCTGCCGCGCGGCATGACCTACGAGTGGACGGAGCTGACCTACCAGGACCGGCTGACCCGCGACATCAAGGTCGGCGGCTTCTCGATCCCGACGCTGGGCGCGGTGCTGGCGATCTCGGTGCTGCTGGTGGTGCTGGTCCTCGCGGCCCAGTATGAAAGCTGGTCGCTGCCGCTGGCCATCATCCTGATCGTGCCGATGTGCATCCTGTCCGCGCTCTTCGGCGTGTGGCTGTCGCACTTCCCGCCGTTCGCGCAGGCCGGGGACCTCAACATCTTCTCGCAGGTGGCGCTGGTGGTGCTGGTCGGGCTGGCGTGCAAGAACGCGATCCTGATCGTCGAGTTCGCCAAGGAACTCGAGGAGCGCGGCGAAGCGCTGCACGACGCCATCATCCACGCCTGCCGCATGCGGCTGCGCCCGATCCTGATGACCTCGATCGCGTTCTGCGCGGGCGTGATCCCGCTGATCCTGGGTTCAGGCGCCGGCAGCGAGATGCGTCGTGCGATGGGCATCGCGGTGTTCTCGGGCATGGTCGGGGTGACGCTGTTCGGCATCTTCCTGACGCCGGTGTTCTACGCGCTGCTGCGCAAGAGCACGGAGAAGAAGCGGGCTCATGCGGTCGAGCTGCGTCATCAGATCGATGCCGCCGCCCATCCGTTCCATCCGGGCGTCGACGACGCCGATACGCCCAAGGGCAACCCGGCCAAGGGGGGCGCATGATGTTCTTCCGAGTCTCTCTGATGGCCGCCGCGGCGGCCGCCACGGTGGCGCTCACGGGCTGCTCGACAGCCCCGGCGCCGAAGAAGTCTGAAGTGCCTCTGGCGAATGGCTTCGCCAACGCGCCGCAGGGCGACAGCGCCACCCTGGCGCAGGCGCCGGTGGGTCGCTTCTGGCAGGGCTTCAACGACAGCGGGCTGGACTCGCTGGTGAACCGCGCGCTGCAGGCCAACACGGACCTGCGCATCGCGTCGGCCAACCTGCGCGAGGCCCGGGCGCTGTCGCGTTTCGCCGATGCGCAGCTGTTCCCGACCGTCGACCTGACGGCCGGCGCCGGCCGCGCCCGCGCGCCGGACTACCAGGGCAATCCGCAGAGCAGCAACGCGTTCTCGGTCGGCTTCGACGTGCGCTGGGAGGCGGACCTGTTCGGCCGCCTGTCCGACGAGCGCCGTGCCACCGCGGCCGAGCTGCTGGCGGGCGAAGCGGGCCTGCGTTCGGCGCAGGTCAGCGTCGCGGCGGAAGTGGCGCGCAACTACTTCGAGCTGCGCGGCCTGCAGGAGCAGCTGCGCGTGGCCCAGCAATCGCTGGAGACGCAGCAGGGCGCGCTGAAGCTGGTGGCGGGTCGCCAGGAAGCGGGCCGCGGCACCGGCTTCGACACCGAGCGCGCCCGCGCGCTGGTGCAGAGCACCGCGGCCACGATTCCTTCGCTGGAGATGGCGCTGGCGCGCACGCGCTACCGCCTGGCGGTGCTGACGGGCCAACCGCCGACGGCGCTCGACGTGGAGCTGGCCGACGTCAAGCCGCTGCCGGGTCTGAAGACGATCGCGCTGGACCGCATCGGCACGCCGGAGGATCTGCTGCGTCGTCGTCCGGACGTCCGCGCAGCCGAAGCGCAGGCGGCCGCGGCCGCGGCGCGCGTCGGCGTGGCGCGCTCGTCGATGTTCCCGCGGATCACGCTGGGCGGCACGATCGGCCAGAACGCGTCGCGCATCGGCGACCTGGGCGATGGTCCGGCGTACGCCTACAACCTCGGCGCGCAGCTGGTGTGGAACCTGATCGACTTCGGCCGCATCCGCGCGCAGATCGCGGCGGCGGACGCCCGCAACGAGGCGGCCTTCATCAGCTACGAGCGCACCGTGCTCGCGGCGCTGGAGGAGACCGAAGGCGCGCTGGTGACCTACAACCGCAGCCAGCAGCAGGCGCAGGCGCTGTTCGATGCGGCGGTCTCGGCGGAGCGTGCGGCCAACATCGCGCGTGAGCGCTTCAAGGTCGGCATCAGCGACTTCCTCGCCGTCCTGGACGCCGAGCGTGAACTGCTGACCGCGCGCAACCAGCTGGCGCAATCGCAGACGGCGGCAGCGACCTCGCTGGTCGGCGTCTACAAGGCGCTGGCGGGCGGGATCGATGCCGAGGCGCCGCCAGCAACGGCGATGCGCTGAACGGGTCCGACCTCTTCGCCAGGCGCTCGGTCTCCTGAGGCTCCCTCTCCCGCACTGCGGGAGAGGGCGGGGGGTGAGGGCTATCTCAGCACGTCACTCGATGCTGCCTCTTCAAGAAGCCTTGCCCGGTCCTCCGGCAGCAGGAAGCCCTGCTGCACCGCGCGATCGGCAGCGCTCCGGACTGCTGCAAGGTACCCCTCGCGGTCCTTGTAGCGCTCCTCCAGTGAGCGACGCGGATCTCCGCTGGCCTCGCGCTCCGCGCGCGTCCGCGCGAACGGCACATAGCCGCCGGCGTAGTTGCAGACCTGCCCGGCGTGGATGCCGTCGGCGGTGATGTTCCAGCCGAGGTAGGTGCCCAGCGGCGCCATCGACAGCACGGTCGGCACGCCGCCGATCTCGTTGCCGTCGCTGTCCACGCGCGGGACCTTCGCCGGCAGCACGCGCCTGATCTTCGGCGGGATCTGATCCGGCACGCCCGAAGCTTCGAGGCGGTCAAAACCTGGCCCCCAGTCGTAATCGAACACCGGGAAGACGAAGTTCTCCGGCAGGAACACGCGCTCCGGAACGCCCGGCACGCCGCGTGGGAAGCCCATCGCCTCACGCGTCGGATCGACGAGTTCGCGACGCGCCAGCGTCGGATAGCGACTCGGCGGCGGGGACGTGCCCTTCAGCACCCAATCGCGCATCGCTGCGCTGAGCACGTTGCTCAGTTCGCGGTGCGGCAGCGGATTCGGCGCGAGCGTCGCCTGCCCGAAATTGTTGCCGGGACAACTGAACGACGTGCGCTCCGCCTCGTGTCGGAACCCGCCCGGGCCGCCGCCATGCGGGCTGCCGGCGACGTAGTAGCGACGCACGTTCGGCGCGAGCGGGATGTCGACGTCCGCCGAAGATCCCACCCACGCCAGCGACAGCTTCAGCGCATAGACCTCGGCGGCACCGAAGTGCTCGAACACCTTGGGGCAGGTCCTGCTCGCGGTGCAGCGGGTCAGCAATCCCTTCGCGGGCAGGCCTCGCGCCTTGTCGGCCCAGTCGACCCACCACTGCGGGCCTTCGCTGCCCATCTGGAAGAGTTCCAGCACGCCGTCCGGCTGAGCCCAGCGCGCATTCGCCGCGACGCGGCGGCCCGCGATGATGGCCCAGGCGCCGTCGTGGACCTGGCGGTCGGCCTCGTCCTGGTTCAAACCCATGAACAGGAACTGCCGGACCATGTTCCCCGATTGCGAGACGCCCCGGATCGCGCTGCCGCGCACTTGGCCGGCGATGGGATTGGGCGTGCCGGTGTCATCGGCTTTCGCGTACCGGAAGAACGCGCCGACGTCGCGGAACGCGGCCATGCCGACGCCGAGCACGTAGGCGTTGCCCGCCGTATAGACGAGCTGATAGACCTTGTCCGCGTCGAAACCGCCGCGCAGGCAGACATGGATCGGCAGGTTGGACGGCGCGTGCGACGGATCGATGTCGATGGGCGCGCCGGGGAAGGGCTGTCCGCGGTCGCAGCGGGCGAAAGCCCAATCCTTCGGATCGACAGTGCCGGCCGTCGTGATGCGGCCGTCGACGGTTTCCTTGGTGTGGACCGTCAAGGCTGCGCGGGTCGTGTCCAACGAGACCGGCAGGTAAGGCATCGGATTGCCCTGCACCATCAGCGGCTGCGAGTCCGGTCCGCTGCGATTGACGATGCGCGCCATCACCGGGCCGGTCACCGGCTTGCCGTCGACGCGCGCGATGGGCACGCGGACGTAGTGGTTGACAGCCGCCTCGGGCCGCGTGCGCGGCACGCCGGTGTTGCCCGCGTTGTCGGCCTGCCAGCCGCTGCGCAGGCCGATGTCGCCCGCCGCGAACTCGCCGGATTGCAGGCGCACCTCGCCGCCGCGGTTGGGCACGTCGTGCCACAGGAAGCCGCTGGCGCGCGCGCGGTCGACCGGCCGGGTGATCACCCAGTTCGTCTCATAGCGGACGAGGCCGTCGGCCTCGGCGCCAAGCGTCAGATCCGTGATCACCGCGTTGTGGCTGTCCTTCGGATCGAGCTCGCCGAACGCGCGGCCGCGGAGCTGCTCGTAGCCGCGCTGTGCTCCGGTCAGCGGCGTGACCTCGTCGACGACGATGCGTGTCACGCGCGCCTGTGCAGCGCCGACCGTGAGCAACGACACCGCAGCGGCAACGGCAGCCAGCGCCGCTGCCTGAATGCGTCTTCGCGGGCAGCGGATCCGCATCACTGACCCTTGAACAGGCCTTGGAACTGCCGCGATACCGGCAGCTTCTCCGCGCAGCCCTTCAGCGAGAGCTGCATCGTGTTCTCGTCGACGCGGGTGGCGCTCGTGATGAAGCGGCTGTTGACCAGCACCGAGCGGTGCACCTGCCAGAACACGCCCGGATCGAGGTCGCTGAGCAACTCCTTGAGCGCGGTGCGGATCCAGGCCTCGCCGTCGCGATGCACGACGCGGGTGTAGCGGCTGTCGCTCTGGAAGAACAGGATGTCGTCGGGGGCGATCAGCTGGATCTCGCGACCCTGGCTGGCCTGGATCGGGCGCATCGTCGGTCGCTGCGCGGGGAGCAGCTGGCGCAGCAATTCCAGCGTGGCCGCGGGCATCGCGGAGGCCGCCGGACTGCCGGGCGCCCCGGCGTGTCTGTCCGCTCCGTCCTCCGCTCCGCTGTCCTGCGCCTGACGCTGCCGCAGCCGCTGGAGGCATTGCTCCAGCCTTGCATCCTCGACCGGCTTCAACACGTAGTCGACCGCGCCCGCCTCGAAGGCCGACAGCGCGTGATCGCCATAGGCCGTGACGAACACGACCTGGGGCGGCTCCGCGAGCTGCGACAGGCGTTGCCCGACCTCCAGGCCGGACATGCCCGGCATGCGGATGTCCAGGAAGCAGAGCTGCGGCTCGTGTTCGAGGCAGTCGTCCCAGGCGTCGCAGCCGTTGACGCTGGCCGCCACGATCTCGATCTCCGGCGCCAGGCGCGCCAACGCGGCGCGCAACTGCTCGCGCGGCCCCTCTTCATCGTCCGCGATCAGGGTGCGGATCTTCGTTGTCATGCGTGTTCTCTCCCCGATGTGATCGATCCGGCCGATGCGGCCGATGCGGCCGATGCGCGCTTCAGGCCGCCGGCACCTCGACCCAGGCGAGGCATCCCGGCGCCTCCGCCGAGCCCGGCTCCAGGCCCAGCGCGGCGCCGGCGCCGAACTGCGCCTTGAGCCGCTCCCGCGTGTTGGCCAGGCCGAGGCCCTCGCAGGCGCCGGCCGGCAGGCCCTGGCCGCCGTCCTGCACTTCCATGCGCAGGCGGCCGGCCATCGCTCTGACCCGTACCGCGATGTGCCCGCCGCGCAGGCTGGGCTCGATCCCGTGCGTGATCGCGTTTTCCGCCAGCGTCAGCAGCGTGCCCGGCGGCAGGCTGGCGGCGGCGATCGCGGCCTGCGACGTCTCGTCCGTGTCCAGCGACCAGCTCAGCCGCTGCCCCAGCCGCGCCTGCATGATGTCCAGGTAGCTGCGTACGATCTGGAGCTCCTGCTCCAGCGGCAGCCGGTCCTGCTCGAACATCGGCAGCGTCGCCCGCAGGTAGCGCGTCAGCGAGCGCAGCATCGGCCCGGCGCGGTCGTCGCGCGTGTCGACCCAGTGCTGCAGCGACGCCAGCGTGTTGAAGAGGAAATGCGGCTGGATCTGCGCCGTCGCCAGCCGCTGCGCCATCGCGATGCGCTCCTCCTGCGCGTCGAGCTCGGCCAGCCGCGCGCCCAGCTGCTGCGTCCGGTACAGCGTCAGGAACCACCACGATGACACCGTCAGCGTCATCCCGCCCGCGACGAAGGGCAGCAGGTCGCGGGCCTCTTCCCGGAAGCCCGCCTTCGTCATGCCCAGCGTGAACAGCACCATCAGCACGCTCAGCGCGAGCGTCGCGCCGTTGAAGCGGGTGCGGGTCGGCTGGCGCCACAACCAGCGCGCGACGGCCAGTCCCACGGACGCCATCGCCAGGCCGCCGATGAGGATCACATGCGCCAGATGGCGCGGCAGCATCGTGTAGAAGACCAGCCCCAGCACCAGCACGTTGCTCATCACGTAGCTGTCGATGGCGCTGGACCAACGCTTCAGGCCGGAGCGCTCAATCTCCGCCTCGCTGAACGTGCGCCGCGGGCCGGGGAAAAGCCACTGGGTCCAGTCGACCTGGACGGTGCCGGCATCGGCCGATGAGGCCGTCGACGCGGCTGGGGAGGTCGCCGGCGATGGCGAGGCCGCCGTGCCGGCAGCGGCCGGCGGCTGGACCTGGGGGACCGCGTCGGCGGGAGCGCTGGGCGAAGTCATGCGACGAGTCTAGGCCAGGGGGCCGTCGACCGCCTCCGGATGCGGCGAATGGCGGTCGGCAGCGACGGCTGGCCGGCTGCGACGACCGAGCAGACGCCGTGGCGGCCGGTGCCCCGTTCCGCTCAATCGCCTCCTCACGCTCGGCATTCGCTCCACGGGGCACCGGCCGCCACGGCTGCCATCAGCAGAGTGGCTCGCCGCCGACGAAGACCTTCAGCGTGCCGGGGTCGATCGGGATCCAGGCTTCACCGCGCGTCAGCGGCTCGGTGGCGACGATGGCGATGCGGTCGTCCTCGGTGGTCTTGGCGGCCAGGTCGACGCTGACATCCTCGTCCTGCAGCGTGACGTGGCCGAAGGGCGGCTGGCGCAGCAGGTAGTGCAGCTTGGTCGAGCCGTGCGCCCACAGCGCCTGGCCGTTGGAGAGCAGCATGTTGAAGGTGCCATGACCATTGAGCTGCGGCAGCAGTTCGCGCAGCGTGTGGTTCAGTTCCTCGATCGCCGGCATGTCGGCATGCGCCTTGGCCAGTTCCTGCATCAGCCAGCAGAAGGCCTGCTCGCTGTCGGTCTGCCCCACCGGCTTGAAGGCCGCATGCAGCCGCGGCGCGAAGCCCTTGAGGTCGCCGTTGTGGGCGAACACCCAGTAGCGGCCCCACAGCTCGCGCACGAACGGATGGGTGTTCTCCAGGGACACGACGCCCTGCGTCGCCTTGCGGATGTGCGCGATGACGACGTCGCTGCGGATCGGGTAGGTCTTGACCAGCTCCGCCAGCGGCGACACCCGCGCGCTGTGGTGGTCGACGAAGTGCCGCAGCCCGCGGCCTTCGAAGAACGCGATGCCGAAGCCGTCCTTGTGCTCGTGCGCCCGCGTCGCCAGCCCGGCGAAGCTGAACATCACATCGGTCGGTCGGCGGGCATTCATGCCCATCAGCTGGCACATCGCGGTCTCTCCAGGCTCAGGTCGCGGGGCTCATCCTAGGCGACATGCCGCCCGTCATTCCAGGAACAGCCGCGTGAGGCCCTTCAGGCTGACCAGGTTGCCGGGGTTGCTGGTCTCGTTGAGCACGCCGCTCATGCGCTTCAGCAGGCGCGGACTCTTCTTCGCGCGCCAGATCAGCAGGTCGGCCAGCCAGGGGAAACGGTTCACGCGGTTGCCGCGTTCGTACAGGTCGTACTTGGGCTGCAACGCGCGCAGGCCCGATTCATACTGCTCGCGGACCCGGGTGTCGAGGGCGCCGTCGGTGGCCGGCGTCCCGGCGACGCGATGCGCCAGGATCGCTTCCGCGGCCAGCAGCCCGGTCTCCATCGCCTTGCCGATGCCTTCGCCGGTGAACGAGTAGGTCGAGCCCGCCGCCTCGCCGGTGACCAGCAGCCCGGGCCGCGTCCAGCGCGCGCCGTTGAGCGTGCAGCGCAGCGGCGCGCCCTTGAGTTCGCCGACCAGCTCGCCCTCGGCCATCAGGCGCTTCGCGGGCGGGTAGTGCTCGACGAAGGCGTCGAAGATGGCGCGCAGGTTGACGTCCTTCTTCTGGCCCTTCCCGGCCAGGTCCTTGTGGCTGTCGGTCACGCCGACGCCGATGTTGAAGCTGCCGTCCGGCGCCGGGAAGATCCAGCCGTAACCCGGCTGCACCGCCTTGCACCAGACCACCTCCAGCGCCTTGATCTCGCCGACCATCGACGGCGCCCGCACGTAGCCGCGCAGCGCGACGCCGCTGGGGGTGTGGCGCTCGCACATGCCGGCCGCCGTCAGCGCCTTGGGCACCGCGCCGGTGGCCAGGATCACCCAGTCGGCGGCGATCTCGTGGGGCCGGCCGTCGACCGTGAGCCGCGCGCCGCGGACGCGGCCCTGCTCGTCCTCCAGCGCCGATTCGAAGCGCGCCGGCGCCAGGAAACGCGCGCCGGCTTCCTGGGCGCCGAGGTTCAGGATCTCGTCGAGCTGCTTGCGCGGCAGCACCGCGAGGTGGCCCGGCACGTCGATGCGGCCGCCGCGCGGCCCGACGCAGCCCACGTGCGACGAGCGCTCCGCCTTGGCCATCACCCGGTCCAGCAGGCCCAGGCGTTCGAGCGCCTGGTGGGCGTCCGGGATCAGGCCGTCGCCGCAGACCTTGTCGCGGCCCAGCGGATGCTGGTCGACCATCACGACGTCCAGGCCCGCGCGGGCGAGCCAGCGCGCGGCCGCGCTGCCGGCGGGGCCGGCGCCGATGATCAGGACCTGGCAGGCGGCGGGCAGACCCGCGGGCGACTCGACGGACATGGGGGCGTTTCGGACAGCGTAGGACAACCGCACATTCTAGGGAGCCCGTCGAGGCGGCGGGACCGGCGATTCCCACCCCCGCGGGCAGATGGCGGCGCGCCGCCGCCGGAACGAAAAAAAGCGGGAGGGTCTCCCCTCCCGCTTTCCTGTGGCTGACCCGCTCAGAACGAGTAGGTGGCCCGGACGTAGTACGCGCGACCGGTCGGATCGGCGTAACGCGAGTCCCAGCCGCCGCCCTGGAAGAGGTCTTCCTGGTTGGAGAACGGCGGATCGCGGTCGAACAGGTTGCGCACGCCCAGGACCAGCGACAGGTCCTTGCGCGGCGCCCAGCTGCCGAACAGGTCGAAGGTGGTGTACGACGGCACGCGCGCGTGGGTAGTCGGATCGAAGTCCGCGTAGCCCGACTTGTAGCGCATCGTCACGCCGGCACCGAAGTCCTGGTAGCGCCAGTTGGTCGTCAGGTTGTGCTGCCAGCGGAAGATCGGGCCCGACTCGCCGTAGTTGCCCACGTTGCGCACCCAGTAGCCGTCCTTGAAGTCCTGGAACTCGTACTTGGCGACGTAGGTGCTGTTCAGCGCGAAGTCGAACTGGCCGATCGCGCTGTTGAGGCGGTACTGGGCGCTCAGGTCCAGGCCGTTGGTGCGCACCTTGCCCAGGTTCAGCAGCGTCTGGTCGACGTAGCCGCACTCGTCGCCGGGGCAGTTGCTGGCGATGGACAGCGTGTTGCCCGGGCCGAAGTGGAAGTACTGCTGCAGCGCCGGGTAGGTGCCGTAGTTGTTGAACAGCGCGAACTGCGGGATCGAGCCGATCGTGTCTTTCAGGTGCACCCACCAGAAATCCACGCCCACGCTCAGGTTGGCCGCCGGTTCGACGACGAAGCCCAGGGTGGCGGTCTTCGACTTCTCGGGACGCAGGTTCTTGTTGCCGGCGTTCAGCACCTGGAACTGCGCTTCGCACTGGTTGCCGGACTGGCCGTCCGGGCACAGCAGCGGGTTGGCGTAGTTGCCGGCGGTGTTGGTGTAGGCCGGGCTGCCGTAGAGCTCATACAGCGTCGGCGCGCGGAAGCCGGTCGACGCCGAGCCGCGCACCAGCAGTTCCTTCATCGGCTGGAAGCGGAAGCTGGCCTTCGGGTTGGTGGAGCTGCCGAAGTCGCTGTACTTGTCGTAGCGGACCGAGGCGGTCACGTCCAGGGACTTGAGCACCGGCACGTTCAGTTCGCCGTACAGCGCGCTGACGTTGCGCGAGCCTTCGGCCAGCGAGTTCGGATCGACGCCGGTCGAGGCCGAGACCTTGGCGGCGAAGTCGGTGTTGGCCGCCGACTTGAACTTCTCGCGGCGGAACTCGACGCCCAGCGCGAGCTGCGAGGGACGGCCGGCGCCGAACCAGTCGACGAGGTCGCGGCTGGCGTGTGCGTTCAGGTTGGTGACGGTGCCCTTGGCCGATTCCAGCAGGCCGTTCAGCGCGGCCTGCTGCAGCAGTGCGGTGCCGGTGGCGTCCTGGTCGCCGAAGGGGTTGATGCGGCCGTCCGCCAGGCCGGCGCCGATCAGGTCGCCGTCGGCATAGCCGCTGACCAGGTACTGGTCGACCTTGTTGCGGTTGTAGGACAGGTTGACCGCGTAGTCCCAGCCCAGGCCGTTGCCGTCGGCCGTGAACATCAGGCGCTGCTGGTTGTTCTTGTTGGTCTGGCCGCGCGAGCCGTTGGGGAAGTCGCGCCAGTACACCGTCACCGGCTGGGTGGTGTCGATCAGCGAGCCCGCGGGCGGCGTCGGGTAGTACTTGGTGCCCGGGTTGACGTCATAGCCGCCGTAGGGAACCGGGGCGACGAAGGTCGTGACCTCGTTGCGTGTCGCGAACAGCTCGGCGCCCAGCGTCAGGCTGTCGTTGACCAGCAGGCTGCCCTTGATCAGGCCGGAGGTGGTCTCGACCTTGGGGATGAAGTCGACGAACGATGCGGTGACCAGCTTGCAGGCGCCGCCGGAGTAGATCATCTGCGTCCCGGTGCAGGCGGTGCCCGTCGGGTTGTAGAAGGTCGCGTTGTCCTGCGTGTAGTTGGCCGGCGCGGTGCTGTAGGACAGGCCGCCGGGCATGCGCTGGTTGAAGTTGCGCTGCGTGCCGTCGATCGCGTCCTGCTTGCGGTACGAGATCGAGCCGAACAGGTTGAAGCCCTGCTTCTGCAGGTCGCCATAGCCGTAGCCGGCGTTGAAGTTGCGCGACTTGCCGCCGGTCTTCTCGGGGGAGTCGGCGCCCAGGGTGATGGTGCCGCCCTGGAAGTTGGATTTGGTGATGAAGTTGATCACGCCGCCGATGGCGTCCGTGCCGTACAGCGCCGAGGCGCCGTCGCGCAGCACTTCGATCCGGTCGATCGCCGCGAACGGGATCATGTTCAGGTCGGGCGCCGAGCCGTCGACCGCGTTGTTGGCGATGCGCTGGCCGTTCAGCAGCACCAGGGTCTTGTCGGCGCCGATGCCGCGCATGTCGGCGAAGGACGCGCCGCCGCTGTTGGAACCGACCGACTGGGCCGTGTTGCCGGTGGACTGCACCGACGACAGGTTGGCCATCACCTGCTCGATCGAGGTGATCCCCGACTTCTTCAGGTCGTCCATCTTCACCACCGTCACCGGGACCGCGGTCTCGGCGTCGATGCGCTTGATGGCCGAGCCGGTGACGACGACCCGCTCGAGCTGGGTCTGGTCCTGCTGCTGGGCGAGCGCCGGAAGGGACGCGGCCGCGAAGGTGGCGGCGACTGCCAAGCTCACCGCGTTCAGTTTGTACATCTCTGCAACTCCTGTTAGTCACGCCGGTCGTTGTAAGAACGGCGTAACAAAAATAGGCCACGAGGTATCCGCGGCTGGGCGCAGTGTGCAGAAGGTCCCATGTACTTTTGTTGCTCGGGTGCGCTTAGTAATAGGAAGGGGCGTTTGGCATTTCTGAGCCGGCACATACCAAGGAAAACCCTGATCTGCATTTGCAGATTTGTTGCTCGGCCACGACAGATCGGCGAAGCGCCCTCACCGGTTCGGCTTGGCCCTGTTCGGGTTACCACTTGTTAACGGAGGCCAATGCTGGACCACCGGCCACATTTCGTTGCCCCTCGCCAACGCTCCGGTCGGACGCAAAACAGAAATCAAACTTTACGAATGACTTCACGTTGTTGTTGCGTTAGCCAATATGTGTTGTCGATCAATGACTTATGGCACGCCTCCTATCGCTGGCATCCCGGATGAAGCACAAGCGTCCGATTTGTGACCTAGAGAGTTCCCCGACAGGGTCTCGAGGTGGCTGCCAAAAAATCAATCACTCGGATCAGCCGTTCGCCAGCGCATCCAACCCGGCCGCGCGTCGCCGTGCTGTCTGCCGTGGTTCGATAGGTTCCACAGCTCAATTGGGAAGCGACACATGCATCAACGTACTACTCTCTCCGCGGCAGCGCTGCTGCTCCTGGGCGGCCTGACGGGCCTGGCCCAGGCCCAGCAGGCCGATGCCCCCCCGCCGAACACGCAACTGGAACGGGTCGAGGTCGTCGGCTCCGCCATCAAGCGCACCAACGCCGAAGGCGTGTCGCCAGTGGAAGTCCTGAGCCGCAAGCAGATCGAACGCACCGGCGCCACGTCGGTCAACGAACTGCTGCGCTCCATCCCGTCGATCGACATTTTCGACCAGGGTGAACTGGCCTCGAACTCGCCGTCCGGATCCGGCACCGCCGCGATCGGCATGCGTGGACTGAGCAGCAGCCAGGTCCTGATCCTGCTGAACGGCCGCCGCCTGCCGGTGAACGCGCTGTACGACTCGTCGGGCGCGGGTGCCGCCTTCGACATCAATTCGCTGCCCATCGGCGCGATCGAGCAGATCCAGATCCTGAAGGACGGCGGCTCGGCCCTGTACGGCGCCGACGCCGTGGCCGGTGTCATCAACTTCATCACGAAGACCGATTACCAGGGGATCGAAGTCGGCGGCAGCTGGGGCCGTTCCAGCCGCGGCGACGGCACCGAGAAGCGCGCGGGCCTGTCCGCGGGCTTCGGCGATCTGAGCAGCGATCGCTACAACGTCCTGTTCGGCCTCGACATCATGAAGCGCGATCCGATCCTGCGCTCGGATCGCTCGCTGTCGAGTTCGGTGGACTTCCGTCGCTTCGGCTCGTCCGACGCGCGCAGCTCGTTCTCGCCGACCGGCAACGTGATCAACCCGGACACCGGCGCCCTGGTTGGCGTGCCTTATGCCGCCTGCCCGGCGGACTCGCTCGGCGCGAACAACATCTGCCGCTACGACTTCAACAAGTCGCTGCTGACCGCCTACAACGGCGCCGATCGCGTCAGCGCGATGGCGATCGCGAACTTCCAGGTGTCCAACGACATCCGCGCGTTCGTGGAAGGCACGTTCTCCACCTCAAAGGACCACTTCGAGGCGCATCCGGTGCCGGACTACTTCATTGTCCCGATCACCAACCCGAACCAGTTGCCGTACGAGATCAAGAACGCCGACGGCACGGGAACCGGCCAGGTGTACATCGCCGGCCGCTTCATGCAGGGCGGCCCCCGTATCACGGACCGCAAGTCCGACTTCTACAACGTCGCGACCGGCCTGGAAGGTTCCTGGAACAAGTACGACTGGAAGGTTTCGCTGTCGCGCGGCGAGAGCAAGGTCACCAACCAGGACTACAACTATTACGACGCTGACAAGTGGGCCAACGCCACGGGTTCCGGCCTGCTGAACCCCACCATCGGCACCAACGACGCCGCGTTCGTGGAAGGTCTGAAGGTCTCGCCCAAGCGCGTCGGGAAGTCGACCCTGGACACGTTCAACGCCCAGATCGCTGGCGAGCTGTATCAACTGCCGGCGGGTCCGCTGCAGTTCGCGGTGGGTGTGAACCTGAACCGTGAGAAGCTGTCCGACGAACCCGACCTGCTGCAGCAGGAAGGCAAGGTCGTGGGCGGCATTGCCCAGGCGGCCGTCGAAGCCTCGCGCACCTACAAGGCCGTGTACACGGAACTGAGCATTCCGATCCTGAAGTCCCTGGAAGGCCAGGCCGCCGTCCGCTACGACAAGTACCCCAACGCCGATGCCACCAGCCCGCGCCTGGGCCTGAAGTGGACCGTGTCGCCGCAACTGGCCTTCCGCGGCTCGTTCACCCGCAGCTTCCGTGCTCCGGTGCTGAAGCAGCTGTTCGGCGCCCAGGAAGAAGGTGCGACGACGATCACCTCGGCGGACTCTTGCCGCAAGCTGGGCGTGCCGGTCACGGTCGATCCGGCCACCGGTGCCGAAAGCTGCCTGCTGAACGCGTTCCAGGTGAACGGGGCCAACCCCAACCTGCAACCCGAGAAGGGCAAGACCTTCAACCTCGGCGCGGTGTTCGAACTCTCCAAGGACTTCAACGCCAGCATCGACTGGTGGAAGATCAAGAAAACCAACGACATCAGCTCCCCGACGATCGCGTCCGCGATCGACCAGGGCCTGTTCGAGAAGGTCGGGCCGCGCTTCAACATCTTCACCAACCTGCAGAACATCGCCGAGCGTGAGACCTCGGGTCTGGACGTGGATGCGCGCTGGCGCCTGGGTGCCACCCCGGTGGGCAACGTCACGCTGCGCAACCTGCTGACCTACAACTTCACCAACAAGACCCGCCAGGGTGACGGTGATGATTGGGCCGAGTACTCGGGCACCTACGCCACCCCGCGCTTCCGCAACAACTTCATCATCCAGAGCGAACTCGGCCCCTGGGCGGTGAACCTGCAGTGGCGCACGGTGGGCGGATTCTGGGATACGGACCGTCCGTTCCCGATCGCGGCCAACACCCGCAAGGTCGGCAACCATGAGGAAGGCGATGCGCAGGTGGTGTACTCCGGCGTGAAGAACCTGGAGCTGAGCTTCACGGTCAAGAACGTGTTCGACAAGATGCCTCCGCTGAGCCTGACCAACGCGTTGAGCAACTCGTACACGCAGATGGGCTTCGCCGAGCTGTACACCAACCGCGGCCGCTTCTTCCAGCTGGGCGCGAAGTACACCTTCCGCTGAACCGCAGCGACAGACGTCACACTGCAAGGGCGCCGGCGACGGCGCCCTTTTTCGTTCACAACCGATCGAGCCATGAACCAAAAGCTTCCCGACACCCGTCGTCGCGCGCTCGTCGCGGCGGCCTCGCTGACTCCGATGGTCGGCCTGCCGAGCTTCGCCGCCACCGAAGCCTCCGCCTCCACCCTGAAGGTCGAAGACTTCTTCCGCAATCCGGTGCTGTCGGGGGCGCGTCTGTCGCCCGACGGCAAGTTCGTCGCCGGTACGCGCATCACCGCCAACGGCCGCGCCAACATCGTGGTCGTCGAGGTCGCCACGCGCAAGGTGAAGATCATCACCAACTTCACCGACGGCGACGTCGGTGGCTTGGGGTGGGTCAACAACACGCGTCTGTATTTCGGCATCTCCGACCGCCAGCGCGGCGCGGACCAACTCGGCGCGGCCGGACTGTTCGCCATCAACGCCGACGCCAGCAACTACGTCACCCTGGCCGAACGCGCCTTCATGACCGAAGGTGCCAAGCTGCTGCCCGCCGGTTCGGAAGTGCATTCGAGGATCGTGGAGAACGGTGAACCGACCGACGACATCCGCGTCGTGGCGCATTCGTACCAGGCCAAGGGCAAGGCCTCCTCGACCCTCTACCGCGTCAACACGCTGACCGGCCGGTTCTCACCGTTGACGATCGGCGGTCCGCCCAACGCGCAGCAATGGCTGGTGGACGGCAAGGGTGTGCCGCGCTGTTGCGTCACCTACCTCGACGAGGTCTTCGAGATCCATTTCCGCGAGTCGGCAGACGCCCCCTGGACCAAGGTCCTCACCTATCGGGACGAAGACTCCGCCGATCACGTGCAGCCGGAGGCCTTCGCACCGGACGGCCGTCTGTACGTCACTGCCCACGCGGGCAACGACACGCAGGGCCTGTACCTTTTCGACCCGAAGACGGGCAAGGTCGATCCCAACCCGGTGTTCGCCGTCAAGGGTTTCGACATCGACGCTGCGCTGCGCTTCAACCGCACGGGCGACGCCGTGCAGGGCATCGACTACGAGGCCATCCAGCCGGGCACGTACTGGATCAACGAAGGCCTGGCCGCGCTGCAGGCCACCGTGGACAAGGCGTTGCCGGACACGATCAATACGATGCAGGTCGGCGGCAAAGACGACGACCGCGTGGTGCTGGTGTTCTCCAGTTCGGACCGGGACCCCGGGCGTTACTACCTCTACCAGGTCAAGGACGACAAGTTCCAGGGCCTTGGCGCGCAGCGCCCCTGGGTCAAGGTCGCGGAAATGCGGCCCACCACCTTTTTCCGCTACGCGGCCCGCGACGGCATGCAGATTCCCGCGCAGTTGACCCTGCCCGCGGGCGAGGGCAAGCCGCCGCTGGTGGTGCTGCACTATGGCGGCCCGTGGGTGCGGCCCATCCACGCGCGCTGGGACCCGGTGGTGCAGTTCCTCGTGTCGCGCGGCTACGCGGTGTTCATGCCGGCGCCACGCGCGTCCACCGGTTTCGGCGACAAGCTGTTCCGCGCCGGCTGGAAGCAATGGGGCCTGGCCATGCAGGACGATGTCACCGACGGCGTCAAGCTGCTGATCGCGCAGGGCAAGGTCGATCCCAAGCGCGTTTGCCTGGCGGGTGCAAGCTACGGCGGCTACCTGACCATGATGGGATTGGCCAAGGAGCCGGAACTCTTCAAGTGCGGCATCAACTGGGTCGGGGTGACGGATCCCAGCTTCATGTTCACCGTGACCTGGACCGACTTCAACCGCTTCGGCGGACCTGACGCCGGCCGCCGCCGCCTGATCGGGGATCCGGAGAAGGACGCCGAGCAGTTCAAGCAGACCTCTCCGCTGCTGCGCGCCGCGGAGATCCGTCAGCCGGTGCTGATGGCGTATGGCGCGCTGGATGTCCGCGTGCCGCTGATCAACGGCGAGAAGATGCGCGACGCGCTTCGCGGCCACAACAAGAACGTTGAATGGGTGGTCTACGCCGACGAAGCCCACGGCTGGCGCAAGGAGGCCAACAATTTCGACTTCTGGGCACGCGTCGAGCGATTCCTGGCCAAGAACCTGGCGTGAAGCTGGGCACACGTCTCATCTCGCCTGAGGCGCCCCGCGGGGCGCCTTTTTTCATGCGCCCCACCGACGCCGAGCACCTGCAGGTACAAGAAAAAAACGCCGATCCGGTAATCCGGTTCGGCGTTTCTGCGTGGTGCCTGCATGGCTCCGCCCGTAGGCGGCGTCATGACCTCCCGGTATCAGAAACCGTAAGCGGCGCGCAGGAAGAACGCGCGGCCGGTCGGATCCGAATAACGGGGGTCATAACCGCGCTGCGAACGTGTCGACTGGTTCGAGAACGACGGGTCGGTATCGAACAGGTTCTTCACGCCCAGCGTCACCGACGTGGACTTGTTGAACTTGTAGGTGCCGGACAGGTCGACCAGCGTGTACGTTGCCACGTTGCCGTAGAACGACGGGCCACCAACCACCGTCGTGGGATCGTTCTGGTCGGTGTAGCCGCTCTGGTGACGGATCGCCAGACGCGAGCTCCAGGCGTTCATCGCCCAGGCCGCCGAGAAAGTGTGCTTCCAGCGCAGGATCGGGCTGCCATCCTTGTAGACGCCGACGTTCTGCGTGTAGTCCTTCTGCGATGGATTCGTCTGGTACTCGTAGCTGTGAACGTAGGTGCTCTCGTAAGACAGACCCAGATTGCCCCAGCCCCCCAGACCCATGGAGTAGGCCGCCGCAAAGTCGATACCGTCGGTCTTGACGCGACCGATGTTGTCGTTCGTCTGAATGACGTAGCCGATAGCGTTGCTGTTCAGATCCAGTCCGCCGCAGCGCTGCAAGTTCGCTTGCACGGCCGCCGGCAGCGTGTTGCAACGGACAATGTTCGCGGCGTAACGGGTCGGATCGGCGAAGATCACGTCGATGGGCAGGACGTTGATCTGATCACGCAGCTTGATATTCCAGTAGTCGACTGAGACGGTCAGCGCCTTGATCGGTTCCACCACGAAGCCGGCGGTGAAGGTCTTGGACTTCTCCGGCTTCAGGTTGGGGTTGCCGCCGTTCTGAACCTGGGGCTGCGACTGGCAGTCGCGGCTCTTCACGCCGCCGTTGATAGGATTCCCTTGGCCGTCGCACAGCAGGGGATCGTTCTTCGCGCCGGACGAGAAGGTCACGGTCTGCGGGGCGTACAGGTCATCCAGGCCCGGGGCGCGGAAGCCGGTGTTGTACGAGCCGCGCAGCGCCAGTTCCTTCATGGGCTGGAAGCGGATGCCGACCTTGGGGTTGGTCGTCGCGCCGGCGTCGGAGTAGTCGTCGCGGCGCACGGCCAGTTGGACTTCCACCATCTTGTGCAGCGGGAGCAGCAGTTCGACGCCGATGGCCTTCACGTTGCGGTCACCGCCCACGTGGTTGGGCGAACGGCCGGCCGACGGGATCGCCAGCACGACGTCGTCATTGGTGTCGCTCTTGTACTCTTCCTTGCGGTATTCGGCCGCGACGGCCAGCGCGGCGCGGCCGCCTGGCAGGTCGAAGATCTCCTTGGACGCGCGGAAGTCCACACCCTTGGTTTCGCCGGTCGCGTTGGCGAACACACCACGGCGCTTGGCCTGCTCGATGATGGCCAGTTGGGCCGGCGTCGCGTCGGCGAACGGGTTGAGGTTACCTGCGGCCACCTGGGCGCGCACGAACGGCGCGTTGACGTAGCCGTTGACAGCGGCGTCATTGGCGGTGCTCTTCGAGTACAGGACGCCTGCACGGTAGTCCCAGTCGGCGACCACCCCCGAGAGGTCGGCCACAGCTCGGTCAGCGGTCGAGTGCGAACCGTTGGTGCGGGGGCCCGCCGGCACCATGCGCCAGCCCACGCTGATCGGCTTGGTCGGGTCGATGCCGGGGTAGCTGCTCGGGAAGAACGGGTTGTTCGGCTGGATGGTGATGGCCGACACCGGGTCCGGCGCGACGCGCGCGGTGTTGTCGTTCTTCGTGGTGATCGCATCCAGCGACAGCACATGGTTATCGGCGATCTTGAACGTGGCGCGGCCCGACAACGTGGTCTGGTCGACGTCCGGCGCGATGTCGATCGTGGAGCTGAAATCGAAGATGCAGACCTTGTTATTGGTCGGGTTCACGACGGACAGCGGACCTTGGCAGCCCGGGGCTGTCGGGTTGCCCGACAGGTTGCCCTGTGTGAAGTTGCCCGGGAAGGTGGTGGGCGAGCTGCCTGCCACGCCCTTGCCCGGAATGATGCCGGTCCTGGCGAAGTCACGATCCAGCGCGCGGATGCGGTCGACTCGGCGCTTGTCCAGCGAGCCCCAGATGTTGACGCGGTCCTTCTCGAGGTCGCCGAAGCCGAAGGTCAGTGAAGCGCCTTCCTTCTTGCCGCCCTTTTCCTTCGGATCGCTCAGTTCAACCACGGCTTGGCCGCCGCGGAAGTTGGACTTCGTGATGAAGTTGATCACGCCGCCGATGGCGTCGGTGCCGTACACGGCGGAAGCGCCGTCACGGAGCACTTCGACGCGGTCGATCACGGCGAAGGGGATGGAGTTCAGATCGACCGCGTTCGCGCCGAAGGCGAAGGCCGTCATGCGGCGGCCGTTCAGCAGGACCAAGGTCTTGTTGGTGCCCAGGCCGCGCAGGTTCGCGTAGCTGGCGCCACCGGTGCTCGAGCCGATGGAGTTTGCTCCGGTGTTGCTCGATTGGCTGGACGACAGCAGTTCGACGATCGCCTCGACGCTGGTCACGCCAGATGCCCGCAGTTCCTCGGCCTTCAACACCGTGATCGGCAGTGCGCCTTCGTCGGAGATCGAGCGTTTGATGGCGGAGCCGGTGATCTCGATGCGTTCCAGCTGCGCAGCCTCTTGGGCTTGCGCAGCTCCGATAGAAGCCGCAAGGACCGCGGTGGCGATGCTCACGCGGCGAAGTTGATGCGAAGTGGTCATGCCTACTCTCATGAAATGACAAAAACGATTGCTGTGCCGACGTGTTTCTGTCGCACGACACTGCGTATAGGTGAAGAAACTTTAAGGAGTAGGGAATCCCAAGGATCTCGGGGGCGGCCCCTAAGGGTTTCCGATTCTTGAGGCATGCCCTTCGCCATGGTCAGCGTGCCAAAAGGCATGTGCATGCTGAAAGTCACAAGGTAGATTGCGACGAGAAAGTGCTGAAAATGATAGTGAACAAAACAAAAAAGCGGCCTGGAGGCCGCCTTCGCATATGAGACGTACACCGAACGATGCCGGCGATTCGCGACAGATGGTTACTGTTGCGTGAGCATTCAGGGTGCGCCGGCGGCGCCCGCCGCCTTGCGCCTCTGTCGCCACGCGTGCAGCAGCGGTTCCGTGTACCCGCTGGGCTGTTCACGCCCCCTGAACACCAGATCCAGCGCCGCCTGATACGCCATGCTGTTCGGATGCCCGGACATTGGTTCGTAAACCGGATCGCCGGCGTTCTGGCCATCGACGACGGCGGCCATCCGTTCGAATGTCGCCCGAACTTGTTGTTCGGTCACGACGCCGTGGTACAGCCAGTTCGCCACGTGCTGGCTTGAGATGCGCAATGTCGCACGGTCTTCCATCAGTCCGATCTGGTTGATGTCCGGCACCTTCGAGCAACCGACGCCCTGATCGATCCAGCGCACCACGTAACCGAGGATGCCCTGGATGTTGTTGTCGAGCTCCTGCTGCTTCTCCGCATCGCTCCAGGACGGGTCGGCGGCGACCGGAATCGTGAGCAGGCGCTGCAAAAGTTCGGCGCGATCGACGCCGGGCGCCTCGTCCTCGATCTGCTGCTGGACCTGCGCCACGTTGACCTGGTGGTAGTGCAGCGCATGCAGCGTGGCCGCGGTCGGGCTCGGTACCCAGGCGGTGTTCGCACCGGCCTTGGGGTGAGCGATCTTCTGCTCCAGCATCGCGGCCATCAGGTCGGGCATCGCCCACATGCCCTTGCCGATCTGGGCGCGGCCGCGCAGGCCGGCGCTCAGGCCCGTCAGCACGTTGTTGCGCTCATAGGCCTGGATCCAGGCGCTGGCCTTCATGTCGCCCTTGCGCAGCATCGGGCCGGCGAGCATCGCGGTGTGCATCTCGTCGCCGGTGCGGTCCAGGAAGCCGGTGTTGATGAAGGCGACGCGGCTTGGCGCGGCGGCGATGCAGGCCGCGAGGTTGACGCTGGTGCGGCGCTCCTCGTCCATGATGCCCAGCTTGACCGTCGAGGCCGGCAGGCCGAGCAACTGCTCGACGCGGCCGAACAGCTCGTTGGCGAAGCCGACCTCGGCCGGCCCGTGCATCTTCGGCTTGACGATGTAGATCGACCCCCGGCGCGAGTTGCGCAGTCCGGAACCCGACAGCTGCTTCAGGTCATGCACCGAGATCAGCGTGGTGATCACCGCGTCCATGATGCCTTCGGGGATCTCGCGACCACCGTCGAGCAGGATGGCGGGGTTGGTCATCAGGTGGCCGACATTGCGCACGAACAGCAGCGAGCGTCCCGGCAGCACGATGTCGTCGCCGCCATTGGCCGCCTTGTAGACGCGGTCCGGATTCAGGCGGCGCACGAAGCTGCGGCCGCCCTTGCTGACTTCCTCGGTCAGCGAACCGCGCAGGATGCCCAGCCAGTTGCGGTAGGCGAGGAGCTTGTCCTCGGCGTCGACGGCGGCGATCGAGTCCTCGAGGTCGAGGATGGTGGACAGGGCCGACTCCATCAGCAGATCCGAGACGCCGGCGGCGTCGGCCTGGCCGATCGTCGACGCGCGGTCGAACTGGATCTCGAGGTGGATGCCGTTGTGGCGCAGCAGGATCGCGGTCGGGGTGGCGGCGTCGCCCAGATAGCCGATGAACTGGGACGGATCGGCCAATGCGACCGTGCGGCCGTCCTTCAGCGCGACGGCCAGTGCGGTGCCGGTGACCGTGTAGCCGCCGGCGTCGGCGTGCGACGCGCCGGCCAGCGGCGCGGCCTGGTCCAGCACCTGGCGGGCGAAGGCGATGACCTTGGCGCCGCGGACCGGGTTGTAGCCGCCAGCGCGTTCGGCGCCGTCGGTCTCGGGGATCACGTCGGTGCCGTAGAGCGCGTCATAGAGCGAGCCCCACCGCGCGTTCGCCGCGTTCAGCGCATAGCGCGCGTTCAGGATCGGCACCACCAGCTGCGGACCGGCCTGGATGGCGAGTTCCGCGTCCACGTTGGCGGTCGTGGCCTTCGGGTCCGCCGGCAGCGGCACCAGATAACCGATCTGCTTCAGGAAGGCCTGGTAGGCCGCCATGTCGGCGATCGGGCCGGGGTGGGCGCGATGCCAGCCGTCGAGCTCCGTCTGCAGCCGGTCGCGCTCGGCCAGCAGGGCGGCATTCTTCTCCGCCAGTTCATGCGCCAGCGCATCGAAGCCCTGCCAGAAGGCGGCGGGCTCGACGCCAGTCCCGGGCAGCGCCTCGGTCTCGATGAAGCGGGCCAGGGCGGCATCGACCTGGAGGCGGTGGTGTTGGCTGCGTGCGGTCATGACGGCTCCGAAAGACGGTTCAACGGTGCGTCGACTGTAGGGCGTGAGGGGCTGGCGATTCATGTCGGCCCTGGTCGAAGATCCCTGACTTTTTTGCACAAATAACAACGACAAGGGTCGTCATTCATTGCTTCCGACGGCGCAACGGTCCAACAATCGCTGGCCATGGATCGCCTCAAACAGATCGAGTCCTTCGCGCTCGTCGCGACCAAGGGCAGCCTGACTGCCGCGGCGCAAGCCGAAGGCGTGGCGCCCGCCGTGATGGGCCGCCGCCTCGATGCGCTGGAGGCGCGGCTCGGCGTGAAGCTGCTGCTGCGCACGACGCGCAAGCTCACGCTGACGCACGAGGGCATCGCCTTCCTCGAGGACTGCCAGCGCCTGCTCGCCGAGTTCGCCAGCGCGGAGGCCAGCGTGAGCGCCGGCGGCGTGAAAGCGAGCGGCCATCTGCGGATCACCGCGCCGGCCGGATTCGGCCGGCGCCACGTCGCGCCGCTGGTGCCGGCCTTCCTGTCGCGGCACCCGGAGGTCAGCGTGTCGCTGAACCTCAGCGACCGCGTCGTCGACATCGTCAACGAGGGCTTCGACTGCGCGGTGCGCGTCGGCGATCTCACCGATTCCAGCCTCATCAGCATGCGCCTGGCCGACAACCGGCGGCTGTGCGTGGCGGCGCCGTCCTATCTGAAGCGCGCCGGCACGCCGAAACATCCGTCCGAGCTGATGCGGCACGAGTGCCTGACGCTGAGCTCCGACGCGAGCCAGACGCGCGGCTGGGCGTTCCGCATCGACGGCCAGGTGCAGCATCTGCGGCCCAGCGGACGGCTCGACTGCAGCGACGGCCAGGTGCTGCACGACTGGTGCCGGCAGGGGCTCGGCCTGGCGTGGCGCAGCACCTGGGAAGTGGCTGCGGCGCTGCGGGCCGGTGAACTGGTCAGCGTGCTCGACGACTTCGCGGCGCCACCCAACGGCATCTTCGCGGTGCTGCCCCAGCGCAAGCACCTGCCGCTGCGCGTGAGGCTCTGGATAGACTTCCTGAAAGAACACCATGGCAGCCCCGACTATTGGGCGCGCGCCTCCACCTGGGAGACCCCATGAGCCTTGAAGCCCTGCTCGCCGGCCTGCACATCGTGGCCATCCTCAGCCTGGTCGTTTTCCTCTCCAGCCAGGCGGCGCTGTGCCGCAGCGAATGGATGAATCCGGCCGTCGTGCGTCGCCTGTCGCGGCTGGACATGATCTACGGCATGACCGCGGTGGCGGTGCTGCTGACCGGACTGGCCCGCACCTGGTGGGGCATGAAAGGCCTGGGCTGGTACTGGCACCAGCCGCTGCTGCACGTGAAGTTCGGGTTGTTCGTCGTGATCGGGCTGATCTCGATCAAGCCGACGCTGACCTTCCGCCGCTGGCTCAAGACGCTGGACGGCGGCGGCGGCCTGCCCGGCGACGCCGAGATCCGTTCGACGCGCCGCCTGATCATGATGCAGGCGCACCTGCTGATCCTGATCCCGATCGCGGCGGTGATGCTGGCACGCGGAGTCTGGACGAAGTGAACAAGGCCCTCGCGAGAGGGCCTTGTTCATGGGGCGTGGCGCGAGTCGTGCGGCGTCACTTGGCCGAGAGGCATTCCTTCATGAAGGCCTTGCGGGCATCGCCGGTCTTGCCCTTGGCATCGGCGTTGCAGGTCGTCATCTTCGCCTGCTGCGCGGTCTTGGCCGGCGCGGACGCCGTCTCGCCCTTCAGGCAGCTGCTCATGAAGGCCTTGCGCTCGTCGCCGGACTTGTCCTTGGCATCGGCGTTGCAACTCTTCATCAGCTGCTGCTGCTTCAGCTGCTTCTCGGAAGGTGCCTTCTTCGCGTCGTCCGCGGCATGCGCGCCCAGCGCGGCCAGGGCCAGCAGGGCACCGGCGAACAGCGAGGTCGGGGTCAGGTGTTTCATCACTCTCTCCTACGGGGGCTACAGGGGGTTGGGGAAGGACCTGTCGGGCAGTTGAGCACAGCAACGAACGGCTCTCAAGAGCGGTTGACGGCCGTCAAGAGAATGGGTGACTCGCATCCGTTGACGCCGATTCCACGCGGAATCGCAGACGCGAGTCAGTGCCTGACTCACATGATCCGGCGTGGAGACGCCAGCGCCTCATGGGCGAGATGGAGCCGCCTGACCAATACCTGTATGAAAGCCCGGTCGAAACGGTGCTGGCACTCGGGACTGAGCTGCCCCAGCGAGTCCGGCGTGAAGGACACGGTTGTGCAAAGTTGGGTCACCTTGATGTCGGTGCTGTGGCGACGCAGGTCGGGATTCGGCGCCAGGTAGGCCATCTCGCCGACCGAGGTGCCGGTGCCCAGCGTCGCGACCAGCGCGCCGTCGCGCCAGACCTCGACCTCGCCCTGCGTGACGATGTGGAAGGTGTTGCCTTCCTGACCCTTCTTGAACAGCAGGTAGTCGAGCGGATAGCGGCGCCAGCGCGCGCGCCGCACGACCTCCCAGAGCTCGACGTCGCCGAAGCCCGCGAAGAACTCCAGCCCGCGCAGCAGGTTGAAACGTTCCGAGTCCTTCACCTCGTTGAGCCGTGCCAGCGGCACCAGCTGCTTCGCGACCAGTTCCGACAGCGCCAGGCCGAAGGACTCCCAGTCGGGGTAGCGCTCGGACGGGTGCTTGTAGAGCGCCTTCTGGATGACCGCGTCCAGCTCCGCCGTCACGCCGCCGCGCTGGCCGAGCAGCGGCTGCGGCGCCTGGTGGTAGATCTGGTGCATGAGCGCCATCTGGTTGGGCGCGTCGAAGGGCGGGCGGCCGCAGACCATGTGGTACAGCACGGCGCCCAGCGCGTAGATGTCCGCCTGCGCGCCGACGTCGCCGCCTTCGATCTGCTCCGGCGGCATGTAGGCCAGCGAGCCGACGCGATGCACCTGCGTCATGTCGGCGTTGAGGTTGAGCGCGCTGCCGAAGTCGCTCACCTTCACGTCGGTGACCTGACCCTGGCTGTCCAGCACCGCCAGCAGGTTCGCCGGCTTGATGTCGCGATGCACGACGCCCTGGCGGAACACGTAGGACAAGGCCATCGCGCACTTGAACCCGAGTTCGACGATCTGGTCCAGCGGCAGCAGCCGGTCGTTGCGGCAGAAGTGCTTCAACGTGACGCCATGGACGAACTCCATGACGAGGTAGGGCAGGTCGCCGTCCTGCACCGCGTCCAGGATCTGCACCACGTTCGGATGCTGCAGCCGGCCGGCCAGCGCGGCCTCGGCGGCGAAGAAGCGGATGCTGAGCGTGTCCTCCTCGCTGCGGCCGCCGGCCGACCAGGCGCGCATGCGCTTGATGGCGACCTCCTGGCCCTTGAAGTCGTCCATGGCGAGGAAGACGTCGCTGGTGGCGCCCTCGCCCAGTCGTCTCAGGACCCGGTACTTGCCGATCTGCTCCGGCAGGTCGGCCAGTCCGCCGAGCGTCGAGTCGGAAAAGGTGGAGGGACGGAGATCGTCGGAGGCGCTCATCGGAGGGTCATCCTGCCCCAGGGAGAGGGTGCGGGCAAGGGGGCACACGGTCTCTTACAGGGGAGGTCCCCTAAAATGCGGCCCCATGATCCAAGCCAAGCAGGAATTGCTCGCCGCCCTCGGCACCGTGCTCCAGGGCCTGAGCCAGGAGGCCGTAGCCGCCGGCCTCATCGCCGCCGCGCCAGCGGCCGCTTTCGAGAACCCCAAGCAGGCGGCGCACGGCGACTTCGCCTGCACCGCGGCGATGCAGCTGTCCAAGGCGCTGAAGAAGAACCCGCGCGAACTGGCGCAGACGCTGATCGCCCAGCTGCAGGCGCAGCCCGCCTTCGAGCGCTGGGTCGACGCGCTGGAGATCGCCGGCCCCGGCTTCATCAACATCCGCCTCAAGCCGGCGGCCCGCCAGGCCGTGGTCGGCGAGGTGTTCGCCGCGACCTCGCGCTTCGGCCATCAGCCGGCGCGCGACACCTCGGCCCTGGTCGAGTTCGTCTCGGCCAACCCGACCGGACCGCTGCACGTGGGCCATGCGCGCCAGGCCGCGCTGGGCGATTCGCTCTGCCACCTGTTCGAGACGCAGGGCTGGAAGGTCAGCCGCGAGTTCTACTACAACGACGCCGGCGTGCAGATCGCGACGCTGGCGCAGTCCACGCAGGCGCGCCTGAAGGGCCTGAAGCCGGGCGATGCCGGCTGGCCGGAGTCGGCCTACAACGGCGACTACATCCAGGACATCGCCGAGGCTTTCCTGCGCAAGGAGACGGTGAAGGCCGACGACCGGACATTCACCGCCTCCGGCGATGTCGAGGACCTCGACGGCATCCGCCAGTTCGCCGTGGCCTACCTGCGCCACGAGCAGGACCTGGACCTGCAGGCATTCGGGCTGCGCTTCGACAACTACTTCCTCGAGTCTTCGCTCTACAGCGGCGGCCAGGTCGAGGACGCCGTCTCGCGCATCGTCGCCAACGGCAAGACGTATGAAGACGGCGGTGCGCTGTGGCTGCGGTCGACCGATTACGGCGACGACAAGGACCGCGTGATGCGCAAGTCCGACGGCACCTTCACCTACTTCGTTCCGGACGTGGCGTACCACGTCAACAAGTTCAAGCGCGGCTTCTCGAAGTGCATCAACGTGCAGGGCAGCGACCACCACGGCACGATCGCCCGGGTGCGCGGCGGCCTGCAGGCCACCGGCGTGGGCATCCCGCAGGGCTTCCCCGACTACGTGCTGCACAAGATGGTCACGGTGATGAAGGGGGGCCAGGAGGTCAAGATCTCCAAGCGCGCCGGCAGCTATGTGACGCTGCGCGACCTGATCGACTGGACCAGCCGCGACGCGGTGCGCTTCTTCCTGATCAGCCGCAAGGCCGACACCGAGTTCGTCTTCGACGTCGACCTGGCGCTCAAGGCCAACGACGAGAACCCCGTGTTCTACGTGCAGTACGCGCATGCGCGCATCTGCTCGGTGCTGCGCAAGGGGGCGGAGCAGGGCCATGACGAAGCCGCCGTGGCCGGCGCCGACCTGTCGCTGCTGACCGCGCCGACGGAGGCCGCGCTGATGCTCAAGCTGGCGGACTATCCCCGCATGCTCACGGCGGCGGCGCAAGACCTGGCCCCGCACGACGTCGCGTTCTACCTGCGCGACCTGGCCGGCGCGCTGCACAGCTACTATGGCGCCGAACGCGTGCTGGGCGACGACCCGGCCCTGACGCGCGCGCGCCTGGCGCTGCTGGCCGCGACGCGGCAGGTGATGCGCAACGCGCTGGCGGTGCTGGGGGTGTCGGCCCCGGACGCGATGGAACGTGACTCGCAGGAGCAGCAATGAGCAAAGAGAAGCAGCGCGGCGGATTCGCCATGGGCCTGATCGTGGGCCTGCTGCTGGGGCTGGGGATCGCGCTGGGCGTGGCCCTGTACGTGACGAAGGCCCCGGTGCCCTTCGTCAACAAGCTGCCGCAGCGCACCGCGGAGCAGGACGCCCAGGAAGCGGAACGCAACCGCAACTGGGACCCGAACGCGCCGCTGGCCGGCCGCGCCGGGGCGAAGGCCGCGTCGGGCGTTGTGACGCCCGCGCCGGCGGTCGTGCCGCCGGCGACGCAGGCCCCGCAGGTCACCACCGGCGCGACACCCGCGCCGGCGGTGGAAGGTCGCCCGGTCGAGCGCGCACCGGCCGCTCAGAATCAGACGTCGACGCCCCCGCCGGCCGCCAAGGCCGAGCAGCGTCCTGCCGAGCCGCGCACCGCGGACGGCGCGCGTCCCGACGGCTCGCGCGGCAGCTTCTTCGTCCAGGCCGGCGCCTACACGCGCATGGAAGACGCCGAACAGCAGCGCGCCAAGCTGGCGATCCAGGGCTTCGCCGCCAAGGTGATGGAGCGCGAACAGTCCGGCCGCACCGTGTTCCGCGTCCGCCTGGGGCCGTTCGACACGCGCGACGAGGCCGAGGCGCAGCAGAAGAAGCTCGAGGGCGCCGGCGTCGAGGCCAACCTCGTGGCGATCCAGCGCTGAGCGCGCGGGCACGCCGCGTACAGTCGCCAGACAAGGTTAATGCCGCTCTAAGTTTGACTTTCTAGGATGGCCGGCCGCTGTGGCGCCGGTCGCAGCGGAACCAACAAGGAATCGAAGATGAAGCGTCGCGAATTCAACGCCCTCACGGCCCTGTCGACCGCCGCGGGCGGGGGTGCGCTCCTGGCCGGCGCGCCGGCCCAGGCCCAGGGCGGCCCGGTCGAAGGCCGCCAGTACCAACGCCTGGCGACGCCGGTGCCGGGCTCGACGCCGGGCAAGATCGAGGTGATCGAGTTCTTCTGGTACGGCTGCCCGCACTGCTACGTCTTCGAGCCGACGATCGAAGCCTGGGCCAAGCAGCTGCCCGCCGACGTGGTCTACCGCAAGGTCCATGTCGCTTTCCGCGCCAACGTGAAGATCCACCAGCAGCTGTTCTTCACGCTGGAAGCGATGGGCAAGGAAGCGCAGGTGCGCCCGGCCATCTTCAACGCCATCCACCGCGGCGGCCAAGGCCTGACCAACGTCGAGGAGATGGCCAAGTTCCTCGCGCCGCTGGGCGTGGACCCGGCCAAGTTCAAGGAGACCTACAACTCCTTCACCGTGCAGACCAAGAGCCAGCAGGCCGAGAAGCTGCAGAACCAGTACAACATCGACGGCGTGCCGACTGTCGCGATCGGCGGGCGTTATCTGACGTCGCCGGCGATGGCCGGTTTCGGGCTGCGCGTCAGCGAGGAAGAGCTCGGCCAGCGCTGCATCGCCGTCGCCAACTTCCTGCTGCCGCTGGCGCGCAAGGGCGCCTGACGCGACTGCGAAAAGGCTTTCGAAAGCGCCCCTCGGGGCGCTTTCTGCTTTCTGGGTCCCCCCGTTGGGGGTGATCGGGGGACAGGGCTTGCGCGAACAGGTGTCCGGGGCTTAAAGTGATATCACCTTTTTGGAGGAGGCCGGTGATGAGCAAGACGACAGCCCCGAAGACCGCCGCCGCGAGCGAGCGCGACGGCGGCCACATGAACGGTTACGCCGCGCTGCTGATGGGCCTCGCCCTGGCGGGCGTGGCGATCTTCCTGTTCATCAGCTCCCAGGGCGCCGTGCTCCTGCGGCCGGGCACCTGGATCGTCATCGTCTGCGCGCTGGTCCTGCTGCTGGGTCTCTACATCCAGCAGCCCAACGAGGCCCGCGTGCTGACGCTGTTCGGCCGCTACGTCGGGACGGACCGGATCGCCGGCCTGCGCTGGACGATCCCGCTGTTCATGATCAAGCGCCGCCTTTCGCTGCGCGCGCGCAACCTGGACGCGCCGACGCTGAAGGTCAACGACAAGCGCGGCAATCCGGTCGAGATCGGCGCGGCGGTGGTCTGGCGGGTCCAGGACACGGCGCGCGCGGTGTTCGAGGTCGACGACTTCGAGCAGTACGTCAGCATCCAGGCGGAGGCCGCGATCCGGCACGTCGCCTCCCAGTTCGCCTATGACGAGGGCGATGACATCGACAGCCGGGAGATCACCCTGCGCGCCGGCGCCGACGAGGTGATGGCCGCGATGATCGACGAGCTGCAGGCGCGCCTGCAACCCGCCGGTGTCAGCGTCGAGACGGCGATGCTGACCCATCTGGCCTACGCGCCGGAGATCGCGCAGGTGATGCTGCGTCGCCAGCAGGCCGAGGCCATCATCAGCGCCCGCAAGAAGATCGTGCACGGCGCGGTCAGCATGGTCGAGGAAGCGCTCAAGGGCCTGAGCGAGCGCGAGATCGTGCAGCTCGACGACGAGCGCAAGGCGGCGATGGTGTCCAACCTGCTGGTGGTGCTGTGTTCCGACAAGGACACGCAGCCGATCATCAATGCAGGCACGCTCTACAACTGAGCGTGCCGAGGGATAGCCCATGATCACCATGCGCCGCCTGGACCGCTGACGACGGAGCCGCACCGCGATGGGCAGTCCCGCGAAAAAGCAGTTTCCACTGCGTCTCGATCCTGCGTTGTGGGAGGAGATCGAGCGGCTGGCCGCGATCGAGTTGCGTTCTTCCAATGCGCAGATCGAGCTGCTGCTGCGCGAGGCGCTCAAGCGGCGCGGCATCAAGCCGGCGCTGTCGCCGGCGCCGCGGCGGGGACGTCCGCCGGCCGGCGATGCGGCCACCGACAGCGAGACCGCTGCCGCCGTTGACGGCGAGGACACCCAGGCGCCCGGCGCGCCCGGAACCGTCGGCGAGTAACCCGCCGGCCATCCCCGCCATCGAGGCGGACAGCGCACTTCGCACGACCGTGCTAAATTGCGGTGCATGGAAGCCAAGACCGCCCGCAGCGAACTGACGCAGAGTGCCATCGTCGATGTCGCGCTGGAGATGGCGCGCCTGGACGGCCTGGACAGCCTGTCGATCGGCGAGGTGGCGAAGCGGCTGAACCTGTCCAAGAGCGGCGTGTTTTCGCGCATCGGCTCGCGCGAGGCCTTGCAGGCGGCGGTGCTGGATGCCTTCGAGAAGGTCTTCCAGCAGGAGGTCATCCTGCCCGCGCTGCGCGAGCCGCGCGGCCTGCCGCGCATGGACGCGATGGTGCGGGCCTGGCTGGCGCGCGTCGACGGGCCGCATGGCAACTGTCTCTACGTGGCCGGCGCCTTCGAATACGACGATCGCGAGGACGTGATGCGCGACCGCCTGCTGGACGGCGTGCGTCGCTGGCGCGGCACGCTGCGGCGCACCTTGCTGCAGGCGCAGGAGGCCGGTCAGCTGCGCGCGGATGCCGATCTCGATCAACTGATCTTCGAGCTCGACGGCCTGTTCACCGCGCTGGTCCGCGAGGTGCGCTTCCTGCGCACACCGGACGCCCTCGATCGGGCCTGGACCAGTTATGGCCGCTTGATGGCCCCGGTGCGGCTGGACACGGCACCGGCCGCCTCGCCCCTCCCTTCCCCCTGAGGTCGACGCCATGACGCGCATCGGCCCTGTCGTTCCCCCAACTTCGCACGATCGTGCGAAATCATTCGACGCGTCCGCGCGCGTCGAGGAGTGCCGTCATGACCATCCTGTTGATCCTGAGCCTGCTGTTCGGCGGCGCCGTCTGGCGCGCCTGGGCCTCGTGGCGACGCCTGCTGCAGCAACTGCCGCGACGCAATCGCGACATGGTGCTGTTCTGAGCGCGTCCTGAACTTTTCCTGGGCGCGTCCTGGGCGCGTCCTGGGCGCGTCCTGGGCGTCGACCGCGGACGGGCGGGCGATGGCGGCGGATCGCAGATCGCGCGTCGCAGCGGTGCGACCCGCCATCGGGCCACCCGGTCACGGGATAAGCCGGAGTGGCGATGCCATGAGCGCTCCTTACACTCGATGGCTTGTCCCATTGAGGAAAGTCCATGGCGTGGTTGATGCGCTGGCGGCCCGTGACCGTCGGCCCCGAGAAGGCGATTGCTCCCGATGAACGCCTGTCCTGGCCGCAGACCGCGGCGCTCGGCCTGCAACATGTGATCGCCATGTTCGGCGCCACCGTGCTGGCGCCGCTGCTCATGGGCTTCGATCCCAACGTCGCCGTGCTGATGAGCGGCGTGGGCACCCTGCTGTTCTTCTTCCTGACCGGCGGCCGAGTGCCGAGCTATCTGGGCTCGAGCTTCGCGTTCATCGGCGTGGTCATCGCCGCGACCGGGTATGCCGGCAGCGGTCCCAATCCCAACCTCCCGCTGGCCCTGGGCGGCATCATCGCCTGCGGCGTGCTGTACACCGCCATCGGCCTGCTGGTGTCGGCCACCGGCAGCGGCTGGGTCGAAAGGCTGATGCCGCCGGTGGTCACCGGCGCGGTGGTCGCGGTGATCGGACTCAACCTCGCGTCGGTGCCGATCAAGAACATGGCTCCCACGCCCTTCGACGCCTGGATGCAGGCGGCGACCTTCGTCAGCGTCGCCGTGGTCGCGGTCTACGCGCGCGGCATGCTGCAGCGCCTGCTGATCCTCGCCGGCCTGATCCAGGCCAGCCTGATCTACGCGCTGCTGACCAACGGCTTCGGCCTGGGCGCGCCGATCGACCTGTCCAAGGTCGCGGCGGCGGCGTGGATCGGCCTGCCGCAATTCCATGCGCCGGCCTTCGACGGCGCCGCGATGCTGATGATCGCGCCGGTCGCGCTGATCCTGGTCGCCGAGAACCTCGGCCACCTGAAGGCGGTCGGTGCGATGACGGGCCGCGACATGACGCCCTTCCTCGGCCGCGCCTTCATCGGCGACGGACTGGCGACGATCGCCAGCGGCGCCGTCGGCGGCACCGGCGTGACGACTTACGCCGAGAACATCGGCGTCATGGCCGCGACGCGCATCTACTCGACGGCGGTCTTCGTCTTCGCGGCCCTGATGGCGCTGGCCCTCGGTTTCTCGCCGAAGTTCGGCGCCCTGATCCAGGCCATCCCGCTGGCGGTGATGGGCGGCGTGAGCATCGTGGTGTTCGGTCTGATCGCGATCGCCGGCGCCCGCATCTGGGTCGACCACCAGGTCGACTTCCGCGACCCGCGCAACCTGATGGTGGCCGCGATCACGCTGGTGATCGGCACCGGCGACTTCACGTTGAAGCTGGGTGGGTTTACGCTGGGCGGCATCGGAACCGCCACCTTCGGCGCCATCCTGCTGCACGCGCTGCTCCGGCGCGGCCGCACGGACTGACCCTCGGCCTTCATGCCCCTCACGCCCTCGGAACTCCGCGCCGTGGCCCTCGCGCTCGCCTTGAGCCTCGGGGTGCCGCTGCTGTCCGGCTGCGGTCCCGGCGACGGCGCCGGATCGCGCGCGTCCGCCGTCTCGGCGGCGCCGGCGGTGCAGGACCGGGCGCTGCAGGCCGAGCTGGAACAGCAGGAGCGCGTCGGACAGGCGCATCCGCGTGAGCACGTGCGTGAGCTGCTGGCGATCGAGACACGCGCCGCGGTGGGCAGCCCCGAGCGGCTGGAAGCGCTGAGCCAACGCGCCGCGCTGCTCGCGCAGCTGCGCGATCGCAGCGGCCATGAGGCGGCGCTCGAAGCGATGAAGGCCTGGCCCGAGGCCGCGCCGACGCGGGCACAGATCCCGCTGGCGCTGATGCTGGCACGCGCGCAGTGGCTGAAGGCGAACGGCGAGCTCGGCGCCGGTGTGCGCCTGCTGGGCGGGCTGTCCGACATCGACGCCGCGACCGCCGACCGGCGCCTGATGTGGCGGGCGACCGAACTGCGGGCCTACATGCAGGGCGACTACGGCGAGGTCGACGCGGCGGTCGAGAGCGGACTGAAGGCGCTGGAACAGGCGCGCGCGATGGAATCGCGCTGGCGTGCCGCGGCCACCGAGGCCACGCTCGCCTTCAACTACTTCCGCAGCCAGCAGGTCGACCACGCCAAGCGCACGGCGCGAGAGGCGCTCCAGGCCGCGCAGCAGGATCCCGATCCGGTGCTGCTGTACTCGGTCCACACCATCCTGGGCATCGTGTACTCGCAGGACGACGATCCGAAGCTCAGCCAGCAGGCCCGCGAACAGGCGCTGCAGTACGCGCGCGAGGCGCAGGCGCCCGGCCTGCAGGCCCTGGCCCTGGGCAACCTCGCGGACTACGAGCTGCGCAGCGGCAACTACGCGCGGGCGCTGGAGATGTCCACGCAAAGCCTGGCGCTGGCGCACGAGACCGGCGACATCTCCACCGAGATCCTGGCGCGGCACAACTCCGGGATCGCCAAGATCGGCCTGCGCAAGCTGGAGGAGGGCAAGCGCGACGTGCTGCAGGCCATCACGATGGATGCCCAGCGCGAGGCCGGCAGCTACACCGCCGAGTCCTGGCTGGAGCTGGGCACCTACCTCGAGAGATTCGACGATCTGCCCGGCGCGATCGAGGCCTTCCATCAGTCGCGCAAGGAATTCGACGAAGTGCTGCGCGACGAGACCCGCCGCACGGTGCTCGAGGCGCAGGCGCGTTTCGAGGACCAGCAGCGCCAGCGCGAGATCCGGCTGCTCAACCAGGACAACAGCCTCAAGGCCGAACAGATCCGCACGCGCGACCTGCAGCTGAAGCTGTGGGCCGAGGTCGGCGGTTGCGTGCTGCTGTCGGGCGCCCTGCTCGCCCTGGCCTACCGGCGCATCCGCCGCACGAATGCGGCGCTGGCGCAGACCAACGAATCGCTGCGCGTGCAGAGCGAGCGCGATCCTTTGACGGGGCTCGCCAACCGGCGCCATTTCCAGCAGGCCGTCGCGCAGCGCACCCGCGACGGCGGGCTGCGGGGCAGCCTGTTCCTGATCGACATCGACCACTTCAAGCGCATCAACGACCAATGGGGCCATGCGGCCGGCGACACGGTGCTGGTCGAAGTCGCGCGCCGCCTGCGCGGCGTGTTGCGCGAGCAGGACCTGGTCGTGCGCTGGGGCGGCGAGGAGTTCCTGATCCTGGTGAACTCCGAGGCCACCGAGGACGCGCGCCAGCTCGGCCAGCGGCTGCTGGACCAGATGGGCGGCCAGCCGGTCGACCACGGGCCGCTGCGCATCCCGATCAGCGCGTCCATCGGCTTCGCGAGCTTCCCGATGGCGCCGCAAGACCTGACGCTGGAATGGGAGCGGGCCATCGACCTCGTCGACACCGTGATGTACATGGCCAAGGCGCACGGCCGCAACAAGGCCTACGGCGTGGCGGCCATGCAGGCGCGTGATCGCGACCAGCTGCTGGCCCTGGCCGGCCGCATCGAGTCCGCCTGGCACCAGGGACAGGTGCAGCTCGTCAGCCTGCTCGGACCGACGCAGGAGCCGCGCGCATGACGACACGGGTGCGCGCTCTCCTGGCGATCCCCCTGCTGGGCCTGGCCCTGGGCGCGGCGATGCCGGCGCGCGCGGACATCCCCGACCGGGCGCTGGATGCGCAACTCGCGCAGCTGGACCGCTTCGGCTACAACGAGCCGGAGAAGGCGGCGCAGCAGCTGCGGCTGCTGTTGGCCGACCCCGCCCACGCCAGCCATCGGTTGCACATCGAATACACACTGGGCCGCAACGCCGTGCAGGCGGGACGTCCCGAGGACGTGCGCCGCATCGCCGGCGAGCTCGAGTCGCGGCCCGGCGGGCGGCCGCTGTCGCGCATGCTGCTGGCCGAGCTGCAGGACCGGCAGGGTCAGACCGGCCGCTCCGGCGAGATGGCGCAGCTGGCGGTGGACGAGCTGTCGCCCGCCTGTCCGCCTGCGTCGACGTCGACGTCGGCGGTTCCGCCCGGCTGCGACGCGCGCGTCATGATCCAGGCCTTGCGGCTGGTCGCCCGCGCGCAGGGCGCGCGCGGCGAATATGCCTTCGCCGAAGCCTCGTTGCGGCGGGCGCTGTCGCTGGCGCAGGCGATCCAGGACCACAGCGCATCCGGCACGATGATGGGATCGCTGGCGGTCAACAGCCAGGTCCGCGACGAGTCCGCCGCGGCGCAGCAGTGGATGACCCAGGCCTGGCAGCTCGCGCAGGGGGACATCTCGGCGATGAGCCGCGCGAAGATGGTCGAATCGATGGTCGCCTCGCGGCGCGGGGACCGGACGGCCCAGCTCGCCGCACTGGAAGACGCGTTGAGGCTGGCCGAGCAGTCGGGCGGGCGCCGCGACGTGGCGCTGCTGCAGAACAACCTGCTCGACGCCTACATCCACACCGACCAGGCCGCCAAGGCCGTGCAGCTCGCGCGGCTGGCGCTGCCGGTCGTGCAGTCCTACAACGACCAGACCGTCGAACGGACGCTGCGGCACAACCTCTCGGTCGCGCTCGTCCAGCAGCGCCAGTTCGAGCCGGCGCGGCGCGAGATCGCCCGCGTCCTCGAGATGGCCCAGGGCGACTTCGATCCCGTGCGCCGCGCGTTGCAGTTGCGGGAACTGGGCGAGGCCTACGCCAAGGTCGGCCAGGCGAAGGAGGCCTTGCGGCTGTATCACGAGGAGCGCGCGCTGAGCGCGGACACGGCGCGGCGCAACCGCGAGTCCGCGCTGCAGCAGCTGCGGCTGAAGTACGACAGCGAGGCCAAGCAGCGTGACCTCGAGCTGCTGCGCCGGGAGCAGACGCTCAAGGACAGGGAGCTTGGCAACCGTCGCCTGGCGCAGTACGTCGGCGTCGGGCTGGCGACCTTGCTGGGGCTGTCGCTCATCCTGATGGGCGTGATGCTCGCCCGCGTGCGCGACGCCAACCGCAAGCTGAAGGCCAACCAGAGCCTGTTGCGCGCGCAGAGCGAGCGCGATCCGCTGACGGATCTGGCCAACCGCCGTCACTTCCTCGCGGTCATGGATCGCCACGCGAAGGACATGTTCACCGGCGCGCTGCTGATGATCGACATCGATCACTTCAAGCACGTCAACGACCGGCACGGCCACGCGGCCGGCGACGCCGTGATCATCGAGGTCTCGCGCCGCATCGCGCAGGCGGTGCGGGCCGAGGACCTGGTGGTGCGCTGGGGCGGCGAGGAGTTCCTGGTCTTCGCGCGCAACGTCGCGCCGGACCAGCTGCAGCTGCTGGCCGAGCGCGTCCTGTTCATCGTCGGCGGCGAGACCATCCCCACCGCCGCGGGGGCGCTGCGCGTGACCTGCTCGATCGGCTTCGCGCATTTCCCGCTGCCGCCGGCGCAGCTGGCGCTGCATTGGGAACAGGCGGTCAACTGGGCCGACATGGCGCTCTACACGGCCAAGTCGCAAGGCCGCAACCGGGCGCGCGGCATCGTCACCGTCGAGGCGGGCGACGCGCAGGCGCTGATCCAGATCGAGGCCGACTTCGACGCCGCCTGCAGCTCGGAGCGTGTGCAACTCCAGACCATCCTCGGACCGGCGTCACCGGAAGCGCCGGAGGCCGCCGCGTAGACGGACCGGGACCGTCCGCCGCATCGAGATCGCATCGCTTTCCGCCTGCATCGAGATCACAACAAGGAGACGTTCCCATGAGCCTCAACCGCCGCGACCTGCTCGCGCTGTCCTCCACCCTCTGGTTGCCGGCACTGCTCCGCGCGCAGTCGGCCTGGCCTTCGCGGCCGTTGCGCATCGTCGTGCCGTTCCCGCCGGCCGGCACCACCGACCTCATGGCGCGCGCGATGGCGCCCGAGCTGCAGAAGGCGCTCGGCCAGCCGGTCATCGTCGAGAACAAGCCGGGCGCGGGCGGCAACACCGGCTCGGCCGACGTGGCGCACGCGACCGACGGACACTCGCTGCTGATGGGCACGGTGGGCACGCATGCGATCAACCAGTCGCTGTATCCGAAGATGCCGTTCGATCCGGTCAAGGACTTCGCGCCGATCACGCTGGTCGCGGCGGTGCCCAACGTGCTGGTGATGAATCCGGCCAACGCGCAGAAATACGGCATCAACAGCGTCGCCGACCTCGCGCGTGTCGCCAAGGCCAACCCGGGCAAGCTGAACATGTGCTCCAGCGGCAACGGCACGTCGATCCATCTGGCGGGCGAACTGTTCAAGAGCCTGACCGGCACCTACATGATCCACTTCCCCTACCGCGGCTCGGGTCCGGCGTTGCTGGACCTGATGGGGGGGAACATGGACCTGATGTTCGACAACCTGCCCTCGGCGCTGCCGCACATCAAGTCGGGCAAGTTGAAGGCCATCGCCGTGACCAGCGCGAGGCGCAGCGACGCGCTGCCTGACCTGCCGACGATCGCCGAGAGCGGCGTGCCGGAACTGAAAGGCTTCGAGGCTTTGTCGTGGTTCGGCTTGCTGGCGCCGATCTCGCAGCCGGCCGACCAGGTCGCGCGGGTGCAGCGCGAGGTGGCGAAGGCCTTGGCGACGCCTGTGATGAAGGAGCGCATGGCCGCACAGGGCGCGGTCCCTGGCGGCGGCACGAGCGCCGAGTTCGCCGCGCTCATCGCGCGCGAGACGGCCAAATGGGCGAAGGTGGTGAAGGTCTCCGGCGCGAAGGTCGACTGAACGCCCCTCGAGCACAGCGCTCGATCGCGCCCCCCGACCGCACCCCTCGATCCGAAGCCGGCGC